>CAKTUZ010000139.1 GCA_934621605.1 uncultured bacterium | reverse complement strand
ATTAAATGCGTCGAGCCAAATTAGCCATAGCCACAGCCATCAGACCAGCGGTCTCCGTACGTAATCGGCTGGTACCTAAACTCACCGAAACATATCCATGTTGCAAGGCCAACTGCACCTCTTCGATAGAGAAATCCCCTTCCGGTCCCACCAGGATCGTGACATCTCCCTCATCATCCAAAGGCTTCTGGAGTTCAGCAAACAAGTCCACCTTGTCTATCTCCTCATAGCAATGGCAGATATATTTTTTCCCCGTGCGAGGCTGGGCAATAAACTCCTTAAAAGGAATCATCTCATTCACCACAGGTTTCCAAGCCTTATGACTCTGCTTGACGGCAGAAACCACAATCTTATCCACACGGTCCACACGAATAGTCTTGCGCTCAGAAAATTTGGCAGAGAGAAAAGAGAGTTCATCAAAGCCGATTTCCGTAGCCTTTTCAGCCATCCATTCGATACGATCCATCATCTTCGTAGGCGCAATAGCTAAATGCACCTTTCCCTTCCAGGCAGGCTGCTGAGGGAAAGTTTCCAAAATCTGATAGAGACAGTGCTTGCTGGAGGCGAGACTAACTTCCGCACGATAGAAATTGCCCTCGCCGTCCATCAGATTTATCTCATCACCCGAGGAGAGGCGCAGCACTTTGAGCGCATGCTTAGCCTCCTCCTGAGGCAATTCCGTCACATTGCCAGCATCAGGCACAAAAAAATATCTTACTTCTTTCATTCGTGCTTATCTTTATGTCTTTTATTGAGTTCATCCCGCAAATTGGAAGCCATCTCGTAGTTTTCCGTCTCAATCGCCTTTTGGAGAGAATCCTTGAGCAGCTTATCAGAGAGTACGGTCAAAGGAAGCCCTACCTTCGTAGCAAACGTCTCGTAAGGAATAGAATGACGGCGCATCACCTCTGCCGAAGCATAAATATGGAGCTTGCAGACAACAGCAAAGAAGATTCCGTCACTACATCTGATAGGGAAAGACCTCTGCGTCAACTGATCATAAATTTCAGTCTGATAAACACCATCTTTCAACCCAAAGATTCTGACCTCCAGCGAACTCTTATCCCGCGTACCTAAGATATCACTCACCACACTTGGGAAAAGCATCTGGGTCTCAGGCTTATCCGCCATATACTTCATGATCAAGTCACGCATCTCCAGATCACACGCAACGATAAGCTGTCTGGTCTCTTCAGAATTAACCAAAGACACCAGAGCCACATCATCTATTCCTAAAATCTCGGAAACACTTTTAACATCTAATAAACATGAGTCCATAAATAAATATCTCCTATTTTTTCTTAATCACACATTAGTTTTGCTTCTTAGGTTTAAACAAGAAAGCAAAAAGCACAGCTACAACAAGCGCATAACCGGCAAAAATCAACCAGCAACTTCTCCAGTCGCCCATCAGATATCCCTGTTCATTGAACTGGCAATAATGATTGATCACCTGTCCAGCCAACAGCGTACCGATCGTAGCACCCAGACCATTCGTCATCA
>CAKTUZ010000138.1 GCA_934621605.1 uncultured bacterium | reverse complement strand
CAAACTTCACCTATTCAAGCATTTTTTCGAGGACTTCATTTTGTTTCTGACATATTTCAATGATCGCATTCTTTGCAACAACCTCCTCGAAATACCGATCTTTTAATTCCTCTACCGATTCCGGTGACAGTTCTGTTTTCTCATACTCTGCAAGGCGCTTATACACCTCATACCGATCTACTTTAGGAGCGCATTCTCCGTTCGGTAAGATCTGAATCAATTTTTTCATTCAAATTCTCTCCTCTCTGATTATCCCCATTGCTCTGCCATGGCTTTAGCAATGCCGGGAAATGTTTTGCTTCGTTCTTTTGCACTTCGGATTTTTGTACCGGATTGTTTTCTTGGATTTCCGCAGCTGTCCTTTGAACCGCCGGATACCCAGCTGATAATACCATCAGATATAATGTTTGCAGGCTTTAAATCAGGCAGTCCTTTAAGCCATAAACATGTCTTTTTACTGTATGGGTGTCCATATTCGTAAGGCTGAATAATCTGCTGATATTTCGGTAAATTAAACACCCTCATCTGTACCGGATTTTCAATTGCAATCTTATCACAATCAGCACGATAAATAGTCATGAAAAAATTTGCAGCCTGGATTCCTCGCCTATATCGTTCCACATCCATTTCGCCTTTGTGAGGATAGAGACGCGCCGCGCCGGCAACAGACAAATATGTACATGGCGGATGTGCTATAATTAAATCCCATTTTCCGTCAATCTTATGCTTTGTTCCGTCAGTTGTCTCAAATTCGCAGCTTCCGTTCAAAAGCGGCAATACATCCTGCTTGATATGCCATTCCGGACGTCCTCCGCTTTGGTCTATAATGTCACAGCTATACGCCTCATGCCCTCGTTCTCTGAAAGCAATACACACTCTTTGGCTTTCTTCACAAGCTACTAATACTTTCATTCAAATTCTCCTCTCAATCCTTTTTAAAGAATTTCCCGACCCATCCATCCGCGCCGAGGGGTAACCCCGGTGCCCATGCGATCGGTTGGCTCATGATTTTAACCACGCGGTCAAGCATTGTTTCATCATCTGCCCATGGTTTTATGTCAATGACCACCTCATCATGAATATGAAACACGACCGGCAGTCCGTTTTCCTCTAAATGTTCAATTGCCTGTGACAGACAGTCTCTTGCGATTGCCTGCACACAGTTCTCTGTTAATTTTCCTCCGTAGGTTTCTAAGCGTTTCCACTTCTTTGTGGTCTGATCCATGCCGTAGTAGGAAATGGACGCGCCACCCCATTGGTTTTCTCCAAGCTGCGGTTCTATATAATAAAGCTTTCTGCCGCTCGGAAGTGTAATTGTGAGATAGTCCCTCATCTGGTATGCGTCCCACTCATGCGATATGATCAGATTCCGAACTCCGACACTGCCGCCGTTTTTAATGACGTGTACCGCAGCATTCTGCAAGCTGTACCAAAGGTCTTTGATCCGCTTATTTGAATCCCGCCAGCGGCTTACGATATCTGGCAAGTCCTCCTCCGGGATTCCCATATTG
>CAKTUZ010000137.1 GCA_934621605.1 uncultured bacterium | reverse complement strand
TGGCGCCCACGATGCCTCCCCATACTCCTTTTAATTTATATCCGATATGACTGGCCATGTCGATGGCAAATATTCCTGGTGTGGTCTGCGCTACTACCATGATGTCCATAAACTCCTGTTTGTCCATCCACTTGTTCTTATCCACAAACTCTCTCTCCATGATGGGAATCATGGCATAACCTCCTCCCAAGGTGAATGCCCCAATCTTGTTGCACGTCGCGAAAAATTTCAATAACATCTGTCTTTCTGTTTTAATTTGGCTGCAAATTTACACATAATTTGTTAAATATTGGCCATATCGTCATGAGATTTTTTTATTTTCTTGTTTTATTTCAAGAATATTCATTATCTTTGCAATCTATATAAACGCATTTTGAATTAAACTTAAAAAATATAATAGCATGAATTTAAAAGTACGTTTGGCAGTGATGAACTTCCTGGAGTTTGCAGTCTGGGGAGCTTATCTTACTTCTATGGGCAATTATCTTGGCAAAGCTGGCATGGGCGCAGAAATTGCCTGGTTTTACGCTATTCAGGGAATAGTGTCTATCTTTATGCCTACCTTGATGGGTATTGTAGCTGATAAATGGATTCAGCCTCAACGCCTCCTCGGGTATTGCCATCTCCTGGCTGGCGTGGCGATGTGTGCACTCTTTGCTATGGGACAGGCTGCAGCTCAACCGGACGAGGTACTCTTTATGTCTGTCTATACCTTCAGTGTGGCTTTCTATATGCCTACGCTCGCTCTGTCAAACACGGCTGCTTTCACCATTCTCAAGGATCATGGACTGGATACCGTGAAAGATTTTCCGCCTATCCGTGTGTTCGGTACTGTGGGCTTTATCCTCATGATGTGGGTGGTGAATTGCGCAACTTGGGAAGACGGTTCTTTCTCTTTCCTCCTTGCTGAAAATGCAAATAAGTTCCAATATACGCATCTGCAGTTCCTTATGTCGGGATTGATGAGCTTTGTGCTTTTCCTTTATTGCTATTCCTTGCCTCAGTGTAAGATAGTAAAGAAGGAAGACCAGAGTATTGCGGAGATGTGGGGACTGGATGCCTTCAAACTGTTTAAGTCTAAGCAGATGGCGCTGTTCTTTATTTTCTCCTGTCTCTTAGGTATGTCTCTGCAGGTAACCAATGGTTATGCTACTCCTTTTATTACCAGTTTCAAGGGAGATCCTGCCATGATAGATACTTTCGCTGCCAATAATGCTACTCTGTTGGTTTCTATATCTCAGGTGGCAGAGGCGCTGTGTATCCTGCTGATTCCGTTCTTCCTGAAGCGTTTTGGTATCAAGGTGGTGATGTTGATTGCCATGTTTGCCTGGGTGCTCCGATTTGGTTTCTTCGGATTGGGTAATCCTGCCTTTCCGGGTGTCATCCTCTTTGTGGCTTCCTGCATCGTTTATGGTGTGGCTTTCGACTTCTTCAATGTTTCTGGTGGATTGTTTGTTGACCAGAAATGCGACCCGAAGATTAGGGCATCTGCTCAGGGACTGTTTATGCTGATGACGAATGGTC
>CAKTUZ010000136.1 GCA_934621605.1 uncultured bacterium | reverse complement strand
CCATTGCACCGCAGACGATAGACACCTTCTCGTTTATGCCGAAGATGGACTTTAATCCGCAAGAACTTGCCGCACTTGGTTGTGAAGTTACGTTGGTAAAAGGCATTCCAACCTTTGGTTTTGGCAAGAACTTTACTACCGACATGCTCAATAAAGATTTCCGCATTTATGCTGTGGATAGTGTGACGCTACCCAACGTAGTGCGTGAAGGTAAACAAGTGAGCGAGGTTATTTATGGCACGCCGTGGAATCCACTTTGTGTTTGCTTCGCTACCGATGTTATAGCACCACAAGGCTCATGTGGTTGTTTGTTCCGTCCGGCAATGAAAGGCGACCCAATCGTTTTTTCTACTTGCGACGATCATAGTGTGCGCAAGGTAAGCCGTTGGCTCATGGGCGATAAAGTCTTTACTTATGCTATGGATAATCGCGATAGCGCATCCACAGCCGTACATGCAGCTATAGAAAAGTTTGAACCGAACGAGCAATACACTGACGAAAAAGAAGTTTGGGTGGAGAACGAAGATAAAAATGGCGACCCGAAAGGCACATTCCATTTGGAAAAAGAAAAGATAAAGTCACCCGACGTTAAGGCTCGCAACATCGTGTTCTGCCGCACACCCGAAGATGCCATTAGCGTGTTTTACGCCATGCGTTCGCTTCGCATCGACAAAGAGAACGATCCTCATTTTCAAAAATCCTGTTGGTATCATGTCGCCTTCAGTATGGGACGGAGAAACTTTTGGTATATCGACCGCGGACAATGGCGACAAGAGAAACTTGACTTCAACGCCATACAATATCAAAAGATGAAACGTTTTGCTGAGCGTATCATTATGCTTTACCCCAATGATATTGCCAGTCAACGCGATTGCGGAGCCATTGCAACTAAATATAGCGACTTGTGCTATGCCATGTTGCCCGAGGCTTTCCGCTCACGTTACAATCAGCGTTGGCAATGGTTGTATGGTTGCTCACCTCGTTCTGTGCGCGACTACATGATTGCCTACCGCATGACCGACGAGGACAATTTTAAGTTCGACCACGACCTTCGTATTCCGCTCTACTCGCGTTTGCGTGGTGCAAAGAACACAGATCCCTTTGAAATTGAATATCCGCGTGATCCGCGTAGTGGTAAACCCAAGCCACCTACTTGCAAGGTTTCCCCCTCTAAAGTCTGGCTTTTTATGTCGGCACACGGATATTACCGCATGATAGACCCCGAAAGCACCGACCTTGTGGGACAGTACATCCACCTCGACCGCTGCTTTGTGGAATATATAGAAAGCAATAGTATCATTCAGGCGATGAAGAATTTGTTGCTGGAATTTATTGAACAATGTTGGAGACACAACGACCTCGAGCAACGCCTTATGTCGGACTGTGCCAATATGGTAGATAAAACTTTTTCCGAGAAGAGTGCAGGTGGTTTACTGTCTATGGTGATTGATTTTGCCGATGCTTTTAATGCCAAGACGGAATACTTCTATTTCCGCAATGTGGCTTTAAAGATAACGCCCGAAGCTATT
>CAKTUZ010000135.1 GCA_934621605.1 uncultured bacterium | reverse complement strand
GAAGTGGCGGCGATCACCCACGACATTGCCTGTCCGCTCTGCCGCAAGAAATACGGCAACACCAACGGCAGCTATCAAGAGCAGGAAGGTGACCCGCTGGTGCGGAAGTTTCTGGCGGATACCGGCATGACAGCCGCGCAGATCGACCGGGTGGCTTATCTGGTGGGGCATCACCACAGCCCGGCGCAGATCGATGGCATTGACTACCAGATTTTGATAGAAGCGGATTATATCGTCAATGCGTCTGAAAGCGGGTACAGCCAGCAGGCGATCCAATCTTTTATGGAACATACCATGAAAACGGCGGCAGGCATCCGACTGACAAAAACGGTGTTTGGCGTATAAGGGAAAAGCTTGCCGCAAAACACGAATAGAATACCGCCGAGGAAGCTTCCCATTTGTGAGGTGTCCTCGGCGGTATTTTTGTATACATATAGCAGATTTGCGGAGTTTGATCTACTCTGCGTTCTCCGGTTCCTGCTCTGCGGGCTTTATGGTCTTGACCCGCAGGGCGAAGTACAGCAGATGGCAGACCCACACCACGGCGATGCAGACCCTGCCGATGGGCGCATTTTTCATGCAGAGAAAGCCGATAGCCATAACAGCGGTGACCATTGCAATGATCTTGCATTTGGTTCCGGCTGTCATGGCTTTTTTTTGAACAAAGCTGTCCAGATGCTTTTTATATAAGTTCGTACCTACGAACCAATCGTGCAGCTTTTGAGAGCTTTTTGCAAAGCAGAGCAGGGTGGCCATATAGAAGGGGACCGTGGGCAGAATGGGAAGCACGATCCCCACAGTGCCCAGAACCATGCAAAGAAAGCCCAGTACGATCCAAAATGCTTTTAATAGTCTTTTCATCATCTTCTCCTGTTGATTTTTTATGTTGCGGTACGGCAGTGCAGGGCGAGCGTCTCTGTCATAGGTTCAAGACAGAGAGCCTGAATGTTAGTAATAACTAACTTCTTGCCCCGTGAAAAGCCGCCCGGTGGCGACTTTTTCTGGACAGATAATACGATATTCCGGCAGCTTTGTCAAGATGTACTTTGCACAGCGGTGCGCCGGTTACCCGTATATCTTCCCTACGATCTTTCCGCGCGCTGCGGCAGGCAGAAGCTTGCACAACAGGCTCAGGAATTTATACTGCGCACCGGCAACGTAAACGACTGCCGGTTTCTTTTTTTCCACAATACCGGCGATGTACCGCCCGATGGTTGCCGGGTCCATGCCGTTTTGCTCGTCATGCTCCATCTGACTGACGCTCCGGGAGATGCGCCCGCCGTATTCATCATCGCCGAGAATGTTTTTCTGGCGTGCCTTTGTAAACCCGGTGCAGATATCGCCCAACTCTACGACGGTAACATGGATGCCGTAGGGCCTGACTTCGTTTGCCAGCGCATAGGAGTAAGAGGAAACCGCAGCCTTGCTTGCGGAGTAAAAGGTCTGGAATGGAATGTGTGCTACGGCGGCAACCGAGCTGATGTTCACGATATGCCCCTTCCCCTGACGGCGCAGAAAGGGGAGAACCGCTTTATT
>CAKTUZ010000134.1 GCA_934621605.1 uncultured bacterium | reverse complement strand
TCAGTTCATTGCACGTCCGCTCCTGCTGCCAGCCCAGAAGAGCACGCTCCAGATGGATCATCTTATCGCCCAGCACTGCTTCGAGCTGTTCCGGCCGGGTCTGCATCTGCTCAATCAGCTGTGGCAGCAGACTGTTTTGAAAACGATACTGCAACCGGCATTTCTGGATACCGATCAAAAGCATTTGCGTCTCTCTGTCTGCTGCCGAAAAATCGCAGTCTTTCAGCAGATACTTGCAGAAGGTGCAGAGCATCTCGATCGAATCTGTGATATCTGCACCAACGATGGAGATCTTATCATTATCCGGTCTGTTCCGGTTGAATTCCGACATCCACTGGAACAATTCGTAGTCCTCTTGGGATACCGTAAACTGCTCGAACGCATCGGAAAAGGTCATCCGGTTCTGTATCGTTTCGTTTTCGATAAAGCCGCTTGCATAGCCATGCTCCATCAAAAGGACACGCACACCTTTTTCCTTCACAAGATACTTGAACAGCACATTGCGGAACTTTTGGTATTCTACCTTTCGATGCACCTCGCCAACGATATAGACCTGTGCATCATCGTACCGGAGCATTTTGGAAAGCCCGGAACCGGTGGAGAGATCGATGATCTGAGAGCTTCTTGGGTAAAATTCAAACGCAAGCGCGATAAGAAGAACCAGCGCAGCTGCGAAAACAAGAATTTTTTTGCGCAAAATGCTGTTATATTGCGGTGCTTTCATGACGATACTCCTTGGTGTTTTATAGCAATTCAACTTTTTAATGCAACAGCAACAACGTTGAATTGCATATCGCAAATATGCTGTTTGAATGTTGCACTAATTTCTTGCCTTGCGATAGAATGCGGGTAGGCGGTTCTGTTTTACGCTCACACCGCGAAAAAATCCACATTATGGTAACGAAAAACGGTTTTTCTGTCATGAAAAGGCACGGTTCTATCCTATAGCGTGCACTATTTGCGATTTTAACCTAATCGTATTATAATCGCTGTGAGAGTGGATGAAATATTTTGAATAACCAAAAGCCGGTTCGTTTATCTTGGGGGAAATTTCAGATGAATATATTGATCTGTGATGATGAGTGGCGTGTTACGGAGCAGGTTTCAGAGCTGCTTCAAAAGCATTGCACCGAAAATGGAATGCAGGTGCGGTTTCACCTGTTTGATGATCCCTGCGCGGTCAAAGACCTTGCAGGGTATGATATTGCGATTCTGGACATTGATATGGGAGGTTTCAGCGGCATTGATCTGGCGCGGAGATTGCGGAAAGAAAAACCGGGGATTGTGATCATTTTTCTGACCAACTTCATCCAGTATGCGCCGGAAGGGTTTGAAGTACAGGCGTTCCGGTATCTTTTGAAAAGCAATATGCAGGAAAGACTGGTATCCTATTTTGAGGATGCAGTCAGGGAAGTGGTGCGGAAAAAGCAAATCATTACGATCTCCGTCAATTCGGAACCAATCGATATTCCGACAAATCATATTCTCTATCTGGAGTCAAATCTGCGGATCGTTATCATGCACCTGATCCACGACGAACGGACCGAATATCG
>CAKTUZ010000133.1 GCA_934621605.1 uncultured bacterium | reverse complement strand
GGGGTAGCATCTCCTCAGGATTTCACGCTTTGTAAGCCGGCTTTTTGTATTTTTAACGGAAGGTATTATACCGGGATTTTTTCAAAATTGCAAGAAGAATTTTAAAAAATTCACAGCAGTGCGTTTTCCAGATCGTTCAGCATTTCGCTCAGTGCCTGAATGCCGCCCTCTGCAGTGTACCAGACATTCGGGTGTGCCAGATAAACGACGTGGCCGTTTTGGTAAGCATTGGTGCTCTTGACCAGCTCGTTTTCCAGGATCTCCTGTGCCATCTGTGCGCCATCGGTGCCAATGGCTGCATCACGGTCCATGGCAAAGATGTAGTCGGGTTTCTTGTCTACAATGAACTCGAAGGAAGCCTCGTTACCGTGGGTCGAGGTGTCGATGTTGGCATCCACGCCGATGTTCTCAAAGCCGATTTCCTTGCCGATGATAGAGCAGCGGTCATCGTTACCCAGAACATTGAAGCTGCCGCTGGTGGTCATGCCGACGATGGCAGTCTTGCCCTCTGCAAAGGCTTTCAGGGCGTCGATGCGGCTGTCAAAATCCGCCATCAAAGCTTCCACATGGTCTTCCAGACCAAAGATAGAGGCGATGGTCAGCGCATTTTCACGGGTGCTTTCCACAACGCCCTTTTCTGTGTCGGTGGCAAGGAAAACAACAGGTGCGATCTCGCACAGGGCATCATAGGATTTGGACAGGCGACCACCGATAAAGATGATGTCCGGCTCACAGGCCATGACGGCTTCCATGTCAGCCTCTTTGATGTTGCCAAGGTTCGCAATGCTGTCATTGGTTACGTAGCTCTGAAGATAATCCAGAGAGGTGGATGCCGTGCCGACCACACGGTCGCCAACGCCCAGTTCATCCAGAATGTCCAGAGAAGCAAGGTCGAGGATGGCGATGCGCTGCGGGTCAAAGGGCACTTCCACGTCCACCAATTCCTTTGCACCGTTGAACGCCTTGATGGTCACAGATTCCGGTGCAGCTTCCGAAGAGGCTGCGGCTTCGCTGGATGCAGCTACAGAGGATGCCACAGAGCTTGCCGTGGAGGAGGAAGCGCCGCAGGCGGCGAGAACACCCGCTGCACTTACAGCAGCCATAGCGGTCAAAAACGAGCGACGAGAAATCTTTTTCATAATAGTTCTCCTTTTAAAAAGTACTGAAATCAATAATATATCGACAAAGGCTTGCCTTCGATCTGCATGATCTCAAAGTCCACCTTGTAGATATCGGACAGGTTTTCTTTGGTGATCACTTCCTGCACAGTGCCGAACTTTGCAATTTTTCCATCCACGAAAGCGCAGATGTAATCGGAATAAAACGCAGCATAGTTGATCTCGTGCAGAACGAGGATCACCGTTTTGCCCAGCTCATCGCACAGGCGGCGGACGATGCGCATGAGGTTGGTTGCATGGTAAATATCCAGATTGTTGGTTGGTTCGTCCAGCAGGATATAATCGGTATCCTGCGCAATGACCATGGCAATATAGGCACGCTGCCGCTGACCGCCGGACAGCTGATCGATGAATTGCTCCTCAAAATCGCCCAGCTC
>CAKTUZ010000132.1 GCA_934621605.1 uncultured bacterium | reverse complement strand
ACTGTATGTCCTTCTTGCCACCAGAATTCTCTACTTCTTAAGAAAGGCCTTGTTTCTTTTTCCCAACGCATTACGCTGCACCATTGGTTATATTTAAGTGGTAAATCACGATATGATTTTACTACATTTGAATAATAATCACTGAATAGTGTTTCTGATGTTGGTCTTATACACATTCTTTCTTCAAGTTTTTTAGATCCACCTTCCGTTACCCATGCAACTTCTGGTGCAAAACCGTTTATTAAATCACTTTCTTTTTTCATAAGATTTTCTGGTATAAGCATTGGCATTGCCACATTTCTATGTCCAGTTTCTTTAAACATTTTATCCATTTGTGTTCTTATACTGTCCCATAATTCATATCCATTTGGTTCTAGTATTATACAACCTTTTACGTTAGAATATGTTGCTAGATGAGCAGCATTTACTACATCTGTATACCACTTAGCAAAATCAACATTACGACTTGTTATTGCACTATTTTTCATATTACTCCTCTTTTCTAATAAGATTATACCAAATGTAAAAAGAAAAAGAAACGTATTTTACTTATCAACGCTCTTTTTAGCTCTTATAACTGGCTTAGTTTTTTGTATTTCATTTCTTCTTTTAATTTTTTGTAGTAACATTTTCATTTTTGGAAGCAAAACATTTTTGTATTTATATCTAGTAGCTTTATCTGGCCATATAATTTCTTTTGGTGGTCTTTGATATAGTTTATCCCCAAATCTTATATGTAATAATTCTTTTTCACTATTAGTTAATTTTGATATCATTTCAACTATCTCTTCAAATTCGTATCCTTGAAATGTTTCAAATATTGTTCTACATACTTCAGTTGAAGATACTGGTTTAGCTTTTTCTTCTTTTGTTTCCGGATTTTTTGATTTATTTAAAGTTTTTTCTTGCTGGAAAAATCTTAACCTCATCTTTTTTAGTGCTTTAACTTCTTTTTGACGAATGTTTTCTCCTGTTACATGCATAGATTTCCCAAGCTCTTGAAGTGTAATTGGTCGAGGTAGACCTATTCCATATCGCATTTTTATTATTTTTAGCTCTATATAAGTTAAATTAGAGTTCTCTAACAAATCTTTTAAAACAATGTTGTCTACGGTATTATTAATGAAAACTTCAGAATTTTCATCTGCTACAAAGTTAATTAGTTCACTCTCTACATCGTTTTCTGAATTTATACGTCCGTCTAAACTGACCATTTTCGTTGATAAATTAAGTAATTCTTTAATTTTACGTAATGGAAGCTCCATTTCTTTTGCTAACTCTTCAATAGTTGGCTTTCTGTTTAATTCAGCTTGTAATTTTTCTGTTATATCATTTAGTATTCTGAGTTGTTTAGTTATATATACAGGAACTCTTATTGCTCTTGATTTATTTTGTATTGAATGTATTATTCTCTGTTTTATCCACCATGTTGCATATGTTGAAAATTTATATCCTTTTTCAATATCAAACTCATTAACTGCTTTAATAAGCCCAATATTTCCTTCTTGAATAAGATCGAGCAAATCCATATCATGACCAATGTACTTTTTAGCAATA
>CAKTUZ010000131.1 GCA_934621605.1 uncultured bacterium | reverse complement strand
GCGGAATATTATTCGGCAGAGTTATCTCAAAAGATAAAGCGCGGACTTAGAGAAAGCAGGCTCAAAGGACAATTCGGCGGTGGCGGCATCGCATACGGATATAAAGTCGTGAACAAAAAACTTGAAATCAACGAAGAACAAGCGCATATCGTAAAATATATCTTTGAACGCTATTACGGCGGAAAAATCGTGCGCGAAATCATAGAAGAGCTTACGGCGCGAGGCGTTTTATACAAAAACAAACCGTTCGTTCCGCAAACCGTGTACAAAATGCTTGTAAATGAAAAATATATAGGCATCACCAAATACAACGGCGAGGTATTTGACAACATCTATCCGCCGATTATAGACAAAACGTTGTTCGACGCGATACAGAAAAAACTTGCGGTAAATAAAACGGGAAAACGCAGCGTCAATACAACGTTCCTGTTGCGCAATAAAGTCGTGTGCGGATATTGCGGGCGCAAACTGCAAGGAGATAGTTCAACGGCAAGAAACGGCAAATTGCGTTTTTATTACAAGTGCGCAGGGCGTAAAAAACATAAAGATTGCAATTTGCGCGTTATCCGCCAACAAGAGTTGGACGATTTCGTTGCGCAAGTCACGTATGAAGTGTTTTGTACGGATGAAAACATATCGCTTATTGCGGACAAAGTTCTCGAAGTTCAAGCACAGCGCAACAAGAGCGACAGCATATTACAAACGTTGCACAAACGTCTATTCGACACTGACAAAGCCCTGACCAACGTCATGAGCGCAATCGAGCAAGGAATAATAACCAAAATCACAAAGGAACGGCTTGCCGCTCTAGAAAACGAAAAGGAAGATATAGAAACAAAAATAGCAGTTGAAGAAACACGTCGGCAAAAGACATTCAACAAGGAAGAAATAGAGCGATTCTTACGCACGGAATTTAAAGACGATCCGCAACTATATTTACAACACATACTCGACAGAGTTGTCGTCTATGATGATAAAATAGAAATCTTCTACAAATACACAAACACCATCCCCGATGATTCAGACAATGAACGTCGGGGATATTTTTCATCTCGATGCGAAATCAAAATTAACAAAGCAAAACGCTCGATGCAAGTGTTGGATATAACCATAGACCAAACAATCCATTTTGAGATACTTTACGTTATAAACCGCCGACATAAACTGCGTTTCAACCTTGACAAAACACCCACCACTCCTCACGGTGCGGATTAGTTCAAATCCTTTCCACCAAAATACCGTACAAATGTGCGGTATTTTTTTGTTATTGGGGATTTCACGATTTGATCGTGTCGTTGCTTTGCAATGCGAACCCCTGCGGGCTAACGCTTCGCTATGCAAGTAAATTTGCTCGCTTCGCTTTTACGGAAGCGTTCTGGCCGCTTCCTACGAATCCCCTTATCCCCACCAAAATACCGTACAAATCGTACGGTATTTTTTTGTTATTGGGGATTTCACGATTTCATCGTGTCGTTGCTTTGCAATGCGAACCCCTGCGGGCTAACGCTTCGCTATGCAAGTAAATTTGCTCGCTTCGCTTTTACGGAAGCGTTCTGGCCGCT
>CAKTUZ010000130.1 GCA_934621605.1 uncultured bacterium | reverse complement strand
CGCTCATCCCCAGCAGACGCTCCAGCGCCTCATGCGTGCGCCGGACGCGCAGATATTCCACGCCCAGAAAAATCGCGCCCAGCACCGCGCAGAGCAGCGTGGGATACAGCGCCGCCTGCACGGGCAAACGGTACAAGGCCAGCAGCAGCGCGTTCAGCGCGGCGAACAATCCGAACGCACCGATGGTCCGCCGCCGGTCGTACAGAAACCGTTTCAGTCCTCTCATACCGGCCCCACCATATAGCCCACGCCGAATTTGGTCGTAATGAAATCCTCCAGTCCCGCGCCGCTGAGCTTCCGGCGCAGGCGATTGATATTAACCGTCAGGGTATTTTCATCCACAAAGGAATCGGTTTCCCACAGGCGTTCCATGAGCTTTTCGCGGCTGACCACTCTTCCCTTATTTTCCAGCAGGCAGAGCAGGATGCGGTATTCGTTTTTGGTCAGCGGAATTTTCTGTCCCGCATAGCACAGCGTCTGCTCACCGGTATCCAGCACGGCTCCGCGATGCTCCAGCGCAGGCGGCGGCGCGGCGTAATCGTAGCTCCGGCGGAGCAGCGCCTGCACCTTGGCAATCAGCACATTCCCGTCGAAGGGCTTGGCGATGAAGTCGTCGGCGCCCATATTCATCGCCATGATAATGTTCATGTTGTCGGACGCGGACGAAATAAAAAGAATCGGCACGCTGGAAATGCGCCGGATCTCCGCGCACCAGTGATACCCGTCATAATACGGCAGTGAAATATCCATCAGCACGATATGGGGCTGATACGCTTCAAATTCTCCGGTCACGCTGCGGAAATTCTGCACCGCGCGCGCCTCCAGTCCCCACGCCGCGGCCTGCCGGATGATCCCCTCCGCGATGCCGGGATCATCCTCCACAATCAGCAGCCTGTACATATATTTTCCCTCCGTTTTCCATGCTTCTGCCTCTATCATACCACAAAATCACGCGCCGGTCAAGGAAAATCGAGGAGGTTTGTACTGTGATGAGAAAGCAACCGATACCGACTGCTTCAGTTCTTGTATGATCTCCAAAATAATGAAAATTGGTGCCGCAATGAATGAACTTCTTATAGAGTGGCGAAAAATGCGTAAGCCCACAGAATAATATGCAGTAGACCACACAATGGACAAAATCATCCACTGTGTGGTCTTTCTGTTTATTGCTGTATATGAATCTCACGCAAAAAATTTATTCAATGGCGTTGACTACCGCGCAGAAGCGCTCGCCGCGCTCCTCGAAATTTCGGAAGGCATCGAAGCTGGCGCATGCCGGAGAGAACAGCACCACATCTCCGTCGGAGGCCTCTGCGGACGCCGCACGGACCGCGTCGTCAAAGTCCGGCACATAACGCAGACGGGGCTTCGGTCCGTCATTGCCTTCCAGCACCGATCCAATCGCGTGCGCGGTCGCGCCGGTCAGAATCACCGCCTTGGCGCGGCGGCATACCGGCTCCGCCAGCACGTCAAAGGGGATATGCTTGTCATATCCGCCCAGAATCAGCACAATCGGCTGTGTATCCGGGAAGCAGCCCAGTGCCGCAATCGTACGGGACGGGCTGGAATCGAT
>CAKTUZ010000129.1 GCA_934621605.1 uncultured bacterium | reverse complement strand
GACTCAACTGGAAAGTATAAAATAAATAAAAGCTCTACATGGATATCTGATAATGAAGCTAAGGTTACTTTAGAATTTAACAGTAATTATCAAACTATTAATGCGGATAAAACTGACTTAATTTTAATACTAGATCGTACTCATAGTATGATTGAAAATGAAGATAAGTGGAAAACAGTTAAAACTGCTGCTTCACAATTAGTAAATAAAGTACTAAATATTGAAGGAAATAGGGCAGCTGTACTTACTTTCGATACCTGGTTTAAATCATCTACAGATAACACTAAAGTCCCTAAGGTCTATAAATATGACTTTGTTGGATCATCTGGTAAAAATAACCTAATAAATTACATTAATGGACTTGAAGTAGAAATAAGTAATGTCATTTACAATGGATGGATTGACTGTACTAGGTATGCAGATGCTTTAGGATCCACTAACGGACTTATTGATTTACTTGCTGCTGATAATAATAGAAGCAGTGATTCTAAGTATTTAGTAGTATTTTTAACCGATGGTGGAAATAATGCTGATGGAGACCTTATTCAACCATATCTTGATACTTTAAATTCTTCATATGGATCAATTATGGATATAGTTGGTATTAAATATAGATATACAGGTGATGTAACATTTGAAGATTCTGGTAATCGTTTAAGTCAAATTGTTAACTACAATAAAAGTGATGGTTCCGGAAAAATCTATGAAGCAACTAATGAAGATTTATTAGAAAAATTTGAGCAAGCTCTTCAACACATATTATTCGACAGTATTTCAGTAAAAGACTATATTAATACTGAATACTTTGAATATGTGGATGGAAGCATTAGCACAACAAGTGGAACTACCGCTACATTTAATTCTAATGATAATTCAATAAACTGGAATATGAGTAATGTTCCAACTGGAGAAACAAGAACACTAAGCTTTAACATCAAAGTTAAAACTGGTGATATAAAGATCATTAAAACAGATGCAAAAGATGGAACCAGATTAAATGGTGCTAAATTTAAAATATCAAGTACTAAGTCTGATTGTAGTGATACATCTACAATTTATACTACTGCTAATGATGGAACTGTTACAATAAGTAATCTAAAATCTAATTTTGGTACTACATCTCTTCCTACAAATAATAAAAAAGATCTTGGTATAGGTATTAGTGTAAACGCAGTATTAAATGGCAACAGTCTAAATAAAACAGATTCAAGTTTAACCCCAATACTTAAATATAATAATTCAGATTATTATGTATGTGAAGTTGAAGCTCCAACTGGTTATAAGATAAATAATAGTTCTAAAAAAATCAGTGTTATTAGTGGTACTGTTACTCCTATAACAATTGAGGATGCAAGAGAAACGGGAACTATTAAGATTGAAAAAGTTGATAGTGTTACAAAAGCTAAAATAAGTGGGGCAGTATTTGGACTTAAAAAATGTACCTCATCTGAAAAGAGTAGTTGTGAAAGCTCATATGTCAGTGGTTATGAATCATTTGAAATAATAAATGGTGAAAAAGAAATAATTGTTGAACCTGGATATTATATGCTTGAAGAATTAAAAGCTCCATCAGGATATACAA
>CAKTUZ010000128.1 GCA_934621605.1 uncultured bacterium | reverse complement strand
ACCGTCATCAACTATAAAATGTATATTTTTGAAACCGTTTTCTTTTGCGTATTTGCTTAAAATATTTTTTTGATTTACAATACTGTTGCTGTCGCCTTGAAGTTCATCATCTCGGCTCAAACGGCAATATAGAATTGTAAATTTTTCAGACTGTCTCATAAAATTTTTATCCTCCTTTTTGTTCGGACAGTCTGCCATAACAAAATTGCTTGAATTTATTTTAACGCTCATTTTCTTATTTGTCAGCCCTTTCCGCAAAAGTTTTGTATTTTTCGATAAGTTTTAATAGTTTTGCTGAAATTGCGCTGTTGCCCTCGTATGTCCCGGTAAAGATATATTCGGTTTTGCAGTCCTCAAATTTAACCTCGATATCGGGCAATTCATAATCTAACATACTTTGGATTGACACTTTAAATTTGTTATCATTGTTCATTTTCAAAACACCTTTCTTTCGTGATAATAAGTAATTTTTGAGAGTAGCAAGCAAAGCGAATGAGTACCCACTCGCTCAAAATCAAATTGTGGTTGCTTACCATTCCGACAGAATAGCAAGCAAAGCGAGTGTAGCCACACTCTACAAATTTGATTTTGAATTTTTGGGATATTCCCAAACCCTTTTCGATAAAAATTTCAATTTTGCTCTCTATATAGGTAGTGCAGAAAATACTGTTCCGGCAACTTCAAAACGAAAAATTTTTTATCTTTTTTGCCCCTCATATAAGTAACAAATAAAATGCAGAAAAAGCAACCTTTTATAGAAAAAAATTTTTAAAAATTTATCTTTGTTACTACTACGACTGAAAAAAGTTTTTTGCCAAAAAACAAAAACAGTTAATAAAATTTTTCTGTTAGCAATGCAAATCCATTCCAAAATGCAGAGCAAACCATACAGTAATATTTAGCAAAGTAAATTAAAAAATTGTTTATGATACACAAAATTTAGTATAGCTAAATTAAATAGTTGACAAGCTAAATTTTTTGATTTATAATATATAATGTATTATTGTAATGAGAGGTGGCTTTATGACTATTTCTGAACAGATAAAAATGCTTTGTGCCAGACTGAATATTAGTTCTGCTGAATTAGCCAGACGCTTAGGTCAGTCTCCGCAGAATTTTAGCGGAAAAATGCAGAGAGAAAGTTTTACTATGAATGAACTTGACGATATTGCTGACGCAACAGGAACATCATTTTCAAGAAAATTTTTATTACCAAACGGAGAAGAAATATAAAATTATAAGGAGAAATATATTATGCCTAATTATAGATTAGGGGAATTGTTTTGCGGCCCCGGCGGAATTGCTTATGGAGCTATGACAGCCCGAATAGAAAATCCTGATTTTAGAATAGTTCATCAATGGGCAACAGATTATGACCGCGATACTTGTAGCACATATATAAGAAATATATGCCCTGATAATCCGCAGTCAGTAATTCACGAAGATATACGCAGATTAAATATTGATAGATTAGGTGAAATAGATGCGCTTGCTTTTGGATTTCCCTGTAATGATTATAGTGTAGTCGGTGAACAACAAGGAATGAACGGTATATTCGGGCCGCTGTATCAATATGGTGTCCATAC
>CAKTUZ010000127.1 GCA_934621605.1 uncultured bacterium | reverse complement strand
GCTCCGATGTTCCCGGAAGACAGAATGGGATTATGGCAGTGCAAACTTCGTTACCGTACCCAGGAAGAAGTACTTTCTGTAGCACGCCAGTATCAGAAAGAAGGAATCAAGATCGACCAGATCGTCATCGACTTTTTCCACTGGACTGTACAGGGAGACTGGAAATTCGATGAGAAATACTGGCCGGATCCTAAGGCAATGGTGGATGAACTTCATTCCATGGGAATTAAAGTTATTGTTTCCGTATGGCCATCCGTTGACAGAAAAAGTGAGAATTTCGGACCTATGATGGATCGTGGTCTGCTTATCCGTACAGAGCGTGGTGCTGCACAGACCTATGATTATCAGGGAGACTGTGTGGAAATCGATGTCTTTAATCCAGAAACCAGAGAATATGTATGGGAAGTATGCAAAAAGAACTATTATGATTTCGGAATCGATGCATTCTGGCTTGACAACTCCGAGCCTGATTATGGGGTATATGATTTTGAAAACTACCGTTATATTGCAGGTCCTGCATTATCCTGCAGTAATATGTATCCGCAGATGTACAGCCGTATATTTTACGATCATATGAAAAATCTGGGAGACGGAAATGTGGTAAATCTGCTTCGCTGTGCATGGGCAGGAAGCCAGAAATACGGAAATGTGGTATGGTCCGGTGACGTTCCAAGTACATTTGAAGCATTTTACGATCAGGTACAGGCAGGCCTGAATATGGGACTGGCAGGTATTCCGTGGTGGACTACAGATATCGGCGGCTTTATGACCGATGATGTCAATGATCCTGATTTCCAGCAGCTTCTGATCCGCTGGTATGAGTTCGCTGTGTATTCAGCAGTTCTGCGTATGCATGGAGATCGTGGACCTTACAATATCCCGCCTCTTGATAATCGTGACTGGGGCGGCGGATACCTTCATACAGGACAGCCCAACGAACTGTGGAGCTATGGAGAAGAGAATTATCGTATCATGAAGAAATACTACGATATTCGTATTGAGATGCATGATTACATAAAAGCATTATATAAGGAAGCTTCTGAGAACGGTTCTCCGCTGATCCGTACCATGTTCTATGAATTCCCACAGGACAAAAAATGCTGGGAACTTCAGGATCAGTATATGTTCGGAAGTGAATATCTGGTAGCACCAATCTTTCATTTGAACCAGTTTGAGAGAGAAGTTTATCTTCCGGAAGGAACCTGGACAGATACCAGAGATGGCAAAGAATATCAGGGCGGACAGACGATCACAGCAGCAGCACCGATTGATTCTATCCCTGTTTTCAAAAGAAAATAAAAAAGAAAAGGCATGAAAAAACAGATGTGGTTTCGGGAACTATCCGGGTCCACATCTGTTTTTAATTATTACTATTATTTCATTGCGTTCTTAATGGCATTGAGCAGCTCATCGTAAGTTTCATATGCCGGGATCTGAGGATAATCAGCTTTAATTTTATCTGTACTGCGGAACAGGAAACCAGCTTTACTTGCCTGGATCATACCCAGATCATTGTAGGAATCGCCGCTTGCGATGGTATCAAATCCGATAGACTGCAGAGCTTTTACAGTAGTTAACTTGGACTGTTCCACTC
>CAKTUZ010000126.1 GCA_934621605.1 uncultured bacterium | reverse complement strand
GCCGCAGTGCGGCTTCCACTTGCTGCCGCGCAATGTAACACGACTTGCCAAACCATAAATTGGAGTTTGGCAAGTCTCCGATAGAGCGAGTAGGTAACATCGATATACAGCCCGACCCGCCCGAGCATAAATTGGACTCGGGCAAGTCTCTCCGTGTACCTGGGTGTTGCAGGGCGTGGGCGTGAATGTTCGGGAATGTCAGTTATTGCGAGGTTTGGCAAGAGGTACTTTGCCGCGAATCAAAAGAAGAGAGTCCAGAGAGGTCGCAGAGCGCGCCGCTTTTGTCTCTTTGGCGCAGGCTTTGGGGCGGCTGAGACGCTCGGCGGGCGCTGAATTTAACGTATTGTTTTGGCGCGGGGGTTGAAAAGCGGCGGGGAAAGGAGTACAATAGTGTAAAATGTCGAAGTGGGGCATAAACGAGTGGAGGAGAAAAACAATGGGTAAACTGTATGTGTTCGACCATCCGCTGATTCAACACAAGCTGTCTATCATGCGCAAGAAGGAAACCGGCTCGAAGGAATTCCGCGAGCTGCTCAACGAGATCGGCATGCTCATGGCCTATGAGGTCACGCGCGATCTGCCGCTCAAGGACGTTGAAATCGAAACGCCCATCTGCAAATGCACTACGAAAATGCTCGCCGGCCGCAAGCTGGGCGTCGTGCCGATCCTGCGCGCGGGCCTCGGCATGGTCGACGGCATACTGAGCCTTGTCCCCGCCGCCAAGGTGGGTCACATCGGCCTGTATCGCGATCCGGAAACCAAGCAGCCCGTCGAATACTATTGCAAGCTGCCCACCGACGCGAGCGAGCGCCTGCTCATCGTGGTCGATCCCATGCTGGCCACCGGCGGCTCCTCCATCGCGGCCATACAGTTCCTCAAGGATCGCGGCTGCAAGAACATCCGCCTGATGTGCCTCATCGGCGCGCCCGAGGGCATCGCCGCCGTGCAGGCCGCCCATCCCGACGTGGATATCTACATCGCTGCCGTGGACGAGTGCCTGAACGAGCACGCCTACATCATCCCCGGCCTGGGCGACGCGGGCGACCGCCTCTTCGGCACCAAGTAATCATATCGCGTCTATCCGTCTGCCAGAGAGAGGGCAATCTCTCCGGCGGGCGGTTTTTTTATTGCATGCCGAATTGCCGCCGTCCGCTTAGGGCGTTTGTCCGCGCTAACGCGAAGAAGCGATATTTCGATTTATATGATAGTGAAATTGTGCGCCGGCGAGATGTTTGTGCCTGCCGGATATAGTCCCGGCAGAAGCGTTTGTGCGCGCGGGGGTCTGGCGGCGGGGCGAGAGCAGTTCTTTGTTGCGGCGTTGGGCGTTCGGTTCACGCCTGCCATGTGCTTCTGCTGGGGGCTTGCGTTCGATCACGCCTGTAATGCGTTCCTGTTGGAGCGTCTTGCGTTCGATTTACGCCTGCCATACGTTCCTGTTGGAATGTCTGGCGCTCGTCTCACGCCTGTCATCCATTTCTATTGGAGTGTTTTGCGTTCGATTTACGCCTGCCATACGTTCCTGTTGGAATGTCTGGCGCTCGTCTCACGCCTGTCTCTTTTCCTTTGGCAGGAAAAGAGAGACGGCTTGCGGTATCTTGCGTTTCTATTC
>CAKTUZ010000125.1 GCA_934621605.1 uncultured bacterium | reverse complement strand
ATACGATTTTATTTTGTAATGTACACGCACACAATGTTAAAAAAGTGATTTTGCCTTAAAAAAGTTTGGAGATAATCGGAAAAAGGCGTATATTTGCACCCGTAATACTTTAAAGACGTTTGCTTCAAAGTATTCATTTCTGGTTGGCTACGTCCTGTAACCAACCTTTTTTATGTTAAAATTTTGGTGGTTTCTCAGAAATTTATTATCTTTGCCAACGATAATTAACTTATATTGTGTAATAGATTAAAAATATAGCCTATTGATTAGACATTTACTTAATTAAAAATAAAGGATTACGAAATG
This sequence comes from uncultured bacterium, assembly GCA_934621605.1. Lineage (GTDB taxonomy): Bacteria > Vulcanimicrobiota > Xenobia > Xenobiales > Xenobiaceae > Bruticola. The sequence continues at coordinate 1,332 of CAKTUZ010000125.1, read as the reverse complement.
AGAAATCTACAAGATTTGACCGACGAGGAGTTGGCCCTTCTTTATGTTGAAGGTAACAATCGTGCCTTTGACTTGTTGTTGTCGCGCAATGAGGTGAAGTTGTTTTCCTACATCATGTTCATGGTGCGTGATCAAGAGGTGGCCAATGACATCTTCCAGGAAACGTTTTTGAAGGTGGTAAGCAAACTTCAGAACCACGAATATTCTGTTAACGGAAAATTCGGAGGTTGGTTGTTGCGTATTGCCCATAACGTCATGATGGATATGTATCGTGGTCAGCGCTATAAGTATGTCGTTGAATCGAAAGATGACAATGACCTGTCTAATATCAGTGGTGATGATTTGTTGGAAACAAATGCAGAAGTTAATTTGATTAATATTCAGGTTCTTTCTGATGTCAGAAAGATGATGGATCAGTTGCCTACTTTGCAGCGTGAAGTAGTGTATATGCGCTACTATCAGCAACTCACATTCAAGGAAATCGCTGAGGCTACCGGTGTAAGTATCAATACCAGTCTCGGAAGAATGCGCTACGCTCTTCTCAATCTTCGCAGAATGGCTAAGAAGCATGACGTATATCTTCAGTTAGACTAGTATTGGATATGTTATTCCCGGAGGTTTAATCCTCTGGCTGTTTCAATTCTTTAAGGGCATGGATGGTGGAAATAGGATCTGTGCTCTTAAACACGTAACTTCCACTTACCAGTACGTTGACTCCAGCCTTTGCCAGGCGTGGGGCAGTTTCGGCCTGTACACCACCATCCACTTCGATGAGGGCGTTAGAGTGTGATTCCTTGATGAGTTTTCTCAGTCTTCCCACCTTTTTGATGGTATTCTCGATAAACTTCTGTCCTCCGAAACCTGGGTTTACGCTCATCAGCAATACCATATCTACATCGCAGATGATATCTTCCAGTACGCAGACAGGAGTAGATGGATTCAACGTGACACCCGCTTTCATGCCAGCCGCATGAATCAGCTGGATGGTACGGTGCAGGTGGGTACATGCTTCGTAATGTACATTCATCATCATGGCACCCGTCTTGGCAGTCTGCTCGATATACTCTTCCGGATGTGCTATCATGAAATGCACATCAAGAGGTTTCTTGCAAGCCTTGGCTACGGCTTCAAGAACAGGAAAACCAAAAGAGATGTTGGGTACGAATACGCCATCCATAATGTCCATGTGGAGCCAGTCGGCTTCACTCTGATTGATCATTTCAACTTCGCTTCTCAGGTCCAGGAAATTGGCTGATAGCAAAGATGGTGATACCAATGTCTTCATATTTTGAGTTCGTTAGTTAAGACAGTACACCTCGTACTTACCATTCC
>CAKTUZ010000124.1 GCA_934621605.1 uncultured bacterium | reverse complement strand
CCTCCGGCCCATACACGCTGGACGCGGATGATGCAACATCCCCCATTCCGGCAGTGCAGGGCGGTGGAGCCAGCATTACGCTGCCGAACAAGGACCACACCGTCACCGTGGAGTACGGCGCACCGATCAACAAGTCCGTTACCTATACGGCACAGGAAGCCAATGACAAGATCTACCTGGGCTACTACCGGGTGGACAAAAATGTCGGCTCCAATGTCACATGGACTGATGCTGATTACGCCTGGCACGGTCAGACCTTCACCACCACCGCGGCAGGAAACGCCGGCTGGGAGCTGAACGGCGAACAGCTGACCGTCGCGGACAAGGAAGGAAAGGTCGTCGGCAACTATGTTCTGACCAAGACCGGGACAGAAAACGACGGGGGCAACAGCTGGACGGTGTATACCTCCAAGGAAACAGGCCGCGATGGAACCCCCAAGGTGACCGTCAAGCAGCAGCATCTGGGCGGCGACGCGGACCGCAATGGCGAGATCAAGGTCATCGTGAGCGATGTGCGCGGCGATGTTACCATTGCTGCGGCCGGTAATGTTGTTTCCGCCTCCGCTGCGTTCGTCTATGTTGTGGGCGTTGGCAGAAAGAACGGTGCGGAAACGCAGCTGTGGGAGTACACCACCGTCCGCAACAGCAAGGACGGTCTCACACAAAAGCCTATCAACGGCTGGCCGTGGGAGAAGTGGAAGGCTGTGGAAGCCGGCAGTGCGCTCGGCGGCCAGACCGACTACCAGAACAAAACGGACAAGTTCAAAAACTCGTTCACGAAGGACCCCACCAAGCTGGACACCACCAACGCAACGGCCAAGTACACCATCGACCTCACCCAGGGCGATCAGGTGGTCGTGTTCTACTACGATTGGAACATGGCGGATGTCACCATCAAGGCGACGGACGCCAATGGCAACCCCATCCCGGACTACACCGATCAGGTGGTGGAGTATGAGCTGGACAAGCAGACCACCATCACCGCCCCCAACCTCATCGGCTATCAGCCCAAGGACAACCAGAATACCCAGGACTTTACGCCCACGAAGGACGGCAATAACACCGTCACCTTTGTGTATGAGAAGACCACGGGCAATCTGATCTACAAGGCGGTCTATGAGGATGCCGCAGGTGTCACGCACGATCTGGGCACTTTCTCCGGCGGTACGCTGGTGAAGGGGCAGGCCCCCAACAAGGCCGGTTCGGCTGCCCCCAGCTTCGACAACTATGAGCTGGTGGATGCAGATGCGGACGGCATCGCTACCTCTGTTGGTGATGCGACGAAGTTCGACGGCACCAACGACATCACCGTTACCTACAAATATCAGCCCAAGACCAAGGACATCGCGGTCTACGCTTATGTGGGTAATGAAAGCGGCCAGATCCTGAATCTGGACAAGACCAGCTACAAGGGCATCACCACCGGCCAGACCATCACCGTCACCGCCCCGGAGATCGCGGGCTACAAGGTGAAGGGCGACGCCAGCAAGACCTTCTTCATCAGCAACAACAAGAGCGAGAATCAGGATGTGAAGTTCTTCTATGAGAAGGACACCTCCAACGATGCCTATGTTCTGGTCAAGCTGGTGGACAGCTCCAACGGCGACAAGGTCATCAGATCCTATCAGGTGCCCGGTGTCAAGGACAAGGCGCAGC
>CAKTUZ010000123.1 GCA_934621605.1 uncultured bacterium | reverse complement strand
TGCTAAATCTATATGGGGTTTATCTGATGATCAGATATCTAATATATATAATAATACTACTTTAGATGATGAAAAAAGTTATGATGATGTTAGTGTAACATTTAATTCTTCTACTTCTGGATTTGATGTTGATCCATCTGATGTTTGTGTATTTAAAAACTTTAAAAATTTACAACCTGGAATGACTATAAATCAAACAATTACTTTAAATAATAATTATGCTGATACAGATGGTCAGACTTTCTATTTAAGAGCAGAACCTATTAATAGTAGTGATGAGAAAGTTAATAAGTTATTAAAAGAATATGCAATTATTACTGTTAAAGATCAGGATAATAACATTTTGTATAATGGACCTGTTTGGAATGAAGAAGAAGGTTCTTATATGGTAAATGATATTTTACTTGCTACTGTTCCATCTGGTAGTAGTAAAAAGATAAAGGTTACATTAGCTCTCAATTATAAAATGGGTAACGAATATCAAAGTTTATCTGGTGATGTAAAGTGGAATTTTATTACTAATTTTGATGATTCGCGTGTCATTGTTCGTCATTATTTATGGGATAAAGTTAAGAATCAAGCTACTTCTGTGAAAGTATCTTCTGATAATATGTTGAGTGGATTAATTGGTACTAATTATTCTACAACTAGTAAAGATCTTGAACCTAAATATACTCTAAAATCCTCTCCAAGTAATGCTAAGGGAGTATATGCAAATGGAATAATTTATGTTGATTATTATTATACTCTTAATAATTCAACTATTGTTGATCCGGTTTTAGAAATTAGTACTGATACTAAAGTGGTTTCAAGTAAAGAGCAAATAATAAATTATGCGATAGATTATAAGTCATCAATATCATCTTATTATGGAGATGTTGGTTACAAAATAGTTGTTCAACTCCCATCTTATGTTACATGTACTAATGCTGATGCTGGAAATTATGATAGTGTTAATAACACAGTTACTTGGAATGTTAGTTTAAATAATATAAATAATTTAAATGGTGGTTCTTTTGATATTTATTATACTAAAAATATTTCAGTGAAATTAAAGGAAGATGCTGATGTAAGTAATATTAAATCTATGACTGTTTCTGCTAATGGAGTTTTAGAATTACCTCAAACTGGTGAAAAGAAAACTTCCTTAGCATCATCTACAGTTGATTTTGATGTTGCTAAAGAAGCAGTAGTTACAGTAAATCATTATTATAAAGATAGTACTGGCGATAAAGTAGAAACTGAAACAATAAATACTTTTGTAGGGAATGAATATAATACATCACCACTTAATAGACTTATTTCTATTGGGTATAAAGTTTTTAGAATTGATGGAAGTGCTAGTGGAACAGTATCTAGTGAAAATATTGTAATAAATTATCATTATAAACTTGTTAATAGTGATAATCCTCCTACTGGAGATACAATAGCAATTATTTGTGCGATATTTATTATTTCCGTAATAGTTTGTATTTTATCAATGATTTATCTTGTTTATTCGGGCAAGTTAAAGAAGAAGAAATAGTTTTTAAGAGGTAGTATTTTTACTATCTCTTTTTATTTTGGAAAGTAGTGCTAATATGATAATTATTATTATGGCAATTGTTGCAATTATTGGAAATACGGCAAGTATTTTGTATGTGTAAAAATGTTTGAAAACATAAATGC
>CAKTUZ010000122.1 GCA_934621605.1 uncultured bacterium | reverse complement strand
CTTCGAGGAAGTCCTTCCAGAGCAGTTCACCCTGTTTGCGAGGCACAACGCCCACGGTCTTCCATTCTTTCTGCAGCGCAATAATCTTGTCGCCCGTCTTTTTCCATTCAGTACTGTCGGCAAGTTCCTGCGCCTTCTTGACGAGTTCCTGCTTCTTCTCTAAGTTGTCTGAATATTGCGATTTCAGTTCCTTGAAGAACTCAGCTTTCTTGCTGAAGAACACATCATTGATGGTGCGGAAGCGCTCAAAGATCTTCACATTCATTTTCTGAGGAGCAAAACCGATTTCACGCCATTCCTGTTGCATAGCGATTACCTCCTTGGTAGTAGCCTCCCACTGTGCAGCGGTCTTGATGGCATCCAGATCGATAGCCTCCAACTTTTCGCAGAGAGCCGTCTTCTGTTCGAGATTCTTCTCTTCCTTAGCGCGGATATCCTCAAAGTACTGCTGATGCTTCTTGTTGATCACGGTGCTTGCCGCCTTGAAACGGCTCCAGATTTGCTCGCGCAATTCCTTGGCAACAGGACCGATTTCGCGGTACTGCTGGTGCAAGTCCTGCAACTGATGGAAGGCAGAGATGACATCCTCTTCCTCATCGAGTTTTTCGGCAGCTTCGCAGAGCGCAGTCTTTGCCTCGAGGTTTTTCTTGAAGTCATATTCACGTGCCTCACTGTTGAGTTTCAGGAGGTCGTAGAACTGCTCCACGTAGAGCTGGTAGTTGCGCCACAGCTCATTCGCCTTGTCGGCAGGCACGGCCTTGATATCTTTCCATTCCTGCTGCAGGGCCTTGAAGTCATTATATGATTGGTTAGCTTCCTCAGGAGAGGTAGCCATTGCCTTGATCTTTTCAATAATCTCAAGTTTTTTTGCTAAATTTTCCTGCTTTTCCTCTTCTTGCTCCAAGAAGATCTTGGCGCGTTTTTCCTTGATGATCTGCATTTCAGCCTTGAAGGCTTCTTCTGTGTCATCAGGTAGAAGTACGAATTTTTCCGGGTCACCACCTTTTTCTAAATACTCCTTAGTTTGAGCATCTCGTTCTGCGAGGTGAATCTTGTAGAAAGTTGTCTTCAGATGGTCGAGCTCTTCCTTGTTAGGAGCTTCGGCACTGCGAGCGATTTCTTTCACTCTTTCGAGCACTTCCTGCTTGGTGGCATACGCCTTCTTGGCAGATAACGGTGTTGCTATCTGCCACATACACACACAATAATTTTGCAAACTTAAGTAAAAAAAGCGAAAATTCCTAATTTTATTTTTTATTTTTGCTTTTATCCTCGCTTTTTTATATTTTTTTATCATTATTTTCTGACTTGTTGTGTTCTTCTGGCGCTGTCCATGCGCTATGCGGCACTTGGCTTCCCCTTAGAGCAAGCGCTTATAGCGCAGGAATCCCCACGTCAATCCAGATACGACGATAGAGATGAGGATGGCGATGCCAAAGCCGATGGAACTGTTTTCCATACCGTTGATGAGGTTCATTCCGAAGAAGGATGAAATCAGGGTAGGCAACATCATGACGATACTGATGGACGTCAAGGTACGCATCGTGGTATTCATGTTGTTGTTGATGATGCTGGAATAGGTGTCCATCGTGGATTCCAGAATATCTGAGTAGATATTGGTGGTTTCTCGCGCCTGGGTCATCTCGATGTTGACGTCCTCAATCAGGTCGGCATCCAACTCATCCACCTGGAGTTTGAACTTCA
>CAKTUZ010000121.1 GCA_934621605.1 uncultured bacterium | reverse complement strand
ATATTATATTTAAAAAAGTTCCCTAAAATAGGAGAAAAAGTAGCAAGACAAATAATTCTTGATTTAAAAGGAAAAATTCATATTGGAAACATTAGTACAACTAATAATCATGAAGATTTAGCGTTAGTATTACAAGGACTTGGATATAAAGATAAAGAGTATAAAACTATAATAGGAAAAGTAGATACTTCTATGCCTTTGGAATCACAAGTAAAAGAAGCCTTAAAACTATTGCTTAAGTAGGTGATATAATGAATGAAGTTTTAGATAATAAAATAAAAGATGAAGTATATGAAAAAACCATAAGGCCGACAACCCTAGATGAATATATTGGACAAAGTGAAGTAAAAGAAAACATGAAAGTGTTTATAAATGCTGCTAAAAAAAGAAAAGAAGCTTTAGATCATGTTTTATTATATGGCCCTCCAGGACTTGGTAAAACAACTCTTGCATACATAATAGCAAATGAACTAGGAGTAGGAATTAAAACAGCAAGTGGTCCAGCAATAGAAAAATCTGGTGATTTAGCGGCAATTCTATCTAATCTTGAGCCAGGTGATGTTCTTTTCATTGATGAAATTCACAGAATGCCAAGATATATAGAAGAAATATTATATCCAGCAATGGAAGACTTTACCCTTGATATAATTTTAGGTGGAGAAGGTGGAACAAGAAGTATTAAAATTGATCTTCCGCCATTTACATTAGTTGGTGCAACAACAAGAGCAGGTGACTTAACAAGTCCGTTAAGAGATAGATTTGGAATTGTTAATAAAATGCAATATTATACAATTGATGAATTAACTATGATTGCTAAAAGAACTAGTAAAGTACTAGGAATGAAAATAGATAATGATGCAAGTATTGAGATTGCTAAAAGAAGTAGAGGTACTCCAAGAATTGTAAATAAATTATTTAAAAGAGTAAGAGATTTTGCAGTTGTAGAAGATTTAAAAACTATAAACTTAGACATTACAAAAAAGGCCTTAGATAGATTGAAAATTGATAAATTAGGTCTTGATGAAACAGATAAAGAACTTATCTTAACAATTATAGAAAAATATAATGGAGGACCAGTTGGTGTTGAAACGCTTGCAACATCTATTGGAGAAGAAGTTTCAACCATTGAAGATATGTATGAACCATACTTAATTCAAATAGGTTTCTTAAAAAGAACTTCACGTGGTAGAATAGCAACAGAAAAAGCCTATCAACACTTTGAAAAAAATAGACAAGGAACTTTATTTTAAGCAAAAAGCTAAGGCTTTTTCTTTTATTTTTATAATAAATATTGTATAATACATGAAAGAAAAGAGGGATGACAATGAAAACCGATGATTTCGACTACGAACTTCCAGAAGAATTAATTGCACAAACACCTATAAAAGAAAGAGATGAATCACGACTTATGATACTTGATAAAAAAACAGGTGCAATAAAACATGAAGTATTTAAAAGTATAACTAAATATTTAAAAAGAGGCGATTGTTTGGTTTTAAATAACACTAAGGTTCTTCCGGCCAGATTAATTGGTGAAAAAGAAGAAACTCATGCAGTAATAGAAATATTACTTTTAAAGGATCTTGGAAATGATATATGGGAATGTTTAGTTAAACCAGCAAGAAGAATAAAAGTTGGAAGTGCTATATCATTTGGAGAAGGAAAAATCCGTGCAATTTGTACTGAGATATTTGATGAAGGAATAATGC
>CAKTUZ010000120.1 GCA_934621605.1 uncultured bacterium | reverse complement strand
CTATAATGGAGGAAGCAAAGGATTTATTAGAAAGAATTAAAACTAATAAAGATCTTCCAATGTTTACCAGTTGCTGTTCTTCTTGGGTAAAATATGCTGAAATTAATTATCCACAAATATTAAAAAAGCTATCAACATGTAAAAGTCCAATTGCTATGCAAGGAATAATGGTTAAAGAATACTTCTCCAAGATTAAAAACATAAACAAAGAAGATATTTTTACCGTAGCTATAACACCATGTACAGCTAAAAAGTATGAAATTGAAAGAGAAGAAATAACTGGAACTGATGCCGTATTAACAATTAGAGAACTAGCAGATATAATAAACGAAAAAGGTATAGAATACAAAAATATTAAAAAAAGTAAATTTGATAAAATTATTGGAAATGGAAGTAGTTCAGGACTTATATTTGCAAATACCGGCGGAGTTTCTGAAGCAGTATTAAGAACAGCATACTACTTAGAAACTGGCAAAAACATAGACAAAAAACATCTTGAATTTAATGATATTAGAGGGTTAGAAAGAGTAAAAGAAACTAGCTTCAAACTAGGAAATAAAGAAATTAATATTTGTGTAATAAATGAAATGTCATCAGCAATACCAATACTAGAAGATGTGAAAGAAAATAAATCAAAATATCATTTCATAGAGATAATGAATTGCTATGGAGGTTGCATTGGTGGAGGAGGCCAACCTAAAGTTTTAGCAGCAAATGAAAGAGATACTAAAACAAAAAGAATGGCATCAATTTATAAAAAAGATAATAAATCTAGAGTTAAATTTTCACATGAAAATAAGGAAATAAAAAAAATATATAATGATTTCTTAGACTATCCTCTTAGTGAAAAATCAAAAGAATTATTACACACTACATATTTTGATAAATCAAGTTATAAAAAAAATGCTAATAAATAGCACTTAAAGATTTTTATTCATTGTAATAAAAGTCTTTTTTTAATTCCTTTTCTTGCTCAAATTGTTGTTCAAATTCTTTATGAAGCTTAGGAATAGCCTTTTTTATTACATCAGGATATATAGTTTTAGAATTTAATATAGCTTTTTCCACATGCTCAATAGTAACAACCTTTTCATTATTAAATATAGCTTCAGAAAAAGCTTGTGATAACATAGTTAATGCAACATCTGGATATCTACCAGCAGTTTCATAAACTCTATTAAATTCTTTATTTACTTCAACAATAAACCTCATTATTTTTTCTTGAATAAAGTTTGTATAAGCCATTTTAGCTTTAGTCTTATACTCGATCTTCTTTAATGAACCCATTAGTATTTGAACTGTTTCTTCTTCAGTAGGTTCTTTAATATCTATTCTTTGAAACCTTCTAGTGAATGCTTTATCTCTTAAGATATATTTTTCATATTCATCGGATGTAGTAGCACCAATTACTTTAATATCTCCTCTTCCTAGACCAGTCTTAAACATATTAGCAAAATCCAAAGAACTATCACTATTAGAATTTATAAGAGTATGAATTTCATCTATAAACAATATGAATTTTTGTCTTTGTTTTATCTCATCCACTAAAGCTTGAATACGAGTATCACCAGTATCTTTTACAGTACCCATTAAAGCTTGTGTATCAATCTTAACAATTGTATATCCTTTTAGTGCATCTGGTACTTCATCTCTTTGAATAAGGTAAGCTAAACCTTCAACAATAGCAGTTTTACCAATACCAGGTTTACC
>CAKTUZ010000119.1 GCA_934621605.1 uncultured bacterium | reverse complement strand
CGTGCATAAATTTCATTTCTTGCTAATTCCAGTTGGTCATGGGATAAACCTGAAATATCAGCAATGGTTAATTCTCTCGATGAACTATCTGGAAGAATATAGGAATCAGAACTGTTATAATCATATTCTGAATCATTTACAGAATCATTATCTGTGCTATTGTATGTATCTGTATAATCATTTGCAAGTTCCCATGAAGTTGCATGTTTTTCTTCAAATTTCATTGTTTCTATCGGCATATATAATCTTTCTGATTCAGTAATGCTGACAGAAATTGTATTATTTTCAAAAGTTAAAGTCCCTTTAAAAGTTAATCCGTCAGCATCAGACATAAAATCAGCTTTGTTTCCATCTAGTGTTGCACTAATATTGCCAACTGCATCAAGTCTATAATACCAAAGTGAAAAAGTAATTGTTTTGTCACTTATACTTTGAATTGTTAATTCACGGTCTTGATTTCCTTTTATGTTCCAATATCCTTGATAAATAGTTGCATCTACAACATTATCAGGTTCTTCCGTCTTTGTAATATTTGAATCCGTATCTTTTGGAGAGTCATTTTTATCAATATCTACCGTTTTTTCTATACTCTTTGCCTTAGGTTCATTTTCTTTAATTGCAAACAGTTTATCTCTAAAAGCAAACAATATAATTATGACCGTCAAAAAACAACTTATGCCAATAATACATATCAGTCTTTTCCTATTATTAGAAGATGAGTTCTTTTTTAATGGCTCTTTAGGCAATACAGGTTCAGTTTGATTGTTTTTAATGGTAGATGGTTCAATTTCCATACCACAAACAGGACACACTGTATCTTCTTTTTCCAGTATAGTTCCACAAACAGGACACATTTTTTCGTCATTTATATCTGAAAAATCATTATGTTCATATTCATCATCTAACTGATAACCACAAACAGGACATTCTTGTGCATCGTTTTCTAACTCTGCACCGCAATTTGGACAATACATATACTCTTCTCCTTACTAATTACAAAATAAATGTTCTCTCTTTTTGAAATAAGTGTAATTTAAGTATATTAGTATAATTACTACAATCTGAGAAAGCAGCCAAGGAATAAAGGGACCTCTTGCAACTCTTAACGTAGTGTTATTAGCTATCGCCATTACAGCAACACATACACTAAAATAAATTGTCAAAATTTTATTTGTATCTTTCTGGAAATTAAGCAAACGTTTTCTTATCTTTAATGCAACAATTGCTGATGCGACATAGCAAAGTGCATAAATAAGATAATCTGTTCCAAATCCAACCATTGACATCATAATGATACAAAAAACTACTCCTAAACAACTTGAAATCATATAGAAAATCATTCCGTATTTTGAAAGGAAATCATACCATTTCATAGATAATTCTTGATTATTTGTTTCTGTTGAACTTGTTTTAGTGGTAGACTCAGTGGTGTTATTGATTTTCTCCTTTAATGAGCTTACTGTTTTTTGAGCCATATCCGTAAGATTATCCATATTGATTTTTTCTGTATTTATATTCCCTATATTCGGTAATGTTTTTGATTTTTGATGGACTTTAAAAGCTTTATAAAATATGGATACTGTTTCAGGGCAAGCATCAATCAAATATGACATTAACTTTTGATCGCCCATAAAATACACTGTATATTTATCCGTACCGATATAGTCTTCCAGTTCTTTGAAAATTCCATTCCAATGTACTTCCCGTACTTGAAATGGTTGTATCCATTCATCAATACAGCGATTTTGCAA
>CAKTUZ010000118.1 GCA_934621605.1 uncultured bacterium | reverse complement strand
CTTGAGTGGTTATTTGGAATATTTGATTTTATTATATTTTGGCAAAAATATAATAAACGTAACGAATTGAAACTATAACTGCAAAAGAGTATTAATAATAATATATCTATGGGGAAAACCTCTAGAGTGACATTTTATAGGATTACAGTGCGTACTAAGTGGCAATCAAGTCGTAGAAGTGGTGACACTCTACTATCTTTTTTAAAAGGGAACTGCTTTACTGGTAACGGAAAGTAAAAGATAGGGAAATCCAACTTGACCTAAGGCGTAAAGTTAACTATATAAATAGCCATTTCTTTTTTTTATATTGAAATATTGGAGGATATATGAAAATTAAAGATTTAAAAAAGATGGAAACAAAAACAAAATCAAAAAAGGCTGATAAAAAATGGATAATAATAGTTAGTACATCAGCATTATTAATTTCAGCTTTACTATCATTGTTGTCAGAATTAATACTACCAAATACATTTATAGTTATAAATATTGTATTGGTAATACTATTTATCGCTCTAGGAATTGTATTTGATATAATTGGAGTTGCTATAACAACAGCGGAAGAAAAAATGTTCCATGCTATGGCGACAAAAAAAATAAAAGGTGCAAAAAGAGCAATTAAACTAATAAAGAATAAAGAAAAAGCATCATCATTTTGTAACGATGTAATTGGAGATATATGTGGTGTTGTATCTGGTAGTTGTGGCATCACTATAGCAGTTAAAATGGCATCATTATTAGAAATAAATGTACTTATCCCAACAATAATAGTTACAAGTTTGATATCAGCACTAACAATAGGTGGAAAAGCAATAGGAAAAACATTTGCAGTAAATAACTCAAATGAGATAGTATTTACAATAACAAAAATATAAAATATAGAAACTATCTAACTTTTCTGATATAATAAAGTAGATTTGAGGTGACCTTATGAAAGAGCCAACAATTTGTATAGTAGGAAGACCAAATGTAGGTAAAAGTACAATATTTAATAAAATAGTAGGTAACAAAATTTCAATTATTGAAGATACTCCAGGAGTTACAAGAGATAGAATATATGGAGAGGCAACATATAAAGGAGTAAGCTTTAATGTTATAGATACAGGTGGAATAGATGTATCTAAAGAATTATTTAATGATGAAATAAAAACACAAGTAGAAATAGGAATAGTAGAAGCAGATAAAATAGTCTTCGTAGTAGATGGAAAAGAAGGACTAACTAGAAACGACTATGAAGTAAGAGATATGTTAAAAAAAGCTAATAAAGAAGTAATAGTAGCTATAAATAAAACTGACTCTAAAGAAGCAAAAAATCATATTTATGATTTCTATGAACTTGGTTTTGACAAATATATTGAAGTATCTGGAGAACAAAATTTAGGTATGGCAGATTTACTAGAAGAAATAGTAGAAGGTTTTAAAAAACAAGAACCCAAAGATACAACAAAAACTAAAATTTGTGTTATTGGAAGACCAAATGTAGGTAAAAGTTCATTAGTAAATGCATTAATAAATGAAGAAAGATTAATCGTAAGTGATGTGGCTGGAACTACAAGAGATGCAGTTGATATTGACTTCAAATACGATAAAGAAGATTATACATTAATCGATACAGCAGGAATGAGAAAAAAAGGTAAAGTATTTGAAGCAATAGAAAAATATAGCCTGTTAAGAAGTATGAGAGCTATTGATAGGTCAGATATCTGTCTTTTAGTAATTAATAGAGAAGAAGGTATTATAGAGCACGATAAACATATAGC
>CAKTUZ010000117.1 GCA_934621605.1 uncultured bacterium | reverse complement strand
CTCATGAGCGACATGTGTGCATAGAAATCTTTGATTTCGTTATGCACACTTTTGTCCTTGAATAGGAAATATCGCTAAAAAAGTAAATGGAATATAAAGCAAAAAAAGTAAATATATTCAATAACTATGAAGATTTTAAGCACAACAAAATAGGGATAGGTTCAAGAGAATCTTTAAAACTCGTTTAGAAAGTAATCCATATCCAGGATATCATTGTCCCGCATGCGCTCGATTTCCCTGCGTGTATAGCCATCAGGCGGGTTTTGCATATATTTTTCTCTGAGAATCGCTACAAATTCTTTCTTTGTAACTTCTTTGCCATTTGCATCATAATAGGTAACTGCCATGAAGGAAAGCCTCCGTTCTTAGAGTTTTCTCTATTGTATCATGAAAGGCGGTGAATGTGCAGGGCAAACTGGAAAGTAAGTATCAACAAAATGCATGTAATCACCACAATGGCATTTCAGAGGATCGGCACCAAAGGAAATACTGATGCGAAAGGCCCAACGCTGCAGGAGCTTGCGTGCAGCTTTTTTGTCAGGGTGAACCCGGCGAAACAGATGTGTATTTTTGGAGAAAGGCTGTGCATAAAGACCATAATAGCGGAGCATGTTGAAACCTTTTTCCGGAATGTGAATGATGAGACGCTTGATAAAGTCATGTGCGGGAATGCATTCGACTACTTTCTGGTTATCTTCATGGCGCTGATACCAAAAGGTAACATGAGAACCGTCATAGCCGATGATGCGCGACTGTGCCATCGCAGGTCTTCCGATATAGCGGACAATGTATTTGGTAACTGCAGAAGCAGAATTAAAATCAGATTTTGGAGCATGCACATAAAAGCCATCCTTGTAAACATGGTAGAATTGATTGAGCAAATGCAAGAATTTCGTATCCGAAAGATCGAGGGCAAGAAGTTCCTGCTTTAGATTGTAAAGAAGTGTGGTCATCCAGCGTTTGCGCAGCATGACATAGGGGAAATAGTGAAACTGTTTCCATGGAGTGATCTTGCCGCAGGCACCTTCGGTAAGAAGCATGTGGATATGAGGATTCCATTTGAGATCGCGACCAAAAGTATGCAGGACGCACACCATGCCGAATTGAAACTGTTCTTTTTTGTTTTGAGCCAGAGCCCAATCCTGAATGACTTGTGCAGCCGAGCGGAAAAGGACGTGAAGCAAAGCGCGATATTTACGAAAATATGGGCGGAGTTCCTGAGCAATGGTGAAGACAACATGGCGGTGCCTGCAGTTAATCAATTTTTCTTCAATGGAGGCAGCGCGGTTATCCTGATAGGCCGCACCACAAGTGCTGCAGAATCTGGAATGGCAACGAAAAGGAACAAAGCGTTTGCGTAAGCAACGAGGGCATTCGTACAGGGCAAACCCGTTACGAGGATCGCCGCAGGCTAAAACTCTTTGTACCTCATAGGAAACAACCGATCGAATATTGGGATACTTTAACTGAAAAGAATCCCAATGGTCGGAAAGAATTTGCGTTATGGTAAAGGAAGCTGTCATAATCATCACCCAGTTATAGGATAACAGAAAATAAAGAAAAGAAAAAGTGTAGACAGCAAGATAACCTTCTGCCTACACCTATGTGGCGTAGCCACTTTTTTTATGGATTTTTTGCGGAAGAGATGCTTACAAAGGCTCGCCTGCAGTAAAAACTTTGCTGCATAAAACTAGATCCAAATCGCGATCTGGGCTGAAAAAAAGCATCATACGGTCAGAAAAAAGAGGGCAGCAGAGGAGCAA
>CAKTUZ010000116.1 GCA_934621605.1 uncultured bacterium | reverse complement strand
AACCAGATATTCCTTCGTTTGATTTTGACTTTGAAGAAAAAGCTGAAGAAAATGATCAAAAAAGCGAAGAAACAATTGATTCAATCCTAGAAAAAACAAGAATAGAATCTGCACCAATTATTAATGAACAAGCACTTAATGATATAATTGAAAAAGAAGAACCTAAAGTAGAAGAAATTCCTGAATTCAAAGAGGTACAAGAAGTTCCAAAACCAATTGAAACATATGTTGAAAAAGTAGAGGAGAACAAAAGACCAATTTATGGGGGAACATCTCCGCTAGAAAACATCACATTAAACTTCCAGGAGAAGAAAAAAGAAGCTTACTCAAATAAGAACTATAAACCTAATGAAGTTATAAAAACTACTGAAACTTCAGATGATCTAGAACTTTTATAGTTCTTTTTTTAATACTAGCTAATATAATATTAGTGTATTAAGAAAGGATGATAAAACATTGGAAACATTAAAAGTATCTAGCAAATCTAATCCCAATTCAGTAGCGGGAGCACTTACTAATGTATTTCGCGAAAAAGGAAAAGTTGAAATTCAAGCTATAGGAGCAGGAGCTTTAAACCAAGCAATAAAAGCTATTGCTATATCAAGAGGCTTTTTAGCGCCATCTGGACAAAATCTTGTATGTATACCATCATTTCAAGACATTAAAGTAGATGGTGAAGAAAGAACTGCAATTAAGTTAACAATAGAAGCTAAATAAGCTTCTTTTATTTTGATAATAATTACACTAAAAGAACATATATTATAGTAGGTGATCTTATGTCGTTAGAAAACTTTAAATCATTTGTAAAAACAAAACCAGAACTTATAAATTATGTAAGAAAAAAAGAAATGTCTTGGCAAGAATTTTATAACATCTTTGAACTATATGGACCAAACAATAGTATCTGGGATAAATATACAGAAGCAATAAAAGAAGCAACATCTACATTTTCTTTTAAAGATATATTAGGTACTATAAAAAATATTGACATGACAGAATTACCAAAAGGAATTGGGTCTTTGCAAAAAGGAATTGGATATCTTCAAGACATGGTATCAAAAAGAGAGGACACCACAAGAAAAACATCATCATATGAACCAAGACCAATTCATAAACATTTTGATGATTAATGAAAATAGACATTAAATTAAAAATAAAACAAAATCCTAATAACAGCAAATTTTTAAAAGAAAATTCATATTGGTATAAATATTTAAATAGAAACCAAAGCTACTACAGAGACTTTGAAAATGCTATGAAAGTAAGATACAAACTAACCCCAGAAGATAGAATGAGTAAAATGCGAGAAGGCATAGACACATTGTCAAAAATAATTGATATATTATCTTAATGATATATCTTTTTTTTTATTTTTTTGATATACTGTCTATAGTAGGTGATGATATGAACAATAAAGGTATAGCTTCAATGGCAGCTATTTATAGTATGCTACTTCTCTTAATCATGGTAATGTTTTTAATCCTAGGAATATTAAGAGCAAGATATTACAATCAAAACGAATATAACAATGATATACAAAACTCATTACAAGAATGCTTAGAAACAGGTGAATGCTAATGAATACTAAAGGTTATACACTTATCGAATTATTAGCTGTTATAGTTGTTTTATCACTTGCTTCAATACTAATTATTGGAATATCATCTAAATCACTTGATAATAATAAAAAGCAGAACTTTGTAAATAATGCTATAAATGCAGTAGCTAAAGCAAAACTATACTATAATACCAAAACTTATAATGGCGATGAAAATAGTGT
>CAKTUZ010000115.1 GCA_934621605.1 uncultured bacterium | reverse complement strand
AATATTAGTGAGTTCCCCCACAACACGTTCTTCAGCTTTAACATAATCTGATCTTTCAAATTCTCCAATAGATCCATCAGTAGTAACAACAATACCTATAGTAGAATGATCCTTAATAACCTTTTCAGTACCAATTTCTGCAGCTTCAACAAAAGGTATTTCTTCACTATACCATGGAGTTTTAACCATTCTAGGACCATTTTCATCCTCATAACCTTTAGCATTGTCAATTACATATCCAACACAATCAACAAGTCTCATATTACACTCTAAATCATCAACTTTAACCTTAGCTATATTATTTGGAACAAACTTAGGTTCAATAGTCATAATAGTTTTACCACCAGAAGATTGTGGTATTTCATCCATTGCTCTTTTTCTTTCAAACTCATCACTTATATTAGGAATTATAAGATTCTCCAAAACTTTCTTTATAAAAGTAGATTTACCAGTACGAACTGCACCAACTACTCCTAAATAAATATCTCCACCAGTTCTTAGAGCAATATTTTTTATAATTTCTTCCTTATTCATTAAATCACTCTCTTTCATTTAAATCTATGAAACTTTAGTAATAATAGAACAAAAAGAAAACTTCTAAATAAATTAGAAGTTTAATACAAAGAATAAATTATTTACAACGTAATGTTGTATAACCTTTAAGTATTCTATCACGTTTCAAATTAGAAGCACTACTATTATTTAAAGTAAAATTTCCATTACCTTGTTCTAAAGCTTCATCAGTAAATTTTGAAGGATCAGAAATATCACCCCAAATATATGAAAGAGCACTTATACCATTACCGCCTTTATCCAAAAGACAAACACTATAGGCTTGAGAATTAGGACTCAGATCATAAACCCTTATACCAATATTACTATTTTCCTGATACTCTTGTCCAAATGGACTTTTTATTAATTTTTTATCTAACAACTTATTAATGTCTTTAATATTATAAACATAATATTTATACGTTAACCCAATTACAGAGCCAGTTCTCATTTCAGTTGCATTGTTGGCCCCTGTTGTAAAATCCAATTTAACTGCTTTCAATGCAATCTTAATATTTTCAACATAAGTATCTTTCCTTGCATTATCCAAATACCTATTTACTGATGGTACTGCAACAGCAATTAGTATTGCAAGTATGATTATTACTGCTAACAATTCGATTAATGTAAATCCTTTTTTATTCCATTTTTTCATATAACTCCTACCATAATGCAAAAATAACACATACAAATATGAAAATCAATATTTTATAGAAGACTTTATCTTTATTTACAGTTATATCCAGAATTTTGTAAAGCCTTCTTTGTAGCATTAACACTTCCCTTAGTATCAACTACATTAAGTTCTTCTTTATCCTCATCACTCATTACTTTAAAGTCCATTTTTATAACAGTATAAATAGTATTTTCATCATTAGTAACTGTAATATCTACTCCATTTTTTCCATATTTTTCTTTATATGCATTTAAAATATTATCTTTTAAAGCTTCAGTACTTGAAGCAATTTCATCATCAAGTTTAAAATCAGTATTAATTTCCATATTCACAACTTCATTTTCTTCAAATACAGCTTTTAAAGTTTGAGTTGTAACCATTTTATCTTTATCTTGAGTTATTGAACACTCTAATAAATTATTATTAGTTTTAACACCACATCCAGTTAATACTAAAACTCCAAACAACATTAATCCTACTACAATACCTTTTTTCATAAATTTCTCCTTTAATTTAATATATTTTTTATTTTTTCTCTAATAGTAACATCATCAATA
>CAKTUZ010000114.1 GCA_934621605.1 uncultured bacterium | reverse complement strand
AAAACAAGGTCATCGTCGCCCTCGATGGGAATATCCTCGTTATCCTCCTCGTAAAGCCTGCGCTGTTCGGCTTCTTCCTCGGCGGTCAAAACATCTTCCGCAGGAGTGTCTTCCCCCTGGATGTCATCCTCATTTACCGTGGGTTCCTCTGGCCCCTCAAACTCAAAATCGTCGATGTCCTCGGCGTCGTCCAGCTCATGCTTCGGCTTGTAGACCTTGAAGTAGTAGCCAATGCCGCCCGCCGCCAGTGCCACGATCAGAACGATCAGCATGGTGCTGTTGCTTTTCTTAGCAGGCTGTTCCGGCTCTGTAACAGGAGGTTCCGGTTCGCTGGGTTCTTCCGGCTCCTTCGGAGTGGTAGGCTCCGGTTCCACAGGGGCAACGGGTTCCGGGGCAGCGTCTTTCTGCGCCAGTGCCGCAAGGTCGCTTTCGGTCACAGCGTTCAGGAAATACACATTGTTGCCGTCACGCTGTTTGTCAACGACCAGATAAAATACATTCTCATCCGGGGTGGAAATGGTGTAAAACTCTTTGCCGTCACTTTCGGTGGCATTGTCCACCACCGTGCCGGTTCCATCCGGGGTAAAAGGATTGGGTTCCGTGTCTTTATCCTCCACAGGCTTTACCGTAACAGGGTCTTTCTTGGGTTCCTCGGTCTTGGAAGTGGAACCGCCGTTTCCCGTAGGCTTGGTGTTCTGTCCGCCGGAAGTACCAGTGCTGCCTGAACCTGCCGGGGGCTGGGTAATTCCTGGATTGGTAGGCGGAACCTGTGTGGTAGGAGGACAAGTGCCGGAACCGGAGTTTTTATCATTGTCCTTTTTGGGAGGCTCATAGTAAGGGTTGGAAAGCTGGGTCATGCGGCTCTTATTACCCGCATTATCCACGGCCTGAATGGTAATCTTTTCGTAGTTGTCAGCGTAGTCCTTCAGACGGATGTCCAGGGTGCCGTTGGTCAGCTTGGAAAAGGAATTGCCGCAGACATAAATTTTATCCACGCCGGACAGGTCATCGTTTGCTTCTACATAAAGCAGTTCGCCCTCAATTCCCGCACGGACGGTCGGGGCTTCCCGGTCAAAGACTTCCACATAGCGGCTCTTGGTGTGGGCCTTGCCGTTCTTGTCCGTAACCGTCACATAGACCGTGCAGTTTTCGGAAATCTCCAGCCAGACCTTATCGCTGTCCAGAAGATAGTCCGTCAAATCCGTCCAACTGCCGCCGCTGTTGATTTTTGCTTCAACGGTTTTCCAGCCGGTTTCGTTGACATCCTTGATACGGATTTCTACATCCGCCTTTCTGGTGTACCAGCCGTCAGGCTCCACGATGGAAATGACAAACTTGGGATCAAGGACTTCCGGCTCCTTGCCTACACACTGGGTAAGGTCATTCTTGCAGAGGGGGCAGTCTGTATTGACTGCGCCAGCGGCGCATTTCTCCGTGCAGGTACATTCTTCGGGGTCAGTGGGTTGCTCCGGGTCGGTGGGCTGTTCCGGGTCAGTAGGCTGTTCCGGGTCAGTGGGCTGCTCCGGGTCGGTGGGCTGTTCCGGGTCAGTGGGCTGCTCCGGGTCAGTGGGTTGTTCCGGGTCGGTGGGCTGCTCCGGGTCGGTAGGCTCTACCGGGTCGCAGGAGTCCAGGTCATACTGACAGGCTTCGCAGTCCTCGTTGATCAGTTCCTTGGTACATTCTTCGGTGCAGATACAGGTATAAGGATTGGGCAGAAGTTCTTCGCCCACACACTTTTCCGTATCCTCCATGCAGACCTCGCAAGCCTCGTTGGGGTGTTCTGCGGTGCATTGGGTATCGCA
>CAKTUZ010000113.1 GCA_934621605.1 uncultured bacterium | reverse complement strand
CCCTAAGTCTTGCAAAATTTGCAAGCGTTGGTGCACCAATTTCCAATCCGCGCACGCTTTCAACGCAGTGGAAACGTCCATAGCCATCAGCTCCGGCAGTGAAAAACTTTCCCCGCGTTGGTTGGTATATTTTACATCAAACGCTTCCCGTGCATAGCGCGCCCCGCGGCAAGTGGGGCAAGGCACGTCCACATCCGGCAAAAATTGCACATCCAAACTGATTTCTCCTGTTCCGTCACACTCCGCACAACGCAAACGGCCGGTATTGTAGGAAAAATCCCCCGCTTTATACCCTCGCTGTTTGGCATCCGGCAAGCGGGCAAACAGTTTGCGCAGTTCGTCATGCACATTGGCATACGTTGCCACGGTGGAACGCACATTAATCCCAATAGGGGTGGCATCAATCAGCTTTACCTGTTCAATACCTTGCGCTTGTACGGCGCGCACATGGGGAGGAAGCGGCGCATGGCGCACATGCGCCTCTAAAGCGGGCACTAAACTTTCCAACACCAGCGTGGTTTTGCCGGAGCCGGACACACCGCTTACCGCCGTAAGCCGCCCTTTGGGTATTTCTATTTCCAACGGTTTTACCGTATGAATGGGCCCCGTAGATAAACGGATTTTACCTTGCGCAAACAGTTCTTCCGCAGGCACTTTTTCCCACACCCGGGGCGGCGTATGCCCGGTTAAAAACGGCCCGATTTTGGAATTTTTATTATGGCTGACATCCGCCAGCGTACCTTGCGCAATTACATAGCCGCCGTTGGCCCCGGCTTGGGGGCCCATTTCCACAAACCAATCGGCCGCAGATAAAATTTGGGTATCGTGGTCCACCAACACGACGGAGTTGCCGTCCGCAATTAAATCTTGCATAACGCCTTTTAAGCCCACAATGTTAGACGGGTGTAAGCCGATAGAGGGCTCATCTAGCACATATAAAACACCGGTGGTGCGGTTGCGCACCGCCCGCGCCAACTGCATACGCTGGCGTTCTCCGGTGGACAAGGTGGCGGAGGCGCGGTCTAGAGTCAAATACCCTAGGCCCAAATCCATCAGGCGGCGGGAGGCGGACAAAAAGGCCTCCGTAATATTTTGCGCCATTTCGCGCATTTCAGCAGGCATAGTAGCGGGAACGGCCGCCACCCACGCGGTTAAATCCACCAATGTTTTTTGGCAAACGTCCGCCAAGTTTAGGCCGCCTACACGCGGGGCGCGAGCCGCAGCACTCAAGCGCGAACCGCCGCAATCCGGACAAGGCTCCTGTTTCAAAAACTTTTCCACCCGTTTCATGCCTTGCTCGTCCTTTACCTTTGCCAACGCATTTTTTACCGTATAAACGGCATTGTAAAAGGTAAAATCCAACTCGCCCGCTTGATTTGTTTTTTTGGCTTTATAAAAAATGCGCTTTTTTTCTGCCGGACCGTGATACACAATTTCTTTTTCCCGTGGGGATAAATCCTTAAACGGCACATCCGTCCGCACGCCCATGGCGCGGCAAACGTCCGTCATTAAAGACCACATTAGGCTGTTCCACGGAGCCACGGCGCCTTGGTCTATGGTTAAATTTTCATCCGGCACTAAGGTAGCCATATCTACATTCCATACCGTACCGGTACCGTCGCAAGTAGGGCAGGCGCCTTGGCTGTTAAAAGCCAGTTCTTCGGCACTGGGGGCATAAAACTCCGCGCCGCATGTTGGGCAGCGGAGCATTTTTCCGGCCGCAACCGCTAATGAAGGCGCCACATAATGCCCATTGGGGCAGCGGTGGCTGGCTAAGCGGGAAAACATCAACCGCAAACTGTTTAGCAGTTC
>CAKTUZ010000112.1 GCA_934621605.1 uncultured bacterium | reverse complement strand
ACCTGGGTGTGTATGGACTCATACGCTCATAGTTGATTTGAACGGCTTGGATAGAAATTTTGATTTCAGAGTACTGAAAGATTATTTCCGAAGACCACAAAAAGATAAGTATGAGATTTACAGACAGAAAATAGAAATTAAAGATTTTGAGAGAAGAGAATCCTTAGAAGTCTTTAAACAGTTTGATGGTGTGTCGTTGATGGCAATTTATATGTTGCTATTAGGGAATAATAAAAATCTATTTTTCTTTATGGACAAACCTCAATTGACATATATCGAATTATGTTTTTATTTACTTCAATACATGCCTATTGGAATGTTGAAAAATATATCTTTGAGCACAGGTTCTATGTCACAGAGGAAATGTGGTGAAAACGATTTTTCCATCCAGTTTACAGACAATCCTACCCATATGTCGTTGTCAAATGCTCCATGGAAGGGAAAAATAGAAGAAGAGAACTTTGCAGATGCTATAAGATACATTTTTGAGCAGTCAAAAACAACTAATGATCCTTTCCCAAGTTTGATACGTTTATTTAAGGAAGATATTGGAGCTGAGCAAGACAAGCTAATGGCTTTTTCTGTTCTTATGAAAAAATTGGATATAGCGTTAAACGAAAAAGTAGGTCAAAAACAATTTGCGGAGGTTCTTCATATCTTAGAAAAACATTTTCCCAACATAAATGAAGGAGTTCGACTGAAGTGCAATTTCCTATCTAAAAAAATATCGGGTCTGTATGGTACAGAAAAAGATTACCTTTTTCAGATAGCATCTTTAGAAAACGTTTCATTCTTACATCCAGAAATGACTCTTTTTGATTCAAGATTAGAAGAGTTGGACAAAAAGGAACATGTAGTATTCATTGAGCTAATTAATGATATTGCAAAATTAGAACATGTTAATGATGTTGCTCTCAAAGCATTGAACTATGCCATTAATACGATGAATGAAAGTGAAATACTTTCGTTAGCAACAAATAATTGGGAACATTTATTACCTCTTTTAGAAATTAACGAGAGGTTCTTTGAATCAGGAACATGGTTAAAATTACCCCACGAACAATTTGCGATGATAGCGTTGTTGTATAGTAATCATGACTTTCACACATTTCATCTTTGGCAGGAGCTGCTGCAAAAAACTATAGATGCAGAGGCTCTTATTGACGACAATCTAGCGCTAAAGATAGTTGAACATACAGATGATTCTATTAGTATCATATTTGATGCCATCAATTCAAATGTTCAAAAGTTTGTTAGTCCATCTTTGAAAAATGCTTGCCTAGTAAAAAAACAAGAGATTTTGGAATGGATGTTAGCACAGAATATTCTCAATGAAAACGTCGAACGATTTGTGATAAATGAAATTTGTCCAAATGACATTCTGGTTAAAAAAGCAGGTTCGAAATGCTGGGAAGGACTGTTGAATGGAGATATAGGTAAAAAGAATATCGAATATTATATTTATTTATATATACTTGCCCATAATTGGCAAGATTTAATTGCTGTATCCATGTTGAAGCATAGTTTTTATCATCTTTATGTAAAACTGAGTAACAACGAACTTTCTGAATCAGCTTGGAACAAGTTGTCTGTGTACACAGCAAATTCTTATTTCATAGAAAAATGGGACAAATGCAAGATTTTGAGTAGAGGGCTTATAGACTATCTTATGAAATGTAACGTGTCATTGAGAGATATACAAGATTTCACACCATATAAAAAGGTCAATGATAGATTACTTCGTATGTGGAAAAAACAAAAGAAAGAATAGACGACTTAGAGGAAACTCCTCATTCACATCTCTCCTATTCTGATTTCGGAGACTCTATAATTATTGATAAACAACAAATG
>CAKTUZ010000111.1 GCA_934621605.1 uncultured bacterium | reverse complement strand
CTGCTAAACCTGTGAAATCCAGTTCTTTCTGTGTTTCCATATCTGCATAGACTTTACCTGGGTATAGTTCATTTTCACTATATTCTACTAATCTTTATTTTGCTTCCCCTTCCGGAAAGATAATTTTAAATACAAAGAAAAAAATGATCATCGAAACTCCACCGGTAATAAATGTGACCAGAAGATTATAAATCACCGGAGCTACATAAACTGATGCAATTGGCATCCACAGGTTATTGAACCCATTACAAATCAGCGAAATCACTACCCATGCAATAAAATACCACATTGCCTGATACCACGGATTTCCATGACTTTTAAATGTAATATTTCTCTGCAGCGGAAAGTTGATGCACTGTGCAAGGAAAGAACCTGTCTCATAGCTGATAAAGTATCCCAGCCCGCCACCAATCATAACTGCTCCTGAAGCATCTTTCAGTACATTATACCCTAAAATACTCCAAGTAAATTTTACTCCAAACAAATTCATTGAAACCTTGGGCCACATAAATTCTGTACCTGCCAATTTCTCTCCCAGAAGGCCTGGCATGAAAGTAAATACCAGGTACTGAAACACTGTCACCATCATACTAAATACAAAAAAGTAAAAAATCTGATACACCCATTTTGCCAGTTTCGGATGCTTTTTTTCAAAATCATTCCAGATTTTTGCCCATTTTTCTTTTATGTTTTCCATATATCATACCCATCCTCATTTTGCTACTTTGAAAGCAGTTTCATATATTCTTTGTTCAGCTTTCTATTTCTAAAGAATCCTCCGATGATCTTTTTCATTCCTCTGAAAAAGTGGCCATTTACCACTGTAACCATACCTTCTGCCATCTCCATGCTTACCATACCTGCCGTCATCTTAGCCAGGGCGCGAAATGGCATATTATAAATAAACAAAATATTCAAATTCGGTGTTCCAGCAGCCTCACTTTTCTTTTTCATTGCAGTAAGACGCTTATAAATAAATCTGGCAAGACCACTTTTTGCATAATACATCTGACAAATCGCATCATTTATTCCAAGTTCTCCTGTCCATTTTCCAGAAGGTACAGAATAACCAAGTAATTCCTCAAACTCCTGTTCTTCGATATTCTGAACTATTCCGGCATAATAATATGGCATCTTTGCCGGATTATATGGATAACATTCTGTTGTTCCCTTAATTTCTATATTTCCGGACAGTCGAATATCACTTACGCTTGCCCCGACCATAATCTGATAGTTTCCAAATTCAATCTCCCAGTTGTCTGTCTTCACGTTCCAATAACGAAATGTCTTATCGTCAAAGGGAATTTCAATTTCTTTCTTTTCCCCGGCTTTGATAAATACTTTTCTGAACCCTTTCAGTTCTTTCTCTGGTCGAAATACAATTGCATTCGGAAGTCCGACATATAATTGTACCACCTCTTCACCATCATACTTTCCTGTATTTTTCACAGTTACTTTTATACCATTTGAGTTAATTTTCAAATTTGAATAAGCAAACTCTGTATAGGACAGACCAAAACCAAATGGATAGCGTACCCTTACCTTGCTGCTGTCATAATAGCGATATCCGATATACAAAGCTTCCCTGTATTCAGAATTTCTTTCCGTAGATGGAAAATAACGGTATGCCGGTGTGTCTTCATATTTGAAAGGATAAGTCTCACTTAATCTTCCTGATGGATTTTCATTCCCCATCAACAATTCCATCATGGCGGATGCTCCAGCCTGACCATAGAGATATCCGTGCAGAATTGCTTTACAGCTACGCTGCCACGGCATTTCAATTGCAGATCCGGCACTTATAATTCCTACAATATTCTCATTCACTCTTGCAAGTGTCTCCAGCAGTGCTACCT
>CAKTUZ010000110.1 GCA_934621605.1 uncultured bacterium | reverse complement strand
GAATTGACTGCATATGGATTTAATTTATCTAATTCCTTATGTTGAATTATTGCTTCTTCAATAAGATTAATATCTTTTTCTTTTAATTCGTTATATAAGTCTTCTACTGATTTTATGTCTTTAACAGCAATCTTTCTAATTCCATGTCCACCAAAATCTGTAGGAGGTTTAGCAAAGACTGTTTTTTTGCCTTTTAAGAACTTTTTAAAGTCATCTAGTGAAGTAGTTCTAAGATCGATAAATTCACGTCCGAGATAGTCTTTAAATATCTTATTAAATACTAGTTTATCTGCCATTGTAGCAATATATGTTTCTTTGTTTAAATATTTAAGTAATTTATAATATGACTTAGTAGTAACATATCCTTTTTTTTGCTTACTAGTAAGATTTATGTAATCACCTTTAAGATAGTCAGTATAACCAATACCATATCTTAAGAAGTTCCAAAACATATCTCTTTTTACATATCCTTTTGTTTTACCATTTCTTTTTGCTATATCAGAAGCTAATTTATTTAATTTATCGTAATTGATCTCTTTGATTTTAGCAACCATCATACTTTTTACTGACATATTTCTATTTCCTTCTTTCTACCTTTTTCATTTAATATATAAACTCTATCTAAATTTTTGCCTATATTAGCAAGTGTATCATGTATATCTGTATTATTTATTCTGCTTATCATTCCTAAAGTTATACCATCACCTAAAATTGTAACTGAATCAAATAGTGAAACTTTATCATCAATAAGTACAGTCATCATACACATTGATAAACTGCCAACAGTTTTATATCTATTACCATTAATAATGACATATCTAGAATCACAATTTGTTCCAATACCGTCATGATATCCGATTGGAAGAATAGCAATTCTCATATCTTTTGGTGCTATAAAAGATGCACCATATCCGATAAATTCACCACATTTTACGTCTTTAATTTCAATAACGTTAGTCTTTATTTTTAAGGCTGGTTTTAATGGAATTATGACATCTTTATAAGTTTTACTAATATTGTATTTTTTAATATAGTATGAATCTCTTATCTTTCTAAGTGTATCTTTTAGGCCTCTGCCGTATGATCTTGGTGCAATATCATATCCATACATAATTGTACCAATTCTAATGGCATTACAAAAATCAAGTTTTGGATGAGCAAGTACTATAACACTACTACTAAGGTGTACAATTGGAATATCTAAAATATTTATATCACTAGTAATATGTTTAAAGTTTTCTACTTGATAATCATAATACTTATCATGTAAACCTGTAGTAGCAAAATGAGTATATATTCCTTCAAGATATAATTTCGAATTTTTATTTATATAGTTGTACATATCATTAAATGCTTCTTTATTTTTAACACCAAGTCTATTCATACCAGAATCAATTTTAATATGTATAGTTAATTTTGTTTTTATATTTTTTACTATATTTTTAATATAATCTAAATTGGTAACAGTAATAGTAATATTATTTTCTTCTGCCAAAGAAATAAGGTCATATTCAATAACCTCAGTGCATAAAATTGGAATTTCTTTGTTATATTTTCTGATATCCATTGCTTCATTAATAGAACTTACTGCTAAATAATTAATACCAGCTTTAATAAGTGTATTAACGATATACATTCCATGTCCATAAGCATCAGCTTTTACCACCGCCATAATTTTCGTCTCGCCGACACGTTTTTTGATCGCGCGGATATTATCGCGGATCGCTTCTAAATCAATTTCCACCCACGCCGGTCTATACATGAGCCACACCTCGGATCACTTGCGGCAAAGCCTCGATAATATCCTCTGCTTTACTGCTCACCGCGCCGATCGTTTGTGCTACATATACGCCTGCGCGCCCATGGAG
>CAKTUZ010000109.1 GCA_934621605.1 uncultured bacterium | reverse complement strand
GATCACTGTTGGTGAGTTAAGCTATCCGATTGTCGTCAAGCCTCGGTATGGTTGCGGTTCTATATCTGTTGCAATTGCTCATGATGAGGAGGATTTACGGTATCTGACAAAAAAGGCAAATGAGGATATTGTAAGCTCATATCTAAAATATGAGTCGGCAGCGACGGAAGAAAAAGTTATCTATCAAGAATGTCTCAAGGGACAGGAATACGGTGCAGATATTATTAATGATCTTCACGGCGAAACGCAGAATGTAATTGTTCGAAAAAAACTCGCAATGAGATCCGGAGAAACGGATATTGCACAATTGGTTGACGAGCCAATTATCAAGAATACACTCCTTCGACTTGGAAATTATACAAAACACATTGCCAATATGGATTGTGATGTGTTCTTGGTTGATGGTGTGCCCTATGTACTTGAAATGAATGCACGTTTTGGTGGTGGCTATCCATTCTCACATATGGGAGGATGCAATTTGCCGAAGGCAATAGTAGATTGGGTCAAAGGAAAAATAGTTGACAAGAGCGTAATTTCGGCAATGACGGGGATTACTGGATATAAGGAAATTTACATAACAAGAGTCTAATGCTAGAAAGAAGAAATAACATGATAGAAACGCCAAGATATGTAGTACACCTTTGTCAATTCAGGAAGAATTGCACGGAAGTTATGACAGGATTTAATACTGCGTGGGGGGCAAATGTTGAATACGGATATTCTGTAAAAACAAATAGAGATCCTGAATTAATTTTGTATGCAAATCGAAATTTAGGATGGAAGATTGAGGTTGTAAGTCCTGACGAATACAACTATGTTAAGGGTATGGGAATTAATGATGAAGATATCATTTTGAATGGACCTTGCAAAATACAGTTGTTTCAACAATTTAGTGATTTGCCTAGCATTGTTAATCTTGATAACTATAATGAAGTTAATGAGTTTGTAAGACGCTTTCCGGGATATAAAGGATTAGTTGGTTTGAGAGTCAATTTTGATTTAGAGAGTAGATGTCCTGGAGAAACAACAGCTGGAGAAGAGGTATCAAGATTTGGCATTGATGCTGATTCATCGGAGTTTATGGAATGTATGAATCTTCTTGCGAAAGCTCAAATTGTAAATATAGGATTACATTTACATACAAGTACCAAAACAAGAAGTTTAAATGTTTTTACAGAGATTGCTCATAAAGCTGCTGAACTGAAAAAAGAAACAGGTTACGAGTTCAGATTTATCGACATCGGAGGGGGATTCTTTGGTGGACAAATCGTTCAAGGAAAACCCACAATGAAACAATATGCTGCAGCTATATGCGATGTACTTAAGACGGAGTATAATCCAATTTCTACAAAGCTTATTTTGGAACCTGGCGCTTCAGTTTTAGCAACATGTGTGACATATGAAACAACGATTCTTAATAAACGTAGTATTAGAGGAGTGAGTATATTTACAGTAGATGGGTCGTTACTACACATCAATCCTTTTATGACTAAACGCGCACAACCTTTTGAAATCTTAGAGTCTAATTTAGCTGAAAGACCTAAAATAAATAAACAAATTGTTGGTGGAGCTACCTGTATGGAGAACGATCGTCTTGCAAATTTAGTCGATTATACTGAATTACGGGAAGGCGATTTGTTATCGTTTAAATTTGCAGGAGCATATACGATGGGTTTTAATTCACATTTCATTTTAAATCCTCCGCAGGTTCTCTATTTGAAATAAACCTACGGGGACAATAAGATAAAGGACTATTGCTCTTGACAATGATACAGGCGGAGAGAACCTGTTTCATTCTGAATTGTTACAAATAGCAATAGTTAAAAAAGGAGTATAGAAAATGTCTCATAGAAATGGGGGGGGTACCGCAGAAGCTCCCAGAA
>CAKTUZ010000108.1 GCA_934621605.1 uncultured bacterium | reverse complement strand
ATGCAGCCGAGCATATGGTCAAGAAACATCTCCATAATGGCAGAGTACGGGAGCTCTTTGCCGTTTTCAAAGCCCGTACCAAATACGGTTCTGACCGACTCAACACAAGCTTCGGAATAGCGCGTTTTCTGTCTATACGCGTGGAAAAGCACAATTGCGCGTACAAGACGCTTGTTTGTGATGCTGTTTGTCCTGAGCCATTCCTGCCATAACGCCCAAAGAGGCGCTTTCCCCTCTTTATCGGCGAACTGATACCTATATTGAAGATTGCCAAGCAGCATTGCCTCGCCGTTCGAGCAGGTAAAGGAATCGGTTTTGTGTGCTTCAATAAATCCTGAAAGCGACATCAGGTCCGCAGCGGCGGCAATGGAGGACTTGCAGGCAATGTTATCGGTCAACGCGGACCTGATCCTGCCGAAAAGGTTGAAGCCTCCTTTTTTGCCGCGGATCAGCTCCGGCAATTTTGACTCGGGGAAATACGCCGCAAAGGTCTCGGCGCAAAGCCCGATATACGCCGCATCAAATTCGGCAGGCAGATATTTGTCCTCTGCGGCAAACAAAGCCGCGTCTTCGGTTTTGGCTGCCGTTTCAGCGGGAACAAGAGCTTCAAGCAGGATCTTTTCCTTTGGAGGAAGGTTATCCCCGGCTCTTTCAGAAAGAATGCCTGCGAAGGAATCTGTAATTTTATTGCGCTTTTCATCCTTTTTCAGCTGTAACAGCATGTCCAGTCCGCCGAGGCGTACTTCTTCTTTGCTGCTTTCAAGAAGCCGGCCTATGCACGCGGTAAGCTCGGCTTCGCTCTGCTTCAGCAAAAATTCCATAACGTATTTACGGATATCCGCGCTCTTGAAGCGCAAATCGTCCTCAATAAAGCGGCATTCATCCGCCGAAAGCGCCATTTTTGAAGCAATATCGTACGCGGATTGGCGCGTATTGGTTTCGCGATCCGCAAGGCCCTCAAGCACGGTTTTGCGTTGAAGCGGCGTCTTCGGATTACGAAGCAGGGTGAAAAAATAAAACCGTCTGCGATCAGAGCCGCATTCTTTTATAAGGTCACATGCCTCGTCGATCCTTTCGTTATCTTCCGACAGAGCCGCCAGGAGACAAAGAATTTCCGCAAAGTCGCTTTTCCGGACAGACGCTTCATGCCATGGGAAAACGCAGGGAGAGTACGTTTTGCTCTTTCCCGAAAAAGCAGCATACAGCTTTTTCATAAGCAAATACTGCTCGGGTATTTCTTCCTTTTTTTCAAACCAGGTGTCGTACTCGACAGGCTTGTCGTGCATCACGGCATCCCACACGGCGGAGTATCTTGCGGACATAAAGCAGGGAAGCCATACGGCAAGAACCTCATCTTTATCGTAATGCCGCTTCAATACGGTCTTTGCAATCTGATTCGATGTATACGGCAGATCGAGATTTGCGGTAAAATAACCTGCCACAAGCAATTGATGCATGGAACCGTTATCTGCGATAGAAACAATTTTTTGGATGGCATCATTAATATCATCGAGTCCGTAGCTCCAAAGTGCAATATATATTTTCATCGCATCCTCGGATGCAAGGTACTCCTCCCGGACACCTTCATTTTCAAGGCAATCGATCATCAGACGAACGCTCTTTTCGCTGATACGCTCAAGATCGCGTGATTCCTCCGTGAGGATTCCGAGCCAGGTACCAACCGCACGCTTAACGGATGAGAAGCGTATCAGATAATTCTCGGCAATTACCTTTAGTATGGTGAAAAAGCCTGCCCTTGTACCGTAGTCTGCGTTTTCACAGATCACCTGACGAAGCCCCTCCTGAAGTCCTGCGGCAAGAAGCAATCTGCCAAGAAGCTCGTGAAAATCCGATCTGTGGCTAATCAGAACGCCCCGTACAAGCTCATTCGTC
>CAKTUZ010000107.1 GCA_934621605.1 uncultured bacterium | reverse complement strand
GAATATGGCAAGAAAGCCGCATTGAGCAGCTTATCAGCGAATGGTTAAACGATGCTTCTATCTCAATTAAAACAAAATTCGAAAATCACGAACCCAGGATTTTCCTTGCCTCCGGTTCTGTTCTTGATACTGCCAAGTACCAACTAGCGCTTCTGCTTTTGTGCAATGAAGGAATTTCACCCCGGAGGTGCGCATGCTGCAATTCGTACTTTATCCCAAGCCGTGAAAACCAGAAATATTGTTCTTTTTGCTCACCACAAAAGCGCTATGCACAACGGAAACGCGCATTAGCGAAGAAAGACAGGAGGTAAAGACAATGGCTAACATCCAAGAACGCCGCGACAAAGCCGGACGGTTGATCTCCTACTCCATCCGTGTCCATCGCGGGCGGGGGTCGGATGGGAAGCAGTTGAAGCCGTGGACAGCTACGTTCGAGGTTTCGCCGACTTGGACGGAAAAGAGCGCACGAAAAAAGGCCGAAGCTTTCGCCGCGACCTTTGAAAAAGAGTGCAGAGAGGGCATAACCTCCGACAGCCGCCAGAAGTTCGCCGATTACTGCGAATATGTAATTGCCATGAAAGAACAGCGCGGAGTGAAGCACAGCACAATAGTCCGATATAAAGAGCTTACAACCCGCCTATACCCCGCCATAGGACATATAAAGCTCAAAGAGCTGCGCCCCGATCATCTGAACAGTCTATACACAGCCCTGTCAAAACCGGGCGTAGGTAAAGGCGCAGCACAGGCAACAGCGAAGCTTGATATCCCTGCTCTGCTCAAAGAAAACAAACTGTCCCGCTCTGCCATATCAGAGAAATGCGGTGTCCCGCTCCGCACCGTATACGACGCAGTTAAGGGCAAGCCCGTTAATAAGGCCGCTGCACTGGTCGTAGCTGAAGCCATAGGCCTCCCGCTCGAAAAGCTCTTTAACGTCCGTGAAAATACCCGGACGCTCTCAGCTAAAACAATACTCGAATATCATAGGCTGATTCACACTGTGCTTGATCAAGCGATGAAAGAGGGGCTTATACCGTCAAACCCTGCCGACCGTGTAATACTGCCGAAAGCTGAAAAGAAAGAGGTCAATTACTTCCAGCCCGAAACCGTCGCCGCGATCCGTGAAGCATTGGAAACCGAGCCTATCAAATGGCAGATGCTCACTCATATGCTGCTTATTACCGGCGCACGGCGCGGGGAAATACTCGGTCTGAAATGGGCTAACGTCGATTTCAAGGGCTTTCGCGTTTATGTGTGCAACAACATCCTATATACGCCGGAACGCGGAGTATACGAGGACACACCGAAAACAGAGCGGTCAAAGCGCTATATTTCCCTACCTGCCGAGACTATGCGGATGCTGAAACGATATCAGACATGGCAGTTCTCCGAGCGGCTGCGTCTTGGTGAATACTATCAGGATCAGGGCTTTGTGTTTGCGCAGGATAACGGAAAGCCTATGCACCCGGACAGCGTGACGGATTGGCTCGGTAAGTTCAGCAAGCGGCACGGTCTGCCGCACGTCAACCCTCATGCGTTCCGTCACACGATGGCCTCGCTGTTGTACTTCAACGGTGTGGACTCCGTGAGCATATCAAAGCGGCTTGGTCATGCGCAGGTGAGCACAACGGCAAATATTTACGCTCATGTCATGGAAGAAGCCGACCAGAAGAACGCCGATATACTCGCAGAAATATTCCTAAAACAAGCGTAAAAATCGCGGGAGTTGAATTAAAGTTGAATTTTCCTCCCGCTCGCTCTTTTTAATTTGCCTTAAAAGTTATGAAAAACACCGTTTCAAGTTCTGAAACGGTGTTTTCGGTGGTTGCGGGGGAAGGATTTGAACCAACGACCTCCGGGTTATGAGCCCGACGAGCTACCAGCTGCTCTACCCCGC
>CAKTUZ010000106.1 GCA_934621605.1 uncultured bacterium | reverse complement strand
GTCATATGTAACACCTAAAGTCTCATTTTGACAATCAATAAATGCTTTATTAATTTCATCAACAGATACATTTTTATTAAGTTCTAAAGATAAATCAATAACAGATCCAGTAGAAACAGGAACACGTAAAGCAAAACCATCTAATTTACCATCCAATTCTGGTATAACCTTACCTATTGCAGATGCAGCACCTGTAGAAGTTGGAACTATGTTACTAGCACAAGCTCTACCTCTTCTAGAATTAATGCCCTTCTTATGAGCTATATCAAGTATAGCTTGATCATTTGTATAAGCATGAACAGTTGTCATTGCACCTTTTACTATTCCAAAACTATCATTTAAAACTTTAAGAACAGGTGCCAAACAATTAGTAGTACAACTTGCAGCAGAAACAACAACATCATTATTATTTAAAATTTCATGATTAACATTATATACAATAGTTTTCATATCACCTTTTCCAGGAGCAGAAATTAAAACCTTTTTAGCACCAGCTTCAATATGCTTATAAGCGTCCTCATACTTTGTAAATAAACCTGTACATTCAAATACTAAATCAATATTCATTTCCTTCCAAGGTAATTTAGATGGATCTTTTTCACTTAAAACTTTAACTCTTTTATCTTTAATAATAATACTATCATCGTCACTAGAAATATAATCTTTCATAAAATTACCATGATTAGTATCATATTTTAATAAATAAGCAAGATCCCCTGCATTAGTCAAATCATTTATAGCAACAACTTCTAAAGATGGATCTTCTTCCATTAATCTAAAAACCAATCTACCTATTCTTCCGAAACCATTAATTGCAATTCTCATAAATACCTCCAATCATATTATGTACAAAATAAGTATAACATAAACAAAAGAAAAAGTATTTAAAATTAAATACTTTATTCGAAATAAGAACCACCAATAAACTCACGTAATATTGAATCACTAGGAATACTATCAGTAGGCATAGATAAAAACATTGATAAGAAATTAATAAGTCTTCTAACCTCTTCATAATATAAAGAAGTATTATCTATATCAAAAAGTAAAGGCTCAGCATAAAGTTTTAAAACCCCAACTTCATATACTAATGCACTATTGCAAACATAATCTGCTTCTTGTTGATAAGGGAATATATTTTTTTCTTCACCCTCTCTTACATTTTTCCAATTCTTAATAGTTTGAACTGCACTATATCCTCTTGTCCTACTATCTCTTACAATTCTTCTAAGAAGTCTTACATCTGAAGTTGATACCATGTTTAAATTATCAATATTTAAATCAGTAAAAGGCGAAACATAAACTTTTAATTTATTCTCCTTAGGTACCAAAGAAGTAAGTTTTTCATTTAAACCATGAAGACCTTCAACAATTAAAATATCATTACTTTCAAGTTTTAAAGTTTTATTTAAATACTCTTTTTCTCCAGTAACAAAATTATAAGTTGGAATACTAACTTCTTTATTACTTAAAAGATCCATCAATTGATCATTAAACAATTTCAAATCAATTGCGTTTATTGATTCATAATCATAATCTCCATTTGGTAGTTTTGGAGTATTTACTCTATCAACAAAATAATCATCAATAGATAAAGGCTTAGGATTTAAACCAAAACTTTTTAAAAACATTGAAAGTTTTCTAGCCGTTGTTGTCTTTCCACTTGAAGAAGGACCAGCAATTAAAACCAACTTTAATTTATCTTTACGATTATATATTTCTTGAGCTAAATTAAGTAAATTATTATTAGCAACAACTTCTGTTAATCTTATAATATCGTTAATTCTTCCTGTAGCTATCGCTTTATTAATATCAGATGAAGTAAAAATATCAAGTTTCTTTGCTAATTTATAATTTTCATTATAAGCTTGAACAATCTTTTCTCTACTAACATAATCAGGAATTACA
>CAKTUZ010000105.1 GCA_934621605.1 uncultured bacterium | reverse complement strand
GTGTCAATGCTGTGGCGCGTTTTTCGTTGTTTGCGACCACAGCAAGTTACAGGCAAGTTAAACTCCTTCGCTATTTGGATGGTTTGCTCCTGCTTTCTCCTCATATCTTGCGTTTTTTGCTCTCAAAACGTATCAAGCCATTTCCTCAAGCAAATTGTAAGCAAGTTAAATCACGCCCAGACAGGAGTGTATTTCATGTATCTCGAACGAATTATTGCGTCTTCTCAAGGCTGTCAGCGCCTAGCAGGAAATCGTAGACATTCATTGTTAGAATTCCATTGTCGTCGTAAAAAGCAGGGACGATGTCCTTCGTTACAATAATTTTCTTGAATGAATCATCAATTTTACGGAATGGTCTGACCTCCTGCGCTCGTTTGGCCTCGTCCGGCAGTGAATACGCCGACTGGATATAGTAGCGCAGCGAACCCATGTTGCACACAAAATCGACTTCAAGCTGTTTCCTGACAACCTTACCGTTTGCATCTCTTTCGGCAATTGGAATTACACCCACATCGACATTGTAACCGCGCATCCGCAGCTCGTTATAAATCACGTTCTCCATGCTGTGCGTCTGCTCAAACTGACGGAAATTGATACGCGCATTGCGCAGCCCTAAATCGGAAAAGTAGTATTTTCGCGGCGTTTCAATATAATTACGCCCCTTGATGTCATACCGTTGTGTTGATTCAATCAGGAAAGAATCTTCCAGATAACCAAGATACTTTCGAATGGTTGTTGCCGTGATTTTGGATTTTTTAACGCTTTTAAACGTATTGCTGAGCTTTTCCGGGTTGGTCAGCGAGCCTATGGACGAGGATAGAATGTTCAGCAGGTCTTCCAACTCACCGATATTGCGAATTTTGTTTCTCTTCGCAATGTCGCGAATATAGATTTCGTCAAAAAGGCTTTGCAGCGCCGCGCTTTTCTCATTCGCTCCATTGCGCAGAACAACTAACGGAATACCGCCGTACAGCATATATTCCGATAGACCGGTGTATTTGTCCCCAGAATAGGCGGTCATAAATTCCGCGAAGCTCAAGGGATACATATGGATTTCATCTCCACGTCCGGCAAACTCGGTGATGATGTCCTTCGACAAAAATTTGGCGTTGCTGCCGGTCACGTAGACGTCCATATTTTCTTTTCGTAAATACCCATTTAAGACCGATTCAAAGCAGTCCAGTAGTTGCACTTCGTCAAGCAGCAAATAATACATCTGATTGTCCACTACCTTTGAGTGGATATATGCCATGAATTTTTCAGGGTCTACACGTTTTTCGCTTTTTTCCAGTTTGATTAGATTCTCTCCAATCAGCAGCAGGTCGTCCGCCGAGTCGAACGCAAACTTGACAATATGGTCATCCGGTACGCCAGACGCTATGAGGTAGTTGTAAAAGAGCGTATTGAGCAAATACGATTTCCCGCAGCGCCGAATACCAGTAACCACTTTAATTAGCCCATTGTGTTTTCTCACGATAAGCTTGGCCAGATACAAGTCACGTTTAATTTCCATAGCGTTCTCCATTTTAGAAGTGATTTTTGCAACTACGCACAGTTTTCACTCCTATTATAATGATTTGCTGTGTTGAATGCAAGGACTATCGTAAATATAGAAGTGATTTTTGCAACAATACACAATTTCCACTTCTGTGATAATATCAAAACAGTGAAAGCTATACTTCCAAGCTACTTAAATAGTCGATTGCCTCATATACCGTTGAAAAGGTCAGGCACTTTTGGCAGAGCCAACGGTTACGTTCATCTGTGTCCTCTATACCGGGAAGTCCGTCTTGAAGCAGGTTTGATATAGTCCTTTTGGCATTTGTGACTGCCGTGGGATAGGCACGGGCGATTTTTGCGGTTATAGTAGTGTCACCCTTTTTATAGAGCGGTTCCTTGGAGAGCAGCCGATTTATAACACGAGCTTTGTTGGCAACAGTCTGA
>CAKTUZ010000104.1 GCA_934621605.1 uncultured bacterium | reverse complement strand
CAAGTAAACCACGTAGTT
Source organism: uncultured bacterium (assembly GCA_934621605.1). GTDB lineage: Bacteria > Vulcanimicrobiota > Xenobia > Xenobiales > Xenobiaceae > Bruticola. The sequence continues at coordinate 1,993 of CAKTUZ010000104.1, read as the reverse complement.
TGATAATTGTAAGCATTGATTGAAGTCCTTCACTAAGTCCAAATCTTAATATATATCCAGCTGTTTCAAATGCTGCAAAACCAGCACCAACTGCCGCTCCAATTAATAATCCGTTTAAAATATAATTACATTTTTTATCTTTAAATAGGAAAATGGCAACAATAATAGCTTTTGCTACTTCTTCAATAACTCCAACCATTAATGCTCCTGTATATGTTGATATATCGGTATTAAAATCTAGAGAGAAGAAAAGTATTGCTACTATTAAACTTAGTCCTCCACCAAGAATAAAGTATTTTACAACTTTATAGAAAGGTATATTACGAAATAAGTTTATTTCATAAAAGAAAATTAGAACTGTAACTGGAATAGCAAAAGCTCCAAGCATAATCATTGCTGGTAGAAAGTTTGCATTACCATAAGTTATAAAACCTATACGAGTAGGAATATAAGCTATTACAAAGAATATTAAGATTTTAAAGTATACCCAGGCACTTGCTTTTTTAGGGTCTATATCTTTTACGTCTGGTGTTGTTTTATCACTTCCACAAACGAATACATCATCTAAATCTTTTTCACTATGTTTCTTAAAAGTGTTTTTAAATAAATCCTTAAAAGTTACATAACTTTCAGATTTAGCGCCAGTAATTTTATCTAGATTTTCAGTTATAACGTTATTAGTTTTTTTCTTAGTAAGAGGAAATCCACATCCCGGACAAGTCGATTCGTCACCTTTAAGTTTTTCACCACATTCTGGACATACCTTTAATTCATTTTTATAACCACAATGCGGACAAGTCTTTGCGGTGGATGAAATGTTTTCTCCACATTCGCTACATTTAATTAGTGCCATTTTTATGCACCTCCTTCAACTAAAGTTTCCATAATATGTTTTGCTACATTATTAATTTCTTCAGAGTTAGTATCTACTTCTTTTGTACCAACCATATATACTCTGTTGTTTATTTCAAATGCGTATCTATTATCAACAATCAAACGATTACTAACATAGTAATTATAAGCTAATCCATACACTAATTTATTTCCAATATTACCAGATAATAAATCAATTACAATTGTAAGGTCATTATATTCACCTCTCATGTAGTCTGTGAATTTATTTAAAAATTGAACAGCATTATTAAAGTTATTATATCTTCCAACAATTATATAAGGCATTATGGCTCCATTATTACTAAAGTTTTTACCAATATAAATAAAACCATCTTTACCAGTTGCAACTTTGTAATTGCTTGGAACTTCAAAACTTATACCAAGATTAGAATCAGTGTAAATTGAGTATCCATTATTTGGGGATGGTGTTACTTCTCCTCCACCAGTAGTACCTCCATTATTGGTATTATTATTTTTCACAAACATAAAAACTACTAATCCAATAATTATTACTAGTGCTATTAAATATTTATTATTCCATTTACTTTTTATATTGTCTAATTTTTCTTTTTTATTTGTTTCTTCTTTATTATTCAAATCATATCCACATTTTGGGCAAACTAAAGCTTGATCACTGATATCGTTTTTACATTCTGGGCATTTTATTAAAGCCAACTAAATCACTCTCCTTTTATTTAAGTATAATATAATACTTTATCTAAATATAGCTTTTTCCCTATTTGTCATTGACAGTTTGGCAAATGATTTGGTAAATTATATTTGAGGTGACTTTGTATGAAAATTAACGAAATAATTATCAAATATATTGCTTTAACTGGTTGTACTTCAAAAGAGTTGGCGGAAAGCTCTAATCTTTCAGAATCTATATTAAGTAGATATAAGAACGGGAGTAGAATTCCATCAAATGAAAACATAAAAAAGATAAGTAAAGCTTTTGCAACTATTTCTAATAATAAATATAAGGAAAAAGATATTTTAGATGATTTTTATAAATGTTCAAATAATCTTGATTTAGATATAGATTTTGAGATTGTTAAAAATAATCTAAATATTTTAATAACTACATTTGAAATAAATG
>CAKTUZ010000103.1 GCA_934621605.1 uncultured bacterium | reverse complement strand
TTGCTCTTCGCGATCGCCTCTATCGTTCTGTCGTTTTCCTTATCATCGAGTGCGTTCATCAACGTGCATACGAAGCGGCGCGGTTCGCTGAACAGCACCGATGCGTCTCCGAGCTCTTCCACGGTATCGCACGCCAACTGGTCGACATAGCTTTGGGCCAGATCGAAGATATCGCGATAGTGCAGGTAAAACGTTGCTTTATTCACCTCGGCCGCGCGTGCGATTCCCGTAACCGTGATCTTCTCGATGGGCGTGGTTTCGATAGCTTCGCCGAATGCGCTTAGAAGATGCCGCTCGGTACGGATCCAGCGCATGTCCGTCTTCATGGGTTTTCCACTCATTGCACGACGCTTTCTCTTCGAAGGTCAATTAAACGACTGATATCGAATATTAGTCGATTGTCGATCAACTCATAATGCCTAGAATAGCCGCTGTTCGACATATGTCAATTAACAATCGATAGTCTCAGAAGAAAGGAACGTGTGTATGCAGCACGATAATCTCACGAAGCGGCAGGTGATCGCGGTATTCTTAGCGTTGATGACCGCCATGTTCGTCGGGTCGCTTGACCAGACTATCGTTTCAACGGCGCTACCGACGATTACAGGCGAGCTGGGAGGTGTCGACCACATGCTGTGGGTCAGCACCGCCTATATGCTCGCGAGCACCATCATGATGCCCCTCTACGGCAAGTTTGGCGACCTGTTCGGGCGCAAATACCTGTTCTGCGGGGCGTTGGTGTTCTTTGTGGCAGGATCGTGCGTTTGCGGGTTGGTCGACAGCATAGGTGGCCTTATCGCCGGTCGCGCCGTTCAGGGCTTGGGCGGCGGCGGTCTGATGATCCTGTCGCAAGCTATCATCGCCGACATCTTCCCGCCGGCTGAGCGCGGCAAATACATGGGAGTCCTGGGAGCGAGCTTCGGCGTAAGCATGATCATCGGCCCGCTGCTTGGCGGTTTTTTCACCGAAACGCTCGGTTGGCGCTGGTGCTTTTGGATTAACGTCCCTCTGGGTTTGGCTGCCTTGGCGTTGTGTGCCTGGTTTTTGCCTCACCATCCGAGCGACAAGCAGAAAGCTGCTCGCATCGACGTTCTCGGCATCATCACCATGGCTGTTGCCACCACGTGCCTCATCTTGGTCATCTCGTGGGGTGGCAACGTGGACGATTGGGGTTCGCCTGCCATCTTGGGGCTTATCGGCGGTTGCATCGCGTCCGCATTGCTGTTCGTTGCAGTTGAACGCCGCGTTGACGACCCGTTGATCCCGCTCGGCCTGTTCAAGAACCGCAATTTCTTGCTGTGCACGGTTGCAGGCCTGGTCATCATGATCGGCATGATGGGAGCTATCAGCTATCTGCCCACCTATTTTCAGATCGTCGACGGGCTGGGGGCAACGGCGGCCGGCTACATGACGCTGCCTATGATGGGCGGCATGGTGGCCACTTCCGTGGCTGCGGGGTTTGTTGTGGCGAAGATGAAGCGGCCGAAGCTTCTGCCTTTGGCAAGCTGTTTGGTGTGCGCGGCGGCGTTTGTCCTGCTTGCGGGAATTACCGTGGGCACAACGCTCGTGGCCATGGGGGCGTATCTGCTCATTTTGGGATTTGGCGCCGGCTTGGGGCAACAGGTGCTTGTGCTCGTTGTTCAGAACGAGTTCTCGGTGAACATCGTGGGTACCGCCACCTCGACGAACAACTTATTCCGCGAAATCGGCGGAACCATCGGGACGAGTTTGGTGGGCTCACTGTTCACCTCGCAGTTGAGTGAGCAGCTTTCCAGCCGTTTGGGCGAATTGGCCGAGCAGTCGGGCGGCGCGATGGGGCAGTTGCTCGAGATGGACTCGAATTCCCTGACGCCCGCGCTTGTGCACGCGCTTCCCGATGCCGTTCAAGAAGCGGTGAAGCTGGCCTACAACGACGCGCTTGCGCCGGTGTTCGCGGTTTTGGTGCCCCTGTTCATCGTGGCTTTCGTTCTGCTTCTCTTCGTGAAGGACAAGCCGTTGTCGCACAGTAACGCTTAAA
>CAKTUZ010000102.1 GCA_934621605.1 uncultured bacterium | reverse complement strand
GCACTTTCGTTTGATCAATGTCTAAAATTTCTATACACCTCCGGCGCATAATAGCAATATATTACATATTTTATGAGCAACAATTTCTATTTTCAAAAGCTGAATTCAATGTTATAATAGCATTGTGAAATTGACTAATAACAACAGCGCTATTTTATAACGGTTGTTAAATATCACATTTGTTGAAAAAATGCAGTGTTATTTGTTTGGAAAAATATTCATTTTAACATATTGTTTTGAATTTTTCATAGATTTTATACTTACATATTAACACTAATATTTAAGATTGTCAAATCTTTTAAATTGCCAAAAGATTTCAGCAATATATTGCCAAAAAAATACATATCGGGTAAACCGACAGGAGGTACTTTATGAAACTGGACAAAATGCAATGCGAACCGAATTACGGAGATTGGAAAGAGCCTTTCCCAAATTTTCAGACATTGCTTATTGAATATCAACAGTGTATTGACGAGGGAAAGGATGTTGAAAAATACAAGGATTTATTTTATGCGGTAAACGCATTGCCGGACAGCAAAGAAAAAGCGCAGCTTGCCGATGCTATATACTCATTGATTGAAACATTGCCGCAACGGGACGGATATAAATATAACGAGCCTGACGACCTTGAAGAAATTTTAAAGCTTACAAACAAATACGAAATCAAGCTTGAAGTGCCGGAGCGAAAGGGACTCTTAAATCGTGTGCGCGGCGCTTGGTACGGCAGAATATGCGGCTGCGTTCTCGGCAAGCCGATTGAATGTATGGGCTGCGACGAGATAACCGAAATGCTTAAAAGAACAGGGAATTATCCCATGCACCGTTATATTTCTTTTGACGATGTTGATAACAACGATTTTTCGGATATGAGCTTTCCGGTCAGAGACAGAATTCATATGTTCACTCCGGGTGACGGCGCCCCGGGAGATGATGATACAAACTACATAGTTCTCGGCTATAAAATAATTGAGCAGCACGGACACGATTTTTCATCCGACGATGTATTGGATTCATGGGTAAATCTTCAATCGATAAATGCCTACGGAACGGCGGAAAGAATTGCTTATAAAAACAGTATAGGCGGATTCAGAGCGCCCGAAACCGCTTTGTATCAAAATCCGTACAGGGAATGGATCGGCGCACAAATTCGCGGTGATTTCTACGGCTGGATAAATCCCGCCAATCCGAAAAAGGCTGCAGAAATGGCTTGGACGGACGCCAGGATATCTCATGTTAAAAACGGTATTTACGGTGAAATGTGGGTTTCTGCAATGTTGGCTGCCGCAGCAGGTGGAGCGTCGGCTATAGACGCAATAAGGGTAGGACTTGGCTATGTGCCTAAGACATCTCGTTTTTATGAAGCAGTATCAAAGGTTGTGAGCGATTTTGAGAGCGGCGTAACCGAAGAAGAATTCTTCACAGAATTTCATAAGCGCTGGGATTTCAGAAATCAGCATCATATGGTGCATACGGTTTCAAATGCAGAGATAGTTGCTGCCGCGCTTTTATACGGCAACAATGACTACGGAAGAACAGTTTGCATTACAGTTGAAAACGGATTTGATACTGACTGCAACGCTGCAACCGCAGGATCCGTTATCGGTATGATAGTAGGAGCTGACAACATTTCGGATGAATGGAAAAATGCTATAAAAGGCACACTGTACACTTCAATAGCGGGTTCAAGCAGAGTGTCGGTAGATGAAATGTCGGAAAAAACGCTGGATTTTATAAACCATAATAAATAATAAATACGGGGGATACGCCGATGAAAAAGGCAATAAGTGTTTTATTAATATTTCTTTTTGTTTTACAGTGCAGTTGCCTGATTGCAAGCGGCGATTCTGCCAAAACAGATAATACAACAGATGAAAATGCGCAAGTCAGCGCTAATGACGGCAGTTTTTTAAATTACTATGAAGAATATGCCGATAAAGCGTCGATAGCTGCCCCTATAAGTTTTAATACCGACAGTATCAAAGCCGGAACAGCTGAATTTACCGAAAAAGACGGGACAAAGGCAGCTGCTATAACAG
>CAKTUZ010000101.1 GCA_934621605.1 uncultured bacterium | reverse complement strand
ATTGTATCAGCAGTAGGATGATCTTTCCGTGTACTTAAGAAGTCTTTGATAGATTCTCTCTGACGACTATAGTTCATATGATCCTTCCTTTCTGAAATTAATCTAAAAATAATAACTATTATTGTTATTGATATAAGTATAGTATTCCAAATTGGATTTGTCAACAATAAACTATAAAATTTGCTAAAGTTCTGAATCACCTGAAACGTGACTTTCTTTCTATGTTATACTAAATTTATGATGCCAGAGGCAAAAGTCTGAAACCACGATATACAAATATAGGCAGAGTGCTATGTGCCGGTGGCACATGTAATACTTCATCAGGAGATTTTACCATGAAACATACCTTGATTATCAGCCCCCGTGACTGTTGGAAACATGATTTTATCCGTCGCATTGTGACCGCATTAGACCGCCCTGTTTTTGGATATGAGACGCAGCGCAGATACGATATAATACTTTCGAATCTTGGCAATCCTATCTATATTCATCCATTCGGCAGTGTTTATCATTTTTCGGAGGACAATCTGGTAGGATATTGCATCAACCACAAACCTCACACGGTAGCCGGTGCTTTTAACCGTTTTGCACCGCAGCTTCTGCTCCCGGTTCCGGAAGGCAGTATTCTCGCTTTTGATGAGATTGGATTTCTGGAAGCCCAGGAGCAGGATTTTTGCAACGCTATCCTGACCAGACTGGACGGGGATATTCCGGTCATTGCAACGATGAAGGATAAAGAGATTCCGTTTCTCATGCAGGTTCGCAGCCACCCTAACTGTCGATGTTTTTATTTGACACGGGATAACCATGATACGCTTTTTGAAGAAGTGATGGAATATCTTCGTGTATAAGAATACAACAGCAGCCAACAAGACAGCCCCCAAAGCTTTCACACTCTGGGGGCCTTTCTGGCTTTCCGTGATTCTATTTTGCTCTCCATTTAATGGTGTAGATACCATTTGCCTTTCTATCATAAGATGGACGGCATACTTTGATATAATATGTACCGCCTTTAATCTTAGAAGTCTTTCTTGTTCTTGCATCAATGCTGGTATATTTGCCACTTGCATTTTCTAATGTGTCGATCCGAATCCCCTTTTTATAACTTGGTCCATAAAGATAGAACTGGAATGCTCCGCTTCCTTCCTGTGAAATAGATAATTCCAGCTTTTTGTTCTTTGGCATCTTGATCTTGTACCAGTCTGCTGCACTTGCTTTTTCGCCTGCCGGCATTACACCCATGATCTGCTTTTTATGCTTGATTGTAGTTGCTTTATTCTTCTTGGCGCCGCCTTTATCTGTACGTTTTTCGATCTTTGCAACCAAAGCATAGTATTTATTACTGGTTGTCTTAATGTAGTAAGTACCTTTCTTTACGCCATAAAGGATGGCTTTTTCTCTGTCAGCATCTACATAAACAGCATCGGTCAGCTCAGTTCCCTTGGTATTGCAGAAAACAACTCGCATAGAATAAGTTGAGCCCAATGAAGTGATTGCATTCCCGGTTATAATCACATCTCCTGAATACGGAATTGTAATCTTATGGTATACATCACCGGTATTGGATCCTGCGGTTTCAGAATAGGAATACATTCCCTTTCCTTCATCCTTCATGTCAACTACATTTCCCGCTGCCAGCGCACTCATACCAAACAATACTGCCATCAACATGCTCAGTAGTAACATCGGCAGCCATCTTTTATTGCTTCTCTTTGTCTTCATAGCTTTCTCCCTCCCAGAAACTATAGATTTTTGGATATTTTTTATATCCGTATGAGCCCATGATATCGTATATTTGTGCAAAAAGCAATGTAAAATACGCATATTCTTTTGTTCATCCTATGCTCTCGCTGCTGCCTGCCTTCACACATACATCCTTTCCCGAAAACGCTATTCCAAGCTTATAGATCCTTTCCTTCAGAATTCCTTCTGCCAGGAGATCTTCTTCATATCTTTTTTCTTCAATTTGCCGCAAGGCATTCTCTGCTGCTTTTTCCAGCGTCTCCCCTTTCTTTCCATCACAGACTTTAAATTCGATGATAAATGCA
>CAKTUZ010000100.1 GCA_934621605.1 uncultured bacterium | reverse complement strand
CTGATATTGTGAGTGCTGGAGCTATGATTGGTTTAGGTGGTTTAGCAATTGGTGTCGCAAATTCAAAGGAAGATAAAATCTCAAAAACAATTACTGTCGGAGCTCCGGCGGTTTTGGGTGTTGGAACTTCAATTGCCCTAACCGCGATGCTATTTTCAGGAATAAAAGGTATGTTGATTGGTGGCGGAACTGGGTTAGTTATAAGTAAAATAGGTTCAATAATTGATCATAAAGTTTTAGGTAATACTAAAGAGAAAAATCCAAAAGCTTCTGATTTGCAAATGGCTTAAGGAACTGGATCGTAGCCGCCTTCGTTAAGAGGGTGACATCTGCAAATTCGCTTTATTCCTAACCATCCACCTTTTATTATACCGTATTTAATGATTGCTTGTTTAGTATATTCTGAACAGGTTGGATAAAATCGGCAACGCGAAGGTGTTAGACTTGAAATTTTTTGATATATAGCAATTAAAAAAAGTAAAAATTTTTTCATACAAATATTTTATCATTAAATATTTTAAAAGAGTTGGGTTATATTTTTTTATTTTAGTAAATACTAAATAGTTTTTATGCTGTAGCAAAGTTAAAATTTCCGGTTTGGGCAAAATAGAAATTCCACCTTTTTAATCTAAATAACATATTAGATAAAAAAAAAGAGGCTTGTTATTTAACAGGAGAAATTTTTTGCAATGTATGCAGATTCAGAATCAACGATAGAATTAATGAAAACAATTAAGGACTACTCAATCAAATATTCATATAGGCTTTTTAAATCAAAAGCTCGTTGCTTTATAATGTGCACATATTGCCCTATTGCAATAGTTTGATAAATTGTTCCTTCTTTATTTCTGATAAGGCTTATTGAAACAAACTCAGACTCTTGATATTTTTTCCAATCTTCCTGTGCTTTAAGAATATTTGAATAATCCTCTTCTGATGTGACAGTTTTTAGTAAACCTAAATATTTATCAATTTCTTTAAACCATGAATCCATGGCTTTGTACCCACATTCATTCATTCCGGCATTTGAGTAATCTTTCGCAATACAATCTCTTTCTGCTTTATCAATCGGATGCAATTTTTCAGTCTCGTTTTCCTGTGTTTTACTTTCTGACGTAGGTTCTTCATTATTTAAACTTGATTTTTCATTTATTTCTTCACTTACCCCTTGATTTGTTTGTAGGATTTCTTCTTGAGAAAATGTCTCTTCATTATTATGAGAATTCGTGCAACCACAAGTAAATGTGGATATTAATAAAATTGTCACAATAAGCTTTTTCATATTTTAAGTATAACATATTTTAATATATTGCATGAAATGTTAATAAAAAATTAATGATTTGTATCTAAATTTGGAAAAAACACCCGATTATCTCCGTAAGTATTCTAAACGGCAAATATAATTATTACATTAGAACAATAACTACCATTCCTTACTATGATAAGTATTCAGTAGGTTCTTATTTTGTACATGGATATACACGAGAAGATGGAACCAAAATAGATGGTTATACAAGATCTTGTGGAGCTAAGCATAATAATTAATTTGGTATTACAATAGTCAAATATAAAATTGGCGCAAAAATAAATATTATTAGCCCAATTAAAAAAAAGATATTAACAAATGATTTATAGTATCTATTATTAACTAATGCTAAATTTTTTATATTTGAAGTTTTAGTTAAAAAAATACTATACTGAATATTAAAGGAATTGGTAATAAAATTAAAGGTACAAATAAATACATTTCCGTATTTTGGAGATTAAAATCAAATGTGCCCGATTGAGTTGCTGCTATAAATCCAATAACTATTGAAAGTATTATTATCGGTAAACCTACTTTTGCTTTTTGCATAAATAAGAATATAAATAATAAAAATATGGGGAATATTGCGTATAGACAGGTAAATGGTAAAAAACAACAAATTATTCTCAAATATTCTTGAAAAATATTATTTATATATATTGAATTATTATTAATCACATTATCAGTAATTGTTAAAATTGCAGAAAGAGTCGGGATGATCAAAATAATTAAACCCAACATTGCTAAATAGTTACCACTCCATGTC
>CAKTUZ010000099.1 GCA_934621605.1 uncultured bacterium | reverse complement strand
GTAAGATATGGAAGTCTCTGCGCCGTCTGCCCAATGTGTCATAGTAGGACGGTCTAAGACATCATAGTCCGTTTGTACTATTAGATTGAGAGTATCAGAATTGTAGGTTTGTTGTTGGGTATCTATCCATACATTTTTATCTGGACTTTTACATTTCAAATATGACCACAATTTTGACTCCTCCATCTCTGGCCAAATACTCAATAGCAACACTTTTCCTTGTTTTGCATCACAAGGCAATATGCTCCCTGTTATTAATGCAAATGCTTTGGTTAGCGTACACTCCACATCAGAAAATTCAACACCTATATCCAATGCTTTTTCAAGCACTTTTATAGTAGAATCTTCTAAAATCAAAGGAACTCCACTATTACTTTTCCAATTAATTAACTCTCTGTATTTCCCATAATAATCAATGCCATACGTATTAAATTCTCCATCTTGCTTTGCCCGTTTGTTACATTTTTCTATCCAATTAGCATCATACAGCCACATATCGGTTGGAAAATCACAATCTAAACCACGATACTGTTTTCCCCCTGAATATACATAGCATGCCATTGCATAATACAGAAATTTCGCTTGAACATAACTATTATTTCTCCGTTGTATTTCATTATAATAGTACCATAATAGTAATTGGGCTGCCATCGGAATGTGAAGTTTTTCCAAAACCTTTTTCGTACAAGATACGATATATTCCATATTAACGTGTATATATCTTACTTCACTATTATAGTAATAATTCCAAACATATTTATCTAATAAATACGTCAAAGAGTCATTAATAATTCTATCCATCAAATAATCTATACTTCGCCGCACATAAATAGAATCTGTACCCATCTGTGCTGGTAGTCCCCATTCCCACTCTAATGTTGTAGCATTGAATGTAACTGGTATTCCCATATTTCCCAAGTACATTTCTACTATATCGTCGCATGAATATAAAGGGAATGCATCTATTATTTGTTTGATATTATCATTTGGCTCTCCCATAAAAGAGAGAAAAGTATGTATGGAGTCTATTCTATTTTCTCCACGCACATATAATCCTGCAAAAGAAAGGTTTATATGGAATATAAATATAATTGTGATAACTATATGTAGGCACTTAATCCTCATTCTTGTATACATACTTAATACTTGCCCCAATGCTTTGGGAAACTTTATTACCTCCTTTGAACTCTATCCACTGACCTCCATATGAGTTTTCATCTTTTAAATTTTGGCTTGTTTTTGCATCTTTTTTATACACGCCATAAATAATAGAAGTAGGTGGTTCGCCATATGTCACGGCTTTGACCTCCTCATTTGGAGCAATAACTGATACTTCTGGCAACAATTTTGATATTTGTTCTGCAATAGAGTTCTCCCCTTTCCCCGTTTCGCAAGATAGCAATACAATAGATAAACAAGATTTGTCCTCTGTCACATTCCATAGTTCGCTGTTATTCTTTATATAATCTACAAATCCTTGTGCGTCTATTCCATCGTTCATATGCTCCACAGGATACATTCTGTCTTGATTCCCATGTGCTATATAGAAAATTTGATTTTGTTTTGGATTGTCTTGAAAATTGAGTGCTGCGGTATACAAGTTTCTTTGATCACTATTTTGAGATTTAGAATCCATCTTATTGATAACCTCTTTCCCATTGGGATCCACATTTTTCATTGGGTTCCAATTACAATATGCATACGATGAGATATGTGGATACTCATCACTCTTTTTATCAGGTGATGTCCAGTGGTTGAGCATCGAAGAATAATATCTTGCTCCAAAGTAGTCATACCCACTTTCTGTATCGCGTTCCTTTCCTGTAAACTTGAACCGCTCATCATAACTATTGGCTTGCTGGTTAACCCACAACTCTCCATAAGGCATGTAGTGAATGTATTGCACTGCTTGTCCCTGACTATTGGTAATCCAACTTGCAGAACCGAGGTGATCTGCATGGTAATAGTAAATATCTAATACGTTTGCGGGGAAACCTGCATCTCTATTCAGCGCAGGAAACAACATATTCGTGTCGCTGTGCAGCGTAATACGGAATGCAATGCTATTGGTATCAAGGCACTGCCATTGC
>CAKTUZ010000098.1 GCA_934621605.1 uncultured bacterium | reverse complement strand
AGACATGGTGTTGCAAGAGCCCTTCTTGAAGCAGACGCTGAATACAGACCAGTTCTTAAAGCTGCTGGATTCCTTACACGTGATCCACGTATGAAAGAACGTAAGAAATACGGTCTCAAAGCAGCTCGTCGCGCTCCGCAGTTCTCTAAACGATAATTTATCGTTCAATATTGTATTATCTATCCCGGGAGCAATATGCTTCCGGGATTTTTCTAAAATTAATCTAATATGTTCTGATATTCAAAGCATTAATTCATTCATAATTCAAATCAGTTAAAATTAATTTCAATAAAAATATCCTAAATCATATTAATAAAATAGAATAGTAAAAAAATATCTTCAAAAGATTTAAGAAGCTGAAATCAGATACGTTAATAACAAGAAGGTATCTGCAATAGTGAAAAAACTGGTGGGCAGATACATTTTTATTACGAAAAGTATCTTCAAGTTTAAGAAAAAGAAAGTTGAAGATGCAATTGTATAAGGTGATTCGGAAATAATTATCTGCAAAAGTAAGGAATGCAAGTTGAAGATGCATTGGGAATTGAAAAAGTATCTGCAATGATGCTTTATCAAGTGATGAAGATGTAATTTTATACGGAAAAGCATCTTCAATGAATAAAAAGATAAGATGAAGATAAAATAAAGTTTTTTTGATTAATACAAGGTATCTTCAAAAAGGAAGTTAAAGTAATAAAGATAAACTCTAATGGCGAATGTTATCCTCAGACCATAGTAATAGTAAGAAAAGGATACAATTGAGATTGATAGAGTATCTTTAAACAATGGAAAAATAACATGAGGATGCAATTGAATATGGCAAAGCATCTTCGGGTTTAGGGCAAGATAAATTAAGGATGCATTTATCGGTATCTGATATATGAAGAATATCTGCAAAAGTATAGAGAAAATAGTTGAGGATGCACAATTATTAACAAAAGTATCTACATGAGGAATTGAGAAGCAAATGAAGATATAACAGGATGCAAAAAAGTATCTTTAAATTTAAGGACTATCAAGTTGAGTCATAGTTTAAGTCTTATAAAATAGCAATTGAATAAGCTATAAATTTGCGAATGGAAAACAGTAAATTAAATGAGAGAGAACAAATAAAACCAATAAAGGAGAAAGTGATTTATGCAAAAATTCAAAGATGCTTTACGTGAGGAGCAAAAACGATTGGAAGAGATAATTGCAAAGGCAAAAATAGAGAATGAGCATATGCCGGAAGGCAATCTCAGAATATCAAAGCACAAAAACAGATGTCGTTATTATCATTGTGTACATGATAGAAATGGCATCTATATACCGAAAAGAAATATAATATTAAGTGAGCAATTGGCTCAAAAAGCATACAATAACTCAATCATAAACATAGCAGAAGAGCAGCTTGCAAAAATAAATAAAATGTTGGTAATAGATGTGGATGAGGAAATGAAAAAAATGTATGATTCCTTGCATCCTGACAGAAAGAAATTAATAAATCCAATTGAGGATACCTGGGAGAATAATCTTCAAAAATGGTTTGCAGCACCATATCAAGGGAAAGAATTTCAAGAGGGCGCACCTATGATTTTAACTGAAAATGGAGAAAGAGTACGATCAAAATCCGAGAAGATTCTGGCAGATTATTTTTACAGGCAGAATATTTTATATAAGTATGAAAAACCATTATATTTGAAGGGATATGGTACCGTGTATCCAGACTTTACATTTTTATCTTCAAAGACAGGACAGGAGATATATTGGGAACATGAAGGAATGATGGACAAGCAAGAATATGCAAGAAATGCTGTTCGGAAAATAGAATTATATCAAAAAAATGGGATTTATCCTGGTGAACGATTAATTCTTACTTTTGAGACAGAACAAAGCATGCTTAATCAGAATATATTAGAAAATTTAGTGGAGAAATATTTATAAAATGCCACAACTAAACTTTTAAGTTGGCATGTAAAGTATCTGCAATGATAAGTATTTTTGCTATGAAGATGATGTCAGGCATGAGAAAGTATCTGCAAGTTAAAAAAAACAAATTGCAGATGCAATTATTTGTAGGGGAAGTATCCTTGATTTGCAAAGAAAGCAAGATAAAGATACACTAATCAGGCAGCAAGCATC
>CAKTUZ010000097.1 GCA_934621605.1 uncultured bacterium | reverse complement strand
GCGATTCCGCAAACCTCGGGGTATTTCTGCATTTCCTCGGTTGTGCAATAGGAAAGACCGTCCGAGAAATGGCTGTGACGCGTGCTGTTGAAGTAGGGTGAACAAATTTTACTGGAGTTAAACAGATCGTACATAAGCTGGAAGCCCTTAACAACCTTGGTTTCCTGAAGATTAAGAACCGCAGAATTGTTTTTCCATGTTACAATCGGCATACCGAGTGAATGTACGGTTGAAAGTCTGAAAAAGTCTGCGTCGCCGTAATAAACCTTATTTGCCGAGTCAGTAACCTTTTTGCCCTGCTCGCGGAATTTACTCCAAGTCCATTTGCCTGCTTTATAAAGCTCATACGGATCTTCAAGCCCGCTCTTTTTAAACAGAACCTTATTGTAGTAAATAACTTCCGGAGAAACTGCGTCCTCGCCGCCTACAACGCCGTAAAGCTTTCCGTCCTTAACGAAATATGAGGATTTTGCTATATCAACGCCGCCCTTGCCGGTATCGTAATCAGCTGTTGTGAAATATTCGCTTAAATCGTTTAAAACGCCGCCCATCGGCAATGACGGGAACATTGCACCGTGACCGAAAATAATATCATACGGTGTGCCGGATGCCTTAGCATTGGTTACAAGTGTTACATAAGAATTAAATTCAAGCTCGGAAGTCTTTATTTTGCAGTTATATTTCTTTTCAAAGGCTGCAACAAGGCGTGAGAAACGACCCTGTGTGTAGTTTTCGTCGCTGCGCTTTGCCATTGTAAATGTTTTTCCGCCAAAGTTAAGTCCTTCGTCCATAGCCTTTGTTCCTTCAGCTATGTAGACGGGGTTTGCAAGCTCAACCTTATGACCGCTTGTATCGGTAGCTGATGTTGACGGCTTGTTCGGCTTGGTGTATTTAGGCACAGAAGTGGTTCCGCCGCCTGTACTGCCTGTGCCGCCATTAGAGCCGGATTCGGTTTTTGAGCCGCCCGCCTGTGAATTATCCGAAAGCCCTGTAGAATCCACTACGCTTTCGTATTCGGTGTATTCGCTGGAAGTCTTTTTGCCCGAGCACCCGCAAAAAGATACCAACAATGCCAATGAAAGGGATAATGCAACTAATCTTTTTTTCATTTTTAATTTTCCTTTCAAAAAATTATCCAACAATTCCGGTACGGTCTATGCTTTCAACAACATATTTCTGCATAAACACATATAGGAATAAAGGTGGTAAAATTGTGAGCACAACGCCCGCCTGCAAATACATTCTCTGCACTACGGGGTTTGCAATCTTCGCGTCTATCATAGGCAGATAACCCTCCGCTATACCTGCGCGCAATCTCTCAAGGCTTACCATAAGCGGTTTAATCTTATCTATGAAAAACATTGAGGATGAATAATAATCGTTCCAATGCCAGATAATGCAAAGCATTGTTACCACAACAAACGCCGGCTTTGCCAGCGGCACCATAACTCTTACAAATGTTTTAAACGCCCCGCAGCCGTCAATTTTTGCCGCTTCTTCAAGCTCCTTAGGCTGACCTATAAAGAACTGACGGAAAATGAATATAAACACGCCCGCCTTTAATCCAACCGCAAAAATTGAAGGTAAAATAAACACAAACGGAGTGTTCAAAAGATTTATTTCCTTACCGAAAAGCGAAAGCAAGCCGCCGAAGGTAAAGGATTTATACATAAGGTATTGCGGCACTATAATCTGCTGCGGCGGTATTACTATAAGCAACAGTACAAAAAGAAACGCAATGTTTTTGCCCTTAAATTCAAACCTTGCAAAAGCATAACCGGTAAGTGAGCAGGAAATCAATGTAAATACCGTGGAAAAAACGGTTATTACAAGACTTAATAAAGCGCTGTTCACATAATCAAGCTGCTTAAATGCCGCTTTGTATGCGTCAAGCGAAAATGCTTTAGGAACATACATACTGGTAGGGTCAATCGCAAGATCGGGTCTTTGAAATGATACCACCAACATATAATAAAGCGGAAATAAAAATAAATAAGCCATTGTTACAATAAGCAGTAATCGAAAAAGCCGCATTAAAATATTTCCGCTTTTTCTCTTAATCTGATACGCAAGTAATGAATTATTATTGGGATTCATTTCTTTTTGCCCCCTTCCCTGCCGCTCAAAAGCTTAATGG
>CAKTUZ010000096.1 GCA_934621605.1 uncultured bacterium | reverse complement strand
CAATACAACGCTTCAGATAGTCTTTACAGTTATAGACAGGGACGATTACCGAAACAATTTGATCCATGTCTGCCTCCTACGTTTACGGTCTTACCGTCGCTCCAAGTTTACCGTTCCAGCCATCATGAACGCCCTTGAACAGCATTTTGATCGTTGCATGTTTCTGGCACTTCATTGAGAAAACTGCAATCAGCTTCACAAAAATCAGTTCAAAGGCAATGGCTTTATACCAGCCCTTTTGCTTGTACATATATGTAAAGTTTCGTGCAGCATAATATTCTTTCCAAGGTGCTTCCACAAAAACAGGAACCTGAATGCCCAGCACTTTGCGTTCATGCGTTTCCGGGCGTGGATGAATATAGCGCGAACCTGTTACGGTCACGATATAAGCTCCTGCGTCCAAAGCCCGCTGCTTATAATTGACCTCATCGCCCTTGATGAAGAAGTCCTTGTTGGGATAGCCAATCTCGGCAACCAGTTCTCTTGAAATCAGCGTCCCGTTAAAGGGGTTCGCTGCGCCTTCCAGCAACCCGTCTTTCGCTGCCGCAAGTGCATCAGCCACGGTGTAAATATTTCCGATCTTGAAGGAAAGCAAATCTCCCTGAAGGACAAGGGAATTAGCAAAAATCTTCTTATTGCCTTTTCCCTCGCTGTAAAAACGATCTGCCGCAGATGTAAGTGCCTCAAATGTATGGACATCCGCTGCGCGGCCATCATCGTCCATCAGCACAATCCAATCCGCACCGGCATCATATGCAGCTTTTACACCAGTGTAAAAGCCTCCGGCACCGCCGATATTGGATTCTGTTTTCACATATACAAACTGCTCAGTACCCAGCCAGCCTTTACTCTGCAAATAACTGTATGTCCCGTCTGTTGAACAGTTATCAATAATAAATATACGGTCAAACGGTCTGGTTTGGCATAGGAGCATTTCAATGTTTTGACTCAAGAGTTCCTTTCGGTTATAGGTCACGATCACTGCCGCCAGCATTTCTTGTCCTCACTCTCGCGTAATACTGTTCTTAATCATTCCGTACAGTCTTGGCATGTGGCGTGCCAAGACTGCCTGTACTTTTCTCCCACCGCCGTAATGCTCGCTTTTTAGATAGTCAGAATAGTATTGCCTGATATAGTTCCGAATTATTTGATACACAGTTGTATCCTGGGTATCTGCGTTAAGGTACAACACAAGCAAATTGATTGCCGTATTGCAAATTTCCTCTCTGGCCGCCTGCGCTATAGGTGAAGAGGTGTCGACAACTCGCAAAATTTTCTCATAGGTATGAATCGCCTGTAGCTTTTTCCGCGAAAACCCGCTGCGCGTTGCCGCGCCGCTGCGCTGGTAGTAATGGTATGTACGCTTGGACGGATCAAAGCACACCGTATTGCAGAATTGCAGATAGCGGAATGCAAAATCAAGATCCTCTGTCGTTCCTACGTCATCCAGAAATTGAAGGTTATTCTCACGAATTATGTCCAGCCGGTAGAGCTTGTTCCAAGCAAAGCCGTTCATACGCGGCGGAATCAGCAGTGCAGCGCGCGCCTCTTCTCCGGACATAATACGTAGAGATTGATCAGGATTCTCAGGAATACTCTTTGCATCATAATCGATATAATGGCCAGTACACACCAAATCGGCGTGATAATGTGCTTGCAGTACGCTCAGTTGTTCCAAGTAGTCTGGTTCTACCCAATCGTCAGGATCAGGGAAGATAACGTAATCTCCCCTCGCGGCCTCCATGCCAGCATTTCTGGCGGCGGACAACCCACCGTTGGTTTTATGGATGCAGCGAACAATACTGGGATGCGTAGCGACATACTCATCACACAGTGCACCGCTGCCGTCCGTTGATCCATCATCCACAAGAATAATCTCGAAGTCGTGGGATGTCTGGTTAAACAATGAATTCATACAGCGAGGGAGAAGCTGTTCTAAATTGTAAACAGGGACAACGACAGTAATCATATATTCTCTCACAGTCCTAATAACATTTCCTCTACCGCATGTACAGTATTCTCTGTGCTGAAGGTCTTGCCTCGCTCGACAGCCTTCTCTTTATAGTGGGCAAGTTTGTCCGGGTGATCAAGCAAGTCTTTAATTCCCTGATACAGTGCGTCTTCATTATTTTCAGTCACGATACCCCATTCGTTGTGTTCACCAAGCATTTCCTTCATGCCGGATACCT
>CAKTUZ010000095.1 GCA_934621605.1 uncultured bacterium | reverse complement strand
CCTATGCAATCCGTAATTTCGGTAGTATGCTTAGCCCCGAGTCATCTTCGGCGCAGTTTCACTCGACTAGTGAGCTATTACGCACTCTTTAAAGGGTGGCTGCTTCTAAGCCAACCTCCTAGCTGTTTAAGTAAATCCACATCCTTTACCACTTAGCATACATTTTGGGACCTAAATTGACGGTCTGGGCTGTTTCCCTCTCGCACGTGAAGCTTATCCCTCACGAACTGACTGCTGAGATATCCGCCGAGGTATTCAGAGTTTGACAGACATCGGAAGGAGGGTCGCTCCCCCTAAATCTACCAGTGCTTTACCCCCTCGGGTTAAATCTCAACGCTAGCCCTAAAGCTATTTCGGGGAGAACCAGCTATCACCAAGTTCGATTGGCCTTTCACCCCTAACCCCACCTCATGTAGAAACTTTTCAACGTTTAACACTCCGGCCCTCCATTCACTGTTACGCGAACTTCAGCCTGGACAGGGTTAGATCACTTGGCTTCGGGTCTAATATGACGAACTATTCGCCCTATTCGGGCTCGCTTTCACTACGGCTTCGGACCTCTTCAGCCCTTAACCTCGCTCGGCACATTAACTCGCTGGATCATTCTTCAACAGGCACACTGTCGCACATTCCCTTGCGGGCATAGTGCTACAATAGCTTGTAGATGTACGGTTTCAGGTTCTATTTCACTCCCCTCTCGGGGTTCTTTTCGCCTTTCCCTCGCGGTACTGGTTCACTATCGGTTGCCAGAGAGTATTTAGCCTTGGAGAGTGGTCTCCCCGGATTCCCACCGGATTGCACGTGACCAGTGGTACTTAGGTACTTGCTAAGAGACAATCAGATTTCGTTTAAGGGACTGTCACCCTCTTTGGTCGGACTTTCCAGACCGTTCAACTATCCGATTGCTTGGTAACTCTTTGTGTCTAACACGAGCAAGCCCTGCAACCCCAACCCACGCACTCTATACACCCTCACCGGATATATACAGTGCGGGGGCTGGTTTAGGCTATTCCCATTTCGCTCGCCACTACTCAGGGAATCTCTTTGATTTCTTTTCCTGTAGGTACTGAGATGTTTCACTTCCCTACGTTGTCTTCTATCACCCTATCTCCGAGTCCGTAGACTCAGCCTTCATGTGATGATTTACAGGCTCTCACCTGTAAGGGTTCCCCCATTCAGAAATCTGCGGATCACAGGATATTTGCTCCTACCCGCAGCTTATCGCAGCTTATCACGTCTTTCATCGACTTCTGGCACCAAGGCATTCACCATACACCCTTGTAGCTTGACCATATTCTTTAATCCAACAGATTTTTGGTCATTTCAAATGCTAGATATTGCTATCTATATTTTTTTATTAATGATAACCTTCTTAACTTTCTCAGTTAATTGTGTTCTCATCGCTTAATTGTGTAAGTGTATGTATATCTAATTCACATATTAAATATACAAACGCTTGGCTTTTCTAAAATATATTTTCATTCCCTTCGCTACCCATCGGATAATCATTCGTTATAATTGAACCATTACCCAACTTCCGGAGTCTTACAAGAGAAGATTGAATATAAGTTATCTGATTTTCAAAGAACTTCAAATTTGACGCAACATATTTTGCACAGGTTATATTGGAGCTGATCGGGTTCGAACCGACGACCCCCTGCTTGCAAAGCAGGTGCTCTCCCAACTGAGCTACAGCCCCTTAAAACCTAAAAGTGCTGTGGGCCCGGAAGGAATTGAACCTTCGACCTCACGCTTATCAAGCGTGCGCTCTAACCAGCTGAGCTACGAGCCCAAGCTATTCTAAAACCTTAAAAGAGCCTAAGCTCTATAACCTTCTATGTGCGAGTGGCCGACTTGAAGTGAATTACACTCTCGTGTACCAATCTAAAGCTACCGACCTATCCCATTCTTAAAGAATAGAATAAAGGAGGTGATCCAGCCGCACCTTCCGGTACGGCTACCTTGTTACGACTTCACCCCAATCACCAATCACAACTTAGGACCCAGACAACCTGGATACTTCTGTTGCAATTGACTTTCGTGGTGTGACGGGCGGTGTGTACAAGACCCGGGAACGTATTCACCGCAGCGTGCTGATCTGCGATTACTAGCGATTCCGGCTTCATGTGGGCGAATTGCAGCCCACAATCTGAACTGGGGCATAGTTTAGGGATTGGCTCCACCTTACGGTATTGCTACCC
>CAKTUZ010000094.1 GCA_934621605.1 uncultured bacterium | reverse complement strand
GAGCAGCCGCTGGTGGGCTGGACGCTGCCCGCCGTCTGGGGAGACGGCGCGGCATGGAGCGCTTTGTGCGTCTTTTACAACCCCACCGACACCACCCGCACCGTTCCCCTGCCCGCCGGGCAGTGGAAGCTGCTGAGCGACGGCACTTCTTCCAGCCTGTGGCGCGGCCAAAGCCGCATTTTTACCGGCAATGCCACCCTTGCGCCGTACAGCGCGACTATTTTTGGGGCGGTGTGAGACGATTTGAATGCGCTCCGCGTTGCTTTGCGCATCATCAGCGGAAAAATTATTTTAATTTCGGGGTTCAGAAACGCCTGCGGGCGTTTCTGAACCCCATTTTCACGGGAGGGGTTGGAACGAACTCCCTCAGTCAAAGCCTGACGGCTTTGACAGCTCCCTCGGGGAGGGAGCCTCTGGCGCGCCCGGAAGCTTTGCGCTTTAGCCGGAAAGTTTACCGTTATGCCAAAGGCCCCATCCCAGAGGGGGCTGTCGCCGTAGGCGACTGGGGGAGTTTTTTCCACAACCAAAAAGGGGCTGCTGCACTTTCGGCTAAACCGATGTGCAACAGCCCCTTTATAAATTCAGAATGATCTTTCCTCACATTATTTTGCCATGGTTGGCGGAAGAGAGCCACTTGTTTCGATTGCTGGTCCAATTACATAATAGGATGGCTGAATCAGTTCCTGAAGCCAGAAAAACAGCCCATGGGCAAACCAGAGCACTGCACAGGCGATCAAAACGCCTGCCAGAACGATGGCCAGCACCCTGCGCCACTGATACTTTTTCAGGAGCTGCTGCACCTGCTTTGCATCCATCTCATTCAGCACATTTTCGGCAGCCTGCGCAGGCGTGCCAAATACCCGCACAAGTTCCTGATAATCCGCTGCGGGATGCTCGTCCAGATACTCCTCTATGGATTCCGCCAGCTGTGCAAGCGTTCGTTCCCGCAGTTCCGGCACACAGGCCAGAGCACGGCGCAGTTCCCGGCAATAGCGGCGGCAAAGCTTCTGCTTTTCCCGCTCTTTCTCACTGTTCAATGTCCGTCACCTCTTTCTGGCAGCTGGCCAGAATTTCCTGTACGCCCTGCTGGACTGTCATATACTCCGCAAAGATCTTTTGGAAATACGCCCGCCCGGCTGGCTCCAGATGGTAGTAAGTACGCTTGCGGCGCTTGCCCACCAGCTCTTCCCGGGCCGAAACATATCCGTTGTCCTGCAATCGGTACAGGGTCGGATACATCGAGGTTTCCAGCAGTGTAAACTTTTCGTGGCTCCGCTCCCGCATCGCCTGCGCCATCTCATAGCCATACATATCCTGTTGGCTCAAAAGGGCAAGCAGAACGATCTCGGTCACGCCGCGCTTTAAATTTTCAGAGACCCCCATGGCATTTTCTCCAATTCCGGTATTGGTATTTTGATTATATCTACAAAGTTATTTGTTGTAAATACTATTTGCCAAATAATATACTTGACAAATATATTCAACTCTGCTACTTTAAGTACAGGTCGACCACCCTTTATATTCTGTTCAAAAAACAAGGAGGTTACCTGCCATGGCTATCAGTAAACATTTTCCCTTCACTCCGCACATCATTACCTGTCTGCTGCTTTCTTTTCTGCTTCTTCTGTCTGGCTGCAGCCAGCCGGACAACTCAGCCAGTTCTGCACCAGAACCTGCTCAGACAATTCAAAACCAGACAACGCAGGCACCTGTAAAAAAGAGTAAGACACTCACCCCGCAGGAAGAATTGGAAAAACTGACTCCGATGCCGCAGACTACACAGTGCCCGATTTGCGGCGGGACAAATCTTCAGGTAACACTTGCGGATGCAGAGTTCCAAAAAGGGACCCGAGTTGCGCAGAAGTGCATTCATTATCTCTATGGGGAAGATTATATTTACCCGCTGAGCCTCCGCGTGTATGATGCTTGCTTATCGTGCACAGATGCAGAGAACCCTTGGCATGGAGAGGAATATGATATTCCGGTTGGTTCCAGCACCGTCTGTCATGGCTATCAATAAAAACTTCCGGTTTCTGGCGGACATTGTTACAAACTGCTATATTTATAATTTTCCTATTCTGCAATGGAGGAAAAACAATGCGTAATTCTATGTTAAAGCGGGCCGTTGGCGCGCTCCTGTGCACAGCAGTTTTGCTGGCATCGTTTTCCGTTTATGCTTTTGCCGCAAAAGAGCCGCAAAACACAAA
>CAKTUZ010000093.1 GCA_934621605.1 uncultured bacterium | reverse complement strand
GGACGAGAGGAAGATTTTGTGTGTATTCCTCAATGTCAGTATGAGCAAATCTTACAAACTTTATTGAGAAAGGAGTAAATAAAGGCACCCTCCGGGGTGCTTTTTCTATACCAAAATTTAAAGAGACAGGAAGGTGAGGTGAGTGGCCAACTATGAAAACATAAAAGACAAAGGATTTGACAAACGAACCACGAACGAACTACGAGAAATATCTTCAAAAGGTGGAAAAAAGAGCGGTGAAACCAGACGCCGGAAAGCGAACTTCCGGAAGACCCTGAATAAGCTCCTGACAGCAGAAATCGATAACGAAGAATGGAAGCCGGTTCTGGAGGCTCTTGGAGTGGAATGTACACTGGAAACAGCTATGCTGGCGGCACAGATCAAGGCAGCGATGAACGGAGACACCAAAGCAGCGTATTTTGTTGCACAGTATGCCGGGCAGAGTGGACAGACAAAAGCTGACGATGAGGAGCAGCGGATAAGAACCGATCGTGCGCGTAGAGCCAGGGATCAGGAAGTTGGGGATACGGATGATAAAAACGAAAATATCCGGGATTTCCTGAAAGCAATGAATCCGGATCCGGAGGAACTGAAGAATTTATTTGAGGAGGAAACAGATGCCAGCCAGGAAGAAGAGACCGGCGAAGTTTAATTTTGCGCCGTTTTCGGAGCAACAGAGACGGCTAATCCATTGGTGGCGTCCGGGGCTGAGAACAGCGGAAAGCAATTATGTAGTTGCAGATGGGTCTATCCGTTCTGGAAAGACGATTGCCTGTATCATAGGATTCCTAACATGGTCACAGGAAATGTTCAGTGGACAGTCTTTTATTCTGGCAGGAAAAACCATGTCTGCCTTGAAAAGAAACGTAGTAAGACCGATGCAACAGATTCTGGAAGCATGGGGATGGCCTTACGAATATATCCGGTCAGGGTCAGAAGCGCGCCTGGAAATCGGGAGCAATACCTATTACCTGTACGGAGCAAATACGGAAGCATCCCAGGATGCCTTACAGGGATTAACGGCAGCAGGAGCCTACCTGGATGAGGCAGCTCTGTTTCCGAAAAGCTTCGTAGATCAGGCAGTCGGACGCTGCTCTGTGGATGGCTGGAAGTTCTGGATGAACTGCAACCCGGCTGGACCGCATCATTATATCCGGGAAGAATACCTGGATCCGGAACTGATGAAAAAGAAAAAGGTTTATCACCTGCATTTCACCATGGACGATAACCTGTCGTTATCCCAGAAGAGAAAGGAAGCCTATAAGAATGCGTGGCCACATGGCAGCGTCTTCTATAAACGCTTTATCCTTGGAAAATGGGTGGCAGCAGATGGATTGATCTACCAGCAGTTTGCAGACCATACGGAACAGTACCTGATTGATCAGAAATGGTTAGAAGAACATGAGATTTTATATGCTGTGATAGGAGTCGATTTCGGAGGAACGAAGTCGGCTCATTCTTTTACTTTGACTGGATTTACCAGAGGATACCAGCAGGTTGTAGTGCTGGATGAGTACTACTGCAAGAAACGGATCAATCCGAAACAGCTGACCAGTGACTTTATTGATTTTGTCAGAAGAGCGAAATCACGATACCGGGTAATGGAAGCATATTGTGACAGCGCGGAGCAGACATTAATCGCCGGGCTGGAGACAGCCTGCATGAAAGAACATGTGGCAATAGATATCAGGAATGCGATAAAAGGACCGATCAATGACAGGATCGCATTCTATAACAGTCTGATTGCACAGAACCGCTGGAAGATCATGAGCCACTGTACGCATATCATAGCTGCGTTCGAAGAAGCGGTTTACGACGAAAAGAAAAAGAATATGGATGTCCGGCTGGACGATGGGGAAATGAACGTGGACAGCCTGGACAGTACAGAATACAGCACCGAAAGTATACAGAATGAGATTCTGTATCTGGCAGCATAAGGAGAGAACATGATAACGATCAAAGGATATCTGGAACAGCTGGGATACCATACCGTTCCAGATGAAACTTTTTCCCATATCGATGAATGGCTGGAATGGTATCAGGGATACGTGAAGCAATTTCATAGTTATTCGGTATATAACGGGATGAAACGGATTACACAAAAGAGAATGACGATGGGGATGGCGAAAAAAGTAGCGGAAGACTGGGCAAACCTGATCCTGAATGAAAAGGTAGCAATCAAAGCCGGAAAATACAGCGAACGCCTGCAGAAAATCCTTGACCGGAATAATTTCCGCGTGAGA
>CAKTUZ010000092.1 GCA_934621605.1 uncultured bacterium | reverse complement strand
CTGTTAAAGATGGACCTTGTATTGTTTTTAAGGATGATAAATATTCGAATGTATTTATTAATAGCGCAAATGGTGTTTTGTATACTTATGGTTATAATAGCGATTCAGATATATATCCATCAAATATAGTTGTATCTAAGAAAAAGTTAGAATTTGATATTCATGGTATTTTAGGTGATAAGCATATCGAAACTGGTCTTTCTGGGGAATTTAACGTTTTAAATCTAATGGCAGTTTTACTTTTATTTAATCATTTTTCATATGATATTGATGATGTAATTGAAAAGATAAAATTATTAAAACCAATTGATGCAAGACAACTTTTTGTTGAATGTGGTCAACCATTTGATGTAATTGTTGATTATGCGCATACTGCTAATGCTATTAAGAATTTAGTTACTTATGTTAAAACGTTTAATAAAAATAGAGTTATAGTAGTTGTTGGTGCAGCAGGAGCACGTGATATTGGAAGAAGAGTTGAAACAGCAGATTATTGTGTTAATAATGTTGATTATAGTATATTTACTTTGGATGATCCATGGAGTGAAGATCCAACATATTTACTTGATTCAATGGTTCAAAATGTAAAAGATTATAAGAACTATGAACTGGAACAAAATAGAGACATGGCAATAAAAAAAGCACTTGATATGGCTAATCCTGGTGATGCTGTTTTGATTTTAGGAAAAGGTTTAGAAAATTATTTGAAAATGAAAGATAAAGATATCTTGAGAAAAAATGATTATGAATATGATAAAGATTATTTAAATAAAAAATATAATAAAATAGGGGTTTGATTTATTATATTTGTTGTGCTAAAATATTTATTGTTTTAAGGAGGAAGTTATGGAAATCGCATTAATGGTTATTTGTATATTATTAATTACTATTGTACTACTTCAAAGTTCTAAGGCAGAAGGAGCTTCTCAAATAATAACTGGTGGTAGTAGTGATTTATTTAAGAATAGAAAAGAAAGAGGTAGTGAACTTGTTATAAGTAGATGTACTTTAGTTCTTGGAGTTCTATTCTTTGTTATTTGTGTTGTTATTTCATTTATGTAAGAGCGTTGGCTCTTTTTATTTTTGTATTTATCTGTTAAAATATTTATAGGTGATACTTATGAAAGAAAATATACTTAAGATATTAGAATTAAATAGAAATAGTGCTTTATCTGTTTCTGATATACATAAAAAAATAGGAGTTAATGACATTTCTATTGATGAGTTACTTGACCTCATTAAAGAACTTCAAGAAGAAAAGTTAATATATTGTGTTAATTCTAATAAGTTTTTATATACTTTAAATCCATTTAAAGAAGGAACTTTTAGGGTTTTAAGAAATGGAAATATGTTGGTTGAAACTTTATCTGGTGATATACATATTGTTAATGGTAATACTTGTAATGCAATGAATGGTGATAAGGTATTAGTTAAAATTACTGATTTTAATACATATAATGGATCTGTTACTAAAATAATAGAAAGAAAAGGTTTATTAGCAGAAGTTGTTACTATAAAGGGTAAGAGATATGCAGTAGTCGGAAAAGATAAGTATGCAATTGATATTGATGGGTCAATTGTAGATGGAATGATAATTGGTATAAAGATTGATAAAACTAAAAGTGGTAGATATTTTCATGCAATATTAGATAGGGTTATTGGACATAAAAATGCTCCTAGAATGGATGAAAAAGAAATATTGTATCAATATGGTGTTCCTTTTGAATTTAGTGATAAAACTCTTGAAGAATTAAAGAATGTTCCATCTTCGGTATCTTTAGAAGAAATAGAAAAAAGGAAGAATCATGATTTAAGAGATGAAGTTATATTTACTATAGATGGTGATGATACAAAAGACATAGATGATGCTGTTAGTATTAAAGAACTCGAAAATGGTAATTATTTACTTGGTGTTCATATTGCGGATGTTTCATTTTATGTAAAGCCTAATTCCGCGATTGATGAAGATGCATATATAAGAGGAACTAGTTATTATATGCCAGGAGTTGTTAATCCAATGTATGACCCTTCTTTATCAAATGGAATTTGTTCTTTAAATCCTGGTGTTGATAGACTTGCAATGTCTTGTGTAATGGAAATTGATAATAAGGGTGATATAAAAGATTTTGATATTTTTAAGAGTGTTATAAAATCTAGAAAACAAATGACTTATAACTGTGTTAATCAAATCTTAGAAAAAAATATTGTTCCTTCTGGTTATGAAGAATTTAGTGATGATTTAAAAATAATGAAGAGATTAGCT
>CAKTUZ010000091.1 GCA_934621605.1 uncultured bacterium | reverse complement strand
CAACATATCGGTGAGGGTTCCGAGGGTGTATATAAACTAGCCATTTGTTGTACAAATATAATCAGACAATCGTTATATACCTGCGCAACGTTTCCAAATCCAGTAACGATGCACAATCGTAGAAAAAGACTGGAAAATTGAATTTTTGCATACGTCAATTTACCAGTCTTTTCTAATCTTTCTTCAAACTATTCATCCTTTGAGCTCGATGTTGAGCCCTTATCAATTCTCTTTATTGCGTTTCTTATGATTTCTTTTGCTTTATCCTCATTATTCGTCTCAAGTAGTGCGAGGATACTGTCAAGCAGAATACATAATTCCTGATTTTGCATTTCTTCCATCCTTTCCACCGCCTTTCATAGTTGAAGTATAGCGGCTTTATCAATTGTTTTCAAGTCATTCATATTTTATCTTTTCAATCTACGTCCTCTTTAATTATTACTCTCCCTTCTTTCACCCCCTGTTCCATCTTGATTTTATATGTCATCAGACGAAGAAGATAGTCTGGCATCTTACGATTCCCAAGTTCCCAGTCTTGAAGCGTTCTATAAGGTATCTCAAAATATTCGCAAAATCCAGCTCTTGTCATACCAGTGCTTTCTCTCAATCGTATTAAATAATCCTTACTATTCATTTACATCATACCTCTATTATTTTTAAATCATGTGTTTATACGCATTGTGTATATAATATCATACGCATCGCGTATTTACAAGCAGGAATTATCCTTTGCAAATTAATAGAGAGAGGCATAGATATATATACCTATATCTATGCCTCTCTTTATTTTCATCAGGTTATTTCATCACCGCATTATACACATCCCTCTTAGGGACTCCGCGGTCAACAGCCGCCTGCTTGATCGCATCTTTCTTGGACATGCCCTGGTCAACGTACATCTGGACATGTTCCTCCACGGACATAGCCTCAAACGAACTCTTCTTCTCCTCCTCAAGCTTCTTCACATCAAGTCCCTCTATCACTATGACGAATTCTCCTCTTGGATCTTCCTCCTCGTAGCGGGCTATAGCCTGTGAGAGCATCATTGGTTCTATCGTCTCATGTTTCTTGGTGATCTCTCTGGCAAGTGTTATATGCCTGTCACCGAGAGTCTCCATAAGTTCCGCCAAAGTCTTCTTCAGCTTGTGTGGTGCCTCATACATCACCATGGTCCTCGTCTCGCGCTTCATCTCCTCGAGAACCCTCGCCCTGTCCTTCTTGTCATATGGAAGAAACGCCTCAAATGCGAATCTTCTGGTCGAAAGTCCAGAGCTGATAAGCGCAGATATGCATGCACACGCTCCCGGAACAGGAGTAACCTCAAGTCCGGCATCAAGAGCCTGTCTCACAAGCTCCTCTCCAGGATCGGATATACCCGGAGTTCCCGCATCTGTTATGACTGCCACGTTCTGTCCCTGCTGCATCTTCTCAACGAGAACCTTAGCCTTGTCATATTTGTTGTATTCATGATAGCTTGTCATCGGTGTCTTGATCTCAAAGTGATTGAGCAGCTTGATACTGTTCCTGGTATCCTCCGCCGCTATCACATCCACCTCTTCAAGAACCCTGACGGCCCTGTATGTCATATCCTCAAGATTGCCTATAGGTGTCGCCACCAGGTATAACTTTCCTGCCATATATATCCTCTCTTCTGCTTAACATCTGAGTATTAAAAATCATAGATATCTTATGCTGCCTCTTATCTCTTCGCACTGCCTTCATACGTCTCCAGCAGCTGCTCCGTATAAACTCCTGGAGCTTTGTATACTATCATAGGTGGATCGATCTTGATCATGGCATTGCCACCCTTCACAGCCTCCACTATGACCATGTTCGGCTCCTTGTCTATGTACGGATGCACGAGCTGCATCCTCTTCGGCTCAAGCCTGTGCTCATGCAGACATTCAAATATCTCAGCCAGCCTGAACGGCTTGTGTATCATATAAAAGCTTCCGCCGGGTTTAAGCGCATACTCTGCCGCCGCCACCACCTGATCCAATGTCACATGTACCTCATGTCTCGCTATGTTCTTCGGAGCATCCGGATTCTCCAGACCGTGACTGCCCTTTATGTATGGCGGATTTGAGGTCACTATGTCAAAGGAGGCCTTCTTGTAGTTACAAGAGACCTCCTTTATATCTCCGTTATCTATTCGTACTAAACAGTCAAGCCCATTGAGGCTCACGCTCCTCGCCGCCATGTCCGCACAGGCTGGCTGGAGCTCTATACCTATAAACCGTGCGCTATCTGCCAATTTGCCGTTTGATTG
>CAKTUZ010000090.1 GCA_934621605.1 uncultured bacterium | reverse complement strand
TGTCACACTTTTGTTTCCATTTTTTGTCACACTTACGCAAAAAGAGCCATGCTTTCGCACAGCCCTTTCTGCACACTTCGATAACAATTTTTCCCATCAGTTCTCCATCATCTTTCCATATGCATCAAACTGATACCAAACACCATTTATTTTCTTTGACCGGTTCTGCACAAAATTCTCGCTTTCCTTATAATACCAGTGTCCGTCAATAAATACCCATCCTTTCGCATATTCTTTTGCCGAAAGGAACGAACCATCTTCCTGATACACGCCAGTTTGTTCATCTGAATTAGTTGACTCATACTCGCCTATTTCTGGATACCAATTTTCAAAATAGTAGAGCTTTCCATCAATTTTCAGCCATTCATTCTGTGCCAATAATCCATTTGCCTTTGCATAGCTCTTTCCATCGTTTACCCAGGCATTTGTCTGATAAGCGCCATCCTCGCCCACATAATAATAGGTATTGTTTTCTGTTCGTACCATCTGATTGCGCTGCATCTGGCCATTGCTTACATAATATGCGCCGACCCATCCGGTATAAGCAACACCATTTTGATAATAGTACCATTCCGTTCCATGGCTGCTCCATCCATCTTCCACGTAATATTTTCCTGTTACAACACCAGACGCATCAATCACAAGAGCTGTTCCATTCATCACAGCGCCTCCTGTCTGCATCACACCATTCTTATCAAAATAATACTCTGCACCATTGATCCGATGAAGTCCCTTGTATATAATAGCATCAAATGAATTTCCATAGTACCAATTTCCATTTTGTTTAAACCATCCAGTCAGTGCTGCTCCAGATGCACCATACCAGCGTTCATCTGCTTCTACATTAGTCAGCATTTTTCCATCCGCATCAAAGAGATACCACTTTCCATCCTCCAGACAGAAGCTGCCATTCTTTAACAGCACACCATCCTTCATGTAATAATAGTCTCCACCAAGCAGATTCCAACCCTGTGAAGTTCCGTTTGCCAAAAGTGCGCCGTCTTTGCTATATAGTTTGCAGATGCTATTCTCAATTATCACGCCAGAACGCAACTCTCCAGAATTCTTAAAATGATACGGCACACCATTTATCTCGGCGTCACCAGTCATAAGTTCACCAGACGCTGACGCATAATACCAGGTTCCTTCCTTGTCAACTGCCCAGCCGTTTGATACTCTCTTTCCCTCATCGTCGAAATAGTACCATTTTCCATCAATCTGGTAAGTACCGCTCTGTGCTGCTAACACGAAACCATCCGCCTTATCTAATGTAAAATAATACCAACTTCCGCCGATGTTTTGCCATCCAGTTTCGATTGATTTTCCACCAGATACATAACACAACTCATTCGCGCCATTTCTGTAATGGAAGCCATCGGATGCCACCGACAGATATCCGTTGGCATCAATTTGATACAGCGTGCCATTGACATTTTTGATTTCCACCTCGGTTGCCATAGACGGTTCCATGTAATACTGGTGTCCGCTATTGCTTAAAATACCTGTGTAGAGACTGCCATCGCTTCGCACATAGTACCAGTTTCCACCCACCAGATTCCAACCTGGAGTACGTACCCACTCGCCATTCTCATTTGCCAGATAATACGCCGCATTGACACGTACGGCACCATTTTTGCCAAGCGTATGATCACTGCCAAACACATATGTTTTTCCATTCACCGATGCCAGTCCAGATACTGCTAATGCATCCTCACCATAATAGTACCATTCTCCTGTATCTGCCTGATACCACTGCGACACATACAGACTTCCATCCGATTTTGCACGAAAGATTTCATCATTCCAAATTGAATACTCGCCATCCGCATACATTTTTCCATACCAGTCAAATGCATACCAGGCATTCTGAATCTTGCAAACTTTACTGTTTACCATATCACCATTTTCAATATAATAATAGTTGCCTCCGGTCAAAATCCAACCATTCTGCGATGTCTGCATTAACTTACCATTTGCATCTGCAAAATAGGTTCTTTCGCTATCTTTACACATCTGTGATGTTGCCAATCGACCAGACGTAAAATAATAGGTTGCTCCTTCGATTTCATAAAAGCCATCCGAATACGGCATACCATCTGATCCGTAATAATACCAATAGGTTCCATCATATCCCCAGGTATTTACTCGAAGACTTCCATCTGGATTCACGTTTGCGCCCTGTGTTACCATTTTTCCATTCTCATCAAACGAGTACCACTGACCGCCAATCTGTGCAGATCTGTTCTTTAAAAGTACACCATTCTGTACATAATACCAGGC
>CAKTUZ010000089.1 GCA_934621605.1 uncultured bacterium | reverse complement strand
CATGAGCATAATAAATAGCCTTAGAGAAAGTGCAACATCATATAATAATTTATTGCTGTTGTTATTCTTTTACATATTACTAGGTTCAAAAGGACCAGCGGCAATAATAGCAGCATCAGATACATTATATGGAATAAAGCAAAGAGGATACTTAGAAACAAAGATTAAGTCAATGATCATGACTATGATTATGGTGGTACTTATATTATTCATAGTTATAATACCAGTATTTGGTGATTCATTGATAAAACTACTTATAAAAAACTTTTCATTCTTCCAAGGACTTACACAATATGCATTCTTATATGAAATAATTAAAATAGTTACATCGTTCTTTGTAATTTATATCAATGTTAAACTTTTATATACAATGGCTCCAGATAAAGATATAAAAAGTAGAAATACAACATTTGGAGCAATGTTTACAACTCTAAGCTGGATGCTTGCAACAGAGTGTTTCTCATTTTACATAACAAAAGTAGCAAAGTATAATTTATTATATGGAAACTTTGCAAACGTATTAGTATTACTATTGTGGGTATATTTATTAGCGTTCTTATTCGTTGTAGGAATAGCGATAAATGTAAATTTATATGAAGATAAGGAAAAAGAAATAGGAAGTGATAATAGTGAAACAAAAACTACTAACGATGACGTCAAAAATAAAGAAAAAATTGTCTAACTTTATTATTTTAACAAAAGAAATAATATTAAGAGAAAAACTACCTATTTTATATGTAATAGGTACAACTATTAATGGTATTCTATTAAGAATTTTAACATTAAAAAATTTCTTTAGTTTTTCTGCACTTATTGCTGATATAACAGTTTCTTTATTCTTTGTATCATTCTATTACCTTATAAAACCAAAGTATAGAAAAATATATTTATGGTTTCTAATTGTTTTAACAACTATTTTATGTATTGCAAATGTGGTTTACTACTCATATTATGATTCATTTATATCAGTAACATTCATATCATTTGCTCTTACAAATACTGAAACAGGTGGAGCAAATGTATTAGGGGATTTATTAAAAGTAAAATATTTTGTTATGTTATGGTTTCCTATTTTTATGGCAATTGTACAACATAAACTCAAAAAAGCTGATAAACCAATATTAAAACGTGAAAAAAGAGTAATAAAAACTATATATTTATGGATTTTATTGTTAGTAAGCATATTTCTATTCTCGCTAAAACCAATTGATTATTCAAGATTCTACAATCAATGGAACAGGGAATACTTAGTATCAAGATTTGGTGTATATCTATATCAAGCAAATGATGTAATAAAAAGTATTGAACCAAGAATGGCAAGTTTATTTGGGGCAGATAAAGCAACTAAAAAAGTAAATGATTTCTATACTGAAAGAAATAATACTAAAGTAAAAAATGAATATTCAGATATTTTTAAAGGAAAAAATGTTATAGCGGTCCATGCTGAGAGTATGCAAAATATAAACTTATCATTATCATTT
Organism: uncultured bacterium; assembly: GCA_934621605.1. GTDB lineage: Bacteria > Vulcanimicrobiota > Xenobia > Xenobiales > Xenobiaceae > Bruticola. The sequence goes on along the minus strand of CAKTUZ010000089.1, from coordinate 816 downwards.
AATGGAGTAGATGTAGCACCTAATTTAAAAAGATTATCAAGTGAAGGATTATATTTTAGTAATTTCTATTCACAAGTAAGTTTTGGTACTTCGAGCGATACAGAATTCACTTATGCAACATCACTTCTTCCTGTAAGTAGTGGAACTGTATTTATCAATTATTCTGATGGAACATATAACACAATATATAAAGCCTTAAAAGAAAAAGGTTATTACACATTTAGTATGCATGCCAATACCGGAGATTTCTGGAACAGAAATATAATGTATAAAGCTTTAGGATATGATGACTTTTATGAAAAATCATCGTATAATATAGATGAGCAGATAGGATTTGGATTATCCGATAGATCATTCATTACTCAATCAGTTGAAAAAATAAAGAAAATAGCAAGTGAACATGAAAACTTTTATGGAACAATAATAACTCTAAGTAACCATACACCTTTTGATGAAATTGAATCTTATGGTGAATATGATGTTTCTAAAACAATTGATGGAGTAAAATATGATTATCTAGAAGGAACAAAACTAGGAAATTATATGAAATCAGTACATTATGCTGATCAACAAATTGGATTATTAATAGAACTTCTTGACAAAGAAGGATTGCTTGATAATACGGTAGTTGTAATATATGGTGACCATGATGCTAGAATTTCTAAATCAGAATGGAACCTAATGTATAACTATAATCCAGAAACAAATAGTGCTCTAAGCGAAGATGATCCTAACTATAAAGATGTTGATTATTATTGGTATGAACAAAATAGAAAAGTACCATTCATTATATGGAGCAAAGATGAAAACTTCAAA
>CAKTUZ010000088.1 GCA_934621605.1 uncultured bacterium | reverse complement strand
GCTCCGTGCATTGCGGCATTTTACAATGATGCATCGCTAACCTCAATTGTTCGTGTGATCAGTCTGACCATCGTAATTTCTGGCGTCAAGGGAATTCAGCAGTCCTATGTCTCCAGAAATATGCTGTTCAAACGTTTTTTCTATGCGACGCTTGGTGGAACGATTTTTTCGGCGTTTCTGGGCATTGGACTGGCGTATGCGGGCTTTGGGGTTTGGGCAATTGTTGCACAGCAACTGTCAAATACCACGATCGACACACTGATTCTGTGGCTGTCGGTTAAATGGCGACCTAAAAAGGCGTTTTCGTGGATTCGGTTGAAGGGCTTGCTTTCTTTTGGCTGGAAGATGTTGGCATCCTCTTTACTGGATACGGTTTATGGCAATATCCGCAGCCTGATTATTGGAAAAATGTACTCCTCATCAGATCTGGCCTATTATGATCAGGGGAAAAAATTTCCAAACGTCATTGTTTTGAATATCAATACGTCGATAGACAGCGTTTTACTTCCAACCTTGGCAAATGTACAGGATGATGCCGCAAGTGTCAAATCCATGACGCGAAAGGCAATCAAAACGAGCGCCTATCTTATGGCACCATTAATGATGGGGCTCGCGTTCTGTGCCGAGCCAATCGTCCGGTTGGTCCTAACGGACAAGTGGCTGCCGTGCGTGCCCTTTCTTCAGATTTTCTGCATTACGTACATGTTTTACCCTATTCACACGGCGAATCTGAATGCGATCAAGGCAATGGGACGGAGCGATCTGTTTTTGAAGCTGGAGATCGCAAAAAAGCTAGTGGGTATAGCGCTGCTGGTCTCCACCATGTGGTTCGGCGTTATGGTGATGGCGTATAGCCTGCTTGTCAGCACTGTAATCAATATGATTATCAATTCATGGCCGAACCGCAAGTTGTTGAACTACGCTTACCTCGAGCAGATGAAGGACATTTTTCCAAGCATTGCACTGGCATTGCTGATGGGCTGCTGCATAAAGCTGATTGAACTTTTTCATTTGTCAGTAGTTGCAACGTTACTGATTCAGATCCCGTTGGGGGCAGTGATTTACATCGGCGCTTCTGCCGCGGTACATCTGGATTCCTTCGAATATTTAATGAGTGTGGTTCGCCCAACATTGAAAAAGCTGATACGAAAGTGAAGACGGCGGAAATGAAGAAATTACTTCTATTGGGTGGCTCTGCACAGCAGGTGGTCGCCATTGAGACGGCAAAGAGACTTGGTTATTATACCGTTCTGTGCGATTTTTTGACGGACAATCCCGGGCAGTATACGGCGGATAAGTTCTATCTGGTCAGCACGACGGATAAGGAGGCTGTTCTTGAAGTAGCACGGAAGGAAAAGGTCGACGGCGTGCTGGCCTATGCCTCGGATCCCGCCGCACCTACGGCGGCGTATGTCGCAGAAAAGCTGGGCCTGCCGGGGAATCCGTATGCGTCGGTAGAAATTCTCTGCAACAAAGACCGGTTCCGCGCATTCTTGAGGGAGAATGGCTTGAACGCTCCGACGGCAAGGGGTTATTCGGATAAAAACGTAAATCCTTCGGGCTTTGAGCTTCCGGTGATCGTGAAGCCCGTCGATTCCTCCGGCTCAAAGGGCGCGACTGTGCTGCGCTCCTGGGAGGGCCTGAGCGACGCGCTGGATTTTGCCTTTGCCTTTTCACGATCCCATCGCATAATTGTAGAGGAATTCATCGAAAAAAAACACAAGTACCTTGTGGGCGGTGATATATTCATCGTCGATGGGAAGGTTGTTCTTTGGGGATTGCTGAACTGTCACAGAGACGTTCATGTCAACCCGCTTGTCCCGGTGGGAAAAAGCTATCCGCTGCTTCTGGACGGAGAGGACGAAATGGCGATTCATGCAACCCTTCAGAAGATTGTGGACGAACTGGGCCTGAGATTCGGGTCGGTAAACGTAGAAGTCGTCGTCGACCAAAGCGGCCGGGTTTGGCCCATCGATATCGGCCCGCGCGCCGGCGGAAACATGATTCCCGATCTGCTGGGCATGATTTTCCACGTAGATCTGGTGGAGTTGGCTGTGCGTGCGGCAATGGGTGAACCTGTCGAGGTTCTGGCGAGAGAAGGAACGAAGTATTACGCCACGCACAATCTGCATGCAGATCGAAATGGCGTTTATGAGGATATCCATTTTGCCGAAGAAATCGAGCAGAGGATCGTTCGAAAGTGCCTGTACAAAAAGCCAGGCGATCGTGTCGAGTTTTTCGACAACGCTTCCAAAGCGTTGGGCATCATCTTTCTGAAATTCGACAGCCAGGAAGATATGGATCACATTCTTACCAATATCAATCAATACTA
>CAKTUZ010000087.1 GCA_934621605.1 uncultured bacterium | reverse complement strand
GAGCAAAATGTGCCGACCAGTAGAATTGCAGCGCCGATTACTGAGTATATCTTGATGAACAGGCCAAAAACGCGCTGTTCTCCGTCCAAATCTCCCTCTGCGCGGTATTTGGCAAGGTAGCGGATGATCGAGCCGCCGATGCCGAAATTCAGCAGGCCGATATATCCCATAACCGACTGTGCAATCCCGTAAATGCCATACTCCGCCTGCCCCAGCATACGGAGCATGATGGGCGTATAAATGAATGGAATCAGATTGCCGATCAGCAGGTTCAGATAGGACAGCAGCGCACCTGCCTTGATCTCATCGCGTTTCATGCGTTTACAAGTTCCTCCAATGCCTTGCGAGCCTCGTCGGCTCGGGCGATATAGCCGGGAAGCGTCTCATTGAGGTGCGCCCGGATGGCATCGCGCTTTTCATACAGGCGAACGAATGCTTGGGTCAGCTCATCGCTCTCCTTGAGCTGCTGCACCGGCAGAACGTAGCCATCCTCCGTCCCGAATAAATCCCGAGCAATGCCGCGCGCTTTGACGGAGTAGCCCACCACCAGTGTCGGAACGCCGGTAGAATACGCAGCGATGGTCGCGTGAGTTCGGGCACCAACGAAGAAGCTGCACTTCGAAATGATATATTTCAGTTCCGGCGCGGTATGATCGTCTACCAAAATCAGCCGCTGGTTTTGGCCAAAATCATCGTACAGCTGCTTGAGCGGAATACGGTCGTCATTGTTGGCCCAAACGACATGTGGGATCAGGGCAATGGTTGCATCCGTGTTGTCCAAGATATGTTGGATGAGAGCTTTGTAGTTTGCATAGGCTGCACCGTGATGTCCTTCGCTGACAATGATATATGGGCTGATATTGATGCCGACAACATCGCTTTTTAGAAAGCGCTCATCTGTGTCGCATGTCTCAGGCTGCATATGGAATGCAGGGTCAGGCATTTGCACAACATTGGCCCCCACCGCTTTGACCGCTTCATAAGTAATGCTCTCTCTGGCTGCAACCAAGGCATAACGACGCAAATCTTCTGCTACTGAAGGTTCTTTTACTACATGAGGTTCAATGGAGCAGCCCCACAAAACAGTTTTAATATGATTTTTTTGGTATGCTGCGTTCAGATAGCCATAAATTGCTGTATTCCCATAGCAATAGTTGTCTCCGCCAACAGACAATGCCACACCAGCGCAATTGTGCAGTTCTCGAATCACAGGAAGATAGTGCCAGCCATCCATATCTGTATAGTTACCAGTCAGCTTTAGTTTTATATAGGCTTTCAAAAAAGAAAAATCCCGACTTCTGTTCGCCTTTGCTGGAACAATTTTTGAAATACTGTCAAGTCCATACTGAATGTCCTCTGCGACATTTTCAGATATGATGGTATATGTTACTTCTCCGAGAATCTGTACAGTACCACGAACAATCGCCTCGCAACCATGATTGCCGGCACCGCCATTACCATAAAATAAAACATTCATGTTTTTGCTCACTTATCGTACCCAATACTTTTTTCCAGTTTCGCTTTCATCTCAGCTTTTTCTTCTTCAGATTTCCCTGACCACAAGGTTGGGAAAACGGGGCAACTTTTCATTTGGCGTCTATGCTTTTCTACAAACTCCTCATAGCTACTCACAACACGGGCTGGGTTACCCACAGCAACAGAATTAGAAGGGATACTGTTGGATACAACTGAACCCGCGCCAATCACGCAATTATCCCCAATGCTTACACCGGGTAATATAATTGAGCCTCGCCCCACAAAGACGTTATTGCCAATTTTCACTCTGCCAACTTTGCTGACACCGAGGGGAATTTGTGTGCTGGCATCATGTGCCAGCACCGTAACACCGGTTAATGTCACATTGTTGCCGATAGAAACAAGAAATCCATGACAAAAATCAATATTTGTGTTGAACAATTGAACGTTTTCCCCGATTTCAACACCGCGAGACCGTAGGTACTCAATGCTGTTATAGTCAATAGGCTTTTTCAAATGTAATTTGATAAGAACTCGTTCCCCAAAATTCATCGTTATTTTTCTCCATTTATCATAGTTTCAATCTGATTTATAACTTGCTCTGGGCTGAACTGTTCAGGGCACTTTGTATTCTCCTTAATGTGCTGATATAGTTCCTTATCATCCAGAATCGTCAGTACTTTTTCCGTCAATGACTCTGGAGATTGCTCTGTCAGCAGGCCGTTGACACCATCCTTGATGAATTCGCATGGGCCGCGAGATTTCGTCACCACGCACGGAATACCGAGTGCCATCGCTTCCAATACCGTCAGGCCCTGCGATTCCACATAAGATGGGTGAACAAACAGGTCTGCGTACTTTATATAGGGATAAGGGTTAGACTTGCTTCCTTCCAGAATCACATGATCTTTCAGGTCGCTCTCAGCAATCAACGCTTCCAATTTTGCACGCTCAGAGCCATCTCCAACAA
>CAKTUZ010000086.1 GCA_934621605.1 uncultured bacterium | reverse complement strand
CCTTTGCTCCCAGTAACGATATTACTTGCAATAATTAACTCATCGTTATAATAGAACCATAATTTTTGTTCGTTTATAGAAACAAGAACATAGGTAGTTTGTCCTTTATAAAGATGTTTACTTTCCTTTACTTCTACTATTCTTTCAGTTGCAGCAACATTTCCTTTTCTATCACTTACTGAATAAACAAGTTTATATTGACCGGCTGTAGAAAAATCAACATTACCAGTAGTTACTATTTCTGAAGAAATATCGCCATCAACATTATCAATAGCACTAGCACCTGGATCTTTAAAATTAGAACCTATATAAATAGTAATTTTTTCTTCCCCATTAAGTTTTATAACTGGAGGAACATTATCAACTACAATTATATTTCTTTTAACACTTCTTTTAGCTTTATTATTTCTATTAGAAATAGTGTAAATTACCTCGTATTTACCAACTTTAGAAGTATCAACATTACCAATTATTTTAATTTTTGAAGAAATATCTTCATTATTTTCATATGCTTTAGCACCTTTTTCTATATATGATTCTCCTATATTTAGTTCAATTGTTTTTTCTCCAACAAGTTCAATTTTAGGAATTGAAAAATAGGATAATATAAAGAAAAAAGCATAAATAAGTAAAAACGCAAAACCTACACAGTACAGGGTTATAATAATAAACAACACTTTTTTATTCAATTAAACTCCTCCTATTCTAAAAAAAGTATAACATCATATGCTAAAAAAAACATTAAAAAGTCTAAAAATATTTTTTTGTCCTCCATAGCAAGTGTAAAGTTTCATAGAATATAATAGAAAGGAAGAAGAATATGATAGAAAAAAATGATGATTGTTATAGGAAAAAGACAAAGCCATATAACATAACATATATAGGTATTCCTGGTCCAGCCGGACCAAAAGGAGATAGAGGGCCACAAGGGGAAAAAGGAAAGGATAGTTTTACAGTGCTACGTTCAGCATATTTAGTTACCTTTAATGATGAAGCAGGGGCAGGAAAAGAAGTAGCGAAAGAAACTAATCTACCAATAACAAGAAAAGAATTGGATGTTACTGATTTAGTAACTTTAAATAAAGATAATACCATTAAATTCAATGTCCCTGGGTACTATAAAATAACTTTTGTCGTATCAGCGACAATAAAAAAAGAAGACGATATGTTTAATCCGGATACTGATTTTATAACTTTGGGATTTAAGCAAAAAGATACAGATTTAATTTATGTAGGAGCAAGCAAATGGGTAAATGCTGAAACAGGAACACAGATTGTCAGCCAAGGTATCGTAGCGGTAACCAATACAGATAATTTATATGAACTTACAAATTTGGGAAGCAATAATATTTTTCTAAAAGCACCAGATTTAGAAAATATTATGTCTTCTTCATATTTTGCCAATTCATTATTAACAATTATTATTGATTATTTAGGCATAAAATAAACTTAGAAGTAATACACAAAATAACTATAAAAACAAATAATAAAAAGGCATACTATTATTTTTAGTTTCTATTATAAAGGTTTATTCAATTTTATATGTATTACATAAATTATAGTAAAGGAATTATGAAATATTCTTTTATAGTTTAACGGGAGGGAAAACACTAATGAATAATTGTAATTGTAATAGTTATGAAAAAATAAAAAAAAAGATAGAGGAAGAAAATAGAAGATGTAAGTATTATTATATTCAAGGTCCCAAAGGAGAAAAAGGAGAACCCGGAGAGCGAGGACCAAAGGGTGAAGATGGTGCTGCTACCATTGAAATAGGAAATACAATAACAGGAGAACCTAATACGGAAGCTATGGTTGAAAATGTAGGAACAAACACAAATGTCATCTTGAATTTTAAAATACCTAGGGGTACAGATGGTATTTCTGGAGATAAAATTATTGTGGGGGAAACACAAACTTTAGATGCTAATGCAAGAGCAAAAGTAGTGGATACCAAGATTAATAATGTTCACACTTTAGACTTTTATATACCGCAGGGATTTGATGGTGCTGATGGTGAAAAAGGTATACAAGGAGAAAAAGGAGAACCTGGAGAGCGAGGACCAAAGGGTGAAGATGGGAAGAGTGAAAAAATTGTTGTAAAAAATACAGAAACAATAGAATCAGATAAAAAAGCTGATGTAAAAGATAACTTTGATGGTACTACTCATAATTTAACTTTTTTAATTCCTAAAGGCGAAAAAGGAGATGCTGGTCCACGAGGAGAAATGGGATCCATCGGACCACAAGGTCCAAGTGGAGTTGCTTTACTAGACGCTTATGCAAGCATCTATGAGGATAATGGAAATTCTTATTCTTTGACTCCTAATGTACCAAATCAAGTTGAACTAGGTAAAACATCACAAAATAAAAACGTTGATACTTCATTTACAAATGCACTTAAAATTCAAAACGATGGCATATATAAAATAGATTACTTTTTTTCGGCAATTTCATCTACTACTGCCGACATATCAGTAGAAGCCAGAA
>CAKTUZ010000085.1 GCA_934621605.1 uncultured bacterium | reverse complement strand
CAATTATTGTATATAAAACATATTTTTTCTTGAAAACTCTGTTTTTATGCACATCTTTAATCATAAGAGGAATACTGCCTAAGATTAATCCTATAAATGAATATTTAGTTTGCATAGGATATGATGAGAATAAAAACTTTAGGATATTGCCAAAAAGAACTATTCCTATAAATGCACCTATTCCAAATGGAAGCAAATACAAAAAGTTCTTTTTAAAATCTTTAAAAAGATTTAGAACACTGTTTACGAGTTTGTCGTATATACCTAAAATAACACAAAAAACACCACTGCTAATACCTGGAAGTATTGCGCCTGAACCAATACATATTCCTTTAAAAACATCTTTAATAAAATTTAAACTTTTCATACTTTAAATATATTCAAGGTTAAAATTAATATTCATCTTTAATTTCTTGAGATAATTTATGAATTGCTTTTGTTTCTATTCTCGAAACATATGAGCGAGAAATTCCCATCATTTCAGCAATTTGATTTTGAGTTTTTGGCTTTTTTCCATCTAAGCCAAAGCGTAATTCTAAAATTGTTTTCTCACGTAGTTTTAATATTTCTTTCATTTTTTTATACATTGCTTTTATTTTAAATTTTGTATCTATTTCATCTTCTATATTTTTATCATTATTTTCTAAAACTTCCTGAAGAGTAACTGTGTTGTCGTCTTTGTCTTTTCCAATAGGGTCATCTAAATATACCTCAGCTCCAAGCTTTTTAATACTTCTAAGGTGCATTAATATTTCGTTTGCTATTCTCACATAGTGGAACGTTATCACGCACAGAATTTTCACGAACACCGATTAAGTTTATTTCTAAATTCTCGCCATCACATTGTATATTTGAAATTATAACTCTTAATAAGTTTCTTTTTGTAATTAAGTCCAACGTATCAAATGTAGAAAAGTATGTATCTATGATATTCAATACAATTTCTGCTTGGTCTTGTAGATTTACGTTGTCGGTAGATATACTTTTTAGTTCCGCAATACGTCTTTCTATTTCTGTGTTGTCTGCTTTCAGTCTTTTAATTTCCTTTGTTATGTCCTCTATGAGCGACACATCTATAAATTTTATTCTATCAAGCAAATTGCTTATTGCTTGTTCGTTCTTTTTCAATGTACTTTCAAGAGTTTTTAACTCAACATTATCTTTACTTGCACCATCAAACTTATTTTTTGCAAGTGCAGAAAGTTTTTTTCTAAATGTAGAATTTGGGGCAATTAGTTCTTTTACTGCGTCTAAAACTAATCTGTCCGCTTCGTTTCCATTTACATTTTTACATTGGCAATTCTGTTGTCTTGATTTTTCTTTTAGTTCGCACATATAGTCAAATCTTATTGCACCATCTGGGGTACGATTACTTTTTAATTTTGGTCTCATATATGAGCCACAATGCGAACAACGAATAAGTCCAGAGAGTAGAGAATTGTTTTTTGTTGGTTTTCTGTATCTCTTATCTTCATTTTGAACTAATAACTCTTGCACTTGTACCCAGTCCGCACCAGTTATAGCCCCTTTGTGTTTTCCAATACTTACAATCCACTCTGTAATATCTCTATCTTTTTTTGCTTTGTTTGGTTGTTGTTCTGTCTTGTTATAAGCCATAACACCATAAGAGCCATCAAAATTTTCAATTTCGCTATATATTTCAACACCTTTGCTTAATAAATAGTTATACATATCACTATCAGCAATACAATACACGGGGTTTGTTAGTATGTTTTTTAGCCCCCATCTTGAAAAGTTTATTCCGTTTCTTGTTTTAATATTGTTCTGTATCATATATGTTTCAAGTTTGGTTTGAGATTTTAATTCTAAAAACTTTCTGTATATCAATTGAACGATTTTGATTTCTTCGTTAATTGGTGTTAATTTATACAATTTTTTCTTTTTACCATCAATGTTAATACTTTCTACTGCTTCCGATTTATAGCCAGTAGGGGTTGTCCCACCAAGCCATCTACCAGTTTTAGCAAGTTCAAGCATATTGTCCCTTATTCTTTCTGCGATAGTATCACGTTCCAATTGAGCAAACACAGAGGTCATCATTATCATTGCTCTACCACTTGGGGTTATATTTTCTAAATTTTCACTTGCAGAATAGAAATTGACGTCGTATTTTTCCAGTTGGTCTTTGATTTCACAAAAATCTTTTACGTTTCTGCTTATTCTGTCTAACTTATAAAAGAAAATGCACTTGATTTCTTTGTTTTTTACTGCTTCCATCATTTCTTGAAACGCAGGTCTCTTTGTATAATACCCAGAGTAGCCCTCGTCCTCATATATTACAACGTCTTTTTCAAAGTCCACATTTCCAAAGATAGCACTTACTTTGCTTTTACACAATTCTACTTGGTTTCCTATTGACTCGCCTTTACCAGTATATTTTGATTTACGAGAGTATATTGCTATTTTCCTATTATCTTCTTTATTACTTGCCATATTTAACATCTTTCCTTTATGTGTAATATGTATATA
>CAKTUZ010000084.1 GCA_934621605.1 uncultured bacterium | reverse complement strand
CTGCTAAGGAAAGTAAGGAATATACCTTACAATTCCCATTGGCTTCCATCACGGCACCGGTATTAATAGATAATATCTTCTATGATTTTGACAAGGCTACCCTTACTGCCAACAGTACAAAAGCATTGGATGAACTGGTAAACTTATTGAAAGAAAATCCGAATGTCACCATCGAACTTAGTGCACATTGTGATTATAAAGGAAGTGCTGAATATAATAAACATCTTTCTCAACAGAGAGCACAATCAGTAGTCAACTATCTGATCCAGCACGGAATTGCCAAAGACAGACTAACACCAATGGGTTATGGTAAAGAGCAACCTAAGACTATCAGCAAAAAGGTGGCTGCAAAATATCCATGGCTCAAGGAAGGCGATAAACTGACGACGGATTTCATTCTGAAACAGAATAAAGAAAATCAGGAAATATGTAATCAAATGAACCGCCGCACAGAGTTCATCGTACTCAGAACGACTTATGGTTTATTTGATAAAAAAGGCAACTTAAAAAATCCTCCTAAGCCTAAGAAGCAGGAGATTTCCAAAGAAGAGGAAGATATGTTTATATTTGAATAAGATTGAAGCTAACTGCGATTGAGAATGAAGTTAACTGCAATCAAGAATGCATAGAAGCCTCGTTATAACCAAATGATGGATGCTCACTTTTTATATGCGAGCATCCATCATTTTATTATATCCCCATACACAAAAGATCGTAATCATCCCTAATACGATCATCAATAAATAATGGGTAGCCCCCAATACTTCCGTCAAGCGGCATACGGCTCTGGAAAAAAACATCATCGCATCTATCCGTATTATATAAAGGGTATCCAGAAGATTCGTCAAAACCTGACAGTAAAGGACTATACTGATACCTATCATAATACAAGCTATTTTCCATATACGTTCCAAACGATGATAAGTAACCTCTCCTGGAAGAGAAGACATTACACGTTCGGAAAAGCCATCGTCAGCTATATCCAAAGAACAATCTGCAAAAAAAGATTGCAACATCTGCTCATCATCGGCAGTAACTTGCTGGTGATGATGAATTTCCTCTGATATCGTAGGTTTTACTTCATTTTCTTTCATAACCATTTTGTTTTAAGTAACTTGCAAGTTTCATTTTACCACGTGAGAGATGTGACTTGACAGTACCAGAAGCAAGTCCTGTAATCTCTACGATCTTTTCTATAGACATTCCATCCATCAATTGTAACGTGATGCATGTACGCTCTTTATCGCTCAGTATTCTGAGGGCACTTACCAGATCCAATTTCAATCCTTCACTGCTTGCTTGCGCTTGCTGATGAACCACTATTGGACTGTCGATATCTTGAGTTATCTTGTGACTTCTCACATAGTCATACCAGACATTGTAGGCTATACGATACAACCAGGTGGAAAAGTTAGCCTTCCCCTTAAATCCCACCAGATGGGTATAGGCCTTGATAAATGTATCTTGAGCCAAATCGTCACTCAATGGCTTATCTCCAACAGTTTGCCGAAGAAAAAAGCTACGAATAGACGACTGGTATTTCCTGACCAACAAGTCAAAAGACTTACGGTCATGAAACATTACCACCTTAGCTACAAGAGCAAAATCATCCAATTTTTCCACTATTCCTATTGCACCACCATTGTTTGATGGAAGGCAGAGAACCAATGGTAGTCTGTCCTGCACCATAAAAAAGTACTAAAGCACCAATACCTGCCAGAAAATCAACACCCCATATAGCAAACATAGCACATAAGCCTGCACCCAAGAAAGCATTTCTCAATCCTCTTTTTATCAGATATTCATTACTTTGCTTATCTATAGGGCGTGCGCTTTCCGGAATTTCAATACCCTTTTCCAAAGCCATAGCCGACAACTTCATCCGATCCTGATTGCGCCTATATAAATAACGAATAATCATAAAGAGGGCAATAAGAGGAGCTAAGAATGTCAGCAAGCCAATCAGGCCCAGTAGGATGATGACAAAAAGGAGTACACCTTTTCCAAATACAGTACCTAAGAAATCAAATGGGTCATCATAATTATCTAAACTAAACTGAGAAGGATGATTAGATGTATAAGAAGCAGGATTATTATGAGCAGATACCGCAGACGAAGTATCTACACTTGTTGTATCAGAAAATGCATCTATTCCTTCATCATTTTCAGAATTGCTGCCCACTTTTTTATCTACCTGTTGAGTAGTTGGAGTGTAACGATGTTTAGGTGCAGAAGAAGCCAATGACTGCTGAAATACACCAAGGCTCATCGCCAAAGCCATAACGATTATTTCTTTTTTCATATCGAATATTTTTACTATTTTATCCACTATTTTGATTTTTTCTTCTACTTAGACGCATATCTTGCGATTTTAGTTGCAAAGAAACAAAATATTTTTTAAATTTGCAAATGATTTTGAATTAACAAGAAAAAAATGGCAAGATGACAACAGATAGAAGCACAAAATTACCAGAGGATTTCAAAACTTATACCAAAGAACTTTTGGGG
>CAKTUZ010000083.1 GCA_934621605.1 uncultured bacterium | reverse complement strand
GGGCTGACCAGTTCAAACAGCTGCATGGAAACGTCCTTTCTGTGTGTGTTCGATACCCTTTTATTGTACCACAGCGGGCGGGGTTTGTCACAAAAAGGGGCAAAAAAAGCCCGCCGGGCAAGGCGGGACGATTGAAAATGGCTTCCGCTTTGCTCTAGCCATATTCAGCGGAAAGATTATTTTATATTTCGCGTTTGTCGCGCTCTGCGGAGCGCTCCAAACGCATTTTCACGGGAGGGGTTGGAGACGAACTCCCTCAGTCAAAGCCTGACGGCTTTGCCAGCTCCCTCGGGGAGGGAGCCTCTGGCGCGCCCGGGAACTTTGCACTTTAGCCGGAAACTGTACCGTTATGCCAAAGGCCCCATCTCAGAGGGGGCTGTCATCGAGCGCAGCGAGATGACTGGGGGAGTTTCCTCGGGAGCGCCCGCTGGATACAAAAATCCCCGGGGAGCGGGGTGCTCCTCGGGGCGGGTGTGATGTCATTACTGTGCAGCGGTTCTGGTCAGCTCATAGCCGATGGCAACATAGGTCTTGCCGCCGATGGTCTTTGCGCCGACGCCCAGCGCAGTAAGTTCCAGTGTTCTACCGTTTTCTTCTGCGTTTCCAAGCCCTTTGTTCACAGTTCTGAACAAGGCCAGTATATTGCTGCTGCTGACCTTGATGTTCTGTGCGGTTGCAGCCTCGTAGAAAAACGGCACATAACTTCTTTTTCCGGTGTCTCTTTTCAGCTCCCAGCAAAGCATCACCTGCCGTACCACGGTTTTTTCGTTTCCGTCTGTTTTCCAGAGTGTCTCATTGGTCAGGCTTTCCGCGCTGCTGTTCTCGGTGATCTGCTTGACAGCCAATGCCTTGATGTCGGCGTTGTTTTCAAACTCTTTACCAAACTTTTTATTCAGCGCAGCCAGATAGGCGCTTTCCACCTTGGCCTCAAATTCCGGGTTGCCGGCATCGCTGCCGCTGCAGGCGGTAAGCAGCGCAATTGCCATGATACCGGCCAGCAGAACCGCCGCAAGACGCTTTATCTTTTTCATGCAATACTCCTCCCATAAAATGCAGGGCGTTCCCGTGCGGATGCACGGGGCATTCTGTTTTCATTTTACAGCAGCGCGGCGGCGTTCGTCAATGGCAAGTGTGCCTGTTTTTTGCCGGGATTTTTGGGCAGAGCGCAAAAAGCCCCGGAGGTGGGGACGATTGGGAATGCGCTCCGCTACGCTCTGCGCATAAATAGCGGAATTAGATTTTTTATTCGGGATTCAGAAAAGCCTGCGGGCTTTTCTGAATCCCCTTTTCACAGGAGGGGTCGTAAAGGCTAACGGCATTTGCCACAACTAAAACAAAAAAGCCCCGGAGGGCGGGTGCTCTCCGGGGAAGAAAGGACTGATGATTCTTTACTTATTTGCCCTTGTAGTTGGGGTTCTTGATCTGGAATGCAATCGCAACAAAGCTCTGCTTGTTGCTGGTCCTGACGATGACACCGACCTTGGACCAGTTGCCACTCTGTTTAACGTCCGCCTTGATACCAGTGGAAACATTGTGGCTGCTCTCGATCTGCTTCAGCAGTGCATTCAGCAGGGTGCCTTCAAACATATAGTTGCCAGTCACCGTAATGGTCAGATACTGTTTTTCTTCACCTTCCACATGGACATCACCACTGAACTTATGACCAAAAATCTCAATACCACCCTTGAGGTCTTCCTCTAGGTGTGCTTCAGCGACCTTCTGCAGGTCTCGATCATTCTGCAGGCTTGCGGTGCTGGTACTCTTGCCGCGGATCTGGCTCATCACCTTTTCCTCGGCTTCCTTATCCTCTTTCATATTGTTGCCACCGCCGCCACAGGCGGTGAGCATCACCATAGCCATCACACCTGCCAGCAGCAGGGCTACAAATTTTTTCAGGTTCTTCATAAGGGTATCCCTCCAATCAGCTTGTTTTGTGGATATGTTTCTTTTTTCTGGAAAGGCTTTCGCAACCATCGTTGCCTTTCTGCCCTGATTATATCCGACCCGTGACGGTTTTGTCAATCGGGAATATAGCTAAACTTCCTGAAACAGTTTCGTTAAAAAGGATGAAAACAAGCGGGATTTGTTGCAGTTCTGGTATATTCTGGAATAAAGTCTGTCTACAATTCACAGAAGCATCTTTTCCCTGCCCCGGTGGCGCAGTTTTGCCGGGTGCGGAAGCACTTAAATTTGGACATATGTTGTGTTAGGGGTGTGAACTCCTTTTTTTGAGGAGCGCCCCCTCAGTCAAGCCCTGTCGGGCTTGCCAGCTCCCCCAAGGGGACGCCTTTTGGCAATGCCGCAAAGCTTCCCGCCACCGCTGAAGCCGTCCCCTTAGGGAAGGTGGCTGCGACCAGCGGGAGCAGACGGAAGGGGTATTTTCCCCCCCTTATTTTGCCTTTTTACACATTTTCACCACGTTTTAGTGGTAAAATCATGTCTGAAATGAAACGAACTCGGAGGAAGTACCCATGCAACACTGTCCCGCCCGCGCGGCACAGCGGCTGGCGGCGGCAGTTCTGG
>CAKTUZ010000082.1 GCA_934621605.1 uncultured bacterium | reverse complement strand
AATACTGCTTTTGCTTTCCCGCAGCACTTCGTAGAGCCGGGAAAGCCGGTGCTGGATTTTATAAAACAGGTTTTCTACCTCTGTGTACTGCGGCGGGGCCTGATCTGCTGACATCATATCATCAAGCAGCTTGCACAAGGCGTCTGAAAAAAGCGTCAATTTCCGGCGCACAAAGGCCAGAAAAGCAACCATGCACCCGGCAACGAAAACCGCATAGAGTAACCCGCAGCATAGCGCCAATACGTTCTGTGTCAAAAAGTATATGGTAACTGGCATAACGATTGAAAGCAGGAAAAAGGCTGCACACACGACCATGCACACTTTATTGATAGAGAGTTTTTCCGTCCTCATTTGTTACCGCCCCCCAATCCACATATAGCCCATGCCGTAGACGGTTTTGATATAGGCATGATCTGGATTTTCAATTTTGTTTCGTACGCGGCTGATTGTGGAAGTCAGCGCGTGTTCATCCACAAAATTCCCGTCAATATCCCACAGCTTTTCCAATAGCACCTGCCGGGTCAAAACGACCTGCGGATTTTTCGTCAGCACTTTCAAAAGCCGATATTCCATCGGGGTAAATGAAATGCCCTCCCCGTTGAGCGTTGCGGTCATTTCCGTAAAGTTGATAAACAGGTTGCCGTCGTTGTAGAAGTCGCCGCCAGAGTGTTTCCTAATCCGGGACAACAGCGCAGACACTTTTTTCTGAAACACGCTCATGGGAAACGGCTTTGTCACATAATCATCCGCTCCCAGCTCATAGCCTTTGAGCATATCGCTTTCCATATCGTTTGCTGTCAGAAAGATTACAGCGGTGTCCGGGCGGCTTTCCTTAATATCCCGGCAAAAATCAAACCCATTGCCATCCGGCAGATTGATGTCAAGGACAATCAAATCATACTCTTGTTTTCTGTAAAACCGTTCGGCAACGCTTTTCGTCAAGGTAGCGTCTACTTCATAGCCTGCGGCAGACAGATTATAGCAAAGGGTATTATTCAAAAGGCGGTCATCCTCAACCACTAAAATTCTCATTCGCTCACATCCTTTTCTTTATAGAGTATCACCCAAATGTCACAGAAACCTCGCAAAACAAAATTTTTTATCTATTCTACTTCGAGGCCAAAATAGTTGCAAGTTGTACTTTCGCACGAAACGGCAAGCAATTCGGGTGTGGCCACACTCCGAAATTTTCACAGGCCACAGGCCCGTGAAAATGCTTGTTGGGGAGCTCCCCAAACCCGCTGAACTTCTGGACACTTTGTCCAGAAGTCCCGGCGCAAGCGCCTGTTGTCGGCGGCCCGGAGCTAACGCTCCTGGGCCTTATTTTTTTGCTCGTCCGCGTGGCCGAGCAGGTGATCGATATTTGCCTTGACTGCCACGGCCTGCCGCATATCCGCCTGGGCCTTGCGATATTCCGCATAGAGGGCTTTTTTCTTTTCAGAGAGCTCCCGGTGCTGCTTTTTCAGCGTGTCCATTTTGGGGAGCTTTGCCCCGCCCAAAAGCTCACTCATAGCCGTCTTTGCCGCCCGGTAGTCTGCCAGCTCCGCCTCATGCTGGGACAGATATTTTCTGCTATACCGGGCCGCCTTGTAGCCGTCAAACACAGGCCGCGTCTTTGCATACTGCACCACCGCGCCCATGAGCTCGGAGGTTTTGGCAAGGGCAGCCTCCGTGTCCCGCAGCTCCCCGGCCAGTTTGTGAGCCCGATCCACCGCCGCCTCGGTGCTGGATGCCAGCGCCGCATAGTCCATAAGATCGTGTTCACGGAGATACAGGAGCGCGGCGGCCATCTGCTTTATGTTATAAACTTTGGCCCACCGCTCATAGGCCGGGCCCTTGCCCTGGGCCATGCGCTCTTGAATGTCGATGATCAGATTGACGCGCCGGGCTGGGGCCGGGCTGTACTGGGGAAGCTCCGGGATGGGCCGCTCCCCAGCAATCGCCGCCCGGATGTCATCGGGATCAAAACCGGGGCCCAGGGTGGATGCCCGCAGGCGGGTATACTTATCCTGCCCAGGGGCCAGGAACGAGATCGAGCCGCCCCGACCATGCTTTACTTGAAAGCCGGACTCCTCCATGAGCCGCAGAAACGCTGGGAAGTCGGCGGGCTTTTGCTCCAGAGCCGCCACGATCCCCAGCCGCACCCGCTGCTGGGCCGAGGGCGGCTTTTCCCCAATCCACTGGCCATAGTGAAGAAAGCGGCCCTTGCTGTGCTGCTTCGGATTTTGAATGACAGACAGCTCGTGCTCAATGCACACCCGGTCAGAGAGCCGCCGCACCGCAAAGCTGGAGCCGATGAAGTTATGGAATTTCCGGGAACAGTCCTGGGCGGTGGAGTTGTAATAAATGTGATTGTGAATGTGGCCCTTGTCAATGTGGGTGCAGACGAAGAACTGATACTTGCCCTTTGTCCAGCGCATGGCTGTTTCATAGCCGATTTTGTTTGCCTCCTCCGGCGTGACCTCGCCGGGCGGGAACGCCTGCCGGATCTGAAAGAACAGGGCCCCGCGCGCCACTGCCCGGCCCGTTTCCGCCTGGTACTGGCT
>CAKTUZ010000081.1 GCA_934621605.1 uncultured bacterium | reverse complement strand
GGAAGATTTTACTCTATCTTATATGTTGCGGATACTTGAAACTTCCTTTGAAAAAGGGTACGGTAAAGCTAGGCGCAAAGAGTTTCGTGCTCTTATATTAGATGAGATATCAAACAATATATAAACACTTGATTTAAAATGAACATAGCATTAATATTTGCAGGAGGGGTAGGCTCCCGAATGCATACAAAGTCACGACCAAAGCAGTTTTTGGAACTGAATGGGAAGCCTGTGATAATTTATACGCTTGAGTTATTCGATAATCATCCTCAGATAGACAAGATAGTTGTTGTCTGTGTGGAACCTTGGATTCCATTTTTAAAGAAAATGCTCAAGAAGTTTGAGATAAACAAAGTGGCTACAATTATTTCTGGTGGAGAGACAGGACAGGATTCTATCTACAATGGTCTTTGTGCAACAGAAACGCTTGCCAAAGGAATGGAAGACAAAACAACAGTTTTGATTCATGATGGTGTCCGCCCTTTGATAACGGAAGAAACCATCAGTGCCAATCTTGAAAAAGTTAAGGATAGTGGATCTTGTATCACCTGTATTCCGGCAACAGAGACCTTTGTTGTGAAGAAAGGAGATGGTTCGTTAGATATTCCAGAACGATCAGCTTCTCTTATAGCTCGTGCTCCACAGAGTTTCATCTTAAAAGATATTCTGTCTGCACATCGCAAAGCAATAGCTGAAGGACGGCATGACTTTATTGACAGTTGTACAATGATGAGTCATTATGGCTATAAGTTAGGCTTGATAGAAGGTCCTATGGAGAATATTAAGATAACCACACCCACGGATTATTTCATCTTCCGTGCAATGGTGGAGGTTCATGAAAATCAACAAATATTTGGATTTTAATTTATGAATAAATATATAAAAAAGGATGTAGAAGATTTTGTAGCTTCTTTTTCTATCAAAGAAGAGATGCAGGGGACAATTTTTTTTATAACAGGAATCACTGGGTTGGTTGGTTCTGAGTTAGTGCATTGTTTATTAGCTTTAGATGCCTCTTATTGTATTATTGCCCCTATAAGAAATATGAATAAAGCCAAAAGTATATTCGACGATTTTGAGTTGCAACGAATTCGTTTCTACGAATGTGACTTATTGGATTTTGATTATTCGAAGATAAAAAAAGTTGATTATATCATTCATTGTGCTTCTCCTACTGCAAGTAAATACTTTGTGCAGAATCCGGTTGATACTTTCAATTTTATATATCAAAGTACATTTCAGTTGTTGGAATTTGCCAAAAGGTCAAAGCCTATAAGTATGGTATATCTTTCTTCATTAGAAGTTTATGGAACGATTTCTGATGATTCTCTAGAAATAACAGAGGAAGTTCAAGGATATTTAGATTGTTTGAATGTGCGAAGTTCATATCCTATGGCAAAACGCGCTGCGGAATGTTTATGTCATTTATATGTTAAAGAATATGGAGTAAATGCTAAGATAGCCCGTTTGACTCAAACAACAGGGGCTGGAATAGCTAAAGATGATAATAGAATCATTGCTCAATTTGCAAGACTAGTAGCTTCTGGAGATGATATTATATTGCATACTAAAGGTGATTCTGCTCGTCCATATTGCTATGTTACAGATGCTATTGAGGCGATATTATATATATTATTATTAGGTGAAGAAGGTGAAAGTTATAATGTCGCAAATACCCAAACTTACATATCTGCTAAAGAATTAGCTTATTTTGTAAAAAGCCAATTTAATCCAGATATAAAAGTTTATGTAGAATCGAGAACATGTAATGAATATGCACCTTCTACAAAGCTGAGATTGTCCACCAAAAAGTTAGAAAAACTTGGGTGGTATCCCCATAATGATTTGTTACTAATATATCAAAAATTAATTCTTTTTTTAAAAGAAAATATGAAATGATATCTTAAAAAGAATATTTACAATGAAAGAAATAACATTAGATGAATTGCGACAAATTCAATTGAATTTGTTAGATTGTGTTCATGAATATTGCATTGAAAATAAATTGCGATATTCGCTTGGTGGGGGAACTTTGTTAGGTGCTATTAGGCATAAGGGTTATATTCCATGGGATGATGATATTGACTTAATGATGCCTCGCCCAGATTATGAATTGTTTTTAAAAGGATTTGATGGTCAATATCCTAACATAGAACTTCATCATTATAAGAATGACCCTAAGTGCTGTAAGCCTTTTCTGAGAATAGTTGACAGTAGAACTTATTTTCGTGAAGAACTGCAGAAATGCGGTGTAAATATCGAAATATTTCCGATAGATGGTCTTCCTTCAAATGATGATTCGATTAAGGATTTTTATCGACAGTATGATAGCGAAGTATCTTTATTGGTTCGTTCAACTAATTTTGTTGGAATTAAAAAAAATTATGTTCTTCAGATAATTAAACAATTGATAAAGTTTATCATATATCCTTCTAGAAAAAAAGCAGTTGAAAGATTTCAAAACTTCATATCGCATGTAGATTTTGAAACTTCTATAAAGGCTGCAGCTGTTGTAGGAGCATATGGCGATAAAGAAATAATGAATACAGAGGTTTTTAAAAATTATACTAATGTAGTCTTTGAGGGACATACATATAAAGC
>CAKTUZ010000080.1 GCA_934621605.1 uncultured bacterium | reverse complement strand
TCATTTAATAGTAGTGGAAAAACCAGTAAATGTACTATCGCAAAGTGACAACACAAAAGATATAGATATGTTGACAATGATTAAAAACTATATAAAAGAAAAATACAATAAACCAGGAAATGTTTATTTAGGTTTAGTACACAGATTAGATAGACCAACCGGTGGAATAATGGTATTTGCAAAAACATCAAAAGCAGCAAAAAGACTTTCAGAACAAATAAGAAATAAAGAATTTGAAAAAAAATACTACGCAGTAGCATATAATAAATTTGATAAAAAAGAAGGTACACTAATAGATTACATAAATAAAAAAAGTGATAATACATCATTTATTACAGATAAAAGTAATGGCCAATATGCAGAATTAAAATATGAAGTAATTGCAGAAAAAGAGAACTTATCATTATTAGAAATAAAATTAATTACAGGAAGACATCACCAAATAAGAGTTCAATTATCATCAAGAAATCACCCAATATATGGTGATCAAAGATATGGCAAAGAAGATAAAAATCAATTGGCACTTTATGCACATTACTTATCATTCAAACATCCAGTAACCAAAGAAAAACTAGAGTTTGATTTAAAACCAAATTATAGTGCATTTAAAAAATTCTTTTAAAGAAAGGGAAAATTATGGAAAAAAATAAAGAAAATAACAAAGTAAATATTAAAAAAATATTAATAGATATGATAATAATAATCACAGCGATTTCATTTTTACTAGCACAATTAATTTTTAAAAGTAAACAAACAGCAGAAGTATTATTTATTATATTAATAATATTAACATCACTAGAGCTATTAATCACAATGGCGAAAAATACATATAAAGAAAAGAATATAGGATTAAAGATATTTAATATAGTTGGAAGTTTAGTAAATGTAACACTCTTATTTTCACTTTTTATGAATATATTAATGGAAAAAGAAGAAAAAATTTATGAATTATTAATTACAATAGGAAGTTTAATTGTAATAGCACTTACATTATTTTATTCAATAAGAGCATTAGTAAGATTAATAAAGAATAAAAATAATCTTTTAAACAATGTTGGTACATCACTAATTGGAATAATGGATACAGCAGCTTTAATAATGTGTATTATCAAGATATTAATTTAGGATAAATTGACAAAATAACGTTTTTGATGTATAATACTTAAACATTAAAAACGCATGGGGGTATAAAAATGAAAATAAAAAAGCAAATCCCAAACATGATAACTTGGAGTAGACTAGGGCTTCTAGCGGGATCATTAATAAGTTTTGTTACAGGAAATTATCCATTAACATTAGGGCTTTTTATAGCAAGTGCAACAACTGATAAATTAGATGGATTTCTAGCGAGAAAACTAAATTGTGTAAGTAGCTTTGGAGCTAAACTTGATGCTGTATGTGATAAAGCCTTATCTATAGTTGGAGGAATTTTAACAATTCCATTAGGTGGTAAAGCATTTATAATACCAATTGCACTTGAACTAGCAATAATGGGATATAACTTATATAGATTTGGATCAAAAAAACAAAATGTAGAGTCAACAAATATTGGAAAAGCAAAAACAGTAGCACTAGATACAACAATGGCATTAGGTATTGCAAAACCTTTAATTGCAAGTATTAATCCAACATTGTATCAAACATTAATAGGAGCATCAATTGGAATAACTGGAGTTGCACAAGTAGCGACATTAGGATCTTATATTAAAGATGATAAAAAACAATCAAAAAAAGAAAAGATTAAAACTATTCTAAATCAGATAGAAGAACAAAAAAAAGAAGTTTCTGAAAGTGAAACATACGAAAAAACTTATAATAACGAAATAATAAATGAAGAAACAAATAAAAAGACTAAACCAATGGTTAGAAGTAGATATAGAAAATAAAAGTAGCATTAATTAAAAACTTAATTATGCTACTTTTTTCATATTTCTTGCTTCTTTAGCAGAAACTCTTGCTTTTTCACCGTTAGCAAGTCTAACAACTTGTAAATTAATACCTTGCTTTTTCTTTGTGGCTTTTAAACAATTTGGACGTATATTTTTAACATTAGGTTTTCTATTTGATAAATTCTTTGCCATAGTCGTTCCTCCTCTTCAAAAATTGCATAACTAATTATCGCAACATCGTGAAATTCCGCACGTCAACCGGGGATGCAACTATAAGCCGTCCGATCGCAGACAGCTTTCAGCTTGTAATTAACTATAACAGCACCAAGAAATGCTTCATTATTTGGAACGCTGCCATACAAAATGGTATCCACGGTGGAAAAAAGATGCGCCTTACCATCGGGAAAATGGGTGTAACATTACTGCACAAGCGAATCGACCCTGATTCTATATCACCATTCTTTCGGGATATCAACCACAGAGTCCAAAATACTAAATGTGTCGAGTTGATTCTAATTGTCGGGGAAAATGCGCTGGCAGACTTTTGCAAAGACTACGAAAAATTGATAAGGCCGGATAAGGAAAAAGTTCCAAAAGGAAAAACCTGTCTATACGCAGTTGCAGGTGGAGAAGTGGAGTTTATCTGTGGAGATAAGTAAAACTAAAGGAGAAACATCATGGCTAAATTTGTAATAGAATGTCCCAACTGCGGCAAGTTTGCCGAGGGTAAGACCGGGTTCTTTGCCCGGA
>CAKTUZ010000079.1 GCA_934621605.1 uncultured bacterium | reverse complement strand
ATCGGCTTCTCTTTCCACCGAATCCTGATCATTCAATCCTTCATACAACTGTTCCCACTGTTCATCCACCGGCTTTACCGCAGTTGGTTTCCCGGATGATGGGGAGGACTTGAATGGATTGTAATGCGGATTTAAACTAATCTTCGGAGCAGAAGCAGAAGAAGCCACATCCGGATTGTACACCGGAATATCCGGTTTATCTTCCGTATCAAAATCGATGGAAGGAACATCATTGAACATTCCAATGGACTCCTTGACGGCTGCCATCAAGATCTGCCAGATAGCCTGTTCGTTTTCAAACTTGATTTCTGTCTTGGTAGGATGTATGTTGACATCGATGTCATTGGGATTAACATCAAAGTACAGGAAATAAGGCACCTGTTCGCCCTGTGGAACCAATCTGTCGTAAGCAGTCATCACCGCCTTATTGAAATAAGGATGCTTCATATATCGTCCGTTCACGAAGAAGAACTGATGGGCACCTTTCTTGCGTGCAGCTTCTGGCTTTCCCACAAAACCGGAAATCTTACACATGGTCGTCTCTACATTGACCGGCAAAAGATCCTGATTGATGCGCTTTCCAAACACGTCGATGATGCGCTGCCTCAGATTACCTGCCTTCAGATTAAACAATTCAGTATTGTTGCTGTGAAGCGTAAAGGCAATCTGCGGATTGACCAGTACGATACGCTCAAATGCAGTCAGGATATTATTTAATTCCGTGGAATTGGACTTCAGGAATTTGCGGCGTGCCGGAACATTATAGAAAAGGTTGTTCACCGAGAATATACTTCCCACGGCACAAGAACAAGCTTCCTGTCCCTCATAACGTGAACCGGAGATGGACAACTGGGTTCCGACATCATCGCTTTCCTGACGAGATTTCAGAACGACCTGAGCTACGGCTGCGATAGAAGCCAATGCCTCACCACGGAATCCATTGGTATGCAGATTGAACAAGTCTTCTGCCTGGCGAATCTTAGAAGTGGCATGGCGCTCAAAGGCCAGTCGGGCATCCGTTTCTGACATACCCTTTCCATCATCGATCACCTGAATACTGGTTCGACCGGCATCCACAACGGCTACATCAATATTTTTAGCACCCGCATCAACTGAGTTTTCTACCAACTCCTTGATCACTGAAGCCGGGCGCTGAATAACTTCTCCCGCTGCTATTTGATTGGCGACAGAATCGGGCAATAATTGAATGATATCGCTCATCTTTTATAATATTACATTTTTCTAAATCATCGAGATGGCTCTGTCTTCACGGGCATCTCGCTATTTTTACTGGAAAGTACCTGCAAAGGCGCAGCATGGCGCTTGATCACCTTCAACTGCTGGTCTTGCTTCTTGCCTCTCCATACGAAAATATCATTTTTATCCTTTGGACGGATATCGTCAAACCAAGCGAAATTAGGGAGTTTCAACTTGGCTGGCGGCACCTGGGTAATCGGATAGAATGTGCCTACAGACTTATTTGACCATATTTTCTGCAACTGACGCTCTGGAGACAAGTACATTCTCATCGTATCGGTCTCCATATAATTCATGCCAACCAGTGAGCTATCCTTATCATTGGTAAGAAAATAGATGGTCTGGACATTACCGATAGACTCGCCCATCCGTGCCTGTCCGTTTTCAAAGTAAGCCTTCATCTCCTTGGAAGTTACCTGATTGAAATGCACGCTATCTGGCATCACATCCACAGAGAGTGCCTGCCCGATAACATGAGCCATGCGCACCGTAGAGTCATTCATGTAAACCTTGATTTCTTCTCCAAGGAGTTGACGATTCAGATTCCATACAATCGGGTCCTTATACATGGTCATGCATGAATCCTGGGAATTGAATACCATGGAATCACAAACGGCCTGAACATCCTGTCGGTAAGCTCGCACCTTGCTGTAGGCATGCACCTTGCGATAGACAGAGTCTGTATTGATATGAAAGGTATAAATCTTCATGGTATCTGAATGCACCCACAAAGTATCCTTCTGTGAATAATCAATAGCTACCGGATTGCGGGTGGCAAAGCCATAACCTGTCTTCTCATTATAACGCAAATAGTTGCAATGAAGTGAATTGCGATTTTTCTTATCATTGTAAATCACATTACCGAAGCCCTGACTGTCTCCGTCTTTCACATAATACAGACTATCACCCGTAATGGTCTTGTCCTTATCCACTAAAGTGGAACGACCATACAACTGGGCATGATCGGTCTTTGTATCATAATATCCATCCTCGGTATTAACCACACTGGAGCCGGAGACAATTCTGGAAGGACCTACCATGTGGGCAGTTGATTTCCTCACATCATAATATAAGGTATCGGTAGTCACCAGATCCTTTCCGCTACGAAGTTTCACATTGAAGACGAACTTAGCCTCTCGGGTCTTTGTATGATATTCACCCCAATCTGATACAAGGCGGTCCTTACCATCAATCAGCGTTCCACCTTCGAAGAAATTGGCCATTTCATACAAACGGTCATAATCTAAGCTATCGGTACGCAGAACTTGTCTGCGATGGTGCAGAACCACATTATTGCGAGCCCTCATCATCTGCATCAAACCATCATATTCAGCTCTATCACAAACCAAGGACAAAGTATCACCCTGTCTGAAATGCACATGTCCGAATGCCTTCACCGAATTGGTGTTTTGATAAAAATAGGCACTGTCGCAAGTAAGATGCGCT
>CAKTUZ010000078.1 GCA_934621605.1 uncultured bacterium | reverse complement strand
AGGCTTGAGCCTCACCGTGACTTTCAATCCTGCACCAGAGAACACCGGTTATAAGATACAGCGCATCGACCTCGAAGACCAACCTATTATTCTGGCTGTGGCAGAGAACGTAGTTGAAACCCAGCGTGGTACAGTACTCGGCAAAGGCGATATCCGTGTGAGCACTATAGAACACGGAATGTCAGCTCTTTATGCACTCGGTATTGACAACTGTCTGATTCAGGTAAATGGTCCTGAGTTCCCTATTCTCGATGGCTCTGCTGCACTGTATGTAGAGAAAATCCAGAGCGTTGGAATCCAGGAACAGAATGCAGAAAAAGATTTCTACATCATCCGTCACAAAATAGAAGTGAAAGATGATAATGGTTCCGTCATCACCATCCTGCCAGACGAAGAATTCAGTATCACTGCCATGTGTTCCTTCGAAAGCAAATTCATCAACAGCCAGTTTGCTACACTCGACAGAATGGAGAAATACGTTGAAGAGATTTCTTCTGCACGCACATTCGTTTTCGTACGAGACATCATGCCATTGCTCCAGGCCAACCTCATCAAGGGTGGAGACCTCGACAATGCCATCGTTATCTACGAACGTCAGGTAGAACAGGAACAGCTCGACCAGCTTGCCGACCATCTTGGAGTGGCTCGTATGGATGCTACCAAACTTGGCTATATCCAGCATAAGCCATTACAGTGGGAGAACGAGTGTACACGCCATAAACTGCTCGACATCATCGGTGACATGGCGCTCATCGGTAAACCTATCAAGGGACGCATTATCGCTACCCGCCCAGGTCACACAGTCAACAACAAGTTTGCCCGACTGATGCGCAAGGAAATCCGCAAGCATGAAATCCAGGCTCCTATCTACGATCCAAACGAGGAACCTATCATGGACAATATCCGCATCCGCCAGCTTTTGCCTCACCGCTACCCTATGCAGCTCGTGGACAAGGTGATTGCTATGGGTCCTACCAGCATTGTGGGGGTGAAAAACGTGACTGCCAACGAACCATTCTTCACTGGTCACTTCCCTGAAGAACCAGTAATGCCGGGTGTACTCCAGGTAGAAGCAATGGCACAGTGTGGAGGCTTGCTCGTACTCAACCAGTTGGAAGAACCAGAGCGCTGGAGCACTTACTTCATGAAACTCGATGACGTGAAGTTCCGCAAAAAGGTAGTTCCAGGCGATACACTGCTCTTCCGAGTAGAGTTGTTGGCTCCAGTACGTCATGGCATCAGCAGCATGAAAGGTTACATGTTCGTAGGCGACCAGGTTGTAGCAGAAGCAACATTCACCGCTCAGATTGTAAAAAATAAATAATAACGAGAATTAAATATGAATCAAATCAGTCCTTTAGCATTTGTTCATCCAGAGGCAAAACTCGGTGACAACAATATCATCGGTCCTTTTTGTTATATCGACAAAAACACCATGCTAGGAGATAATAATGTACTTCAAAATAGTGTAACAATACATGTAGGTGCACGCATCGGCAATGGTAATGAATTTTTCCCAGGTGCCAGCATCTCTACCAAGCCACAGGACCTCAAATTCCGTGGCGAGGAAACCATCTGCGAGGTGGGCAACAACAATAGTATCCGTGAGAACGTAACCATCTCTCGCGGTACAGCCTCTAAGGGCAAGACCGTTGTGGGCAGCAACAACCTCCTGATGGAATGTGTACACGTGGCTCACGACTGTGAGTTGGGCAGTGGCTGCATCATCGGTAATGCAACAAAATTTGCAGGCGAAGTAGTAATTGACGACAATGCTATCGTAAGTGCCAATGTACTCGTCCACCAGTTCTGCCATATCGCAGGCTACGTGATGATTCAGGGTGGTTGCCGCTTCTCTCAGGATATTCCTCCTTATATTATTGCAGGAAAGGAACCTACAAAATATTGTGGTTTGAATCTCGTAGGTCTCCGTCGTCGCGGTTTCAGCAACGAGCTCATTCAGAATATCCATGAGGCTTATCGTCTCCTCTATTCTAAGGGCGTGCTGAAAGAGGGTATCCAGGAAATCAAGAACAACCTTGATGTTACTCCTGAAATCCAATACATCATCGATTTCGTAGAGACATCAAAACGAGGAATTATCAGATAATTTTCTGAAAGGATATAGAATAATTTCCCACGAAGGAAAGAGAAATCTTTCTGAAAGGAAAGAATAATTTCCCATGAAGGAAAGAGAAGACTTTCTGAAAGGATTTTTTTCAAGAAGAAAAGATTTTCTTAAGAAAGAGAGAATTTTCTTAAGAAAGAAATTGAAAAGAAAGTAATTCTGAATCTAAAATGTAAAATAGAGGGAGTGTTTTCAGTTTTAAATTCTGGCGACAAAAGACAGATGACGCAAATGAATCAGATGATTTCAATGAATCAGAAGTTCAAATGAATCAGAAGGTTCAGAAGAAAAACTGAAAGCACTCCTTTTTCCTAAAAGGGAATGATTATCTTAAACTTTAAAAGCAATAAAATGAAGACCCTCATTGTTGTTCTCGGCCCAACTGGTGTAGGAAAAACAGAGCTCTGCCTATCCATAGCAGAACATTTGCAAACCCCTATCATCAATGCCGATTCCCGTCAGATTTTCAAAGAACTTCCGATAGGAACTGCAGCTCCAACTAAAGAACAGCAAAAGCGAATACCCCATTACTTTGTAGGAAATCACAATATAGAAGATTATTACAGCGCAGCCATGTA
>CAKTUZ010000077.1 GCA_934621605.1 uncultured bacterium | reverse complement strand
GTTCAGGATGACCTCTTTTTTCATAAAGTCGTCATTCCCGAAAGCCGTAGTCGGGAATCCGTTGTTGCGTCGTTTTCTTACGAAACGGCAGATCCCCGACTAAATTCCTCGGGGATGACAACACAATAGCACAACAAAACAAGGCTGTTATAAAAATAGAAGCGTCGTCCTGAACTTGTTTCAGGACCTACCGATTGGGTAGTTAGCAGTTGCCGTCATCCCGGAAAGTTGTAATAACAAACGACAGTTTCCCGAAGGCTCCGCGCCGGCTGACTTTCGGGGATGACGGCAAAGACAATAACAACAGGTTGAAACCACAAAAAAATCCCGCACTTGCCTATACTGCACAAGCGCGGGATAAATTTTATCTGCCCGGATTAGGCCCAAAGCGAAAGTTTGGTAACCTTATCGGAGCGTCTTACTTTGGGTTCGCCCACCAGTTCCTGGATATACGCTTCGCAAACGTAAATCTTGGTGCCGGGGAACAAATGCCCGCCGATAGCATTGTAATCTTTGCCGCACATCACCACGTGCGCGTGCACCTGGGGGCGGTTATCCTGGATGCTGATATTGCCCGTAAGAGACATCAGTTCCATTTCTTCATTGATTACTTTTTTATCGTATTTCTTTTTGGATTGGTCATATACGCCGACCGTCGCGTTAGACACCGAGCCCATTACGCTTACGATACCGCATTTTACTTGGTTATCGTGGCAAAAATCGGCCAAGGTTTCCAACAAATCTTTTCCCTTCGGGAGTTTAAATAAATACGTCCGTCCGGTTAAATAAGGTTTTTCTTCTGCCATTTTCATCTCCTATAAATATGTTAAAGCCACTCTTGGGCTTGCGCCAAATCGTGCGCGTAATTTTTTAATGCCGCCAACAGAGAGTCTCCGTCCAACCCGGCTTCTTCATAAACTTTGTCCGCCGAGCCGCTGGATAAAAATTCGCCTTTTTTATGCGGATAGAGCGAGTGCGCGCGGCCGGCCACGCTATTTAACCAGCAATCAAGCGTCGGGAGGGTAAAGTCCGTAATACCTATCGCCGTACGCAACATTTCGGGCGGCAAGATTTTATCCTGTTCTTCTTTCGGCAACGCTTCAAACAGTTCGCGGCTGGCTACATACAGCACATTTAAGTCAGGCCCGCCCGCGTTCAAGGCAGGCAACACCTTTTCTACCACAATACGGCCTACACCCGCGCCTTGCACAATTACCGTACCGGCGGCCTTGCCTTTGGCGCGGCGCAAATAATACACACCGTTTACAGCCTTAATAGCCGGGTCGGCCCCCAAGGCCTCGCGGTCCATTAACGCATAAGACGGGCGCACCACAAACGGAGCAAACACAGCCGGGCGCAAAGATAAAGCGCGCACCGTAAGCGGCCAAATTTCATCAACTTCCAAAGGTGTAATGGTGATACAGGCTCCTTTGGGGAAATTATCCTGTACCAGTTGCAAAGATTGCGGGTCGGCGTGAGTCGGGCCGTCCTCACCGGTGGGAACGCTGGCGTGTCCGTTAAACATAATAAAAGTGTTGGGGTTCACACCTGCTTCGCGCGCGCTTTGTACCCCGATAGCGTGCAAGCGGGCCGCCACGTGTTCAAAGGCCAAGAACGCACCATACGAAGCAGATACGCCCACGTGTTTTCCAAAGGCGGAAATACCCGTGCAAAGGGCGGCCATACCGTCCTCGCAAATGCCGCCGCCGGACAAACGGCGCGAAAGCGGATTTGTCTGCGTGTTAAAATTACCCGCCGGGAAATCCTTGGCAATCGCCGCGGCCCCCGTAGAGCCGTATAAATCAGCAGAGGCCGTCAAAATCGTACCGCCCGTATGTTTATTTAAATAGGCTAACACCGCCCCCAACACACTGCGGGTAGTATAAGATTTTCCTTTTTCAAACACAAATTCCGCCGGAATTTCCCCTTCGTGGAATTTGGTATAAAGGTCCTGGCAGTTCCCCAAGTCCGCACGGACGGCGCGGTTTTTGGCTGCCAATTTTTGGCTGGCGGCTTTTAACTGCGCTGCGCCAAAGGCGGCTACCGTTTTATCCGCTTCTAACGCACGGCGAACAGTCAACAAACTGTCCCAATAGTATTTTTCCACATTTTCAGCAGT
This sequence comes from uncultured bacterium, assembly GCA_934621605.1. Classification (GTDB taxonomy): domain Bacteria; phylum Vulcanimicrobiota; class Xenobia; order Xenobiales; family Xenobiaceae; genus Bruticola. The sequence continues at coordinate 591 of CAKTUZ010000077.1, read as the reverse complement.
TTTATCCCCCTCAAAGTGCGGAAATTTAACATTAAAGGTGTTTTCAAACTCTTCCAAAGATTTATAAAACCCTTCGGAAGCGAATTTATGGCCGGAACCGTGGGAAGCCTTGCCCTCAATGCCGTAGTGCCATCCTTTTACAGTGCGATAGACAATCGCCGTGGGCTGGTGGTTCTTGATTTCTTCCGCCAGTTTGTGCGCAATATGAATTTGGTTGTAATCGTGTCCGTCCGGCACGCGGATGACGTTAAAATCGTGGATATAGAAGAATTCCATCGGGTTCCACTGCACATAGTCGCCGGGGTGTTCTCCGTCGGCAGTTACGCGCTCGCTTTCAATAGAGGCTTCGTTCCAGTCAATATGAAAAACCGTGTTCTTTAACTGTGCCGTAGCAGCCATACCCGCTACCTCGCTCACGCGCCCGGCCGTTAAACCGCCTTCCCCTTCCACAATATGCACTACGGGGCAATTTTCGCCGTAGGCATCTGCCGCCGCAAGCGCAAGCCCCACAGCCGAGCCGTCGCCCACGCCGCTCGCGCCCGTAGAGGTACGCACAAACGGAACAAGCGGTTCCGGGTGTCCGCCCAAGGC
>CAKTUZ010000076.1 GCA_934621605.1 uncultured bacterium | reverse complement strand
GATATTATCGAAGTGGTGAAAATGACATCTTCAAAAGTTGCAAGTGTTGGATACTATCTGGTAAAGGCGGGAGATATCGCATAAGGAGGCGATATGATGGCATATGTGGATGAAACTTATTATCTGGAGGTGTATAAAGGGGAGTCAGTAAATGGCTTCCCTTATCTGGCAGAACGCGCATCTGAAATTATAGAAGAGCAGACCATGTACCGTTTGCGAAAAGAAACGTTTGAACAGATGACGGAGACATCGCAGACGGCAATAAAGAAAGCAGTATGTGCGCAGATCGAGCATCTGGATCAGCTGGGTGGAGCAGAGGCTGAAAGCGGTATGCTGGCGAGCGGGTCCCTGGGAAAATTTTCTTTTTCGGGTGCACAGGGAGTAGAGCAAGAAATCTGTTCACCGAAAGCGCTGCGCCTGCTGTATCCTACGGGTCTGCTGTACAGGGGGAATGGATGATGAGAGCGATCCCTAAGAAACTATTGATCCATGATGCGGTCCTGAAACGGGAAAAGAAGAACGAATGGGGAACTGGAGCACTGGAAATGGTTGCGGAACTGTCTAGGATTCGAATAGAGCCATCCAGCAGGATTACCAGGGATAAAAATAACGTAGAATACCAGCTTACAGCTACTCTGTTCTTTGACTGCAAAAACAGTCAGCCTTTTAATCAGGAATTTCGGGAAGATGACATCATTGATTTTCACGGAAGTTTGCACCGGATCATATCCATAGAGCCGCTGTACGATGAAAAGAAACTGCATCATTATGAAATGGGGATGATACGATATGCCGGCAAGGACGAAGATCAGCTTTCAAACCGAACTGATAGCCAGGGAGATAATGGAGGATGGTGACCGTGCATTAACGCTGATCCGTGATGAGATCATCGAAGACTGCAACCAATATGTTCCGGTTCAAGGATCAGAAAAACATAATGGAGGTGGCGGATCTCTGCAAAACAGCGCCTTCATACATTCGGATCAGGAAGCGAAAGATGGAGAACTGGTGGTACGATGGGATACACCATATGCTCAGTATCAGCATGGAGGACTTGTAATGCATGGTACTCCAACAAACCGGAGCTACGGTCCGCAACATCTGAAATACACTTCCGCAGCAGCAAAAGAAGAGTGGACAAAATATGCAGCAGAACGCCATGGAGAACAGTGGTCTGAGATGCTGGAGAAAGTATTGTGAGGAAATGATGAAACCAATTGAAGAATTAATGTTGAACATCAAAAAGGACCTGAAAGAGAACCTGCAGCTGGACGCCAACCTTTCTGAACTCCCACAAAATGGAGGGATTTATCTGGAAGTTGGCAATGTGACAGAAAAAAACTATATCAGGAATGCGCAATGCAAACGCACAGTTTCGGTACTGTTTATGTGCAAACAGGCAGATGAGCCGAAAGCTATTGAAACGTTGGAAAAAATCTGCCAACACTATCGGGAACTTAAAAAACCACCAGCAGGTAAAAGCTATCGGGCTTTTTCTGCGGGCGTTACTTCCGGAACACATAAAACAGGGAGAACGGAAGATCTGCAGGTGGTCTATTCAGCGATTATCACTTACACGATTTATTAAAGGAGAAAGAACATGACAGTAAAAGAATTAATGTAAAAATATAATCCAAATCCGGATTATGAAGGCTATGTCACTAATGATGATTACGTTTTGGCAATCAATACAGGTGGAGAAAATGTGAAAGAAGAGGACTATCAGGTGGTAGAAATCGGTGTATCTGGTCTGGATTCCCAGATGAACCCGATCACAACGGACAAAACCTACATCCGTGCCGGACAGTCTACTATGAAAACCGGAACACAGCGTTCGTTTAAAGTTTCCGGCGATCGTTATGTGGGAGATGAGGCTCAGGATTATATGCTCAGCCACGGAATGAAATATGGAACCGGTAATTCTGTTGTTACAGATTACATCTATTTCAACATCCTGAATGGAAAAGGGGAAAAAGGAAGAGTATCCATCATCGTAAACTCAGATGGTTCCGGAAATGCAGGAGAATCTTCAGCAGTGGATATCGAACTGAAGAAAAACGGTTCTATTCCGTCAGAATACACTTATTCTGCGGTAGCAGCATAAAAGGAGAGATATATGAAGGGAAAATTAGCCGGGGTGGCAGTAGAACTGGATACATTGACAGATCCGGATGTTGCAAAAGCGTATGAGGACAGTATCGATGAGATCTTGGAGAAGATGTCAGAGGCAAAACTGAAGGAACGGGGTTCGGATGGAATCCGGATGCAGTGCGAAGTGGTAATGATGGCGATCCAGAATGTGTTTGGGGAAGATATCAAAAATAAGATCTTCGGAGAACACACAAATCTGATCAAGTGTCTGGATGTTTTTGAGGAATACATGAACCTGTATCCGAAACAGGTAGTGCCACTGATTGAGAAAAAGTCAGAAAAATACAGCCGCCAGAGAATTGAACACTAATATCATTCTGGACAGGCTTCCGGAAAGCGTAGAGGTGAGGGGAAAAGAATACAAAATCTATTCTGATTTCCGAACCTCTATTTTGTTTGAAACGATGATGCGCAGCAGGGAATTACGACCGCATGAGAAGATCCGGCAGATGCTGCAGATCTATTACCCAGCGATACCACCGGATCGAGAAGAGGCGGTAAAAAAGATTCTGTGGTTTTATGCTGGGGGAAAAGAAACAAAACAAAAGAAGGAAGAAAAAAACAGAACAAGAAAATCATT
>CAKTUZ010000075.1 GCA_934621605.1 uncultured bacterium | reverse complement strand
CCATTTATCAATAGATGCTTGTATATTCCTGGTCATCGAACCGAAGATCTCCAAAGTATTTTTCAAAATCCAGATTCAGATAATCGCTCATCTGTTTCATTTCCTGAACGGTTTTAACATCTACAGCAACGCCTTCTGTTTTGGTCCGTTCTACAGCTTCGGCTTCTTTTTCTCCATGTGTGTAGATTCTTATCTGACCTTCTGCTTTTGGCGCATTTCGAAGTTCTTCCAGGAAGGTGCTGAAATGCGTTTTTATTTCTTCCGGGTCTCCAAAAACACCTGGATCTATTGCAATAAAGCCATGACAGGTTCCACCTTTTGCACCGATATGTGTATGATTAGATGTCAGTCCCTGTGATAAAATCGAACAGAAGATTTCACAGATCATTCCATATCCATACCCTTTGTGGCTTCCGGAAACTTCCTCACTTCTTCCAAGCGGCATAATTCCACCACCTGCTTTATTCACAATATTTGTCAGAACTTCATCTGCATTTGTAGACGGTTTTCCATCCTTATCAAGTGCCCAGCCCTCCGGCAGTTCTTTTCCTGCCTTACGGTACATTTCCAGTTTTCCTCTCGTTACAACGGTTGTAGATGCATCAAAGAAAAATGGATAAGGCTCTGCAGGCATCGCGATTGCGATCGGATTGCTTCCAAGCATTGCTTTTCTGGCAAATGTCGGTACCATGATTGCTTCAGAGTTTGTAAAAGACATTCCAATCAGTCCCTGCTCACACGCCATTTTTGCATAATATCCTGCAATTCCATAATGATTGGAATTCCGCACACTTACAATTGCCATTCCAGTTCTTTTCGCCTTGTCAATCGCTATGTTCATCGCTTTGTGCGCGATAAGCTGTCCCATTCCATCATGTCCATCGATTACTGCTGATACCGGTGTTTCAAAAACCACCTGTGGCACTGCGTCCACTTTGATCAGCCCTTTTTCAATTCCTTTATGATAACGGAAAAGTCGCTGCATTCCATGTGATTCTATTCCATATTTATCCGAAGTCAGAAGAACATCTGTAATAATCTTACTTTCTTCTTCCGAAAAACCAAATTTTGCAAATGCCTCCAGACAAAAATTCTCAAGTGTCTCAATTTGAAATTTCATATGTGCCATTTCTTATGCCTCCCTGCTTTACCCTAATAATCGAATCAGAAAACTTGCTGTAATAAGTACCATTGCTCCGCCAAGTCTGGTCGCCATCTGTGCGAATGGGATGAGTTCCATGCGGTCTGCGGCGGAAAGTACTGCGATGTTTCCGGTTCCGCCCATGCTGTTGGTGCACAGTCCTGCGGTGATGGATGCTTCTACCGGATAGAAACCGAATAATTTTCCGAGAAGTCCGGACACGATCGCAACAGTCACGATAATTGTGATGCAGATAATCAGGAACTGCGGTGTCAGGGCTTTTCCGAGTACTTTCATATCAAGCAGTGCCACACCGATTCCGGCGAGTAATGCGTGGGTGAAATTTTTCATGACAAACTGTCCCCACTGGACTGCCATGTATTCATATTTCTCAGGGATGATTCCCAGCAGTTTAAAGATCACAACAACGATGATCATAAATGCGTATGCATGCACATTCGGAAATACGTGGCTGATCAGTGTACCTATTGTAAAGAATCCGCAGGAAAATAATAATCCGGTTCCCATGATGGAGAGATCCATTTTTCCATTAGATGTTTCTTTTTTCTTTTCTTCCGGCATATCCATTAATTTACCGTTTCCATTGAGCGCCGGGAACTGCGTTCCGATCTTTGCAATGAGTGCCGCACTGATGATCGCCAGTACATTTCCGATCGCAGATGCCGGGATCATCTGTGAAATGATTCCTGCCTGTTCCAGTCCAGTCGCATTGGCATAGATCTCAGAAAGTGGTGTCACACCTGCGCCCATGCCGCCGCTCATCATCGGCATTGCGATATAGAGAATACTGTCATTAAATCCACGTCCCGTCAGCATTCCTGCCACACCGCCCATAAGCATTGCACATGCCATGGAGATAAAAGATACCGGAAGGAATCGAACGGCTGCTTTTTTGAGCAGATCACGGTTCATTCCAAGGATGCTTCCTGTAATCAGTGCAGAAATATAGAAGTCAAGGAATCCGACATCATTCATGAAATTCTTACAGTTTGTAACAACGCTCGCCGGCAGTAACCCAAAAGATGCCAGTGCAGAAGATGCAAAAATACAGAACACTGCACCGCCGCCAAGGTAAGACCGCACGATCGGGATCTTTGAGCCAAGCAGATTAAAAACACTTCCAAGCACGATCATAACTGCCAGCGCACCGACCATATTTGTCGGAAGGATCTCTGTCTTTGCTGCAAAAAGAACGATCACCGCCAGCACCAGATAGACAGGGATCGACAGTCCCATGATCTTCACATCCAGAATTTTGTCAAACATGCTAGTTTTCGCTGTTCTCTGTGCCTCCATTAAAACCTCCCCCCTTCACTTTATGAATTCTTGTGCAGTTTTGATACACCTGTTTCGATCGCTGTTTTTGCTACTTCTTCTGCAACATATTTTACTACTCTTTCATCAAATGCGCCCGGAATGATATAGTCTTCTCTCAATTCTTCCGGCTTGATGATATCCGCGATCGCTTTTACCGCAGCGATTTTCATGTCCTCTGTAATGTCTGTCGCTCTCGCATCAAGCGCACCACGGAAGATTCCCGGGAATACAAGAACATTATTGATCTGGTTCGGGAAATCAGAAC
>CAKTUZ010000074.1 GCA_934621605.1 uncultured bacterium | reverse complement strand
GAAGAAGACCTAGAACCTCGTCCTCCAGTAGTAACTGTAATGGGTCATGTTGACCATGGTAAAACTTCTCTTCTTGATGCAATAAGAGATAGTAATGTAGTAAGTAAAGAAGCTGGTGGTATTACTCAAGCAATCGGAGCATATCAAGTAGAAATTAATGGTAGAAAGATAACATTTATTGATACTCCTGGACATGAAGCATTTACAGAAATGCGTGCAAGAGGAGCTAGTATTACTGATATAGTTATTATTGTAGTATCAGCAGAAGATGGTGTAATGCCACAAACTAAAGAAGCAATTGATCATGCTAAAGCTGCAAATGTTCCAATAATTGTTGCAGTAAATAAAATGGATTTACCAAATGCAAATCCAGAACGTGTATTACAAGAATTAACTGAATATGGACTTACTCCTGAAGAATGGGGTGGAGATACATTAGTAAACAGAATCTCAGCTAAGACAAAAGCTGGAATTAATGAATTATTAGAAAACGTATTACTTGTGGCAGATTTAAAGGATTTAAAAGCAAATAAGAAAAGATATGCTACTGGTTCAGTATTAGAAGCAAGAGTAGATAAAAATGTTGGTTCTGTTTGTACATTATTAATAAATAATGGTACATTAAGACTTGGAGATCCAATAGTTGTAGGAACTTGTTATGGAAAGGTTAGAACTTTAAAGAATGATCAAGGAAAAAATATTTTAACTGCTGAACCTTCTACTCCAGTAGAAATAACTGGTTTAAATGATGTTCCAACTGCAGGAGATTTATTTATGGCATTTGAAACAGAAAAAGAAGCAAGACATATTGCAGAAAAAAGATTATTAAGAAGTAAAGAAGCCAATACAAATCGTACTGGTATGACACTTGATGATTTATTTAATAAAGTGCAAGAAGGTACAAAGAAGTTAAGTGTTGTATTAAAAACTGATGTTAAAGGATCAGAAGAAGCTATTAAAGCAGCACTTCAAAAAATAAATATTGAAGGTGTTAAAGTAGATGTAATTAGAAGTAGTGTTGGAACGATAACTGAAAGTGATATAGTTTTAGCAAATGCTTCTAATGCAATAATTATTGGTTTTAATGTAAGACCTAGTAGTAAAACTTTAGATGTTGCAAAGGAATATAATGTTGATATAAGATTATATAATGTAATTTACAAAATTATTGAAGAAATAGAACAAGCAATAAAAGGATTACTTGATCCAATTTACGAAGAAAAAATTCTTGGAACTGCTGAAATAAGACAATTGTTTAAATTCTCTAAAGTAGGTATGATAGCAGGAGTTTTAGTAACAGATGGTGTTATTAAACTTAAAGATAAAGCTAGAGTAATAAGAGATGGTATTGTAGTTCATGATGGAGTAATCGCATCAATTCAAAGAGGAAAAGATAAAGCAAATGAAGTTAAGAAAGGAATTGAGTGTGGTATAACATTTGATAACTTTAGTGATTTCAAAGAACAAGATATTATTGAAGCTTATACTATGGAGGAAATTAAAAGATGAGTTTAAAAACTGAAAAGATCGGAAAAAGTTTTGTTCGTGAAATAAGTTTAATAATTCATGAAGAGATAAAAGATCCTAATATAAAATTTGTTACTTTAACTGGTTGTGATGTTACTAATGATTTATCTTATGCAAAAGTATATTTTACAACTTTAAAAAAAGAATATTTAGATGAAACAACAAAAGCATTAAATAAAGCTGCTAATTATATTGAAATATCTTTATCTAAGAAAATAGATATTAGAAAGATGCCTCAAATTAGTTTCCATTATGATAATTCAAGTGAATATGGAAAAGCAATTGATGAAAAGATTGCAGAGATTAAGCAAAGAGAAAATGATAAAAAATAGGAAAAAATACCTATTTTTTTATTTTATTTATAAAAATGGTTGACATAAAAGTTAGCTTAATGTTACTATCAAGGTGAATTTAAAGAGAAAGGAGTGAGAAAAATGAAGAAGTTTAGATTCAATAGATTAAATGTTTTTGATAAGAAAAGTGTAGTTTTTGAGAAATATAGTAACGTCGATATGGAGGAACTTCTTTGTTTTTTCACTCGATAAAATAAAACTATAATTGATAAAAGACTACATTAAATGTAGTCTTTTTTGTAAGAAAAGAGGTAAGAATATGAAAAACTTTAAAGAATTCAAGCCTCTAATGAAACTGATATCTAAAAAAGAAAAGAAAAAATTTATCTTGTCTAGTATATTAATGTTTTTATCAGGAATTTCTAGTATATTTACTGGACTTTTAAATGGTTTAGCAGTAGAAGCAATTACAAAGGGAGAATTAAAGAAAGCATTAGTATACTTATTAATTTATTTCTTTATTGAAATAACTTTTGATGGATTTATTAAAAATATGGGTAGTGCTAGTTTAGAAAGATTAGAAAGTTCGCTAACAAGAAAACTAGGTTTTAATACGTATAAGAAATCACTTAATATGCCACCGGTTGCGTACGAAGAAAAATCATCAGGAGAAATAATAAATAGAATAACACAAGATGCAGATACATTGAGTTTTTCATTTGGAAGATTACTTAAGATGGTGTCTGATTTGATTGGGTCAGTGATAGTAATAGTGTATGTATTTATGAATTCTAGAATAATTGGAATAGAAATATTAGTATTTTTAAGTTTATTATTGTTAGTACTAAAAAAATATAATCCAAAATTAAAAGAAACTCATAAAGAAAGAAAGCATGAACAAGATAAATTTACCTCATTAGTAACAGAATCTATTAGAG
>CAKTUZ010000073.1 GCA_934621605.1 uncultured bacterium | reverse complement strand
ATGCTGTAGATGGAACTGTTGAGATGCTTGATGGGGAAAATGAACTGGTTGATGGTAATCAGGAAATTACAGATAATTTACTGGTATTGTCAGATGGTGCATCAGAACTGAAATCAGGAACCGATACATTGGCTTCAGGTAGTGAGACGTTAAAAAGTAAAATGCCAAGTGTTACCGGTGGAGCTTCTGAATTAGCAAGCGGAGCTTCTCAGGTAAGTGCTGGAGTGAACCGATTAGCACAGGGACTTAGCGGAATGACAAGTTCTATATCGGAAAACATTGCTTCACAGACTCAGGCTCAGACTCAATATGCAAGTATTGTAGAGAATGACAAAACTGCAGTTAACTCAGCAATACAAAATTATGCAACAGCATTAACCGGAAGTGTTGCACAATCTGCAGCAGGAAAAGCAGCAGAATATGCAGGACAGGCAGGTGCAGGAGCAGCAGCATCTGTTGCAGGAGCAGCAGCAGGAAATGCAGCAGCAACAGCAACTTTATCTGCTGTAAATAATAACATGTCAGCTATCGTTGGACAGTATTATGCAGCATATGCCGCAACACCGGGCGTAAGCGGTACAGCAGAGGAATTTGCACAGTTCTTACAGAACAATATGAAGGTTCCTTCAGGTGACAGTTCCGCAGTAACACAGGTTGTTCAGCAGGCAGTTCAGTCTGCAATGCAGCAAAATACCCAGAATATATCAGCAGCTATTCAGTCTTCTTTGGCAGATGGCTCAGAGGGTAATCAGGCTGTATCGGCAGCAGCGGCAGCAGCAGCACAGGGTGTTGCAACAGATTCCGTAACTTCTGCAATTACAACATTAGCAAATGACGCAGGTCAGTTAGGCGGTGCTACAGGAGCTTTACAGGTTTTGAATACGATGAATACCTCAACAGATTTGTCACAGTTACCAACATTGGTAAGTGGAGCAAAGGCTGTTGCAGACGGTGCTACTGTTTTAGCAGATGGTACCAATCAGGTATCGGACGCAGTAGGAGAAATCGCAGCAGGTTCTAAGCGTTTAGCAACAGGTGCAAGTCAGATTGCAGATGGTTCGATTCAGTTGTCAGATGGTTCACAGCAGTTAGGAGATGGACTTACTACATTAAAGGATGGAACTCAGACCTTAAAGGATGCTTTGGCAGACGGTAAGAAACAGATTGCCGAAAATGAAGCTTCCGATGCGACACTCGACATGTTTGCTCAGCCGGTTGACCTGAAGGAAACAAAATTGACAGAGGTAGAAAATAATGGTCATGCAATGGCCGCCTATATGTTCTCTGTAGGTATATGGGTTGCCTGCCTCGCATTTTGTCTGATGTATCCTCTTTCACGCTACACGGGAGAGCTTACCAATGGTAAAGCCTGGTGGGCTAGTAAGGCAGTCATTCTTTATCCAATGGCAGGTCTTATGGTTACAATGTTGCTTGTAATCTTACATTTTGCATTAGGCTTTACACCTGCAAGCTGGGGTAAGACATTATTAGTAGCCATCGCAGCAGTATCTTGTTTCATGGCAATTATGTACTTCTTCAACCTGTTATTAGGAAAAGTAGGAAGCTTCTTAATGTTGTTGTTTATGGTTCTTCAGTTAGCCGGTTCTGCCGGTACATATCCGATTGAGATATCCGGTAAGTTGGCTCAGGCATTAAACAAATGGATGCCATTTACTTATACAGTGAATGGATTCAGAGCAGGAATTGCTGAGAATGGACCAAGTGTTGTAAAAGAGTGTGTTGTTTTATTTGCAATCAGTATTGTATTTACATTACTTACAATTGCAGTCTTTGGAATAAGAAGCCATCATGTAAAGCAGGGAAAACGATTCTTGTATGATTGGTTAGAAGATCAGGGTCTGGCATAAAAAAATGTTTACTTTATTCTCAACTGTGTTATACTCATATTGCGCACATTTGTGTAAAAAGGAGTATAAATCATGCAGAAGAGAAAAATAGCAATTTTAACAGATACCTGTGCAGATGTTCCGGAGGAATATCAGTTTCAATATCATATTTATACAGTTCCTATGCTGATTACATGTCAGGATGGGGAATATAAAGATGGAATAACGATTCATGCCAAAGAGGTGTACGAACGGTTACGGAATGGAGAATTACCGAAAACCAGTACACCTCTTTGTGGTGATATTGAGGGTATGCTGCGCTACCTGAAAAAGAAAGGCTATGAGCAGGTTCTTGCCATTATGTTATCCGGTGGATTGTCCGGTACCGTTCAGGCGGTTTCACTGACTGCGGAGGATTGTAATATAGAAACCTATGTGGTGGATTCTTTATCTGCCAGCATTGGTAATGGCGCAATTGTGATACAGGCAGCAAAATGGAGAGATGAAGGAATGGAATTTTCTGCGTTATGCAGAAAGGTAGAAAAACTAAAGCATCAGTCCTTTGTATATTTTTCCATTGACACGTTGGAATATCTGGTAAAGGGCGGCAGAATCGGAAAGGCTGCGGGCTTTGCGGGACAGGCTCTTAATATAAAGCCGATCTTATCCTTTGATAATGAGGAAGGTGAGATTTACACACCTGCAAAGGTAAGAGGCTCAAAGGCAGTTATGAAGAAGCTGTTAAGTCTTGTAAAGGAACAGTATGATAAGCCGGAATATCAGGGAATGGCATATAATCTTGTAGTCGCAGATGGTGGAGCACCGGAACAAAGGGAACTGCTGGAGGCACAGATGAAGGAACTGTTTCCCGATTATAAGGAGCTTGTAAGGGCACAGATTGGTGCAGCATTAAGT
>CAKTUZ010000072.1 GCA_934621605.1 uncultured bacterium | reverse complement strand
AAAATAATGGAACAAACAAAAATTAAAGTCGGTATCTTACCCAATCAATTCTTAAAGTCAGATGGAACATTTGATAAAGAAGAAGCAATTAAACTATCGGGGAAAATAGCAGGTATATGTTATGATAAAGAAGGATTTTCACACCTTGAAAATGAACCGGAAGAAAGAACGATGCGAAGAGTTAACATGACATTAAATAATGGACATCACAGTGTCTACGATCACATTTTAATAAACTTTAATCTACAAAATATTCCAAAAATATTAGCAATGGTACTAAATAACGAACATCAATATACAACGAGTGAAAAATCAGCAAGATATACCCCAATTGTAAGACAAGAAGGATCAATTATAACTGAATCTGAAGAAAAACTTTACAATAAATGGATTGAAATATTTAAAATAAAAATAAAGGCCCAATATGGAAATATTTACAATGATGCCAAAATCCAAAAATTAGCACAAGAAAATGCTAGATATTTAGTAACCGTATTTATGCCGACACAAATGATCTATTCAACATCATTAAGACAAATCAACTATATTGCTTCTTGGATGTATGATTATATTAAAAATGCTGATACAAATAACAATTTTGAAAATAAATTGTCATCTTCTATGAAAGAACTATTAGAAAAGCTATCGAATATAAACGTGCTTGAAAAAGGATTATTAAAAAACGAAAAATATAGAAAACTATCCATCTTCGGAAAAAATTTAAATATAAAAGAAGAACATTTCGGAGATATTTATTCAACATCATACAAAGGATCTTTTGCACAACTTGCTCAAGCTCATAGGCATAGAACTCTTGATTACCAAATGGAAATATCAAATGAAAAAGAATACTTTATACCACCAATTATCACTGATGATCAAGCACTAGTTGATGAATGGCTTAAAGATATGGAAACTGTTAAAGACGTTAATCCTCAAGGAGAGCTAGTAATGATTAATGAAACTGGAACATACGATAATTTCATTTTAAAATGTAAAGAGAGATTGTGTACCGCCGCACAACTAGAAATAATGCTACAAACAAAAGAAACTTTATTAAAATACAAAAAAGCATTAGAGGATTCAAATAGTCCACTTGCAAAAGACATTGAAAAATATTCTCATGGAGCAAGATGTACATTTCCATACTTTAGATGTACTTCTGATTGTAAATTCATTGAAGGAAAAAAACTAATCAGAAAAATATAAACATTAATTACAAAACTAAAGCAGTATTATTGACATCGATTCTAATGAATACGATTCTCATTATTAATGCTTTTAAGTGTTACTTTAATAAGAAAAATTTGACTAAATTCAATTTTTGTTATATTATATCTTCTTGTTAAAGGGGAGATACTAATGAAAAACAAAAAAATAAGACCTGAAGATGAATGGTTAAAATGGTTATCATATGAACCAGAGCTTACTAAATTAGTGAAAGAAGCCTTAAATTCTAAAGAAGTTTCTCAACTTTCTTTGGCTGAACTAGATTTGGTAAGAAGTTTTAGAGTTCAAGAAAGAATGCTTGAGTTATTTAAAGAATATAACACCGGAGCTTTTACCAAAGATACTCTTAAAGAAATTAAAATCTTTATGAAAGAGGAATCATTAGAAGATTTAATGATCAATAAACTAACAGAAGAAGAGCTAGATGACGCAAAAGAAATTTTACGTGATTATGAAGAATGCCCTTCTGAATATTGGAAAGAAGAATTTGAGGACAATCAAGAATTATACACTTATAGAACAATATCTATGGTTGATGCCTATATTCTACACGAAGCATTAAAGATAGATAACGATAGAAACAGTAAAGCTATAAAAGAAAAAAATATGGCAAGAATAAGAAAGATTAATAAAGAGTCTTAAAAAATTAAGACTCTTTTTTTGTACAACTATTATCTAATGATAAAGGAATTTTAAAGTTTATAGTTTTGTCATTTTGATCTGTTGCATTTATTTCTAACATCAAACTTCTATCTGTATAACTATTACACATATTTGAAAAACTATCCAAATCAAATCTAACATTTTTCAAGAAATCCTCTAAAGTACTATTTGTTACATGAGAACTTTCCAATTCTTTCTTTATATTCTTATTATTTTCATATAGGGTGCAATCAATAATCTTATAAACTGTATTATTCTTTTCACCACAGTACTCAATAGTCGATAAATGCAAATAAGATTTATTTTTATTGTATGCAAGACTACCAGATATTTCAAAATCATTACAATTCGTTGATATAGTTTTAAATTCAAAACTATCCTTATGGTTAAATAAAACAAATATTAAAATCAATAAAACAAGTACTATAAATATTATCAGTACCAGTAGTAGATTTGCCTTCTTACTTTTTTCTTTTTTACCCTCTAAGATACCATCGATACTAATCTTATGATCATTACATATTTTCTTTAACAAATATATATCTGGTATACTTTTTCCATTTTCCCACTTCGATACTGCTTGAAATGAAACATTATATTTTTCTGCAAACTCTTTTTGAGTTAGATTATCTTGCTTCCTTATTTCTTTTATTAATTTCGAGATCTTTTCTTGATTCATAATCACATACACCTCTTACTAATTATACCATATTTTTAAAAGTATATATTTAATAATAATTAATTTTGTATTGTTTTTCATTTTTTTTACCAAGAGAGATAATAATTCCAATTAAAATCATAAATGATATTAGACTAGATCCACCATAACTTATAAAAGGTAGTGTAATTCCCATTATCGGTACCAAACCTATAG
>CAKTUZ010000071.1 GCA_934621605.1 uncultured bacterium | reverse complement strand
GCCGTACCCTTTGCAAAAGAACCAAAAAGATAGATTCTTTTCAATCCATATTCAACTGCAATCGGACGTATCATAGCTTTTATTGTATCAATTTCATGCATAAATACCAACCTCCATTCCTTCACCAATTTGTTTACCTATTATGATTTTACCATAATTATTGTAAAAAAACTGGTTTTATTTAAAATCCTCTTTGTTTTAGAGTAGCTACCAGCTGCACAAAAAATTCACGAACATCAAAGCCGGGAATATTCTCTCGGTTTAAATCAATCATATCTCCATGAGAAATTCCTCTCTTTTCTTTGGTGGATAAAAACTGATAATTCTCTCCCCATTCAAAGGAATCCTCCCCTACCAAACCATCATTTGCTCCGTCAAAATGTTTCACAAGAGGGTATGTAAAATTGAGGGGAAATCTTCCGGAAGTTGGATGGTTTAATTTTGAACCGACCGATTGATAATAAATATCCGGATGATCCTTTATTTCCTCATTAAATGCAGCACACTTGTCAAAAGTAAGATCATATACAGCCGCTAAAAAATCAGGGTTATCATCACCAAGCTTTGCAGCCGCCGTATTATATGTATTCGCCACTAACTGCTTTTGTTTTTCAGGAATTTTCTCAAGCAGATATTCTGCAAAAAGGCAGCCCCTGTGAGGTGTATTAATGGTTGTCAGGCTCGCAATAAACGGAGCAACATCCGTTAAGGCAATTGCCGCCCTCATATCTAAACCGCCCTTAGAATGAGCAATGACATTTATCTTTTCACAGCCGGTCTCTTCTATAATCTGATGAATCCGTTTCGCCAGTTCTTGTGCACTATCCCTTACTGCTGCAGCACTGTTATGATTTCCATAATAGATCGTGGCTCCATTTAACTTAAGCTCCGCCGGAATTCTTCCCCAGTAATTCAAATGATCGAAATCCCTGAAAAATACTCCATGCACCATAAGAATCGGATATTTTGTCTTACAAATCTGCTGTTCCATACGAGCAGCATTTCTCTTTGCCCGCATTCTTTCCATTTTTACCTCATCATCAACCGTCCTTATGATAATGTGAAGCATAATGAGATGAACAATCGGCACCCAGCCAAATATAATCCCCAGAATCCGCCACCGAAGCCCCAACTGCTCCGAGGACAGATATACCGCAATAATGCCAATCCAAAATATAACAGCCTCCACCGCAACAACGAGTCCAAGACGGACTAGCCAATATACCGGTTCTACAAGGATTCCACCATGCCAGCCAAACCATTTTTCATAATAGCCAAGGAATCCCCATTTCGTATGGATGGTGATCAGGAAGGTTGTTATACTGAATATCCTTAACATTATTTTTCCAAAGTTACATATTTTAATTCTCATTTTGCTTCTCCGTTTTGAATGCAAAAACCATATTATCTGTTCTTAACATTTAACTAATCTATATAGATTCTATCATAATCCGTACAAAAAATCACCCCTGGAATAATCCTGAGGTGTATTGAATTCTCTGCTTCGTTTGAATTATCTCTTTGAGAACGTTTGTATAGCTTGAAAAGCCCTGAAATAAGGGATTCCTTATATCAAATGTTGCATACGTGTTTTACACGGCAGACTGCCCAGGGCGTCCCACGACTTCTCCGTACTTACAATCCGCATATAGCATTAATCGAAAGGAGCTACTTATGACTAAAATAATTTTTGCAATATATAACCCTGAAACCAACTGTGTTGAGATCAACCTTGACGAACAAATCCATGTCTCTTTTGACTGTCAAAAATGCAATGCATCCGTTCATTTGGACGAGCCTTCCGATATTGCGTATCTTACAAGGCTAGCCAGAGAAGAACCGGGGCTGTATGCAAAATTGGCATCCAGAAGTGGTGGGTTGCAAGGATATGTTGAGGCGATGGGGGAGTTTAATTAGGAAACTCCCTCTTACACCGAATTTATTATATGATCTAGCTTATTCACTATGCGTTCTATTTTTTGATAATTATCAATAATATGATTTTGTCTATCAATATCAATATTACCCATATCATCAACAGGTATCGGAACTTTAATATTAGACATATGTATTATATCTAATTTCCCGTTGTTGGATTCAGATGTTTTGTATTTATAAGTGATTTGATTCAAAATATACATCAAATATTTAGGATTTATTTTATCTTTGTATTCTCTTCTTATTACGATCCTTCCGCATTTTTCAGAATACAAATAGTTTTCCTGCCTAAAAAAAACTTTTCCCGCATATCCATTCGTTGTCCATGTTAATTCATTCTTTAATCCCTTTTTATCAAAAATAGAATAACATTCTTTACTTACTCTCCCCATTAATCCAGCATTTTCCGTAGCCGATGAATATACTGGCACCCCGCCTTTGTCATAGTTTCTGTATATCATTTCTTCACTTATTTTATTAGACCCTTTATTCAATAATGCAATCTGTTCAACTGTATATTCTGCAAAATCCTCAATCTTCAGCTCATATTCTAACAACTCATTAGGTTGTTTTTTCTTTCCAATTAGACATTCTTTGATACTTTTTACCTTTTCACACTTTTTCACAATTTCATCTTGAACAGTCGCTCTATCCGGGAATGGATACTCTATTTCTATTTCAGCCATTTCACTATTATACAGCATACCTTGTGAACCTTGCTGCGTCACATGATTTTTAATCACATCTTGATACGCATATATAAACCATTTAAGATTCAATTCTTCTTTAAATTGCTCCCTCAATATCAAAACACCACAATGATCATTCGGATAAAAAGGATAATTACGATAGAACAT
>CAKTUZ010000070.1 GCA_934621605.1 uncultured bacterium | reverse complement strand
TGTTTAGAAATGTTGTTGGAGCGATTATCTCAGAAATATAGTAAGATGAACAGGTACTGATTATTGAGGATTAACTTCTTCAGCACACCTCTATCAGCATGCTCGCTTATATAGTTTACATTTTAGGATAATTTACATTAAACGAAACATAACTTATTAACTCTGTGGTCTCTTTGAGTTTCTGTGCCTTCTCTCTCAAAGTTTCATAGTCTCCCTCTAATGTCCCCTCTGCTTTATATACCTCTATGCAATATTCTGTTTCCTTAAGAAATGGAACATTCTCAAAAGCCATTTCTGCAAATGTATTATCAGTACTTGACAGGCACCTCTCATTATCATATCCTTCTTGATTATTTCTATAAAATCCCGTTGCTCCTAAATAAAGTCCCAACCTTTTTCCCTGATAATCAGCATTTTTTTCGACCAAAAAATAGTGTAACACAAATCTTTCTTCTGGTTGTTCATGACCAACTCCATTCACAAAAGTTATTATTGAAAAAGAAACTTCATGTTTATCATTTGTAGTAATTTCATTAAATATCTTATTTATTGTTTTTGTTTCATTATTATATTTTTGGCATAAAACCATATTAACATTTAATCTGTAAGACATTTATATCTCTCTCCAATCATTTTTTCGAACATCGGTTGTAGATACCTTTTTATATGTCGCATCTTTATAATCAGATACTTCCTTATGTAAATCCTTAAATTCCTGTTGCATTATCGTTTCTAAACTTCCAATTTTTTCTTGTATCTCACTTTTTACTTTTTCCATAATTTCCATAGATTGCTTTTGTGACTCAATTGCCTGATCGACATTGTAAAAGCTCAAAAAAAGAGAAATTATACCAATAATAAGAGCGACCAATCCAAGAACTATACTTACCCACGAATTAATTTCATTTAAACCAATAATTTGTTTAAAATAAATACTCCCAAGAAAAAGACCAATCACACTTGTTGACAACACATATATTACAAAATTCCCCCAAAATGCTCTAAAAAATTCTATTTTATTTTTTGTTGTTTCACTCTTATCTTTTGCAAGATTCCAAATTACTATGCCTTCTACAATACATATAATCAATAATGCAAAACAAAAAAATAACATTTTCTCCCACCTATCATTGTATTTTCTCTATCTTACTTCATGAATTTCACGATTTGTATATTATAATTCTATTAACGCTCCTGTATATCTATTCCTTATCTTCTTTAGAACTCCAAATTCTGACGAACACCTTAATCATATCTGTTCAATCTATACTTTCCTGTCTAAATCCCTTATTTTTCACCATAAAACCCGGTATCAGCAAGCTCAATCCATTTCAAATACATTTCTTTATAATGTTCTTTAATGAACGCTCTGATTTTTCTTACTTCGCGATCAGTCAGACTTCCTTGTTTTTCCAAAGTTGTATCGCCACTATTTTTGACAAAGAACTTCGCTGATCCTGCTTCTGTCAATTTCCTGTCACTAGCATGAACATGCATGGCTTCAATCACACAGCTTGCAGTGTAATACAAATAATAACCACACACTTTGAATTCGTAGTATTTCGGCATGGCTAATCCTCCATAAACTGCTTATTATTCAAATAGTAATCCAAGACTATCTGATTTTCAATATCATCCATATTGGTTTCCACGATCTTATCATCATATATAACCGCTGCATGGTTTGGCCTATTCAGATTAAGTATCCGAACATATTTTCCTTCCTGCGTATACGCATATCCATTAATAATCATGTCTGCTGCATCTGCTACATCTTTTATATCAAGCTGCATAATCAATCTGAACCTCCTTTATCGGTGCAAGAAATTCATCTACATCGTAATATAAATTCTGAAGAATCGGGACCAGATCAATATACTCTTCCATCTCTTTCAGGTTCTTATACTTCGCCATTACAACCAAATAACCTTTATCCCATTCTTTTACTTCTGTATATCTTTCCAGTTTTGATGATGTCGCAAAACGTATAACTTGATCTTTAAAAATGAATATCGTATACTGGCTATCGCTTTTTAATATAGCACAGTTACCTGCTGCCTTTTTCATTTGCTCCACACCTTTCGATATTTTTCTTTATTATAACCGAACCACCATATCTTTTCTACTAATTTTTTACATTCTGTTCCGTCTTACTCACTGTGCAGTAAAGTGTCGTCAATCTCTCTCCGGGGTAAAAAACGGGGTAAATCCGAAAATGCCTCCTCTTTATGTCCCTTAATTGCGCACAATTTTGTATACAATATTAATTTCAAAGGTAAAAAACAATAAAAAAAAGCCTGATATGGACACCTTACCAGAGAGGAGTGATCATTATGAGTACTTATGAAGAATTGCAAATTATACTTACAGCTGCTTTGCTGATCGTTGCAATTTTAACTTATACATATAAAAAATAGCCGTCCTGTTCTTTGGCGAGACTGACAGCTATTTTTTACTAATCTTATTTCGCCGGGTCGGGTGATCTGCACTTACCTTCCGGCTCCCTTGTTAAGTATATTATGCGAACTGCAAAAATATTTGTCAAATCGTATTTTACCAACACATATCTATTGCGTTTTCATACCCCACAGCTTACCCCAATTTTTACCCCACAAACTGATTTTTACCCCACGAGCAAAACTTAATATGTGATAAACACTGACAAAAGCTTTTTTATAAATTTTCCCAGTAAAATCAAGGGTTTCGGGCTTTTTGAAAAACTGCATAATGGCACTAGATAAAAGCGGATGAAACGTTCCCCGTAAATTTATAAAATTTCTAACATAATTATAAATTTCAGGCTTTTCTTTTGTCTAATTTTCTGGAAAGCATCATGCCA
>CAKTUZ010000069.1 GCA_934621605.1 uncultured bacterium | reverse complement strand
ACCTCATTGCCCGACATAATGTTCTGAGCAACATAATCGGAATTTATACATTGAAACGCAACACCGGATGCAAATATAAGCGGCAGAAAGAATATAGCTCTTACAAATGTGCGCCCCTTATATTTTCCGTTAGCTATAAGAGCCAGAAAAATTGCAAAAACATTTATTGTGGGAACTTTCCATATAAGCTCGCCTACCGAGGTTAAAAGATTGGTGCCGAAAACCGCATCCTTCTGAAAAGCATACTTATAATTATCAAACTTTATAAAATCATAAGCATATCCGTTATCGGTAACCCTTACATTTGAAAAGCTCATAAGAAGCGAATTTACAAGAGGAATTAAGAAAAACACTATAATTCCTATGTAAAACGGTATTAAGAAAGCATGCGCCGTCAAGGAGGTTTTAGTTGTCAGTTTTAAATCCTTATATTTCTTCATTGCGCGCCCTCCTCGGAAAATCCATAAGCCGGAACAACGGTATTACCCGTTTTTACTTCATACGGATTGTAATTTACAATAACCGATATGCCGTTTTCATATTTTGTTTCGTAAACATTTTCCGAAACTTCCCTGTGCGATACTATTACAGACGAGCATATCTTTTCAAGCAGCGGCATATATTGTTTATATTTTGAAACAACATCATCCTGCCAAAGATTAAAGCTTGTTCCGTAAAGATAATCGTAATCGGTATCAACAATTTCCGATGTTTCCGCCGCCATACCCGTATATAAAAGCTGCGATCCCGTTTCAACGGCTTTCAAAAAGTTTATCTGCCGATCATTTGAAATAAACTGTGACTCGCCGGTAAGATTAACAATGCCGTGAAGAACAATCTGATAAAACGGAATTTCTTTATCAAACACCATGTAACCACTTGAATACGCCGGAGCCGAATATATCTTTGTAAGATACGGAACGGTATATGCATTTGCATTTTCACCGCTGAATTTCAGCTTATCGCCTGATTTTTCAAGTGCCTTTGTCACCTCGTTTATCATGTCCGTTCTTGAAACAACAGCTTTATCATTAAAATCGGAATAAAGGTTGCCGGTCAGAGACGAAACCGAAACAGAGCTGATCTTTAAGTTTTCAAGGCTTTTAACCGCCGAGGCAAAGTTTTTTGAAATAAATTTAGGCGAAAGTAAGTACCAGCTTTTTTTGTTTATGTCTTTAACATAAACGGATCGCAAATATCTCGAAAACTCCACACTTTCGTTAAAGGGTGAGGAAACGTGATATTTTTTGCCGCCCTTATAAAACTTTAATAAGTCAACATCATACTCCGCCGAAATGTTATTTTCCGTTAAAAACAAGTTTAACTTGTTTAGAGATTTTTTCCCTCCGAGAACCTTCATCGGTGAAACCTTGGTCATCACCTTATTATTTGTAAGTCCATTATTGCTCCAGCCGGAATATTTTATTGCGAGCTTTTCAGCTCCCGATTTCTTCAATTCGGAAAGAAAACTTTCGGCTTCATCGTAACGCGTTAAAGCATAAGGCTTATAATATGTAAATCCCAAAAAGTTTGCTTTAACATCAATCGCACCGATAATTTCAACATTAAACTCTGCTTTGCACTCCTGCTTTTCAAGACCCTTTTCATCCGTAAGATAATCACGGTATTTTTGTGCCATTTCTGTATAACCGGCACTGTTTCCCAACAAATAGTATCTTACCGAAAATCCGTCCAAACTCTTAGTTTGGTTTATCTTTTTATATGCCGCAGAGCTCGTCACATCATTTGCGGTAAACATTGATTTTTCATAGGTGCAGCGTATATTTGCAGTAGTATTTACATAATTATAATAGCTTTCATCATTTTTTGAAGCAGCCGATATTTCAGCAATAGCGTCTCCCTCGTCTATTATTGCAAAAAGTCCGTTTCCGTTTTTCTGCATACCGAACACCGGCATTGCAATATTTCTTGTATATGATGTTTTTTTATCAATATCCTTTGCAATTTCTTCCCCGTAAACCGGAGCGTTATAGGCAACGGTAGAATTATTATTGAAGTTTATAAGTGCGCCGCTGCCGTCCGGAATAAATACATATCCGTTATCATCGCCGGTTGCGCAAAACAAAGCCGGTAACAAGGTCACCTTTAAGAGCTCAAAATCTCCGCTTTCTTTAATTGATTTAAAATCAATTTTCGCTGATAAGTATTCTTTTTCAAGCAAATAGCAAACATCAAAGCTTATTGCTATGTCAGCAAAATCGTAACTCACCCGAATTATGCCGTTTTCATTTTTTACGCTCACCTGTGCCTCATCGCTATATCCCTTGGTAGTAGCATTTGAAAGCAGTGCGTCTCTGACAGCGTAATACTCAACGGCAATATCGGATATCATCATTTTCCTGACAAGCCCGGCGCTGTGGCTGTCGTTTTCCGCATACCCGGAACGGCTGCTGACAGTCTGCCCGGTTTTAGTGTTTTTAAATGTCAGCGCACCGTCATCGGCAACCGATAGCATAAGATCGCCGCTCTGTAAAACTGCCGCTGCCGAAATATCTTCGATTTCATTCGCGCCGTATGCTATAAAAGGCAATGTTGTGAATATCATTGCAACGGCCAATACCGCAGAAATGATTTTAATAGGTTTCATTTCCAGTCCTCCACTTTAACGCAGGCTAAGCTCATACATAACCGATTTAACAAAGCTTATAAGCTCTTTTACAAGGCTGAAAAGCAGTACCCCGAGTACAACGAAAATCAGCATTGCCAAAACCGTCAAGATCAACGACAGCACAGTTTTGCCAACCGAATATTCATGTACTTCCACCGAGCCCACAACCAACAATATCAAGCTCCAAAGTCCGCCGAGCGTTAAAATAATCGACATAAATATTTCTTCATCAAGAGCTAAAATATTTGACAACCCGATGTTTATAAGCAATGCCGATAAAAACGGAATAAGCGAATACGAGGTCATTG
>CAKTUZ010000068.1 GCA_934621605.1 uncultured bacterium | reverse complement strand
CTGCCCAACCCCGAAAAGATGAAGGACAACGTCTACCACGGCAGCGTGCTGCCCACCATGAACAAAAAACTCATCTCCAACAGCCTGAACGTGCTCTACGCCAAGATCGGCCAGTGCCACAGCAAGGCGCTGACCACCGAGGTGAGCGCCTACCTGATGATGGCGGTGGCCAAGATGTTCCGGCTGCTCTACTCTGCGGAGCCGCATAATGCTTCCAGCATGTTCAGCATCGGGCCGCACCGCTGGCACGGCTATTCCGATGCCGTGATGCGCATGGCGGAAGCCAATGTGGAGGCGTTGCTGGACGGGCAGGATGTAAACGGCGGCGAGGGCGTCAAGGACCCCGCCTGCCTTGCCATGACCACCGAGAGCCTGACGCGGGAATTTCCGCTGTACACGCCCAGCCTGTTAAATCTGGTCAAGACCAGCGAGACCCACGTCAAAGGGCTTTCGCCGCAGGATTGACCGGCTTGTGAAATTGTTGTAAATAATCCGCCCGGGCTCTTGCATCTGCACGCCGGAAACGGTATAACCAGAATAAGAAGAAAAAAGAAACTCACCCTTCAAGGAGGATATAACCCTATGTCTACTGTCATTTCCCGCCGCAGCTTCCTCAAGTGCACCGGTGCCTCTGCCGCCGTGCTGGGCGCAGCCAGCCTGCTGGGCGGCTGCAAGTCCAACGGCAGCGACACCGTGGTGGAGGTCAAGGTCGGCGATACCGTCCGCAACTGGAACGGCCTGGGTGTGCAGCTGACCAGCGTGTTCCACCTGACGCAGGACCCCGTGCAGCCGGCAGGCTACGAGTATCTGGGCGTACGGGTGACCACCGTCAACCGCAGCAAGACCGAAAGCTACGCCATCGGCGCACAGGGCATTGATGCCATCAACGCGGCCTACCCCGTTCCCCCGCTGGAGAACGTGGACGCAAACTTCCAGGCCATGGCTGCTGCCACCCCGGATTTTACCGCCGTCTGCGATGGCCAGCCCGCAACCTGCTGCGCCAATATCTCGCTGTACAATGCCAATTCCCAGAGCTTTTCCGACGCAGAGAGCCTGCCCCCGCAGGGCAGCGCCTACATCGTGCTGATGCTCATGGTGCCCAAGGACTGGAAGCAGCTCAAGGTCACCTATGTGCCCACCTTCCTGGAGGGCAAGAGCCTGACCTTTGTCATGAACGCATCCGACGTGATCCGCAGCTGACACAATTACCAGAAAATCCGCTTAAGCTTCGTCTAAAATGCGCGATGTTGCCACAAAAACTTCACATTTGTTTTGCGGAAAATCATTGACATTTTTCTCTGTTTCGCCTATTGTATAGGTAGTGCCCTATGGCAGAATCTGTATTGATGTGTCCCAAAGGAGGAACGAATATGACTGGGGAATTTTCCCGCCGCTCTTTCCTGAAATATACTGCCCTTACCGCTGTGGCTGTGGCGGGCAGCAGCCTGCTGACCGGCTGCGGCGGCTATGCCCCGGTGCAGCACGCCCCCGGCACCAGCAACACGGTGCTGAAGGTGGTTGCCACGCTGGACCGGGTGGAGTATGATGAAGATACCAACACTACCTTGTTCCGGCTTGTGGTGACCAACGGCCGCAAGAACGCACTGCAACTGACCAATGCAAACTTTGCCGTGAAGGCAGACGGATATCTGGCCGACCAGAACAATAAGCTGCAGGTGACCAGCCCGGATGCACTGAGCTATCAGGTCAAGCAGGGCGAGACCGTTACCTACCATGTAATGGCAAAGGGGCTGAACGCACTGACCGACGGCCCTGTGACCCTTACTTTCTATCCCGACCTGCAGTATCCTGAGTTCAACGCCAACTGGGAGCTGGCCGCAGACGTTCTGGAGCCGAAGCTCCCCACCTCTTCTGCTACCTGACCCTCTGGGCCGGAAGAACCTACTGGTAAAAAACGGAGGAATAAGTTATGTCTTATACATTTTCCCGCCGCGCATTCCTGAAGTATTCGGCAGCTACTGCCGTGGCTGTGGCCGGTGCCAGTCTGCTGGGCGGCTGTGAATATAAGGATCCTAAAAACCCGGTGAGCAAAGAACTGCCCAGTGCGATCGCCAGCGATCTGCAGGTCATTGCCGGTTTGAATACCATGAAGATCGAAAACGGTACCTGCACTTTGGAGGTGGACATTGAGTCTGCCCGTGCAAACCCCATCCGGCTGGTCACAGACTGTTTCTCGATTGCCGTGAAGGATTCTGAGGGCAAATCGCGCTACTTCAGCTTGAACAACGGCGGCGTGCAGATCCTGGATGCTGAGAACAGCCGGATCGAGCAGAATAAAGCCATCACGGTCCACCTGAAGGCTTCCAACTTCCCTGCCCTGCAGGATGGCGACACCGTGGTGTTCCAGTACATCCCCATCCGCGAGAACTCCGAGTATTCCATGACTTGGGAGATCAC
This sequence comes from uncultured bacterium, assembly GCA_934621605.1. Lineage (GTDB taxonomy): Bacteria > Vulcanimicrobiota > Xenobia > Xenobiales > Xenobiaceae > Bruticola. The sequence continues at coordinate 520 of CAKTUZ010000068.1, read as the reverse complement.
CAAGGAAGTGTACGAAACGTTTATCGCAAATCAGAGCACCAGCAAGGGCTGAGCCCTGACTGTGGGCTGCCGCAGGCAGCTTCCAAGGCAAAACCAAATATGTACCACAAGCCGGGCATCTGCAAAAAGCAGGTGCCCGGCTTTTTCAGTTTCCGCGCCGGAAAGCGGCCGGACTGCAAAAAAGTCCATAATCTATCGGGGCAGCTGCAAAGAAATCGTCCGCGCTTATGTGGAAGGCTGCGAAGGCGGCTTTGTGCCCTTCAACCGCGGCTCTCTGCCGGTGGTCAGCGGCATTGCCGCGGAGGTAAAGGAGAATAATGGCAGCTATACCCTGACCGGCATCACCCGCAACGGGCAGCCGCTGGGGGATGACGACACCGTTACCGAGGAACAGATCACGGAACTGTCCAACGCTTTGTGCAGAACAGCAGCGGAAACCTGAAGGTAAAGCTGGGCGACACCCGCTATTATATGGTCTACGAGGGCACGGCTGGTCTACGAGGGCACGGCGGTCCAGAAC
>CAKTUZ010000067.1 GCA_934621605.1 uncultured bacterium | reverse complement strand
TAGAATTTGTCATCAGAGACGACACCATCCATATTCAGAATGTCATCCAAAACGGACCTGCAGAAAAAGCCGGTCTTTTGGCTGGTGATAAAATCGTAGCAGTAGATGGCAAACCGTTTGTAGGCAAAATTGTCACCAACCAGGAAGCGATGCACCGTTTGAAAGGTCCAAAAGATACAAAAGTTAAAATTGGCGTTGTGCGTTATGGCAGCAATAAAGTACAAACTTATACCGTAACCCGTGGTGAGATTCCAACCAAGAGCGTCACTGCTGCATACATGTTGGATAAAACTACCGGATACATTCGTATTAAGAATTTCGGTGAGAACACCTATCCTGAGATGTTGATAGCTTTAGCTAAGTTGTCACAGAAAGGTTTCAAGAATCTCTGCATCGACCTACGAGACAACTCCGGCGGTTATCTTTCGGCAGCTGTAAACATGGCTAATGAATTCCTGTCTGATAAAAAGCTGATAGTCTATACACAGGGACGTAAATCTCCACGTCAGGAATATCGCAGCGATGGTAAAGGTTCCTATCAGGATATACCTTTAGTGGTACTTATTAATGAAGGTTCTGCTTCATCTGCAGAAATCTTTGCAGGTGCCATGCAGGACAATGATCGCGCCACTATTATCGGTCGCCGCTCTTTTGGTAAAGGTTTGGTACAGCAACAGTTGGAATTCCCAGACCACAGTCTAATCCGACTGACTATTGCAAGGTACTACACTCCTTCCGGACGTTGCATACAGAAGCCATATACCATGGGCGACGATAAAGATTATGAGCAAGATTTACTGGATCGCTACCAGCATGGTGAGTTCTTCTCGCAAGACAGCATCAAGCACACCGGTCCTGCCTACCATACAGGATTGGGCAGAGTGGTATATGGCGGTGGTGGTATCACACCTGACATCTTCGTACCGGAAGATACGTTGGGCATGACCTCATATTTCAAAGAAGCCAGCATGAGTGGCCTGATTCTTCAATACGCATTCATCTATACAGACAATAATCGTCCTAAGTTGAATAACTTTAAAGAGATGATGGAACTTTCAGATTATCTTGTAAAACAAGACATGGTTGAGAAGTTTGCTAATTATGCTGACAAGCATGGATTACAACGCCGCAATCTGCTGATAAGAAAGTCGCACAAACTTTTAGAGCGTGTACTCAATGGCCGAATTATTTACAACATGCTTAATGAGCAGGCTTGGTCTCAATACATCAATCAGGATGATCCTGTCATCAAGAAAACATTGGAAGTATTCGAGGAAAATGCAGCATTCCCTAAAAAGCCAGTTGCTGTGCAAAAGGCAAAAGGAAAATTATCAAACAAAGTTAGCGGAAAAGCTAAATAAGACTTTGTCTAATAAGAATAGCTATTGTCATGAACAAACAAGAACTCAGAACAGAGATACGAAATAAGAAGCGACAGTTTACCCAAGCACAACTGGGAGAGCTGTCGCTCTCTATTATTATGCAATTAAAAAAGCATCCCCGTTTAAGAAAAGCACAAACGATACTGCTATACTATTCATTACCGGATGAAGTAAATACACATGAATGGATAGATGAAATCGTAGCCGAAGGAAAAAAAGTCCTACTACCTGTAGTTGCAGACGGAGAAAACATGATTTTAAGAGAATATACAGGGAAAAAGGATCTTAAGGAAGGTAATTATCATATCTTAGAACCAAACGGAACTCTATTTTCTGAAAAAAGATACGGAGAAATCGAAGTCGGAATCATTCCTGGTATGAGTTTTGATGACAAAGGACACCGCCTGGGCAGAGGTAAAGGATATTACGATCGATTCTTAGAGAAGATTCCATCCATCTATAAAATCGGAGTCTGCTATAGTTTTCAGAAAGAATCTTCGATTCCTTATGAAAAACATGATAAAATCATGGATGAAATTATTACTGATATCTAATAGAATTTAATATCAACAATGACCTGTGCACCGGCACATTCGTTCAGGCGTTTCACCAACATACTACGTCCCATAGATAGGTCTGCACGCAAGGCAGGATTATTCACCTTTACGAACAGTGTCTGGTTTTTGATAAAACGTTCACTGGTATATCGGGCTATAGGCTCCCCTACCACATCATCCCAAGAAGTTAAAAGTCTCCTTTGACGTAGAGGTGACTCTAAACCCTGACGCCGCAGAAAGTCTGGCAATAAGGTCTGCATGGATTGTACTTTTCTTCTAAACATGATATAAATGATTTTAATAATTAATGTAAATCAAATAGAGCATTAGCCACAAATCAACAGAGACAAGAACTTTGCAACAGCGAAATGAACTTTACCCCCACAAAGAGAAAGAACTATTCTCAACTGTTTGCCATCAATTCTATATCACCTCCCTCGACCGTAAATATCTTATATTCACCATCGCTTTTAGACAGGATTTTATCCAAATGATCACGATTCGTATCAGTAATGAATATTTGTCCGAAGTTATCACCAGAAACAAGTTGGACAATAGATTCTACTCTTTGTGCATCCAACTTATCAAAGATATCGTCTAACAGCAACAAAGGGGTTGTGATTGAAGAAGTACGGCGCAGAAAATCAAATTGAGCAAGCTTCAAAGCAAGCACAAAAGTTTTATTCTGTCCTTGACTTCCCTCACGTTTCATCTGAAAATCACCTATAAGCATCTCAAGATCATCACGATGTACACCATGAAGAGAATAACCAACTGCCCGGTCCTTGAATCTATCACGCTGAATAACATCTAACAGTGGACCACGCTGACAATGAGAGACATAGCGAAGACTAACCATCTCCCGTTGACCAGAAATCTGCTGATAAATTCGTTGAAAGACAGGAACCAATTCCTCCACAAAAGCAAGACGTTTCTGAAAGAGCAACTCGCCATTACGGGCCATTTCCTGTTCCCATATATCAAGCAAGGACGAATCAGGCTCCTCCTCCATCTTCAAAAGAGCATTACGCTGCTGGAGTG
>CAKTUZ010000066.1 GCA_934621605.1 uncultured bacterium | reverse complement strand
AACATTTAGTGTTTTAAAACTAGTATTAAAAGAAAGTAATTTATTCAAAAAATACTTAATGTTTGGAATTATTTTTCAAATGATATTTCAAACAATACTTAATTTATCAGTAGTAATAGGTTTAATCCCTGTAACAGGTGTAACTCTTCCATTCTTATCTTATGGAGGATCAAGTCTACTTGTATCAATGGCAAGCATTGGAATGATCCTATCAATGGCAAAAAAAGAAGGATCTGTATAGCTCCATACTATAATTCAATATAATTATACAAACATCCTTTTATAAAACCATTTATTTAAATGACAAAACTATATTTTTTAATTCTCAATAATGACAAAAACCTAAAAAGTTTAAAAATCAAAAAAGACATTCAACCAAAATGAATGTCCTTTTTAATAAATTAATTTTTTATATCCATAATGCAAAGAATATACCCATTAAACAAAATAATATTCCTACTAACCAGAATCCCTTTACAATATCAGGTTCTTGGTAACCTTTTTTCTCGAAATGATGATGTATTGGAGTCATTAAGAATAATCTCTTACCAGTTTTCTTATAATATATAACTTGAATTATTACTGAAAGAGTTTCAATAACAAACACAAAACCTACTACAAATAAAGTTACTTCACGTCTTGTAAGTATTGCAACTGCAGCAAGTACAGCACCAAGTGCTAACGCTCCAGTATCACCCATAAATACTTTTGCTGGATATGCATTAAACATTAAAAATCCCATTAATGAACCAATTAAAACTACACAGAATATTCCCATATCCTCTTGCCCAATAAACAATGCAATAAGAGAAAAAGCAATAAGAGAAATTGTAGAAAGTCCCCCAGCTAAACCATCTAATCCATCAGTTAAATTAACTGCATTACTAAATCCTACTAACATTAATAAGATCAATATTCCATAACCCCAACCTAAATCAACATCAATATTAAGTGTTGTAACAGTAAAATTAGTATTACCATTATATCTCATATATATAGCAAAGAATATTAAAGCAACAACCACTTGAGCTATAAACTTTTGAGCTACAGTTAAGCCCTCATTCTTACCACGTTTTATACTAAGCATATCATCCGTAAAACCAATAAGTGCATACGAAATAAACACCGCTAAACATATAGCAAGATTATATGAAAAATCAATTTTTTTACTTATAACCAAATATGCAATAGTTATAAGTGTGGGTATAATAAATATTAAACCTCCCATTGTAGGAGTACCAGCCTTCTTTCTATGACTCTCCCCTACATAACTACTTATATTTTGTCCAAAATTCAACTTCTTTAAAAGTGGAATAAGGAAAAAACCTAAAATAACAGCTACTAAAAAGCTTACCATTAAAGCTACTACAACTTTTGTTAACAAAAGCATACAATCACCTCATAAACTTAGCTAAAGATATTATACTACAATATATACCCAAAAATAAAATATTTTTATTTATTTTACAAATATTTACAATAAATTATATTTTAATAATCTCAAAAAATGTAATAATCAATTAAAAATTTTTCATATAATTATTTGGAGGATTATATGTTTTTTAAAAAAATTGATGAAAGAATTAGAATTATATTATTTATTATTTGTATTTGTTTTATCCTTATTATATTTAGAGTAATATTTGTACAGACAGTAACTTATAAAAAATTATACAACCTTGCAGATGACTTATGGAGTAGAGAACTTCCAATAACTGCTGAAAGAGGAAAAATTCTAGATAGAAACGGAAATGTTTTAGCAGATAACATAACTTCCACTACCCTATATGTAATACCTAGTCAAATAAAAGACTACGAAGAAACAGCAAGAATTATAAGTGAAACCATTAATGCTAATTATGATGATATTTATAAACACATAACTAAAAGTGTATCAATTGAAAGAATTCATCCAGAAGGAAGAAGATTAAAAAGTGATATTGCAGATAAAATAGCAAGTTATAACTTACCAGGAGTTTATTTAATTAAAGAATCAGAAAGATATTATCCATATGATGAACTATTATCACACGTATTAGGTTACGTCGGAATCGATAACCAAGGACTTGCAGGTGTAGAACTTTTATATGACAAATACCTAACAGGAACTAATGGAGCATTAAAATATTATAGTGATGCCAAAGGAAACAAACTAAATATGAATGAAGTATATATAGAAAGCGTAAGTGGCATGGATATAATGTTAACCATTGATTTAGATATTCAAAAATCAGTAGAAAGAGAACTAGATAATATTGTAACAATGTTTGAACCGGATAATGCATACGTACTAGCAATGAACCCAAACACTGGGGAAATACTAGCAATGTCATCACGACCTACTTACAATCCAAATAAATATAAAGAATACAGTCAAGAAATATTAAATAGAAACCTACCAATATGGAAAACTTATGAGCCAGGATCAACCTTTAAAATAGTTACAACAGCTGCAGCAGTAAATGAAAAATTAGTTGATCTAGAAAAAGATACCTTTTATGATTCAGGATCAGTTATTGTAAGTGGTGCTAAAATAAGATGTTGGAAAAGTGGTGGACATGGACAACAAACATTTATGCAAGTATTTCAAAATTCATGTAACCCTGGATTTGTCGCACTAGGAAAAAAATTAGGAAAAGAAAAACTATTCTCATACATAGATCTATTTGGATTCGGTAAAAAAACAGGAATAGATTTAAACGGAGAAGCACTGGGTATAATATTTGATTTAGATAAAGTTGGAGAACTAGAATTATCAACCACAGCATTCGGCCAAGGAGTAAGCGTAACAGCAATCCAACAAGTAAATGCCGTATCATCAATTGTAAACGGAGGAAGTCTTTACAAACCATATGTATTAAAAGGAATCTTAAATAATAACGATATCATAATGCAAAACGAAAAAACATTAATAAAGAAAACAATAACTGAAGAAACAAGTAAAATAATGCGACAAGCTTTAGAAAATGTAGTAGCACTTGGTGGTGGTCAAAAGGTATATATCGACGGTTAT
>CAKTUZ010000065.1 GCA_934621605.1 uncultured bacterium | reverse complement strand
TGTCCTTTGCGCCAGCTGTAAGGAGTTTTTGCGGCCCAGGCACCCTTCGCAAACTTGGACTGATCATATGATTTTTCCTGAGTACCGTAAGATACATTAGCTTTTAAACCATCTTTATCGTATTGAAGCAAGAACATATTATCGGTATCTTCATAATAGTTATTCTGCGTACGCTCACCGGACAAAGCTTTTTTCTGCCAGTATTCATGTTTGTTGTTTGAATAACTATGCGTAAAGGTTAAACCGTCAAGCATTCTCCAGTTCCATAAAACACTTTTCCTATCACCTTTACCATAATCATATACAGTAGTCTTAGCAGTCGGTTTACCGATATAGCCACTCATATTATCAGCCTTACCACGCTTCTCATAGCCTGCGACAATATTAAACTTATCAGCACCGACACTTACATTATAGCGTTGCTTGCCAAAATTACCAGCAGCAACTTTAACAGTATTGGTCATTGCCTTCTTAGTAATAATATTAATGACACCGCCGGTAGCTTCACTGCCATATAAAACAGAACCGCCGCCCTTTACTACCTCGATTTTTTCAATAGATTCCGTCGGAATATCTTCCAGGTTATACTTACCGTCCTGATTCATAGGAACGCCATTAACCAAAACCAAAGTACCCTTTTCAACGCCACGAATCATAACCTTACTGGTCATTGTACTCATGCCGGTACCATTGAAACCTTGAGATTGTGTATTAACACCTAAGGTGTTTTGCAATACATCATAAGCATTGGCAGCACTGCTTTTTTCAATCTGCTCTTCAGAATAAACCTCAACAACAGCCGGAATATCCAAATCCTTTTTTTCTGTTCTTGTTGCTGTTACAACCATTTGGTCCAACGAATACTCCTGCAGCTCTTCGGCAAAAGCAACTGCACTGCTCATCACCGTACCGGTAATTAGAGCTGTCATCAATAAGCCTTTTTTCATCTTCATTTTACTCATGCTCCTATAAAATATTTATCGAAAAGCCTTAGCGCATCCAGTCTTCCATGGTCATGCACCGCGAGCTTCACAACAGCAAAGCAATATCTGTATAATTAATCACCTAAATGATATTATATATCATATTAGAGTATTTGACTACTTCACATTCAAGATATCTCTAAAAAATTTTTATAAACGAAAAAGGCGGCGCAAACGCGCCGCCGTAAGGGTTAAGTGTTAGAAGCTGTATTTTACACCAACCAGGAAATTAATCGGAGTATAGTAATACTCTGTGGAAGAAGATCTGTAAGAAATATCCTCTCTATCAAGAATATTATTAACTGTCAGGAAGATACTGCCATTTTTAGTCATCTGATATTCAGCATTGAAGTTAGTAATCAAGGAAGGTGTAGTATCCTTATCGGACAATACTCTGTCACCGGTATAAGCTGCATTCAAGGCTGCACTGAACTTATCCATTCTATATGTCAGTCCTGCTTTAAGATATAATTTTGCGTAATCTCTTTCCCAGTCACCAACAACACCATTCTTCATATTTCTGGTTTTAGGACTGCTGTAGGAAGCAGATAAGCTGTAACCGAAGCCTTTATCAGCACTTAAGGAATATTCAGCCTCAATACCAGTATTCTTCAGATCTTCGTTTTCATAAGTAAAATCGCCATGTTTTTCGTCATACTTAGCTGTAATATTGTCTTTTACTTTATAAGAGAACAAAGCAATTCTTGCTTTTCTAAAATCGTCAAAATCCTTCTTCAAGCCTAACTCATAATGCATACCTGTTTGAGCCTTTAAGTCAGCGCCGGCTTTAGTCTTATAAATCTGATGTAAATCAGGCATCTTATAGGATTGGCCAATGCTAGCATACAAATTCGTATCTTCTGCTAATTTATGTGTATACTGAACCTGTCCGCTGAAGTTAGTATTGTTATAATCATTAGGTGCACCGGTAGTCCAGGATTCACGCGCACTTAATGCAAGTGTATTCTTCTCATCGAATTGTTTTTCGTAGGAAGCATAAACAGAATAGTTATTTCTGCTCTGCATAGCTTGTTCATACGGAGTATATTGTTCTGCCTTATAGTTAGCACCAACCAATGCTACATCGCCGTCATTCAGATTCCAAGTCTTTTGTAAATCCAAGCCAAAGTTTTTGTTATTTTCTTCATCATAAGCTAATTTACCGGTTTTCAAGGTAATAGCATCTTTTTCACGGTTTCTGTCAACATAATAAGCGGTTGCCTTGAAGCCGTTATCATCATAAGCTAATTGAAGATTGTTACGTTTAACATGTTGTTTGGTATCGGTAGCCTTTTTACCTTTGGTAATGTAATGATACTTAGAATCATTGTGACCGGCAGTAAACAGCAATTTGTCATTAATCTGATAGCTTAAATCAAAATTGTTATTTTCAGGGCCTTTCCAATCTCTGCCATCACTGGCAACATTTTCAGTAGTGCCTACTTTGGTATATTTATAGCCAAAGCCAAAGCCTTCAGCCTGGAAGCTGCCGCTATATTCCTGACGGCCGTCGTTACCTACAGCAGCTTTAACATAATTCTGTTTAGTTTTCTTGGTAATAATATTGATTACACCGCCGGTAGCTTCACTGCCATAAAGCACAGAACCGCCGCCACGGACAATTTCAACACGTTCAATATTTTCAACAGGAATATCTGTCAAATCATATGTTCCGCGAGTATTTAACGGAATGCCATTAACAAGAACCAGCGTACCGTTGGCGTTACCACGCATAACGATTTTACTGGTCATATTACCCATAGAGCTGCCAGCCGGGCCATACTGATGTGCTTCCAGACCTGCACCGAATTTCAGTGCGTCATACAAGTTCGTTGCACCTGTCTGCTCCAATTTTTTAGTATCAAGAACCTCGGTAGAAGCTGCAACCTCTACATCTCGTTTCTCATAGCGAGTAGCAGTTACAACCATCTGGTCAAGAGTGTACTCCTGCAGTTCCTCGGCAAAAGCTGCTGCACTGCTCATCAAGGTACCGGTAATCAACGCCGTCATCAATAAGCCTTTTTTCATCTTCATTCTACTCATACTCCTATCAAAAATATTTATTGAAAAGCCCTCGCACATCCAGTCTTTCATGGTCATATGCAGTAAGCCT
>CAKTUZ010000064.1 GCA_934621605.1 uncultured bacterium | reverse complement strand
TATGATTTTACATCTCACCATCTTATTTCCAGACTTAACAGTGATAACTGCTGTTCCCTTTTTCTTTGCTGTAATCTTGCCTTTTGAGTTTACAGTTATAATTTGGTTATTACTGGATGTATAAGCTACTTTCTCTGTACTGGTCAGTGGTGTGAGCACCGGACGTAATGTAGCTTTCTGTTTTACTTTTAATTGCAGAGCCTTTGCAATGCCCGTGATTTTTTGAGTCTTTACTATATTCTTCTGCACAGATACCGTCACAATTTTCTGCAACCCACTCTTTAGTGTAACCGTAATTTTGGCTTTACCAGTTTTAGTACCAGCTGTAATCGTGCAGGTTCCATTCGGTTTTCCAACAACTTTCACAATCTTCGTGTTACTGGACTTCCAAGACACAATGGAGTCACCATTCGCAAGTCCGGTTACTTTCAATACTGTAGTTTTTTGCTTTGTCTTAAGCGGTAATACAGTTGCGGAAACTGTCATCTTCCTCTGTAATTTGCTTCCAACCTTTCGCTTTTCACTGTAATTACAGTTTGTACAACTATGTGCTTGTATTTCCGGACTAAATACAGTAGCTTTCTGACTTACCTTCCATTTATCGAATGTATGCCCTTTCGCAAGTGTTGTCTGCACTTTCATATCATCACAATTTGTACACCAGTACCTGATCCATCCCCCATTGATACATGTTGCATACTGTTGACCACTTTCTACCCAGTTATGTCCAAGTGCTGGAATCTTTATATTTTTCTCATCACCACAAAATTCGCAAATTCCATCCATTTCTCCATCTTCCGTACATGTAACCTCTTTTAAGCGATAATATTCATAATACAAATGCTCATGATCCGGATTGAAATTGTAATTAAAATAAAGTTTTAGTTCAGATGTCTCCTGTGGATAGATTTTTTTCCATTCACTCTCTGAGCCTGTAAATCTGATCACTTTAGTACTTTCGCTCCACACATTTTGCAACTCGTTTTTAATTGTCCGTGGGATTGTTATTCCAATCAATTTATCGCATACACCAAACGCATTCTCTTCAATTTCAGTCACTCCCTCTGGAATTTCGGCGCTTGTCAGATTTTCGCAGCAGAAAAACGCATTATTTTTTATTTTCGTTACGCTATCTGGTATAAAAACAGCTTTTAAATTAATACAATGCTCAAAAGTATAAGCTTCGATAACTGTAACTCCTGACGGAATCTTTATTTCTTTCAGTGAACTACAATATGCAAATGCGGCTTCACCAATCTTGGCTATTTTTTCCGGTAACTTTATCGTTATTAAATTTGTGCAATGCGAAAATGCATAATCACCTATCTCCTCCATGCTTTCCGGTATATCTATTTCCGTCAAATCTGTACACTCCATAAATGTAGTACTTCCGATTTTTTTCATTCCTTGCGGAAGCACAACTTTCTTAAGTCCACTGCATTGTGAGAAAACACTGTCACGTAATTCTCTCATTCCTTCTGGTATTACGATGCTCCGTAAATTTGAGCATCCCGATAAGCAGCTTTCTTCCATCAGCGTAACGCTTTGGGGAATCACAAATTCTGATAGCATTTTACATTCTGCAAAGGCACTTCTGCCTATACTTTCAACGCCTTCAGAAAGTTCTACGCTTTCAAGTTTATCACAATAAAAAAATGTATTTTCTTTTATTGTTTTAACTTCTTTATGCAATACAACTTTTTTCAATTCTCGACAACCATTAAACGCACTCTGTCCAAGTTCTTTGAGCTTTTCCGGCAGTATCGCTTCCCTGAGATTCTTACATCCCATAAAAGCACAATCTCCTATATTTGCAAGGCTATCAGGAAAAAATATGTTTTCAAGTTTTGTACAATCGCAAAACGCACGCTCTTTAAAATTAACAACTCCTTCTGGAATTACGACCTCTTTAAGTTCAGAGCATCCATCAAATGTATTCTCTTCAATCGTAGAAATTCCCTCTGGCAATACGATTCTTGTAAGTTCTTTACAATTATCGAACGAGCTTCTGCCTATGCTTACAACATTATCCGGAATGTTTATTTTATTTAAACCTGTACAGTTCATAAATGCACGGTCTTTTATATCAATAATACTTTCCGGCAATTCAACGCTTTGAAGACTGCTACAATTTCGGAACAAATTGTAATCAATCCGAGTAACTCCCTCTGGAATTACCACTTCTTTAAGTTTAGAACATCCCTCAAATGTATTACTTCCAATACTCGTCACTCCCGCAGGAATATTTATTTTCTCCAGATTTTCACATTTTGAAAAAGTACTTCCCCCGATACTTGTAGCACTATCTGGCAATGTGATTTCCTTCAGACTACTACATCCATTAAATAAATTTGAAGAAATTTGTTTGACCCCTTCCGGAATATTGATTTCGCTCAAATTTATACAATCTTGAAATGCATTCCAATCAATCCACATCACTTTATCCGGAAGATGTATGTTCTTTATTTTTGAACACTTATAAAATGCATATGCACCAATCCCCTGAATCGAATCCTGCAATTCTACATTCTCTGTATTATAACAGCCATAAAATGCATATGCTCCCACACTGGTTATCCCATTTTCAACAACTATCTTTCTGATATCTTTTCGATAGGATGTCCATGGTGCCAGACTGTATTCATTATACGGGAGCATCCGTCCATCTCCACTTATTATCAGGCTTCCATCGCTATATAATGTCCAGTTTATAGATTCCGCAACTTTTCCATCAGCCTCAATTGTATGCTCTTCTGTTTCTGATTCAAAACTTTCCAGATTTTCTCCACTGGAAAATTCTACTGATTCCTGATTTTCTGTCTCTTCTTCGTATGCATCACTGTTTCCCGATACACTACTCTCTATATCTTCTACATCTACATTTCCTTCAAGATTCTCACTGTCATCCTCTAATAAATCCGTTACCTGCTCTTCAGCTTCAGATTCAACTTCCACATCCATTTCCATAGCAAACACTTTACTTGATGGTACTGATATACTCATTATCATCGCAAAACCAAATAGTAACACTTTCTTCATTTTCATATGCACATTCTCCTCCAGCAGCTTATTTCACATAACATTTTATATGTTATAAGTTTATCCCTCTTTGATAAATAACGCAAAAGGAACTATTTAATAGCTCCTCAATTCAGCACATCCTACAATTTTGCATTCTGCCTTTTGTTTA
>CAKTUZ010000063.1 GCA_934621605.1 uncultured bacterium | reverse complement strand
GTATTATCTACATTAATAACGGTGTAAACAACATTCTTGCCGAAAATGCTAACGGAGGATCTTTAACTACAAGAGGTGGAACAAATAGTATAACAATAAATAGTGCCGGTCAAGAATTAGGTTTGGGCGGTCAGAACACTGTTACCAACAATGTAGCCGGCACCACAATACGTGGTGGAGCCGGTAACGACACATACATCCTTAACAAATCAGCCAACGTTACCGACACACAAGGAAACAACATCTATCACGTAAACTGCGACGGCGCAAATATTTCAGGCTCACCTGACGGCGACACTTTCTACATCAGAGGAAACAACAACACAGTCCTCGGCGCAGGCGGTGACGACTATTTCGTCGTCGATGGGCAAAACAACTTCATCGACGGTGGTACCGGCACAAACTTCTGTGTCGATAATTCCGGTGGCACAACCACTATCAACAACGCAATCGCTGACCCTAACAGTGGTATACTTTTCTTCAACTCTGTCGACGAGGTCAAAACTGTTACAATTGGCGGAAAAGAATACATCATCACAAACCAAAACGCTGACAGAACTTCGCCGGCTAGCAATTCTTTGAAGTTCTACTTCAACCCAAACACAAACGTTATAACCTTTGACGGCTCTAATTTAACAATAAAATCAGCAGATAATCAAGAAAATCTACTTGAAATCAGAGGTTCTAACAACATAATCTACGGAAGTGACCGCGCCGACTCAATCACAGTCGAAACCGGTACAAACAACATAGTTTACGGTTTAGGCGGAAACGACACACTTACCACAAATGCTGTCGACAACTCGCTTTTAGGTGGTGATGGTGACGATACAATAAGCGTTAATGCAACAACTTCAAAGCTTATTGACGGAGGAGCCGGCAACGACAGTATTAGTATTAACGCCGACAACTGCACGAATGTCGTTGCCGGCTCCGGAAATGACTCTGTTGAGATTGTCGGAGCTTCTAACAAGGTGACATTAGGAAATGGTAATAATACCCTCAAGACCACCGGCGGTGGAGCTAACGAAATTACCGCAAGTGACGGTGATAATAGGTTTGTTATACAAAGCAAAAACAACATCATCACCGCAGGAAATGGTTCAAACACTGTGGGTATCGACTCTACAGGAAACGTCGTAAGTCTTGGTGACGGAGCAAACAATGTAAACATGTTTGGCTCTGGAAACACCGTTAATTCAGGGGTTGGCAAATCAAAAATCAAGGTTGACGGCAGTTCAAACAAATATATTGGTGGAGCTGAAGATATCGTTGTGAAAGGAGATTCTCACGTACTTGAGCTTAGTGGAGATATCAAGCTTGAATTAACCGGAAATTCTAATAATATCAGCTCTCAATTCGTGGGAGAACAGACTTACGAAATCAACGGAAACGGAAATACAATTGAGGGGGGAGCTAAAAACACGGTAAGTATTATCGGGGACAATAACACGTTTTTAGGTGGCGACGACGGAAGCACAGTTACTATTAAAGGGGATTCAAATAAGTTTGTCGGCGGAGCCGCCAACGACACTGTGAGATTGAAATCCGGTGACAGCAACGTTCTTGACGGTGGTGGCGGACGAAAAAACCTTTTGATAAACAAAGGTACTAATACACAGTCTGTGAACTTTTTAGAGTATCAGAGCGAGCCTTACAAAGATTTTGATATCAAAGTCGGAATTGGTGGTGGCGAGGGTAAAACTATTCGTGCGACATTCGGGTTTGATATGTTTATGTTTGAAGTAGATTTTTCTACGGCTGAAAGCGCGAGAGAGAGTTTGGGAGATATTGATGAAAAAATCAAAGAATTGAACGAACAGCTTGTGAACATTGGAGCGTCAATGAACAGAATAATGTACGCACAAGAAGAGCAATCAACAGTGCTTGAGAATTTGTTATCAACTCGTTCGACATTAAGGGATGCGGATGTTGCAAGGGTTTCAAGTGAATTAATAAGAAATCAAATTTTGCAACAAGCATCAGCGACGTTGATGTCAACAAGTCGCAACCTGCGCTACGAAAACGTCATCGGCTTACTCCAAGGATTAAGAAGGTAAATGAGCAAAAAGCTGAAACAAGTGACTCATGACAAAAAATTCAATTGGCACAAGGTTCTACACCGGTAAGTTACTGAAATGTGTGACTCATGAGAAAAAGGTGTCTATTTAATATTTTTAATTGTAAATTTATATTGATTTTTATAGACATTTTGAATGTTTAATGGTACTTTGTATATTATAAAAGAGGAGAAATTTATGAAAAAGATTATATTAGCAATATTTTTGTTTGCGATTTTAAGTGTTTCAACACCTGTTTATGCGGCTCCTACACAAGGAACGCCAGGACAAGTTAGTGGACGCTCTGTCGGTGCTGCTGCTTTGTCACTTATTGTATGGCCTGGAATTGGACAATTAATTAATGATAATCCGGTTGAAAAAAATGTCACTCACGCAGTTTTGGGTTTAACTGGTATTTTTAGGATTTGGTCTTGTTACGACGCTTTTGTAGATAGAAAAGGCGGAGTTTGGCATAATAGAATTTAGTTAGCATGTTTCGTCAATTATTACCGGTTTTATTATTAACTATTTCTAATATTTTTATGACCTTTGCATGGTATGGACACTTAAAATACAAAGGCTCTGCTTTGTGGGCTGTAATTTTAGTGAGCTGGGGTATTGCGTTATTTGAATATTGTTTTCAAGTTCCGGCAAATAGAATTGGGCATGAATATTACACAGCAGCACAATTAAAAACTATTCAAGAAGCTATAACTCTTATAGTATTTAGTATTTTTTCTGTTTTGTATTTAAAAGAAGAATTTCACTGGAATTATTTAGTAGGGTTTATTTTAATAATTCTTGCGGTATTTATTATTTTTAAGCGTTGGTAATTGAAGATTTTTAAGTATAAAAATGCCAAGTGGTAGCTTAGGTTTAAAGATGAATTTCATTAATTTTTAAATTCTTTTTGAATCTATGATTTCTTTTAAATATTGCCTTATCGCTGGCGTTATCATTAAATCCGGTTCTTCCATGCATAATTCATCTAGCAGGTTAACACCTTTTCTGACTTGGTTTGTTTCTATATACATAATTCCTAATTTAATTTTGTCGTAAACATTTTTTGAAGATTGAAATTCGGAGATTTTTGTATTAGTTATTTTTAAAGCTTTATAGCATTCACATAAATTTAAATAATATTTAAAATTTAAGCCATAAAG
>CAKTUZ010000062.1 GCA_934621605.1 uncultured bacterium | reverse complement strand
CATCTATGAGCCGACTCTGGAAAATGGCTCTACATTCTTCGGCAGTGAAGTTGTGAATGACCTTGATGAGTTAAAGAAACGCAGTCAGGCTATTATTGCAAATCGCCATGACAGCTGCTTGGATGACGTGCAGAACAAGGTTTATACATGCGATCTGTTCCGCAGAGACTAAGAATATGAGAAGGGGAGGTATCTAGTATGAACGATTTATTCCTACATGATTCACAGGATACCTCCCCAGTTGTTTCCTCAAACCGTATCCTCTATACACCGACTTCTTTCGCAAAATCTGCGCTTCTCTATCTTCAGGAAATGGGTAGCTTACAGGCAGAGCAGCCTCATACATCTTCTCGTACTCACATATCTTCCTACCTTTTCTTTTGTGTGAACTCAGGCGAGGGAGAGTTGGACTATCAGGGTAAAAAGCACAAGCTGACAGCAGGCGACTGTGTTTTTATTGACTGTCAACAGCCATATTCGCATAGCACGGACACAGATCTTTGGGCATTGTCATGGATTCACTTTTCCGGTGTGACTATGCAGGATATCTATCAGAAATACCAAGAGCGCGGCGGTCGCCCAGTATTCCATCCGGAGAATATTACCGCATTTACAGAGCTGCATGAGTCCCTTTTCACTTTTGCCTCGTCAGATGATTACATTCTGGATATGCGAACCGATAGCAGCCTAAATGAGCTTTTGGTTCTCCTTATGAATGAATCATGGCATCCAGCAGAGTGTTCAGATATTGTATTAAAAAAGCAGAATCTTGACCCGATTCGGGAATATCTGGATACACACTACACTGAAAAAGTTTCACTGAACGCATCGGCAGACCATTTCTTTATCCGTAAGTTTTATCTGACCCGTGTGCTTAAGGAACAGTACGGTGTGAGTATCAATACTTATGTTCTGAATCTCCGCATTACAAAGGCCAAACAGATGCTCCGCTTTACAGATAAAAACTGGAGGATATTGGCTACCAATGCAGTCTTGGCGCACCGCATTATTTCAGCCGCATTTTTAAGCATGTTGAGTGGATTACACCTTCGGAGTTCCGTGAAAAGTGGGGGAGGCAGGAAAACAGCCGACAGAGAACTTGATGGGAAAAGAGAAAAATGCAGCAAGGCTGAAAAATAGAAGAGGAGAGAAAGGGAACATGAAGAGTTTATATTCGCTATTTTTATCTCAGGCTTATCAGGACTGCTGGGATGATTATAACCGTTCCGTGAAATTGAAAAATTTTCCAAGATGGGATTATGTGATCCTGACGGCATCCAATGACCAGCAGGCGGAGGGATTTCGCAGGCAGATTGCAGAACGAAAGGAGTACCTTCCGGCAGGGACAAAGTTTGTAGCAATCCCAGACCGGGATGGCAGGCGAGTGGGTTCCGGCGGTGCGACGCTGGAGGTGTTAAAGTATCTCCATGAGCAGGAAGGAGACTTTCAGAAACTGCGTGTTCTGGTCATTCACTCCGGTGGTGACAGCAAGCGTGTGCCGCAGTATTCCGCACTGGGAAAATTGTTCTCACCGGTGCCGCATAAGCTGCCAGACGGACGCAGTTCTACACTTTTTGATGAGTTCATGATCTGTATGAGTTCCGTGCCATCACGTATCCGTGAGGGCATGGTATTGCTATCCGGGGATGTATTGCTTTTATTTAATCCGCTGCAGATAGATTACAATAATGTAGGTGCGGCAGCAATTTCCTTTAAGGAACGCGTGGAGGTCGGAAAGAACCACGGTGTGTATGTGAATGGAGAAGACGGCAACGTGAAATGCTGTCTCCAGAAGAAACCGGAGGAGGTGTTGCGAAATGCTGGTGCAGTAAATGAGGCCGGCTGTGTGGACATCGACACCGGTGCGCTGATCTTTAGCACCGCTATGATGGAGTCTTTGTATTCTCTGATCGAAACAGAAGAGGACTATGATAGATATGTTAATGAGACAGTACGTCTGTCTTTGTATGCGGATTTCCTTTATCCACTAGCGGAAGATTCTACGCTGGAGCAGTTTTATCTGGAAAAGCCGGAAGGAAAATTCTGTGAAGAACTGACAGAGGCAAGAGAACAGGTATGGAAGGCACTTCGCCCTTACCGGATGAAGCTGCTGCGTCTGGCTCCGGCGAAGTTCATCCACTTTGGTACTACAAAAGAGATCCTTGCACTGATGTGCGGCGGTGTGGAGGAGTATGCCAGCCTTGGATGGAGCAGCCGGGTGGCAAGCAGCATCAGCGGCACCACAGCCGGGTATAACAGTGTGTTAAGCAGCCGTGCTTCCATTGGGAAGGACTGCTATCTGGAGGTATCCTATGTCCACGGCAGGGCAAAGGTAGGAAACAACTGCGTCCTTTCCTTTGTGGATATCCACGATGAGGTGATCCCGGACGGCGTGGTGTTGCATGGTCTGAAACAGCGTGACGGAAAGTTTGTTGTGCGTATCTTTGGTGTGCAGGATAACCCGAAAGAAAACCAGCTGTTTGGCAGGAATCTGGATGAGGTGGCAGAAAAGCTTGGTACGGATCTCTGGGAGGGTGGAAACCATACCCTCTGGACGGCAGACATTTATCCGGAGAAGGATACCGTGAAGGAAGCAGTAGAGGCGGCACTGAACCTGTATGCACTTGTGACAGGGGAAGGAAAGCTAAAGGACTGGAAAGAGGGGCTGCGCAAGTCGCTGTGTTCCGGTTTCAATGCGGCTGATCCGGATGCTATTATCGCATGGAACCGCCGTATGGCAGATCTTGTGACTATGGATGAGCTGGCAAAGGCAATTCATAATCAGGTGCCGGCACAGACGCTTCCGAAGCGTAAAGCACTAACAAAGATCCAGCGGCACTGGCTGGAGAAACGCCTTGCAAATGCGGATTTCAGTGAGAAACTCCGTCTGCACTATTATCTTGGAGTAGTTCTTGAGGACGAGAATGAGGTACAGAAGTGTTTTGGAACCATTCAGTCTGAGGTGTTGGAGGCTACAGTACGCAGCCTTAACTATAATGAAAAGGCACATATTGTGAAGGATACCCATACCGTGGAACTGCCCCTTCGCGTGAATTGGGGCGGCGGATGGAGCGACACCCCTCCTTACTGCAACGAGCATGGCGGAACGGTGCTGAATGCAGCGATTCTGTTAAACGGTGAGAAGCCGGTGGTAGTGAAGATGGAGCGCATTGATGAGCCGAAGGTGGTCTTTGACAGCCGTGACATGGACGTACACGGGGAATTTGAGGAGATCGGCGAGCTGCAGCG
>CAKTUZ010000061.1 GCA_934621605.1 uncultured bacterium | reverse complement strand
TTATGTGATCATACCAGCGGCTATCATGGAAAGTATTCTGTTAAATATTCACTTATAGGCACACAGATACATAAGTCATATAAGGAAAGTGATTTTGATCTTATAATTCATTTGGGTGAAATGTCTGGGGACTATTTGACGTTTGAAAAGATTTATGCTAATAGTGTTTGGAGAGTTAGCGAAGATGGTGAGATTAGAATTCGATTTAGAAAACTGGACTATGTATTTGAAATGCATGAGATAGATTTTTTCAATCACTATATTACCGCCAAGGATATTAATAATGTAAGTTGTTATAATGGAATTAGCAATGTATATAAAGATTTATATTCACGTATTCCAGAACTCCCACTTAGCCATATTTATATAGCACACTTTTTGGCGCCTAAAATGCCTAAAAAATGTACAATGCATTTTGCTATATTAAACTCATTGAGATCATGGAATTTCTTTGATTTAGATTCAACTATCAACTGTAATTGTAATGTTGGGGGATTCGGTATTGATGGATGTACTTCTTCATTAATTGGTGCGTCGCTTGTACATCCAGAAAAGTTGTATTTCTTATTTACAGGAGATTTGGCATTTTTTTATGATCTGAATGCTTTAGGAAATAGGCATATACGTAATAATGTTCGTGTTATGCTTGTTAATGATGGAAAGGGTGCTGAATTTATGCATTTTATGTCTCCAAAATATGCTGTAGATAAATCTTTATTCATGTCTGCTGGAGGTCATTTTGCAAATCAATCTAAAGAATTGGTAAAACATTATGCCCAAGATTTAGGATTTGAATATTTGCAAGCAACAAATAAGGATGAGTTCTTGCAGTCTTATAAAAAGTTTATCGACCCAGCGATTTCTTCTAAGCCAATCCTTTTTGAAATAATAATTTCAACAGAAGGACAGAGTCAGGCATGGGAGAAATTATGTAATCTTGCAGAATTATCAAAGATTGAAGAGGCTGAAGTGAATGTTAAAAAAGGTATCAAATCATTCATTAATGTTTTTAAAAAATGAAAATAGGAATATTATCGTTTTATAGAGAGATAAATTTTGGTGCAACCTTGCAAGCGCTTTCAACTTATAAGTATCTTGAAAAAGCTGGCCATTTTCCAATATTTATCAATTATTATTCAGAGAAAAAGGATAAAAAATATACTCCTTTGTTTGGTTTGAATCCTCAGACTGCTTGCTTTGCTAGTTTTGTTGATAAGGTTATAAAGAATCAAACTGTAATTTGCCATAATGCAGATGAAATAAATAAACAAGTAAGTGTTTGGGGAATAGAGGCTATTATTGTTGGATCAGATGCGGTGTTGCAGCATCATTTGTTACAAGACCGCATAAAATTTAATCCAAGACGATTGCTTAATATTGTCCCTAAATTGCCAGATACAACTTTTCCTAATCCATTCTGGGGAGTAGGTATAAAAGATAGTATAAAGATGGCTCTTATGTCTGTTTCTTCTCAAAATTCTGAATATACTCATTTCTCGGAAAAGGTAAAATCTAGAATGAATGAAGCATTGAATCGTTTTACTTATTATTCTGTCAGAGATGAATGGACTAAAGATATGTTGAATTATATCACCGATGGTCGTATAAGAAATCAGATTCATGTTACCCCAGATCCAGTTTTTAATTTTAACAATAATGCTGGGGAGTTAATTCCTACCAAACAGTATGTTGAAGAAAAATTTTCATTGCCATCAAGATATGTCTTAATAAGTTTGCATGGTCAATCTCTTTCTTTTGACCAACTTAAGGCTTTAAAAGACGGATTTGCATCGAGAGGGATACATTGTGTTGCTTTGCCGACCCAATTTGGTATTAATTTTGTTCATCCTTTTGAGTTTGAAATTATGACACCTCTAAATCCTTTAGATTGGTATGCTTTAATAAAATACTCTAATGGTTATATAGGTAATAATATGCACCCGATAGTTGTTGCATTACATAATGCCGTTCCTTGTTTTAGTATAGATATATGGGGGACAACTAACTTTTTGGGAAAGAAAAAAGATGATGGTTCAAGCAAGGTGTATCATATTATGAATGTTTTTGGTGTATCTAAGAATATTGCAAAGGTTGAAAATAATAAATGTCAGATTATGCCAGAAACGATTATTGATGGAATTCTTAATTTTCCAATAATGGCAGTTAAAGAAAAAAGTCAGAAGTTGACTTTGAATTATTATGATATGATGAACTCTATATTAAAATCATTATGTGTTCAATGAAATATAAATATAAGGAACTTCTTGATATCATTTCTAATGGTTTGACCGAAAGAGAAGATATTGAGTGGAGTAATGTCTGGATTGATTCAGCTAATGTAGAAACTAGTGTGAGATATTTATTGATAGGGGATTCTACGATGAGGATGGTGAGAAGTACTTTCGCAAGTTTAACCTCTTGTCCTGTCGATATGATTGGAACTTCATCCAACTTGAATGATAAGTTGTTTGTTGATTTGATCGATACTTTCTTCGCTGATACCATATATAGGTATGATGCTATCTTCGTTCAGTTAGGTCACCATGGTCGTGTAGGTGCCGATGGAATAGGGTATCAAGAAGAAGATTATGCTAAGTTTTATAGTGAGTTTGAAAGTTTAATTAAGTTCTTAACACAATATTCTAATAAAATTATTGTGGAATCGATTTTTGAGTCCTATTGTGTGAAGAATCCTTTTATTACTAAGATAGTAAGAAATTTTCCCAGTGTAGGAATGCTTTACAGATATGGACTTCTGAAAGAAACTCCTGATAATAGAATTAATTCTATAACTAATGCTAAGTCTGAAATCTGTCGTAAGGTTGCATCTATTTATGGGGGGGCAGAAGTTATTTTTGCAGATGTGAATAGTTATATGAAGAATTTTAGCTATTATCATATAGATCATATACACTTTGAAAACAAAGCTAAAATAGAAATAGCTAGATTTATGAAGAATTATATTTGATATGAAAGTTTTATATGACCATCAAGCGTTTACAATGCAACATTTTGGAGGTGTTTCGAAATGCTTCTGTGAATTGTTGTTGCATAGACCAGTAGACATGGATATAGACATTGCAATCAAGCAAACTAATAATACTCATCTTATAGATAGTAAACTTGTTGAAGGTCTTATTCATCCGGCTATGGATTTTCAGATATTTGCTAAGCGTTTTCCATTTATTGCAAAGTATAAGATTTACCAATTACTTAATACTTTGTCTCTAATTAAAGGTTCAGAGTTCTTAAAT
>CAKTUZ010000060.1 GCA_934621605.1 uncultured bacterium | reverse complement strand
CACCATGGCTTTCAACCTTGCCACTTCGGTGTCGTTGTGAAAGTTTACGATGTTCATGTTGCTGTAGTCGAGTGCTAACATGTAGTCGCGTGTTTGCGCCCAATCGGGGAACATGCTCTCCACGTTATTGTAGTACCTGCAATGGGGGATACCTGTGTGAAGGAACAGTTCTTCAAAACCATTTGTTTCTCTCGTATCGAACACAAAGTAGCATTCAAGCAAACGGTCAGCTGGGTAATAAGCCATGGGGGCAAAATAGAGTTTTTGGCGTTCATTGCCTTCGTCGTAAAAAAGGCTATACACTTTGCCCTGCTCTAACACGGCATAGTTTTGACTACGTTGGGGGTCTAAGTTGTTTACATATATGGGGTTACGAGTGGACTTTAAAGTCTCGCCTATGTGTGTTTCGTCGAGACAAGCATTGTTTTTATCTTCCATGCGACTATAGCTATCGAGAAAGGAATGAAAACGCGCTTCTAATTCTTTATACTCTTTTTCCTTCTCCTCTAACTTCCGCATGAGTGCAGCGGCTAATCTTTCACTTTCTTTCATTGTTGTTTTAGGCATTATAGAATCTGTTTTTTATTGTTGTTTTTCTTTGTCGTAGTTGTGAGCGCAAAGGGTAGTTTTAGTATTACCAAAATCGGATTTTATGTAATGCTCACAATTAAAGCATACCAAAGAGCCAACTTTCGCCTTAACTCCATAGGGGCAGTCATGCTCCATTCTCAAAAAAACTGAGTGACGGAAACGTGCAATATGTTTTTCGGCAAAATCGTTAACTTCTCGCAAGTTGTTGTAACGTACCTCGACTATGTTACGTTCGTCTTCAAGTTTATACAACTCATCTTGTGCGGTGTCGTATTTTTGGTGCAACTCCTCATTGCATTTTTGCAAGTTCGTGCATTCTTTCAACAAAGAGTCGTTGCTGAGTTCTAACTGCTTGATTTTTTCGAGTGACTTGGCCATTTCTCCGTTCCTGTCCAACTCTTGCAGTTTCTTTACCACGCGGTTGTAATCGTCCATGAGTTGCTTTACACGTTCAGCAAGTTCATCTTTTTCTTTCTTTAAATCGCTCATCAATGAAGCAAGAATGGTAAGGCGTTCGTTCTCCTCGGCGTGAGGGTTGTCGAAGAATGCAAAGAGTTTACTATTGATGTATCGGCGTTGCTCTTCGGTAGCAGGCTCAAAATATTCTACACTGTATGGACTATAGTTCGGCTTTAGACAAATGCAGAATTTGTTCTCCATGTCGGTGTAAGCCGAACGCAGAATGTGACCATCGGGTGTTACCTCGGCTACCTTATTAACCACACCGTCTACAGTCCGAACAAGGACATCGCCTGGTTTAATGTCTTCAATCTTCATTGTGAGTTATGTTTGTTTTTTGAGATTATTCAAGAATGTAGCAAATCTAAGTAGGCTTGAACTTCGGCATCGGCTTCTAAACTTCGATAAGTAAAAAGCTGTCCTAATTCATATCCATCGATGGATGTAGTTAGTGGCGGAACGTGTGTGCGCTCTTTATGCCAACTAATGGTAGTGCCATCTTCTCCGTCTTTGTCGCTACCATATTTAAGGAGGAATATCAACTGCTTCTGCATGTAATACGCAACTTCGTGAAAAGGTTCTTGGGTGGTATAACCATTCACCACATATCCACCAGCACAAAGTTGATAGCTCGCTCCATCCAGTTTGTGCTTATACAAGCGAATGCCTGCTTTTGCACATAATGAGCGAAGTGTCTTTTTTGTGGAATATCTTCCCATAGTCATTCAAATTCATACACCACATAGGGTGTGGTATTTCCTAATCCGTCCTCTTTGCAGACATGTGCACCACCGGTGGCTTGGGTGATGGCGTTGCTCACATCTGTTTTTTCGGGGCGCGACCTTACTTTGCCGTCGCGGTCGCGGCTCCAGCCGATGTATGTGCGTTTAGTCATAAGTAAGAAGTGCTAAATTGTCTTTACCTACGGAGGTGAGTGCATTGCTTATGCCATCCATGTTCACTTCGAGTTGCAACACATAGCAACCTCTCGTTGCATGTTTGTTACAAGTAATGGTGGCGGGAATGCGACCACGCGAGGCTGCTATGTAAATGCGTTTAGTCATAAGTGAGAAGTATCATTGTGTGTTGCCCATGCTCATCATACAATCCTGCCCAAGCCTCGTAGCGTGAGGAGAGTGCGGTGGAATACCCATTCACGCGAGGGGTTAGCTGGGCATTGCGTTGCACAAAGGGTGTTTGGTTAATCATGCTGTTTGCTGTTTATTACAATTCAACGAATGTTACCAAGGGTTGGCTGCAAGTGAGTGCGTTTGCCAATCTACCTCCGCTGACGGTTCGTGCACGGCGCAAGGCGGAGGTGGAATAGCTAATGTCTGCCACACCACGCACGGGGCAGTCGGTATAGCCTTGCTCGGTGGCTTGACGAATGCGCAGAAATGTACTGCCGCTAATGTCTACTATTTGCAAGAAGGGTATGTCGTTTTTTGCATATATCCTATAGAGTGTGCCATCGGGATTGAAGCCATAGAGCCGTCCGTTTTTGCGGATAGTGCCTCGCTTGTAGGTGGGATGGTGCGCATCATTCATAACATAGAGTTAATAAGTTGTCTTTAGTCACTGTGCTCACGGTGTTGCTCCACGGATGGGGGTTCATGCGGTGAAGTTTGTTTTGAAACTTACACCCTCCCCTATCGCCATGCAATCTGCGAAATTGCTTGGCTTCTTCTGTGCGGTAATGCACAAGGACGGCACGACTAATCATATTCAATCAATATCTTAGGTTTATCCACATCGTGACCTTTACCCCCCGGCTATGCAAAGTGCAATGCCCTTTGCCGACACGATGATGCCGTTTTGCGAGGGTGAGTAACGGCCAAGAATGATGGGGCGGATTTCAGCGTTCATAATTCTACTGACACATAATAATGGTTACGGCTGCTCACTCCGGCAAGTATGGTGTAGATTATACCCCCCCCGAATTGTCGGTTGTAGGTGTCTACCCAAATGCCATGCCCTGGGCGGAAGCCTTGGGCAACCATGCGTTCAAACCGCACATTCTTTTTAAGCATATTCAATCAATACTCCTGTTCGTGGAAAATGAGCGAGCGACATGAAATGTTCCACACACAACCGCTCATATCGGGTATTAAGCGTTACGGCTACCCCACCCATACAAACATTTAAGGGACGTTGGTTAATCATATTCAATCATTACCGCCGTGGCATCGAAGCCATCGTTGCCAGTAATGAAAAGGAAGTTGC
>CAKTUZ010000059.1 GCA_934621605.1 uncultured bacterium | reverse complement strand
CTATTATTCTATGTATATAATGAGATAAAAACATATTTTTTAGACAAGAAAAAAGAACAAAAGAAATTTTGTTCTTTATAAATTCAATATTTAAATTAAGAATACTATTAAGAATACTATAAATGCTACCACAAATAATGATAGGAATAGTTTCCAAATATATTTTAACCATGAACCATAAGATACATCAGTAATAGATAAAGATGCTATAAGAAGTACACTTGTTGGTGCAACTAACATAGCAAGTCCATATAAACTTACAAACATTGTACTAACCAATGGATATAATGATGCATCAGTAACAAATTGTCCTACATATTGTAGTACAAAATAAGAATAGTAATAAATATCAACATAGAATATACTTGATACAAATGAGAAAATTCCACTTGTTGCTACATTGAAATTATCAGTAAGTCCCATGAACCATGTTCCTATAGTATCAAATGCTTTATAATAGTAAACTAATACAAACATTGTATAAGCAAGAGCTACTAAAATTCCAATAACAAAATAGTCTTTTATTCCTTTAACAAAGCAAGAAATTTGATCATCAAATTTAATTCTATAAATAATTGAAATAATCAACATAGCTAGGATCAAGATAATTGAATAATACATAAATCTGCTTGGATCAAGCCAAGTACCAAATGCACCTAAGCCACCAATTAATTTACCAAATATAGCAAATCCTGAAACTTCAAGTCCCATAACAGCATCATTTGCTTTAACAAACGCATCAGTTCCTAAACTTGAAAAATCAACTGAACCTAGAATAAATACTACAAGTACAAGTCCCATAATAAGTAACATAGGCCATATTGGTTTATTAGAAACCTTTTTGGAAGCAACTACTATATTTTCTTTTTTATCTTCTACCTTCTTAGCTTCTTCTTTTTTAGATTTTTTCTTGTCATCTTTTTTACCTGATTTTACTCCTTTAGAATTTCCTTTAGAAATATGCATTAACGTAAAGAATAAAAGTAATGCAAGTCCTAAAACAAATAAAACTATTTTAATGATTATTCCATCATAAATACTAATTCCAAATATTTGATCAGCTATATTATACATAGTTCCAGCTAATGTAGAACCAAACATACCAACTATTGTAGCACCTAAAGTAGCAGATAATGCAACGAACTTATCATATCCCATAACTAATAATATAGAAATTATAAATGGAAATAAGAAGAACATTCCAATTTCAAGTCCTGCCACTGAAGATATAATTGCTATAATTACAATAACAGCTATCAAGAACCATTTAGAATTCTTTCCAAACTTATTTTTAAAGAAATCTAAAGCTTTATTGTATACACCAGTTTCTTCTAATATCGCATAGAAAGCTCCAACAAGGATAATAAACAATATTACATTAGCAAATGCAGAGAATGATTCAAATGTAACTGAGAAAATATTAAATATACTAATTTGATTTCTAGTTGCAGTTGTTATATCTCCACCAAGGCTAGTAACAGCTGGAAATATCCAAGTAAAAACACAATATGCAAGTAATACTATTCCTAATACTTTAAATAAACTATTTTTTTTCATTTTTTTCCTCCCAAGTATAATTATTACACATATTATTAAAAAATGAAAGATTTTTAGAAAAAAAAGAAGATACAATTATTTATCTTCTTCATAAATTGGTTTCATAAGTGGAAACATAACAACATCTTTTATATTATCACTACTTGTAAGTAATTGAACAATTCTATCAATACCCATTCCCCAACCACTTATTGGAGGCATACCATATTCCATTGCATCAATATAGTCATAATCCATAGGCATTGCTTCTTCATCACCATTTGCTTTTAATTTAGCTTGTTCCAATAATCTTCTTTCTTGTTCAATTGGATCAACAAGTTCAGAGTAAGCATTAATAATCTCAGCACCATTTATTACTAATTGGAATCTATCAGTAATTTCAGGATTATCATCATTAGCACGAGCAAGTGGAGATAAACTTATTGGATGTTCAGTTAAGAAAATAGGATCAACAACATTTGGTCTTGCTATTTTCTTATATAATTGATCTATCAAATTACCATATCCTAAATTTTCTAATGGTGTCTCTGAATCGATTTCAATTTTATCTTCTTTTATTTTATTTAAAAGAGCTTCTTTAGTTGTATATTCATTTATATCAATATTTGAATATTTCAAAATTAAATCTCTAAAAGATACTGCAGGCCATTCACCAGATAAATCAACTACCTTATCTCCTACTTTAATTTCTAATGTACCAAATAATTTTTGAATTATAGTTTGAAGCATATTTCTTAAAAGAACCATATTATCTTTATAATTTAAATATGCACCATATCCTTCTATCATGGTAAAATCTTGCAAATGAGTTGAATCCATTCCTTCATTTCTAAAACATCTTGCAATTTCAAAAACCTTAGAAAATCCTCCAACAACTGCTCTTTTCAAATATGTTTCTGGAGCTATTCTTAAATAAACATCCATATCTAAAGCATTATGATGAGCTATAAAAGGTTTAGCAGTAGCACCACTTGCTTTCATATTTAAAATCGGAGTTTCAATTTCAATATATCCTAAATCATCTAGATAATTTCTTATTTCTTTTATAAATTTAGACCTAAATAAGAAATTTCTTCTTGATTCTTCGCTAGTAATAAGATCAACATATCTATTTCTATAAATAGTTTCTTGATCAACTAATCCATGGAATTTCTCAGGAAGAGGTTTTAAAGCTTTACCTAAAAATTCTAATTTATCAGCTCTTATAGTTTTCTCACCAGTATGAGTAGTAAAAATTTCACCACTTACACCGATAAAGTCACCAATATCAAAATCAGACTTAAAATGTGCATACATTTCTTCTCCAATCATATCAACTTTAATTGACACTTGAATTCTACCTTCAATATCTTGAATAGTAAGAAAAGACATTTTACCCATTTTACGCATCAAAACGATTCTACCTGCTACTCTAACACCAGTAGTACCATCATCCAATGTACTAGCATCTTTTATTGAGTAATTAACTTCGAATTTATCAGGATATGGATTGGCATATTTCCTAATATTATCTATTTTTTCTCTTCTAACAATTTCTTGTTCTGATAATTTTCTCATTGTTTAATCCCTTTCTCTTTTTCTAGAATTTCCTAATCTCTTTATATTTTTAACTTGTGAATCATAATATGAAGAAATTTCATCTCTAATTGTTTTAATATAATCAATTTTTTTGTCAGCTAATAAAGTATGATTAAATTTTTCACAACAATCAGCTATTTCTTCGAAATTATCACTAATATCATGAACTACTTGAC
>CAKTUZ010000058.1 GCA_934621605.1 uncultured bacterium | reverse complement strand
TAGAATTTCTTAAATTTAGAAATAAGCCGAGGAATGTAATGAAAAGCTTATGTTTAAGCATTTGTAGATAAAGTAAACTCTAAAGACCTTTAACCAGTAACTATCTTAAATTTTAGCGTAAATTTTTCATGGTCATGCACAATAAAATTTATCACTCATATAATTTAAGAAAAACATTTGGAGGTACTTTTATGTTTACAGCTTTTCTTAGTTCAGCAGGAATATTAGGATTTATAAACTTTCTTAAATCTGCTGTTTTCCTCGTAGGATATATATCAAATAATCAATTGTTTCCAGAACCTTTATCTCCAGAAGATGAAAAAAAATACTTAGAACTTATGAAACAAGGAGATGAAGAATCTAAAAATATTTTAATAGAGAGAAACCTTAGACTAGTTGCACATATTTGTAAAAAATATTCAACAACAAATGTTGAACAAGATGATTTAATCTCTATTGGAACAATTGGATTAATAAAAGGAATTAACAGTTTTGAGCCTACAAAAGGAGTACGACTTGCCACATATGTTGCAAGATGTATAGATAATGCACACCTCACGTTACGGAACTATATAACGTATTCCAAGCAACATTTAAGGCACTACAAAGAAAAATACAGACAAATTATACAATACAACTTGCAAACCCTCGCAGAACTTTACCAAAAACAAACAAGCAAACAACAACAGAAAATAAGATAAAGTTTTATAGAAGACTTAAAAATATAACACAAGAAGAACTTGCAAAACAACTTGGTGTGACAAGAGACGTTATAATGAGTATTGAAAATGGGGCAAGAAAAGGAAAACGTCTATATTATGATATTGATATTATAAATAAAATAATTGATATATTAGATATGAGAGATAAGTTCGGTAAGTCTGATACATATATAAGATTTTTAGTAGAAGATGGCAACGCACAACTAAAAGAATACAGAAAAAAGAATAATTTAAGTGTTAATAATTTTGCTAATATGATGGGTGTTGATAGAAGCACAATAAGACGTTGGGAACATTACGAGAATACTATATCTTATGAAAACTACTTGAAATACAAAAAAATAAGAGACCTACGTTCTATTAAAACGTAAGTCTCGTTTTGCTTTATAGTCAGAAAGGTTGTGTGTTATCTGAATAAATTATTTAATACATTCAATTAAACTTTTCAAGATTTCTCTTTTTGTTTCTTCACTAACGTTTAGGTTAGCAATTGTTTCTATGTATAGGGTTGCCTTAAATTCTGCAATGCCCTCGTTTAATTTTTCAACACCAGATTGCTCTGTTGGATAATTTATTTTTATTTTCATAATATCTCACACACCTTTTCAATTATATGTGTAAGATAAAAAAAGAATACATCTTATCTAATGAAAAATAAAACTATAAAGCAATTATATTATATAATAAAAAGGACTTGAATTAAAGTCCTTTTGCAATGTTTATTAAATTTGTAAGTGTTTCTACGTTGTCGTATTTTTCATATTCTTCAAATGGTACGTCTCCAACTTCAACGTCATTGCTAAAATCAAAATACTCTTTTAATGCT
Organism: uncultured bacterium; assembly: GCA_934621605.1. Taxonomy (GTDB): domain Bacteria; phylum Vulcanimicrobiota; class Xenobia; order Xenobiales; family Xenobiaceae; genus Bruticola. The sequence continues at coordinate 1,767 of CAKTUZ010000058.1, read as the reverse complement.
TCATTGCTTTCAATTTGTTCCTCTGATAATTCTGATAATAAATTATCAAGTTCTTCAACTAATTCTTTGTTTTTTAATTCCATAATTTTTCCCACCTTTCCTTTGATAAAATTATTATAGCACCCTTAATAACCTCTTGTCTGCCCCTAAAACGAAAATTTTAAAAATTTTTTTAATTGTGCTTGTGATACGACTTGTACGTCTGCAATGGTCTTCCATATTGTCCTGAAAGGTCTAATGGTCGGCAAGTAGGACACCCAAAAACTGCACCATCTTTGATAAGATTATGTTTGATTTGTTTATATACATAACTATCATTAAACATATTAAGAAATTCCTTTTTCCTTTTGTATTGCTCGTGTTCTTGTTTCAAGTAGTCTATTTGTACCTTTCTTTTTTGTTCTTCGTCTATCTTTTTTAGGTAGTCGTCAATTTTATGCTCAATAGCAATGCGTATGTCTTCGTCAAGTTCAATTGATAGTCTTGTGTCTGTTATTCCTAATAGTTCTAATAATTGCTTATCGTTCATTTTTTACCCCCAAAGTAGAAAGAAATCTCTGTAATTCTTCTTCTGCAACTATATATTGTTTGCCTATGAAATGTGCTTTCAATTTGTGAGATTTTATCAAGCACCTTAAATATGGAACTGGTGTTAATAGTAGTTCACTTATTTGTTTTAACGTATAATATTTTGTACTCATACATATACCTCCTCATATATAAAGAGGCAAGAAGAAGCGGAAACTACAAAAAGCTATCAATAGTATGTATATAGTATAGATATAGTGAAATGAAGAAAAATAAATACGAACAAACATTTGAAAGCATGTCCTTAAAATGCATTTAAACACCGAAATCCGCTTCGTAGATATTAAAGATGATAAATTATATATCTAACACCGAAAAACGTCTTAAAAACGATTTTAAGAGGTCAAAATATAGTATGGTGGGGGTTGGGTTATGAAAAAGAGGCAAAATAGAACAAAAAAAGTGCTATTTGCCCCAAAACAAAACGAGCAAAATAAAAAGTATATAAGCAAGTGCTTATATACCTATTTTAAAAACTATGTTAAAAATTATTGCAAAAAATCTTATAAAATTATATAAACATATAATTCCACAAGCACCACCAGAGATTAGAAAAATATTTTTTAATTTCTCGTTATCTTTGATAGGGTTTCCACATTTTGAGCAAACTTTTTCTCCGTTTAATATATTTCCACATTCTTCACAAGTATTTTTGCTTTTTAATTTTATTCCTTTTTTAAGTAAAATTATACTTGCTATAAGGAATACTATTCCTATGAAAATATAACTTATATAAAAATTCATTAACATATTAATTATTTTCCACCTTTCATATTTATTTCATATAATTGTTTTAGCATATATGCTTTCCACTCTAAAAATGGTGTGCTTAAAAGTGCTACAATGACCATAAATGCACTTGGGATAAGGCAAATTAAGAAAACAACAAATGCACCACATAAAAGACCAAATAAACCAATTAGCATAAGTATTCCAGCAAAAGCAAAGCATATAATCTTACATATCTTTGATAACTTTAAGAAAAAGTTTATGTTTTTTTCTGTTCCATTTACACCGTTTATAATACTTTCTTGCATTTCATTAGTTGCCCCACAATGAACGCATTTTTCTGCGTTTGAAGAAATATCTTTCCCACAATTTTTACATTTAATTAGTGCCATAAAATTTCAACTCCTTTCACAATTTATATATCTTTTTCCTCGCCTGATGGTATAAGTT
>CAKTUZ010000057.1 GCA_934621605.1 uncultured bacterium | reverse complement strand
TGCAGTAACTTGGTGGAGCGGCAGTAATTACTACTATTATTTAGCAGATGAAAATGGCGCTTGGGTACAGACTCCAGGATGGAAACAATTGAATGGTGTCTGGTATTACGTGCAGGAAGACGGAACTTTATATACTGGAATTTTAGATGATAATGGACACAAATACTATATGCAGCCGATAATGGCAACAAATGCAGATTTAAGACAAATTGATGGAGTTCTTTATAGTATTGATGCGAATGGATATATGACAATTGCATTGGATGGTGTTCATGAACAGAGTTACGCGGATTGCTATGGCATTTTTGAAACGGAAAGTTTGTATTATGTATCAAATGGAAAGTTTGTTCAAGGACAATGGCAGGTTATTAATGGCAAGTGGTATTACTTCAACAAAGAAAGTGATTATGCTTATACAAGTGATGCACATACTTATTCAGCATTGAGAGATGGCGCATACCGCATTGACGATGAGTATTATTACTTTAATGCAGATGGAACAATGGCCACAAATGGCTGGATATTTGCAAAAAATGGAAATTGGTATTATGCTTTACCATCAGGTGTGCTGGCAACTGGAGATATGAATATTGGTGGAACATTATATCATTTTAATGTGGATGGAGCACTGCAAACAGGAGTGACAATTTCAGGAAGTACAATTAATTTGTATAACGAAGGAATTATGACTATTTCTCAAAACATGTTGCCAGGTTGGAATTTGATTGGTCAAACATATTATTATATCAATGCTGGAAAGATGCTTAAAGATGGCAGCTACCGGATGCCGGATGGAAAGTGGTATGCATTTGATGAAAAAGGAAAGATGCAGAGTAACAAACAGATTGAAAATCGCTGGTATGATGAATCAGGTGCTGCGAAAACAGGATGGTTTCAAATGGCAGGCAACTGGTATTATGCAGATTCTGAAAGCGCAAGACTTTATAAAGGTTTTCATAAGATTGGTGGAAAACAGTATTATTTTGACAAGGAAGGCATCATGCTGATTGGAGAAGCTGTTGTAGATGGAGACCTTGTCACAGCGGATGCAAGTGGAGCAATAACAATCAGTGCACTTACGGATGGATGGAGCAGTCATAATGGAGAATGGTATTATTATGTAAAGGGAAGACCATACACTGGCTGGATAGGCGATTATTATATTAGTAATGGTAAAATGGCAAGAGATAGTGTTGTAGGTTATGACTCTTTTTCGGGATATGTAGATGAAAATGGCATCCGACAGAAAAATACCTGGTGTGCAGGTGGACTGTATTCTGCAAAGGAAGATGGCACATTGGTTTGGGGCGAAGCTATTAAAATTGATGGAAAATGGTATGCCTTTGGTTGGAATGATTTTTCAGGACCAATAATAACAACGGAGGTAGCATATTGGGCACATGACGTTGCAGACGGTGTATATGCAGAGGATGGAGCACGTATATTGGCAACAAATTATCCTCAGGGATGGTCCTGCATTGATGGAAACTGGTATTATAAGAACAAATATAATTTTGTTTATAACCAGACAATGAAAATCAATGGGGATTGGTATTGTTTTGATATTCATGGCAAAATGATAACTGGATTTTCAAAGCCACAGACAACCATTTTTGCACCAGGCAGAACAACAGAATATACCTATGATAATGCCAAGTTTTATTATGGTGCTGACGGTAAACGTATTTACTACACTGGCTGGCAGGTAATTGATGGCAACTGGTATTATTTCAATGCAAATTCAGAGGCAGTTGATGGCTGGCAGATGATTGGCGGAGTAAAGTACTATTTTGGAAAGACCGATCATTTCATGTACACTGGCTACAAAGTAATTGATGGTGACTTATATTACTTTGACGCAAACGGTGCAAGTCAGGGAATTAGCGAGTCTGTCACTGGCTGGCATCAGCAGGATGGAGACTGGTATTATATCCGAAATGGACATGTTGTGACAGGAACGAGTGTGATCGACGGTACGCTGTATGAGTTTGATGAGAATGGTGTTTGGGTCACTGAGTAATTGAAAGCAATGCAAAAAGACAAGAGTAAATAAGAGATAATTAAAAATTAATTGGTTCAGTGAAAGGCAGACTGAAATAAGTTACAGAAAAGAGCTGTGCGAAAGCATGGCTCTTTAAAAGTAATATCAACTTGAAATGAACCACGACTTATAAAAACAAAGGAGTTTTGGGATAAGTATCTAAGTGAAGGAGAAGAAAATGGTTGAAGGAAAAAGTAAGGGAAAACGTCGATTGGATATTGAATGTATGCGAATTGTGGCAGCATTTTTTGTCATTTTTAATCATACGGAAACAACAGGATTTTTTTTATTTTCATATTATGATACGCATGGAATTAGATATTGGCTGTATCTGTTTATTTCTATTTTTTGTAAGTTTTCAGTTCCTTTATTTTTTATGATATCTGGGGCGCTTATGCTCAATCGAATTTCAGAACCATTAAAGCAACTTTGGCATCATCGTATCTTTCATATGTGTTATATTCTGATTACCTGGTCTTTTTTCTACTACCTGGTTTTCGTGTATAGAGGAGATGAAATTTTTAATATTAAGCATTTTTTGACTCGACTTTACGATAATGATTGGAATTTTTCTTATTGGTATTTGTATACATATATCACGTTCTTGATATCACTTCCTCTATTGCAGAAAATTGCACAGAATTTATCAAATAAAAATTATATATATTTATTTGCAGTGTATGCGGCATACAGTATGTGTTTGCCTAGTGTACAATATTTATTGTGGCAGGGAAAACATAATTTAAATGAAAATTTTACACTGGATTGGCTTAGCTCTTACATATTTATTTTCCCTTTGGCAGGTTACTTTTTTGAATATAGAGTGAAAGAATTTTGGAATGTAAAAAAGATTATTATTCTTTGGGGAATAAATATAGGTACGATTTTATTTTCATGTTATTTGACATACCTTAAAGCACAAGTTACAGGAGTTTGTGATACAACAAATTCACAAACATTTCACAGTACATTTGTTCTTGTTAATTGCGTAGCGATATTTGTTACAATCCAATATATTAATAATCATACAAAACTTTTTTTGAAATTAGAAAAAGCAATTTGTTCTATAGGGGAATGTACATTTGGTATTTATTTAATTCATGTGTTTATCAGATATTATTTAGGCTTAACAGAGTATATGGCGAGTACTTTTCAAGAAAAAATGCCGGCTATGTCATATGCATTTTTATATTGTGGTGTGATTTTCATTTGCAGTTATGTTGTTACAGCAATAATTAGAAAAATCCCTATTTTGAAAAAAATCGTAAGCTAAGATGGATAGTGATGTTTTAATAGCGGCATTTGATGTTATTTTGATTCGAATTCAGAAGTGTTTATCGGATGGGCAATGATTGGCGGAATCAAGTATTACTTTGGAGTAAAAGATTATGGAGACAATGGTGATTAGGCTTATATCATGACTGTTGTATACTGTACGATTGGTGAAAAAATTATATGCAGAAAAGGACTATGTGAAAACATGGTCCTTTTTTTAAACTAAGTTTTGGGTAAAAATCATTCGTAAAAAAACAATAGAGAAACTAGTTTTATGTGTTGACTTTTTTTAACGTGGGGGGGGTATAATT
>CAKTUZ010000056.1 GCA_934621605.1 uncultured bacterium | reverse complement strand
TATCTTTAAATTAGTTTTCTGATAATTTTTAATAGCAACTACTTCTTTACTATCTAATTTAAGCCTACTTCTAGTCACCAGCTGAAAACATCCTTATTTACAAACTCATCTAGATACTTAGTACTATCTAAAATGTCTTCTTTTTTATCATAAGTTACAAAAATAGGGCATATTCATATAATAACAATTACTGAAAATGATGAAAATGTTCTTGAAGCTAGAAGAGAAATAGTAAAAAAAGTAAAAACTATAGTAACTTGAAATAAACATATAGTTTTAAGAAAAGTTTGGAGAGGTAATTCCCCATTCTTATTCACCAACAATTCCCTTAAATCATGGAAATAAACATTATTCCACCAAATTTTCATCGAAATATGAAATCATTTCTTCAGATAACTTATTTTTGAGTTCATCACTACCTTCTTTATACCATTCATATAATTTATCAAAGCCGGCATAGGAATATATTAATAATATGTTAATATTATTCTATAAATATTTTTAATTACAACTCATTATCAACAATCTCAGAAATAGCTTCACCCAATCTTTTGACAATACCTACAACTAAAGCATTTCCCATCATAAAATACCTTCTACGTTCAGTCATTGCTTTAGATTCTATATTAGTCCAATTATCGGGAAACATTTGAATTCTTTCAGCTTCTATAGGAGTTAATGTCCTTAAATTTCCAGAAAATTTGTCTTCAACAACATGGCTGCTTCTGTTTGTTGTACTTTCACTTGTAAGCATAGTTCTGGCAGGGACATCCAATTTATCCGGAAAAGATAAATTACCTTCAGCAAAACAATAAGTTTCACCATTCGGTTTTTTACGTTCTATCCTTTTAGATCCCTTTAAATATTTCCATTTTTCAAGTTTTTCATCTAATAAGAAATATTTGCTATCAACTTCATCATCTTCAATAATATCTCCCAATGTAACACTATCACTACACTCAACAGGTTCTGTTTTATATGTACTAATCAAACCGTTTCTCATCACACCAGAGTTGAAAAAATGAAACTCAAAATTATCACTAACATCAACTACATCTTTAAAAACATCCTGATAAATTTTAGAGCTGCCAAAATCCAATTTTGAATCTTTAATTGGGAAATTTTTAGCAAAAATCCCCTCATTGTAAATTAAATGTTCATCAGAAATTTTACTCATTTTTTCATAATATTTAGTGGATTTATGATATGCAAAAATAAAGACCCTTCTTCTTTTTTGAGGAAAACAATATTCTGCAGCATTAATTACTCGCCATTCCACAGCATAATCATTATTTAAAAATGTTCTAAGCATTACTCCAAAATCACGACCTCTTTGAGATGAAGGAGATCTCAATAACCTGTCAACATTTTCAAGTAAAACAAAAGGAGGGTTTTTAACTTCTAGAATTTCGGCTATTTCCCACCAAAGAACACCTTTTTTACCTTCAATTCCCTTTTCATTAGACAGAGATCTGGCTACAGAATAATCCTGACAAGGAAAACCACCAACTAATAATGTGTGGTCAGGAATAATATTTTTATCAACTTTACATATGTCTTCATTTACATGATTTTCAGATTTTCCAAATCTCTCAACATAACAATCAAAGGCAGCCTGAGATTTGGTAGAGGGTTCCCATTGATTTGCCCAAATAAAATCCCAATTATCTTCTTCAATGACTTTATTATCTTCCAATTTTACATTATTAAAGCCACAGCGAAAACCACCAACACCTGCAAATAATTCAACTACTGTTTTATCCATAGCAAAAACCTCATCAATATAATATATATTAATTTATCATAATTATTAAATTTAATATGTGGAAGCATATGATAACTAATAATATATTTATAAAAATCTTTTAAACAACTGGTGATGTGTCATGAAATTTAAAACAGAAAAAGAATTGCTGAAGTATACCTCAAAAATAGACGGAAAAACATTTGACGAGATAGATTCTAAAAATTTACTAAAAAATACCAATCCTAAAAGACAAAAAGGAATACTTGGGCAAGTAGTTGAAACTGGTTTTTATAACTATGACTTAAATAACAAAAGTAATGCTGATTTTGAAAATTTAGGAATTGAACTAAAAGTTACCGGATACAAACAAAACAAAAACGGCAGCATAAGTGCTAAAGAAAGATTAGTTTTAAGCAAAATTGATTTTAATAAAATAATTAACGAAACCTACGAAAGCAGTCATTTATTAGAAAAATGCAAAAAAATGTTAATTATTTGGTATCTTTACGAACCTAAAAAAGAAGCTAAAGATTATGTAATTACTCATCACCAACTATATGACATGAATAATGACGAATACATCTTTAAATCTGATTTCGAGTTAATTAAAGAAAAAGTACTTAATGGGAAAGCTCATGAATTATCTGAAGGAGACACTTCTTATTTAGGAGCATGTACCAAAGCTGCAACATCTAAAGACAGAACATCCCAACCATTTTCAGACATCCCATCTAAACCAAGAGCATATTCGTTAAAAAATTCATACATGACAGGTATATTAAGAAACAGTATAAAATCAAAAATTACATTAAATATAGAACAATCCAAACTAAATTTAAATCATGATTTTGAAATAGATAATTCACATGGCAATTTAGAAAAAATTCCAAGATTTAAAACCATTGAAGAATATATTACTACCAAAATAAAACCTTACCTTGGAAAAACACAATTAGAAATACTTAAAGAACTAACTGGAAAAACATATACTGAAAAAATTCCAAAACACATCAACAAGATGATTTCAGACATATTAATTGGGAAAGATAATGAATTATGTGAAAAAGATGAATTATTTACTAAAACCAATTATATAATTAAAAATTTGCCAGTAAATGAAGAAAAAGCTTTAGAAAGAATGTCATTTAAAACCTTGGAATTGAACGATTTTAATGATGATTGGGAAGATTCATACTGGAAAAACTATTTTGAGGAAGTGACTTTAATAACTATTTGTTATGAAGGCAACTCCAGAAGTAAAAATGGATATCGAACACTTAAAGAAGTTAAAAAAATAACATTCAATGATGATGATCTGGATTCCTTTGAAAAAACCTACAATTTAGTTAAAAAAACTATTGACACACAAAACACAGAATTATTACCTAAACCAAAGAGTTTTGATAATCAAAAATTAGTAGTTGCTCCAAAAGGAGTAAAAGGCGATGATGCTTACAATAACTTCTTAAAACAAAATAAAACAAAAGTTGCATTTATGTTAACCAAAGAGTTGTTAAATGAAAAGTTAAAAAACCAATAATAAAAATAAATTAATCATAATTTGGTAAATTCTTTAAATTCTTAAGTTTGATTTTCAAAAATAAAATTAAAGCGAGAAAATCTCTTCTCACTTAAACAATAACTTTCTCAAGTAAACTTTCATCTTCAACAGTTACTATACTGACTTTTCCATTTTTAATATATGTAAAAAAGTATAATCCTGCATCCTTATCGTGATCCAATAAACCATCATAACCTTTTATGGTTTTTTTAACATCAGTAGGTTCTTTTAAATCATCCAAACTTAACTTATCAGTATCCTTACCATGGAAAACAGATATATGTATCATCTTATTTGAACTGTCGAAATATGTGCGATTATATATTTTAAAGCCGTCTTCATTTGTTACACCTTCAGTAGCTAAAGATGTGTCTTCCTTATACTCATCAGGAATGCAAAACTTCATTCCGTCAACTTCAATATTCTGCACAGCACATACTGAACCGATTCCAATAGCTAAAACAGCAAATACTCCCAAAGTAATCAAAATTTTTCTAGAAACCATGAAAAACCTCCAATAGATATTAGTTTATAAAAGGAAATTAATATAATTACCTA
>CAKTUZ010000055.1 GCA_934621605.1 uncultured bacterium | reverse complement strand
CTACACAGACGCGTCTGCCCACGATGGAGCCTTGCATGGCACATGGGAAATGACGGCTTACAAAGGAGGTACTACCCCATTTAATTTCACTATAACGGTCGATAAAAAAGGAAATGTTAGGTTTGTAGCCGAGAGCGAAGGCATAGACTTTACAACCACTTACACAACGAAGAATGGGCATGTGACTTTCACGCATTTCCTTACGCCTAATAGTCCGCAGTATTCGTTTATCTACATCCGAAGAGATAAATCGGTGGAGTTCTTCTCTGAAACGAATGCACTCACATTTACCAAATGGTTTAAAAAATAGTTTTTTCAAAAAACACCGCATTGTTCGAAAAGGCAGTGCGGTGTTTTTTTGTCCGTATTGTTTGCGCTCAATGCCTTAAATTTGCCCTATCATTTTAAACCCCAAACAATTATGCGTAAACACAACAATTTATTTCTATCCTTGACGTTATTGTGCGTCATTTTCTTCACTGCTTGTGCGTCGTCACGCACCACCGAGCGTTGCGTGTCAAACTCCAAGGCAGATAGCACCTCCTTGTCTATTGCCGATAGTGCAAAGGTGGTTCAGGTGCAGAAAGGTGCCACATCCATAACCCTTACCGACAGCACACACCTCACGGCAGACGTTTGCGAAAGAGACACAAGCGAAGAAACCATTACGGAGCAAATTACTGAAACCTACGACACCGAGGGTAATAAAACCCTCACTACCAATCGCACCATTCAGCGCAAGGGTAATCGTGCCAAACAAACACAAGTAGATGGTTCGTTTCTCCGACAAGAGCAAGCCTTGAAACAATACATAGACAGTTTGAGCCGTGAATGGAAAACCAATTTTAATGCCCAACAAAAGTCTTTAGAGAAGCATGATAGCATCAACAATGTTTCTGAAAAAAACACCTCAGATATTAAACCCAAGACAGGGTGGGGGAGAGCAAAGAAAATCCTCTGGGTGGTCGTATTATTTTGCTTATTGGTATGGGCTATTTGGTATGATAAAAAACATTAGTGATTATGGGAAAGAGAAACCAACAAGATTATGAAGTCAGCGAAAAAGCAGAGGTTACGCTGCAAGACTTTGTAATTCCATCTAAAATACAAGCATTTTGCAATCAGTACAAACCGCAGGATCATTGGACGGAAGATTGCGATGTGTTTACCGATTATCAATTACGCACTTATTTTAAAGCCGTGGTTTGTCCGTTGGGAGACCCTTTGTCGCTTTATCTGCAAGAACTCGAAATGCGCGGTTTTAAAATGCGTAATGACGAATGCGGAGAACCCGTTATTTATTGTAGACCCAAATAATTTTTTAAAAGATAAAGCTTCATGAAAAAAGCAAAACATTACTATTCGGCTACTGCCGAGAGCGAAACAGGCAAGCGTTTGCAATCGTTTATGAATAAATGCGCGGCTGCTGAAGAACAAGCCCGTCAGTGGGCTGAAAAGATTGGTGCCGACCACTATTATGAGTCGCCAAACGGCATGGCTGGCGGTGTAGGTGCTGTGGAGTTTGACAATACTTTGTCGAAAGAGGGTTGGGAAAAAGTGGTTACACCCGATGGACGCATCTTGTTCTATCCAGAACCTGACTCGGATATTGAAAAAGAAATGTTCGCCCTTCCGGTGGTGAGCGAAACGGAATTGATTGGCATTCTTCGTTTTGTTCACGATAACAAAAAAGAAGGTCAGTTGCCCATGTACACCTTTGGCAATGAAACGCCCATCATATTCCTTCATCATGGATTGTGGTACATAGAGGTGCCTTATCAGTCAGCCGATGCGACACTCACACCGATTGAAGAAAAAGAATTTTACCGCAGACGATTGGCAGCTGTAAACGAAAGATAGCATAACATTGCTACCCACTTAAAATAAAAGGTTAGAACGAATTGCCTAAATCGTTCTAACCTTTTTGTTTTTTTGTTCTAACGATTTCATCGAAAGGGCTTACCCTCTTCATCGAATCAACCGACTGTTTTAATCAAATCAACCGACTAATTTTATCAAAAGGTTCGAACCTTTCGGTCAAAATGTTCCAACCTTTTGGCTAAAAGGTTATAACCTCCTGTAAAGTCAGGTCGAAAAACCTTAGCAACTGTTTAAGGTTCTGCTACCATTGAGTTGTACCCTTTGTTTCGCATTCTTTCTTCTTGCAGTTGTTTGGTCAGTGCTTTAATTTGTGCTTGTTGCGTTTTGATGATGTCGAGCATAGCTTGTTGTTGTTTAAGATGCTCGGCTTCGTTTGTTGCGTGCTGTTGCTGGAGTGTGATAAGCGAAAGCCAATTTGTGCCGACCTCTGGTTGTAAATTGTCGCCATCGCATGGTTCGTTTGTCGTTACCGCTTCCGCATCCGTTTTGGGTACAACCTCTGTTTGTTCCTCCTTGCGCGGAGTGAAAGCAATTACGTGGGGCAGCACAGACGGAACAATGTTTACGTTGGTAGGGTCTAAAGGTTTTCGCTCACCAGGCAGTCTGAGTGTCGGGTCGGTGGTGTAGCCACCATCTGGTTCAAACTGTGCCGATGTGGAAACATGCACGTGGTCTTTAAACGGATCGCCCGTGTTGCAAATAAACGCTTCGATAGGAATCTGAAACGAATTACAAAAGCGCAGCAAGGTAATAACCGGCATGGCGCACAACTTTTGCTCCCATGAGCGCAGGCTGTTGTTCGATTTTGAACCAACGGCTTGAAGAATGGTGTTAACGGGAATCTGTGCATTGGCGTTCATCCATTCTGTAAGGTACGAGTAATTATATCTGTACATCATAGCTCTCTATTGTTTTAAGTGATTAAATAAGCCAAATATCGAAAAATCCGAAAATTTCTCAATACAAAGCATTGTTATTTCAATTCTAATTATTAAATTTGCAACGAAAATAAAAATTAAAAATAGAATGACCAAAGAAATTCTCCATAAAATTCTTAAAGATGGAACAGCTTTAGATATTAACGCTGTTTCAGTCGAAGAAAAAAAGGCTATGCAAACCTTTTTTATGGATTTTGGATTTTCAATTTCTACATTTTACCTTCGATTTTTCCAAAAAGGATTTTCAGAATGGGAGATTGTGGGCATTGAAAATTGCAAAAACCAATTTTTAGCATTACCTGACGTGGCGCAATGCTTGCTCGATTATGTTGAAACAGACGTGCTTGGCGCAACACTTGGTGACAAAGGTTACCTCTATACGTTGGCGCAGTGCGACAAGCCCAATGTGCTTTACTCTTGCCTGAAAAAAGCGCAAGGTGGACTTTGCGTAAAGTTTTGCGACTTTATGGCACAAAAGGGCATGAGCACAGGCACCACCATCAAGCGTTTTACCGATGAAAATTGGAAACCTTGGGAGAGTGTGGGCATTCAGTCTTTGTTGAATCAATACATAGCTTCGCGTAATGATTGATATAACCTTCGACTTAGAGACTTGTTCGCTCTGCCCAACAGCCGCCGTAATGAGCATTTGGGCAGTTGCGTGGAACCGAGATGGCGAAGATACCCCATTTTTTGAGGAAAGAGAACCAATCGCTTATCCCACATTTTCAGCACACGTAGACTTGCGCGGTATGTTTATTGATGGCTTTACGTTCGATGCTGCTACCGCTAAATGGTGGTCAGAACGTAGTGACGAAGCAAAAGCCGCAGTGTTGGATGTGGATAACGAGGACAAGCCTTGCGCTCCTATCCAAGACGTAATGAAAGATTTCTTCCGCTGGATTGACTACGTAAAAAAGGCCTGCGACACAACCGAGGTAAACCTTTGGTGTCAAGGCGCCGACTACGACATGGCTATTTTGCGCAACATTTGCCATAAATACCAAATCGAAATTCCTATCAACCACCAAAACTTCCGCGACCACCGAACCTTCTATATGGAGGGTGCAGCCC
>CAKTUZ010000054.1 GCA_934621605.1 uncultured bacterium | reverse complement strand
CACATCTACATCTTCACATTACCTAAATACAAACCCTTATCATACCGAAAAACTATCTTTAACAACTTATATTCTCATACACAAATTATTTCCTATATCCCTCCGGATTCTTCTGCTGCCATCTCCAGGAATCCCGGCACATATCGCGAATATCAAATTCCGCTTTCCATCCCAGTTCACGTTCCGCTTTCGATGGATCACAATAACATGTAGCAATGTCCCCTGCACGCCGTGGATCAATGCAATACGGAATTTCTATTCCTGTCACTTCCGAGAAGCAATGCGCCAGTTCCAGAACACTGCATCCCTTCCCTGTGCCTAAGTTATAGATCTCAAGGCCACAATTCTCTTGAGCCTTTTCGATAGCCTTCACATGACCTCTGGCTAAGTCTACAACATGAATATAATCTCTAACGCCTGTGCCGTCCGGTGTATCATAATCATCGCCAAACACATGTAATTTCTCTAATTTCCCAGAAGCCACCTGCGTAATATACGGCATTAGATTATTTGGTATTCCCTTCGGATCTTCTCCAATGAGACCACTCTCATGAGCTCCAATAGGATTAAAATACCGTAAAAGCACCACATTCCATGATGGCTCAGCCTTCTGTAAATCCATTAAAATCTGTTCCAGCATGGACTTTGTCCATCCATAAGGATTCGTACAGATGCCTTTCGGTGCATTCTCGGTAATAGGGATCTCTTCCGCAGCACCATATATCGTCGCAGAGGAAGAAAAAATAAAATTATGGCACTCATGTTTTTTCATAACCTCTAATAACGTCAACGTTCCTCCAAGGTTATTACTGTAATACTGCAAAGGAAGCTGCACAGATTCTCCCACAGCCTTCAGGCCGGCGAAATGGATAACAGCTTCAATTTGTTCCTTTTCGAAAATTTGCTCCAACAGAGACCCATCTCGCACATCCCCTTCATAAAAAGAGATTTCTATTCCTGTAATTTGTTCTACCCGTCGAACTGCTTCTTTTGAGGAGTTTACAAGACTATCAATGATTATTACATCATATCCTGCTTGCATCAATTCCACACAAGTATGACTTCCTATATATCCAGCACCACCAGTTAATAAAATTTTCATAATTGCCCCCTAACATCAATGCATTATTTGTCCCGAAGTTTTATTTATGAAAATACACTTCCAAACTCTTTTCTATCTCCTGCTCTCGGCTCTCCGCAATATCCTCCGATTCTGCACAAACCGTTACATACACCTTGATCTTCGGCTCCGTCCCGCTCGGTCTGACAATCACTGAACAGTTATCTTCTAACATAAATTTCACAACATCTGCTTTCGGTAATCCATTGATACCCTGTGCATAATCAAGCTTCTGTTCGATCACATATCCACATAAATGATCCGATAATTTTCGAAACTCCGCCATGATCTTCTGCATCGTTTCAAATCCTGCAGCGCCTTCAAAGCTATAAGAGTGTACCCTGTTCAGGCAATATCCGTACTGCTCATAGATCATATGAAGCCGATCCAGCAAGCTGATTCCCTGACTGGCATAATAGCAGAACATCTCACAAATCAGAAGAGATGCATTCACTGCATCTTTATCCCGCACATAAGAGCCAGACAAATATCCATAGGATTCCTCAAAGCCGAAAATATAGGAATCTGCTTTCCCGCAGGCTTCCATCTGCCCGATCTGCTCTCCGATATATTTAAATCCAGTCAGTACGTTTCTCGTCTCCACTCCATAATGCGCTGCAATCCGCTCACATAGATCTGTTGATACGATCGTCTTGATAAACACCGGATCCTCCGGCATCCGGTCATGCTTCACCCTCTGACTGCAGATGTAATCCAACAGCAGTACGCCCACCTGATTTCCTGAAAGGAGCACATATTCTCCGGCAGTATCTCGAACTGCGATTCCGACCCGGTCACAATCCGGATCTGTCGCCAGAAGCAGATCCGCCTGCTGCCTCTCTGCATATTCTATTCCCAGCGCCATCGCTTCCCTGATTTCTGGATTAGGATAAGGACATGTCGGGAAATTACCGTTTGGCATTTCCTGCTCCCTCACTACGGTGATATTGGTATAACCGGATTCCTGCAAAGTCCGCGTCACAGGTCCAAGACCCGCCCCATTGAGCGGCGTATATACGATCGCAATATTCTTATCGATTTCATCCCCAAAGAGAACTGACTGCTGTTTTACAGCCTCGATAAATTCCGTATACACATCATCTGAGATATACCGAATCGTTCCAGCAGTCAAAGCATCTTCAAAATCATCCTGTCGCACATCTTGGAAAATATCCAGCTTTTCGATTTCCTCTAAAATTTCCTCTGCTGCCTTGGAAGTGATCTGACCTCCATCTGCACCATACACTTTATATCCGTTGTACTTACTCGGATTATGGGATGCTGTTACAACGATCCCGGCATCGGCATTTAATGCCCGAAGTGCATAAGACAAAGCCGGTACTGGCATCAACTGCGGCCAGATATGTACCTGGATTCCATTAGCTGCCAGAATACCTGCCGCCAGTTTTGCGAACACATCGGATTTGATGCGGCTGTCGTAAGCGATCGCAACAGATGGATCTTCATAATTCTTTTTCAGATAATCTGCCAGCCCCTGAGAAGCCTTTCCAACTGTATAGATATTCATACGATTGGTTCCTACGCCCAGCTCTCCTCGAAGACCCGCCGTTCCAAACGCGAGATCACGATAAAAAGCATCTTTGATCGCAGATATATTTCCCTCCATAGACACTAGCTCTGCTTCCAGTTCCTGATCTTTTACTTTCTGACACCATAAACGATACTGTTCGATATAATCCATTGCACCTTCTCCTGTATCCATTAAAGCTCTGCAATTAAAGCCTGCATTTCCTTCTTGTACGCTTCCACTCCCGGCTGATCGAAGGGATTGACTCCCATCACATACGCCGATAACGCAGCAGACATTTCAAAGAAGTAAATCATCTGCCCCATGGTAAAGGCATTCAATTCTTCAATATGGATCTCATGAATAGGGATCCCCGCCTTTTGATGGGCTCGCAGTACACCATTTTCTGCACAGGCATTGATCTGCTCCATGGTCTTTCCCGCATAAGGATAGCCTGCATACCACGGGATCTCCATATCCTCTTCCGGATGCTCGATTCGGATCATCGTCTCATAAAAAATCTGCCTTCCCTGCTGCAGGAACTGTCCAATACTGTGAAGGTCTCTGGAAAAGAACAGACATGCCGGATAGGCACCCTTACCATCTTTTCCCTCTGTTTCTCCAAAGAGTTGCTTCAGCCATTCTCCAAAATACCGCAGATTCCCTTCAAAATATTCGAAGATCTCCAGGGATTTCCCCTGCTCCTGCAAAAGCGTCCGCCCTGCAGCATATCTCAAAAGCTCTCCGTCTGCGCTCCAGTCTGCCTTCTGCATATCCTTCGCACCATCCAGAAGCAGCCGAATATCATGCCCCGCCACGGCAATGGGAAGCAGCCCGACTGCTGTAAGCACAGAATATCTTCCCCCAATGTTTCCCGGAATCGTAAAGGCTTTAAACTGATTTTCAAAAGCTTCCGGGCGCAGATCACCCTTCTTCTCATCGGTGATCACATAGATCCGCCTGCGAGCTTCCTGATAGCCGTATTTGGCAAACATAAGGTCTTTTAGTACTGCATAGGAAAGAAGGGGCTCCACCGTCCTGCCGGATTTGCTGATAACACACATACACACCGATTCATTTGCGATCCGCCGTTTTAATTTACTGATATATGCACCATTCATGTTGAACCCGGCAAACACCACTTCCGGACAAGTCTCTTTACTTCCATTAAGCGCATCGATCACTGCATGAGCTCCTAAAAAAGAACCTCCAATCCCTACAACAAGAAACAAGGTACACTTTTTCTGAATATCTCTTGCTGTTTCCACGATATCGTTAATGAGCTCATCGTCTATGTCCTCCGGGAGTTTTACCCAGCCTTTATAATCAGCCCCCAAATGAGTCGTATCTTCCGACAAAAGTGTTTCATGCCAGCGGCTCAACTCCTGTCTGCGCTGCTGCAGTTTCTTTGGTTGGATTTGATTGCCTGTCATCGTTATTTTCATGATACACTAGTCCCTCTCAAATATATCTCTCGTATAAACCTTATCTTGATATTCTTTGATTCGTTCATCCATGCGGTTAGCGATGATCACATCGCTTCGCTCTATAAACTCATCAAAATCCCTAATCACGTCTGCTGATAGAAAGCGCTCGATCTGCAGCATCGGTTCAAACAGGATCACCTGTTTTCCTTTCTCCTGCAGTCTACGAATCACGCCATCTACTGCAGAATAACGAAAATCTTTAGACCCACTTTTCATACCCAGTCCATATACTC
>CAKTUZ010000053.1 GCA_934621605.1 uncultured bacterium | reverse complement strand
GAACGTGCAAATGCTGCGGAAGCAGAACTGGTGGAATTGCGGAAAAAACTTGCCAGATTAGAAGCAGAAAAATAAAATAAAACTGTAAAATTTAGAGACAGAAAACAGCGCAGACAAAAGAAAGACAGCAAAGAAAACGGGGATGAATATCTCCGTTTTTTTGAGCTTATAATTTAATAAAAAAACAATACGATTAAAGGAGGAAAAAAATATATTTATTTAAACAAAAGAACAAAAATTAAACTTTACAAAAATACACAAGCGAAATATAATTAAATTAAAAATTAAAGAACGGAGAAGATGTTGTGGAATCAAACGCAAAACAAATAAAAAAGAGATATAAGACTTTACTGGATGATGGAAATCCTCATACCAGAAAAGAATTATTTAACTACGCACAAAAAGAATCAGAAGAAATATATACAGAAGGAATGCTTGCGGGCGCCTTAAAAACTTTTGTAGACACGAATCCAGATTATGTGATCATTAGCAGAGGTGTTTATCAAAAGGAAGGGGAATTAGCTGTTTTGGTAGAAAATACAAAGAAACATACAGGGGGTGTGGAACATAGAACTCAAATTATTGAAGCTTACGGAATATTATTGAAAGAGGTGCTAAAAGATTTTGAACAAAACAGAGTTAATCCCATGGAATTATTAAAATTAAGCGATGCAGATATGGAAAAACTGAAAGAAATCCAAAAATGCATGAATGTTATGAAAGAAACTTTAAAGAAAATTGAAAATTAGAAAAGTTTGAATTTTACAAAAGATACGGGAGAACGAATCATGAAGAAATGTTTTGTGATTATGCCTTATGAAAAAATCTGAATGAATATTATTTTACATTGATTAAACCAACGGTTGAAGAAAAAGGATATAATGTAACACGGGCAGATGAAATATACGGAAACAGGCCAATAATAGATGATATTACATCCGGAATTGAAGATGCAGATTTATTGATAGCCGATGTGACTGGAAAAAATCCAAATGTAAATTATGAGTTAGGGTATGCGCATGCAAAGAAAAAAGAGGTTATTATTATTACGCAGAATATAACAGATATTCCATTTGATTATCAGCATCGCCGCGTAATCGAATATTGTCCACAGGAGGGTGAATGGGATAAAAAATTGAAAATAAAAATTAGCAAAACAATTGATGCGGTGTCCGGAATAGTATGAAGTTCATGGTTTTGTCCTTTTATGAATATAATGATATTGAAAAATGTATCTTACATATTTTTGTAAAAATATCGGACAGATGCCTGATAAAATATTTTGCAAACGGGACAAAATGTCGGATTTGATATAAAATCATGTAAGAGACAAAAAAGAGTGCGTATACAAGGGAGAACAATCATGACGAATAAATATAGGGTAAGAATTATGCGTTCTGAAATACACAATATAAAGAATGTTGTGTACGGTGATGTCACTTATATGAATTATGGAAGCATCAATAAAAAAGCCATATGTGAGAAAACAGACATTGTGGGTATTTACGGGCAGAATGGATCGGGAAAGACGGCTTTGGTAGAATCATTAGATATATTAAGGCAGATACTTACAGGAAGAATTGTCGATTATGAAATGTATGGCGGAATTCTGGCAAAAGATGGTTCAAGCTCTATAGGCACAGAGTTTTTGTCTGGATCGGTGAAGAAAAATATAAGGTGGATTATCAGGTCTTTTTAGAGAGAAATGAAAGAAAAAGAGAAATCATCAATTATTTGCTGAATCAGACAATGCTAAAGTCATATCCGTATGAAATGTATTTTATGTCATGCAATCTGGATCATGCATTATATAATGAAATCAATCTGGACAAAGAATTAAAACAGGAATATGCAGATGAATTCTATGAACGATTTATGGGAAAAGAATGTATGTTTCCAGCATTTTTGAAATCAGATGTAGTAAACAATGTACCAGATAATATGAGTACATCCTGGAGATATATTTAAAGAGGGACTGCATTCATTGGAACGCCATACAAATCTACATATTTATTTCAAAACAAATCCCAATCCAGATGGATTGCGATATGGTGTCTGATCACTATAAATTCTTATGAAGAATGTATGCTGAAGGCAGTAAATCTTGGTGAGGATGCGGATACTGTTGCGGCGATTGCAGGAGGACTTGCTGGTTTATATTATGGATATTTAGTATTTGCGTTTGAAACGCAAATGAAACGAAAAAAAATACGTTGCATTTACGTGGCATGAATGATACGATAAAAGAAACGTATTTGGAGTGAAAAATGAAAGAAAGTAAATGTTTGGAATTTAAGAGTGCAATCACAAATTCATTTTTAAAAACAGTTAGTGCGTATAGTAATTTTGGAGATGGGGAAATATTATTCGGTGTGAATGATGATGGGGCAGTTTGTGGAATAGATAACCTTGAACAGGTATGTTTAGATATAGAAAATAAAATAAATGACAGCATTACCCCAAAACCTGATTTTGAAATAGAGATAGATGAGAGCAAACAGACAATCAGACTGATGGTTTACGAAGGACAGTACAAGCCTTATTTATATAAAGGGAAAGCGTATAGAAGAAGCGACACCGCTTCCATTGAAGTAGATCAGGCAGAATTGAAGGAGCTGGTTTTGCTGGGAAGTAATTTATATTTTGAAGAACTGCCCTATGGAAAAGATAATTTGACTTTTCAGGAACTGACAGATAAATTGATGGAGAAGTTAAATCTCAATGCTGTCTCGGAAGACATATTACGTACCCTTGGGCTTTTTACGAAAAACAAAAAGTATAATAATGCCGCTGCATTACTGGCAGACGAAAATAGTTTTTATGGGATAGATATTGCCCGATTTGGAAATTCCATAAATGAAATCAGGGATAGAGAAACGATAGCAGGAACTTCTATATTAAAACAATACGATGCAGCAATTAATATGATAAAAAGATATTATCAATATGAAGAAATATCTGAAATAGAACGAAAGAAAGTGGATTTGATTCCTGAGACTGCTTATCGTGAGGCTATTGCAAATGCTCTAATTCATCGTGACTGGAGTATGAATGCACATATTCGAATATCTTTATTTTCAGACAAAATAGAAATTAAATCTCCAGGGGGACTGCCAAGAGGTATAACAGCAGAGGAATATGTAAATGGAGATATTTCCTGCCTGCGAAATCCTATACTTGGGAATATATTTTTCAGAATGCATTATATTGAAATGTTCGGAACAGGGGTAAGACGTATTTTATTAGCGTATAACAATGCAAAAGTAAAGCCTAAGTTTGAAATTACAGATCATGTAATAAGTGTAATATTACCTGTGATAACGAACCAGTATCATGTTACAGGTGATGAAGCCAGAGTAATAGCTGCGTTGGAAAATGGGGAACAGTTATCAAGCAGCGAGATTGCGAAAGCAACTGGCTACACGAAATCAAAGGTGCTAAGGCTGATCGATCACTTAAAAGAAAAAGATTATATCAGGGTAACTGGTAAAGGAAGAGGAACAAGATATGGTCTGTAAATTATTTGTGATGCAAGGATTGGACAAGGAAAGGCGAAAATGGGAAGGAGACCGATGATGAATAAAAAATGGAAATCATTTCAGAAACTGACAGAAAAATGTTATGAGAATATGATCGGAGCGGAAGAAGATGCTTCCTGCTGGCAGAATGGATTTGAGTTATTGAAAGAGCTTGTTCTGGAAGAAAGAAAAACAGATCCTCAGTTTGCACCGGAACTGGAGCTTCTGGATGATGCGACCGATTATCGGTTTGACATAGAGGGATGGCTGGAGGACTGCCTGGATGAGATGGATATGAGAGAAGATCATGCAGCGCTTCTGAGAATGTGCGATGATCTGTTGGGGTTATTTAGCTGGTCCGAGTATACCGGATCCGATCTGAAATTCCGCAAGGTCGGGGCATTAAATGCTCTGGGAAAAGTACAGAAAGCGGTAGAATTCTGTGACAAATGGATAGAAAAAGAGCCGGAGAATATCGTAGCAGCTACCGCAGGTGTTTACGCATATATGAAGAACAGTGAACAGAATAAAGCCAGAGAGTTAATAGAGAAATTCATACCAGACGGAATGATCTGCTGTGATGACAATGATATTATGTTTACAGCAGCGTCCAGATTTTATGAAAAAGTTGGAGATACGAAGAAACACGAACAGATGGAAGACGCATTAGAAGCTTATGATCAGGAGCTGGAAGCGTATTTTTCAGAATACGCAGATATGGATGATGACGATGAACTGCTATGGGATGAAGAAGATCTTCCATTTTGCTAGAAAATAATGAAAGAGAAGAACGGAAAAATATTTACCATCTACATATTGATACTGACCGGTATATTTCTTGGAATATCCCGTTCACCGGTGCGGGCAACGTACTCAGAATCCCCGGTATTTACCGCATCTGAGATCACAGAGGGGGACGAAGTCTATAACCGCATCAATGGCAGGTCTTATCAGGCGAATGAGAATATTTCATTGGGGGATCTCCGTTATCTGCAAATATCTCACTATGATTTTGACCACAAAATACAGACCGGAGAATTGATTGTGAACGTAGATCTGGCGGATGAAGTTCTGGAGATTTTTCAGGAGCTGTATGATGCGGAGTATGAGATTGCCTCTATGCACCTGATTGACGATTA
>CAKTUZ010000052.1 GCA_934621605.1 uncultured bacterium | reverse complement strand
GTTCCGGGGCAGGTACACCTTTTGCAGCTGAGCGCAGTTCTGGAATACACTCTCAGACACTGTGCGGATGCCCTCCGGGAGGACGATCTTTTTCAGGTGGATGCAGCTTTCAAAAGCGGAGGCATCCAGCACCTGCAGATTGCCCGGCAGCGTGATGCCTTCCAGTGCGATACAGCCGCTGAACGCCCCCTCGCCGATGGTGGTCAGGGTGTCGGGCAGGGTGACGGAGGTCAGTGCACGGCAGTTGGCAAAAGTATTGGTGGAAAGAGACTTCACCTTTGTTGGGATGCGGATGGTCTGCAGTGCCCGGCAGTCTGCAAAAGCGCTTTTGTCAAGAGCGGTCAGCGCGTCAGGCAGGGTGATGCTCTTCAGGGCGTGGCAGCTGAAGAAGGCGGACTCGCCGATGGAGGTCAGGGTGTCCGGCAGCACCACGGTGGAAAGCTTTGTGCAGTGCGCAAACATTCCGTCGCCCAACCGGGTAAGGCCGCTGGCGATGGTAACGGTCTGCAGCTGGTCGCAGCCGGAAAAGACACCGGTGGACTCAGAGCCCTGATATTCAGGGTTGCCGTTCAGCACCGCAGCGGTCAGGGAACGGCAGGCAGAGAAAGCAGCCTTGCCAACGATCTTCAGGCTGTCTGGCAGAACAAGCTGCTTGAGTGCGCTGCCGGCAAAGGCGTAGTCGCCGATATAGGTGATGGTATCGGGCAGGGAAACGCCGGTGATATCGCTGTTGTAGAACGCATAGCTGTCGATGCGGGCAACGGTGACGCCATCCGGGGTCTTTTCCGGGATGGTCACCGTACCGCTGGGCTTGCCGCGGACGCCGGTCACGGCGGCCGTGCCGCCGGAGATCTCGTAGGTCAGTTCGACTTTGCCGGGTTCCGGGGCCTCACTATCGGAGGAAGAGCCGGTGCTCTCGCTGGAGGAGCCGGAGGTTCTGCCGGAGCTGGAAGGAGCGGAGGAACCGGAGGGCTCGGAAGTGCCGGAAGAGCCGGACGGGCCGTCGGAGCAGCCGGTCAGCAGCAGGGAGGCGATCAACAGCACTGTCACGATGCAGAGCAGAAATTTATTGTTTTTCATGGCACATTACTCCTTTTCGCTGCAGCGGCCGCTTACAGGGTCCAGTCCGGAGCCGGAGCTTCGTCGGGATCATCTGCGGAGAGAAGCACGGGCTCCCCGGCAGCCGGACTGCTTTCGCTGCTGCGCACCCAGGTGATGCTGCCGCCGAAATCGTAACGGCCGTCCACAACGGTCTCCCAGCCGGAAGCGTAGACGGGATAGTAAGCCGTCAGGCTGCGGAAGGTGAACACGCCGGTGCCGAACTCGGGAGCATCGCCGGCAAAGGTGATCCGGGACAGGCTCAAAGCGTCTGCAAAGGCATAGGAGCCGATGGTGCGGACAGAGGCCGGGATGGTAACATTGTCCAGCTTGTCGCAGCCGTAGAAGGTCATAGTGCCAATGGTCTGCAAGGTGTCGGGCAGGGTGACATCCGCCAGATTCTGGCAGCCGACAAAGGCATAGCTGCTCAGGGAGATGACGCCGCTTTTGACCACCAGATGCGCAATGGAATCGCGGTAGCTGTACCAGGGCGCCTCGGCAGCCGAGGTATATTCCTTCATGGCGCCGGAGCCGTCCAGCGTCAGGGTGCCGGTGGCCTCGTCAAACTTCCAGCCTTCCGCCGAAGCCAGTGCCCAGCGTGCAGAGACGGTGGCATCGCCGGTGAGGTCACAGGCGGTAAGAGAGGTAATCCGCCTGCCGGATTCGGTGTACCAGCCAAGGAACACCATGCCGTCCGCAGTGGGCTCCGGCAGACGGCCGTAAGCCTCGCCGCGGTAAACGGTCTTTTCCGGCGTGTCGGCCAGATCCAGAACGCCGTCTGTGGGGTCAAAGATCAGGGTGATGGGCTGGAACGCTGCAGCATAAGCAGGCACCGTTACCTCAACGGCCTCACTGGCCAGCTGGGTGGCAGTTTCGGCATAGCGCACCAGATAGGTGCCGGCGGCAAGGCCGGTCACGGTATTGCCGGTGCAGGCGGTGTAGGCGGTGCTGCCCTTTGCGGCCCACTCCATGGCGGCGGTGGTGCCGGTAATGGTGCCGTCTGCGGCATAGGAGGTGCTGGGTGCAGCGGCCTTCAGTCCGGCAGGTGCAGCCTGCGGAGCCTTTGCAACGCTGACCTTGAAGGAAGCGGTCTTGCCGCCGTAGGAAACGGTGACAGTCTGGGTGCCGATGCTGGTCGGCTTGGAAACATTGCAGGTGAAACCGCTGGAAATGGTCTTTACCGTGTCATTGTTATAGGTGGCTTTCAGGGTCAGACCGGCGGTGTTCAGGGTATCGCCCACAGAGTAACTGGTCCTGGTGGGCTGGGTGGCAATGGCAAGGGAGGTGACCTCCTCCTTCTTCACGGTGATCGTGCAGTTGGAGGTAAGGCCGTTCACGGTTTTTGCGGTGATAACGGCGGTGCCATAGCCAACGGCCTTGACGGTGCCGTCCGAGGAGACCGTAGCGACACTGGTGTTGTTGGAACTCCATGTGACGGCCTTATTGGTGGCGTTGCTGGGCATCACGTTGGCAGTAAGCTTAACCGTGCCATTCAGGCCATACAGGGTGGAAGTTTCCGGTGTGGCCTTGATGCCGGTGGGCTGGATGGGGTTCACCGTTACTTTACAGCTGGCGGTCTTGCCATTGTTGCTCTTGGCGGTGATGGTAGCTGTACCAAAACCAACCGCCTTGACCACGCCGTTGGAAACGGTGGCAACGGAGGTGTTGCTGGAACTCCAGGTAAGGGTCTTGTTGGTGGCATTGCTGGGCGAGACTGTTGCAGTCAGGGTCTGGGAAGCGCCGGTGCCGGTAAAGCTCAGGCTGTCTTTATCTAGGCTGACGCCGGTAACTGCAACAATGGGGACCGGCACGGTGGCGCTGAGCATTACAGGGCCGGAACCATTGCCTCGATAGGAGTCATCGTAGGCGTAAATGTGGGTGTAGTATATGCCGGATTCATTGTTGTGGTCGGAGGTCTTCACCCGGAAGGTAAAGGTGTTGCCGTTGCGGGTGCCGCTGGCCTTGGGGTTGACGCTCCAGTCGGACAGCAGGTCGTCCTGACCGTTCTTATCGGTCCATGTGGGGAACTGCACGCGGTTCACGCCGCTGGCATCGGTCACGGTGCAGGTGACGGTGTAGCCGGTGGAATCCACATCCGTGATCCTGGCGTTTGTAATGGTGGGGCCGGTCTTATCCGAAGTAACGGTCACCTTGGTGGGGTTTTTATAGGTCGAATTGTCAAACGGTTCGCTGCGCTGGCTTGAGTCCTGTTCGTCAATGGCGTAGATCGTTATAGTAACGTCGCCGGTCTCTTCGGTCGGGATGTCCAGCGCAAAGCCGTGATCCGTGCCGCAGTGATACGTATCATCCAGACCCTGATCGTGGTACTTGTCGGCAATGATCTCGTGACCCTCGCCGTTGATATAGACGTGCACCGCCAGCTTTGCACCGGGGGTGTCCGGGTCAAAAGCCCAGCCCTTTACATAAATGTGATTCTGCCAGCCCTGAACCACATCCACGCACAGAATGGGGAGGCGGTATTCTCCGCTCTTAGAAAAAGCCAGCGCCGAAAGCGGTGAAAATACAGTGAGCAGCACGGAAAGCGTAAGCAGCCATGCTGTGAGTTGTTTTTTCATAAAAATTCCTCCTGCCAGCTACCAGAAAACAGTGCACCGCTGTGGGTGCTGCGCAGACGGCAAGACCTCCTTTTTATCGCTGCACACCGCAAGAAAAAAGCAAACGGAACGGTCTGTCTTTATTATAAAATGCAGCAAGAAAATGTCAACTGCGGACAACTATAGCAGTTTGCATTTTTAACGCACAAACAACATCCGCAAACTACATATCGCAAATATGCGGTTTTCATGTTGCACTAATTTCTTGCCTTGGCAAGTTGTCTGTTATAAAATATTTGCAACAAATTCTTCTATCAAGCGATTCACCTGTTCGGGTCTGTCTGTATTGGAATTATGCCCCGCTCCTTCAATCCACTTCAAAGGAATCTTGCTCTTTCGATGCCATGCTTTGTTATAACGTATACACGAACCAGCGTGATCTTGTGTTCCGCATACCAGCAAAGCCGGGCATTTCAGTTCATACGGCAAGTCCTTTTCCATGGCCGCTGCCAAAATACGATAACCATGTCCGGCAATTTGCGCATAGCGTTTCTGATTGCCGTCATAGGTCAGCATCATTTCACGCATAAGGTTTCTGCCATAATTGGAAGTTGCAACACCCTCAGTCCCCTGTTTCAAAAGCAGCTTCCACGGGTAGTGCGTATATACTGGCTCCATTCTTTTCAAAAGCCAAAGTTCAGCCGCTGTCACAAATTCTCTTTGCAACGGTGCAGAATCGATGGAAATGAATCCAGCCAGTTGATTTGGATAAAGCTGTGCATAAGCCTGTCCCACATATCCGCCCATCGACTGCCCAACAATAACCGGTTTTGTAATTTTTTCCTGATTCAAAATGCCGTTCAGCCATTTTGCCTTATCGAACAAATCAAAATCAAACCGAAACGGCCATGAAGAAGCGTGTGCCGGTGCATCCCAGACGATAACATTATATCTGTTCTCGAAATACCGAATCTGCTTATCAAACAATCTATGGTCTGCCGTCAATCCCGGCAGAAAAACAAGCGTAATGGCATCCATGTTTGACACGCTTGCCCAATAGTGAATCGTTCCGCAAGACGTTTGATAGGTATTTTCCTTCAAGAAATTCACCTCCACAAATTCTTATTTGTTGAACTAAGCTGAGTATACCACACTCCCCCATGAAAGAACACCCCGATATCGTGAAATTTTTCCATTTTCCTGCGTACGTGCGTACACTCTCCGCAGGGATTCTAAGTGGCTTGGCCCCTTAGCACACGGACTTTGGCACAAAGTCTAGTGTGTTACACCTTGCCAGAGGTGTACACGCTCTCCCGGTACGCACGTACGCAGCGATTACCCCAATGCGCCATATAGGGGGCGACCAAGTTCGCACAAAGCGAACTTGATCCTGCAAAGCAAAAGGCAGGATACCATCACCATGATGATACCCTGCCTTTGCCTGTTTACCGTTCCGAGTAGTCCTTCCGCAGAACTTCCGATAAACAAAAAACGTACCCGAACCCTTTTTCATAAAGAATTGGGTTCGAGTACGAACTGTATGGTGGAGAATTAGGGACTCGAACCCCAGACCCCCTGCGTGTGATGCA
>CAKTUZ010000051.1 GCA_934621605.1 uncultured bacterium | reverse complement strand
GTATTGCCGTCGTCGATGAGCGAAGAATCGTATAGATACATGATTAACGATCTTATCAATATCAAGTTGGATTTGCTTAGTTCAAAGGAAAGAGAAAGTAAGCAATATGTCGAATTAGGTTCAATCCAAGGAATTTGTTCTGATATTGAAGAACAAATATCATCAATAAAAGAAATTTGTTATCGAATTAATGATAAACCATATACTAATTTGAATTTTAAATTAGGGAAGATTCCTGTTAATAAAATAAAAAGATATGATACTAGAACTATATGTAGCTTTTTGAAAAATCCTTTGAACGATAAACTGCTTGTTATGCAACCTAAGGAAACGTTTGATATTTACGAACATAAAGCAATCAAAAGAGTTTTATTGAATACAAAAAAACTTTTATCGATATATTTATTTAATAAGAATAAAAACATTGTTTTTCAATTTGAATTAAATGAAAAAAGATTGACAATGCTAAAGAAAAAATATGGATTCAATGATACTCAAGATGACGATAAGAAGGCAACTACATTTTTCAATCAAATGATATTAAAAGATCAATATTATTCAGAATGGCAAAAAAGTTTATATTTTAATAAAATGATATTACTTTTGAATCCTATTATGGAGAGTCCAAAGGAGACAATAATAATAAAACTATGTCCTGATTATTCCTTTAAACGGCAACGAATGTATTTTAATAATAATCTTTTGTGCTCTGAACACAGTAGCTATGGAAATCCAAAAATTACTTTGAAATTTTGTAGTACTGACTTAGAAAAACATATACTATTTTGGAATATCATTAATTCAAGTAAATACCAAGAGTTCTATTTGAGATGCGAAATTTCACTACAAAAGAGAATAGTGAATCAATATGGAAAAATCAATGATATAATTATCATTAATGATTTTGAAGTTAAAAAGGGGTGTGTTAACAATTCTATATATGGTTCAGAAATAGCTTCTAGATATATAAACAAGAATATTTTTCAAAAGATGTACATAGCAGATTTGCAAAATATAGAAAACGACAGCAAGTTATTTATACAATTAAAAAATAAAAGAGATAGATTAAGCGAAATAATAAATAGCAATCTTAGCATTATAAAGAGAAAGGAAATAGAGTTTACTTTGGATGAGATCTTGGCGCTAGATTTTTTAAATTCTAGTAGTTACGAAGATATAGATTTACATCAGACTCAGATTTTTGATAATGATAGTAGATATAAAAGGCTTTTTGAAATCTTGACAAGCTTTAATGATAAGCTTGAGCTTGCTTTGTTTAATAATAGTGAAAAAATCTTAATCAAGGAAACACATAAGTTATATGAATATTGGTTATTGGCTAAGATGGTTCATGTACTAATAATTGAACAAGGATGGAATACCAAAGAAGTGCGTATTAATAATAACTCTGTGCTTCCAATGGATAACGGTAGTATCATCAAAGCAATAGGCGAAGCACTTTCTTTAGAAAGTACTAAAATTAGTACTAATAATTCTATATCAATCATATTGAAACATTCTTGCGGAATAGAAATTAATATAGAGTTTAATGCTAAGTTGCAAGGGACTAATCTGACTCCAGATTATTTTATTAGTGTTTCTAGCTATATGTCAAAAAAATATTTTATCCTAGATGCTAAATATAGAGACTATAATGATATGGGAGAAGAATGTTTTTATAGTGATATTAAAGAGGTGTGCAAAGAAAAGTATATAGATAGAATTAATGATAACTGGCGTGATTCTCTAGCTTATAAAAGAACTATGACGGCAGCATTTATTGTTAGTAATGGTTCTAAAAATGAAAAAGAAAATGTAGAATCAAAATGGAATTATTGGGGTGGTACTACCGATAAGAGAATAGAAGGTAAAAAATATGGTAATCCTATGCATAGGTATGGTTCGTTTGTTTGTTCTCCAGGTGTTGAAAGCAGTGGACTGAAAAAATTCTTTGAGATGATTTTTGAGTATCATCTTAATAGATGGGATGTATGCTGGAATTGTGGGCATGTATTGAATGAGAATGAAAAATTAATAAAAAATCCTTATGCTGATGGTAAAAAGATTTATCATTGCACTTGTACTGAGTGTAATGAATTTTGGGTAAAAAGCTATTGTGCAGGTGGAGATGCTGATTTATTAGTAAAGCATTATGACAATTATCATACGGAAGTCGATGATGGATACCATTGGTATGTAGAATGTCCTAAGTGCGGACATTTTTGATGATAAATAGGATTGGCAATGGTATATTGTATAATGTAGTTGCAAACTTAAGAAAATAGAAAGACTGTTATATGTTTTTCTCGCCATTCCTCAATGCATTATTTTTAATTCCCTTGCCGTTCTGCAGAGTTTTTTGCAGATATTAACAGTAGAAAGCAGAATATTATTCTGCAATGCACAACAATCGCGTTAAAAACGAATTATGCATACTGTTAATTATGGAAGGGAGTTGAAAATATGCCTAATAATATTGTTATGTTGTCAATGGGCAGGGAGTGGCAAAGAGAAATCAAATATAAATGTACGAATATGGGAGAGCTATCATGCGTAAGCGGCAGGAGCCGGACGGAGCTTATTATACACTGCTTTTATGAGCTGCTGGCAAAGCAGGAGGTTATGCCGGTAAGATGTTATATCGCGGTGCATAATGCACAGGAGGAAGAGGCCTTTCGTAATTTAAAAAACAGATTTATCGGTAAGCTCTGTTTGATAAGCGTTAAGCTGCAGGAAAGCAAAAATGCCGCGAATGACTATCAGAACGCAATCAGGCTTTTTGATGCAATCAACCAAAATAAGGCTATTTATAATGATAATATGATCAGCATGGATATCAGCAGTGCGGATTATCGTCTGTTTATGGATGTCAGCGCTTTGCTCTATGGTATAGATATGAAAAAAGGCCTTTATATAACGGTTGACAACAAGAAAAGAGAGCTGAGCATAACTGACGGCAGCACAAATACAACATATTTGCATTATACAGTGCAGAAAATGCAGCGGTATCTTAACAGTGATGTTTTAGCGGAGTGTTCCCAAGAGCTGTTTGCGCAAAGTCCCTATATGATGGCCCTGGTTGATATTTCCAAGAGGCTGAATGATGAAATCAAGCACTGCTGCGCTTATGATAAGATTAAAAATACATTGATGGAGTTAGGGGATTATTTGAAATGCCATAAGTCAGCTGCTGCTGATACAAGCTCAGTACCGGTAGTCAATGAGATTGAGCAAAGATATATTGTGCGTTTGCAGAGAGAATATGCTCCTATTGTGAATACTCGAAACAGAAATGATAATATACCGGCGCTGATCAGATGGTGTCTGAAAAAGGATATGCCTTTGCAGGCTGTACTTTTTGCTATCGAGCTGCTTCCGGATTACATGTTTGCCAGCGGAAAGCTTCAAGTGGAAAGGGAAAGAATTTCTGCTTACTGCCAGGCCAGAAACAAAAACTGGCGCAATTGGCGTATTTACTTTTTAAAAGCCTTTTCTGAGTATGATTATTATATGTCAGCTGTTAAAGCCGGCAATACTACAAAGCTAAGCGAAGCTAATTTCCAAATCATGCGTAAGGCAGGGAGAAAAAAGAGAATAGACAGACAATCGCGCTTTGATGTGAACCGAGAGGCTTTTAAGGGAATGACGCAGGAGGAACTGCATTATTTTGCGGAAACAGGCCGCCATATCAGCTATATTGCCTGCAGAGTGCCGCAAGAGCAGACGGAGCTGAAATGGCTTTTAGAGGAGGCGAAAAAATTCATCCGTGCAAATAACAGCTTCAGCTTTGTGGAGGAGGTGATGGATTTGCCTGCAACAAGCAGCCTGCGTAAGGTTTTGTTATATGGTAATACCATAAACAGCTCGTGGTATTATCTGCAAAGCAAAATTTCCGAGGATGATTATTGCAACAGTGCCGACAGATTAGTGGTTAACTGCTTGGACGGATTGCCGTCATCCTTGAAACAGAAATGGTTTGGCCTGGAGCATGAGGTGAAGATTGAGCCGGAGGTTAAGAAAAACAAGGCCAAGCAACAGGAAAATAATGCTCCCATCAATTTACCGCCTGCTAAGGGAAACCGCAGCAAGCTGTTGCGGAAGCTGCTGGAGCAAGGAGATGTCAGCACGAATATGAATGTGAAAAAGCTGTTTGCGTTTGTTGAATGCTATCAGGAGCTTTTATGTAAGTATCGCAACCATATGGCCCATTGCGAGCTTGAAAATGCCGACGGCTGGGAGGTTGAGGGACTGCTGCATAAAATGCTGCGATATCTTGAATATTAGAGAAGTAGGGCAGAGGCGCTGAAAGATGCTTTTGCGCAAACGAAAAGACCTGGCGTCCGGAGTAAAATCCGGATTTCAGGTTTTTTTGCATACCGCAAGCGGTGTTTGAGCTTCAACAGGAAATTTTAACAATATACTAAAAATTCATATCATTCTTGACATTATCACGATTATCTGATAATATAGGACCGTAAGATTTTGCACGCCTGCCCGGAGTATGGTAGTCGCAGCGTCATTGAGAACGCCTTATGTATTATTTAAGTAGTACATAGGGCGTTTTTGTTAAGAAGGGAGTTGAAGTAATGCAAACAAATGAAGCAAGTCAAGAAAGTGAAATCAAGCAGGTCATCCGTAGCCTATGTATGATGAACAACAGGTTTATGAATTTTATGCTTGATGACAACAAGGAAGCAGCGCAGGTTTTCTTGCGCATTATTCTGGGAGATGATAAAATTAAGGTGAGGAATGTCAGGATACAAAGCTTTATTCAAAACATCTACGGACATTCTTCGCAGTTGGATATCTTGGCGCAGGATAGCAAAGGACGTTATTTTAACGTAGAGGTGCAGAGAAGCGATGAAGGCGCTCCGGCAAGACGTGCCAGATTTTACAGCAGTATTCTCGATACGCATTTCCTGCAGCCAAGTAAGCTTTACGAAGAGTTGCCGGATACTTATGTAATTTTTATCACCGAGAATGATGTATTGCGTGACAATTTGCCGTTATATGACATAAGACGAACGATTAAGCAAAGCGCCAAAGATTTTGAAGATGGTTCGCATATCATTTATGTTAATAGTCAGCGTCGTGATGATACAGCGCTTGGTAAACTGATGCAGGATTTGTATTGCACAGAGCCTAAAAATTTGCATTACCGTGAATTTGCCGAGCGCATGGAGTTTTTGAAATACAGTAAGGAGGGCGAAGAAAAAATGACTGACGTAATTGAGGAATATGCTGCAAGAAAGGCTGAAGCAGCTGCAAAGGCAGTAGCAAAAGAGGCTGCAAAGGTAGCGGAAGAAAAAGCTGCGAAGAAAGCAGCTGAAGAAGCACAGAAAAATAGAATTGAACTTGCACAAGGCCTCCTGGCTGACGGCATGAGCATCGAATTCACCGTCCGCCACTCCAAACTTTCGGAAGCAGAGGTGCGCGAGCTGGCATCCAAGCTGACAGCATAAGAGCATAACGACATAAGGCGTTCTACCAAAAGTACGGTAGAACGCCTTTTTTTATTGATAACAATATATTTTTGTGCAAACGAAAAGACCTGAGGTCCGGAGTAAAATCCGGGCTTCAGGTCTTTTTTGCATACCGAAAACGGTGGTCTAGGGCTTTAACATGCTTGGCTTCTTAATGGAGTTGCTTCTGCTATTGAGTTACAAAACCGCAAGCGGTAATCTAGGCCTTTAGGTCGCACTAAAAACTAAGCGTTAATAGAGCCTCTCC
>CAKTUZ010000050.1 GCA_934621605.1 uncultured bacterium | reverse complement strand
AAGTAAAACCCTTGAAAATTGGGTAAAGAGGCTTAATGAAGGGCTTGTCGGTACTCTCGGCAATAAGCGCCCGACCGAGCAGTCAATACATAGATATTACGGAAAAGGTATTGATAAAACCGATATTTACGGTTACAGCGATTACGATAACGCTTATACATTCTTAAACCGTTTTCGCGAGCTTTTGGGAAGACCGTTTATAACAGAGTTTTTTGCTTCCTCTGCCTCATGCGACGCGGATTTGAATGCTCAGAATGACGAACATACCCTTACCCCGGGCGATTGGGACACCTCTTACGCATCATATTTTATAGCAGCCGCAAATTCCGGTGCGCACGGTCTCGGCGGATGGGAATACGGAACAAGCTTTTATGCCACTGGCTCTTATTTAAAGGAACACACATTTGCAGACGGTTCGGGTGCGCTGTTCAGCGTCGGCGAAATAGCTGATAAATATAAGGTGACCACAAATTATCGGCTTGTGTCGCTGCTTGACCGTTATGTTCCGGCTCACTCCGATGTGTTGCTTAACATTTGGGAGGGTGATGATCTGCGTGTTTCTTCATTCAAACTCAGCGACGGGAATTACACCTTTGTTGTTGAGGCGAAAAAGACAGGCAGCGAACGCAATATCAAGCTCAACCTTGATAAAGCGGTCGGAAAGCTTTACAGATACCGTTTCAGCGATACTTTAAGCGACAGCGAAAATCGCAAGCTTCAGGGTACTGTAATACGCTCGGATAAAAGCTTTGCATCCTCTGCAACAATAAGCGATACTATCGACGGAGAGTACGGAGTATATGTTTATTCCACAAAAGCGCCTGTATCGCAGGTGAGAATAGATAAGGCACTTGAAACCATACAAAAGAGCGGCAGTTTAACGCTTAATGCCGAGCTTTTGGATGTTGCGGCAGCCGATAACGGCGGTATTGAATGGGAAATTACCGCTGCAAGCAAAAAAAGCGGCGCGTCGCTTGAAGAAAAAGAACTTATGGGCAGCGCAAGTACCCGCGGCAGCATAAGCAAAAACGGGAGCACTTGCACATATACGCCTGGTTCTGCCGCACAAAGCGGAGACAGTGTTGCAATTCGCGCAACGCTGCTTGATAAAAACGGGAAAAAGACCGATACTTATGCAGTAACGGTAATATTCATAGCTTAAAGGAGGGCGTAATTATGAAAATAACAAGAAAACACAGAATTACCGCCCTGGCGGTTTGCGTAATGCTTATTGCTTCTGCGCTTAATCTCGGCATTATAAGCTTTGCTGATGTAAGCAGCGTTATAAGCAAGCATACGGTATTATCGTCTAATCCTACGATTTCCTTGTCAGATAATAATTTTGCTGGGCAAAGCTTTAAAACCGGATTTTACGGCAATAATACATTGACCTCAGAAGAAGAAATGAATTCGAGTTTTATACCGTTGCTTTATGACGGTGAACTGACAGACGCACCGGCGCTCGGACATTTTCACAGCGATGCCGGACAATGCCAATCAGACGGATATGACAATAGCATAACTCAGACTGCAAGCTATTGGCAGGTTCAAATATCGTTCAGCGGATATTTGAAAAATCCGCAGCGGTTTGTAGCGGTTGCCCGTAAAGACGGATGGGGTATGTCGCAGCATTATGCGGTCTTTGCTTCTGAAAATCTTGATGATCTTTATACTGATGCTAAGAAGATAATAGAGATAACCGATACAACAAGAAGATCGGGCGATGAGGTTGATATTTCTTCATTAAATCTCACATGCAAATATGTAGGAATACGCTTCTATCAGCGCGGGTATACGCAAAGCGATGTTTGCAGTATGCAGTTTCTTACGGAAATAGGTATGTACGGCGGCACAGTTGTTAATGCAGATACGCATACAACATATCCGAACATCTATTATGTTTCATACGGTGAAACCTCAAGCGGTTCGGGCGAATGGATTCATAATCGCGGATATGAGGGCAAGAACAGACTTGCAAATTTGCCGTTAGATAATTGCTCGGCAGGATTTTACAAAAACAATGTGCTTTGCACCAATGAAAAAGACCCTGTTAAGGATACATTCTTTGACGGCATAGTAAACAGCAACAGTACAATAGGCTGCTGGCATTCACAGGATCAGGACTGTAGCACAAGAGATGCCGCAAATGATATATATCAGACAGATACATATTGGCAGATAGAAACTGTTTTAACAAAACCTGTGAATGATCCCGAACAATTCGTGATTCTGTTTCATACGCAGGGAGCGGGTTTAAGATCACAACATTATGCCGTTTATGCATCAGATAAAAAGGAAACGCTTTACAGCAACAAAATTGCCGAAATACTTGATACTTCCGAGAGAATTGGCGATAGTATTGACCTTTCTTCAAGGACCGACCTTAAAAATATTACTTATGTAGCTATTCGGTTTTTCAACCGCGGCTATAACAACGGAGGGTGCAGTATTCAGCATATAGCTGAAATCGGGCTTTACGGAGGCACGGTTGATGTTGACCCGAATGCTGGAACCGAACATATATCTTTTGATGATATTTCCAAGGTTTCATTTAACGGTGTAAACCGTTTTGCGGGCAGAACCGCATGGGTAGGCTTTTATAAGGATAATGTTTTGACATATGAAACAGGAAAGGTCGGCGATGAATTTTTTGACGGCTCGCCTACTTCGGTTTCGGTTCTCGGCGAATGGCACACGGCTAATAACAAGCAATATTGCTCAAGTGCCGGCGCCGCAAACGATTTAAAGCAGACCTCAAACTATTGGGAAATGAAAATTACGCTTTGCGGCAAGCTTGAAAATCCCGAAAAGTTTGATGTTATATTCCACGATTCAGCAAAGGGATTGGCTTCAAAGCATTATGCGGTATTTGTTTCCGATAAATCCGATAACCTGTTTAATGATGAAAGCAAGATCATTGAGATAAAGGACGATACCGGCAGACTCGGCGACGAGGTTGATTTGACATCGCTCGGAAAAGATTTATCCAATATCCGCTATGTCGGAGTAAGGTTCTATCACCGCGGTTATACCGAAGGATCTTCTGGCTGCTCAATGCAGCATTTATATGAAATAGGTATGTTCGGCGGAACATATACGGGCGAAAAGACCGATGTAAGACTTTTCAATTCGAGCAATATCTATTCCGATCAACAGCTTAAAAATGATATTTCGGCAATCGGAAAGAATTTGATCGGCGGTCATGACCCGTATCAGCAGCGCGTCAACGGTGAGGTTATCGGTACTGACGGATATTGGTGGTTAACCGACGGCACATTTGAAAGACACCTTGATATAGGCAAATATTCGGGTCAGAATGACGGCAAATACGATATTATTTATCGGTTTGACAGCAATCCAGATGCTATTAAGCAGATAAAGAAATTTGTTTTGCGGGGTATAAGCAATGATGCAATGGACGCACATCAGTTTGCGACCGGAAAATACGAGGTTTACGCAAGCGTGAGCTATGCCAATCTTTTTAACAGCGAGAATATGATTTATTCCTACGACTACAAAAAGGATGGCTCTTTCTTAGGATCAATTGTAAGCTTCAGCGATACGATTTACGCAAGATATGTTGCAATACGCATTATAAATCCCGTAACTACAAATACCAATGTGGGATATTGGTATCCGCGAATTTCGGAAATTGCCGTTCTCGGTATGGACGCCGAGGTGCCCGACGAGGAAACCGAGCTTACAAAGCATATTCCATTAAATGTTTATCTGACAGATAAAACCGGAAAGAAAACCGAAATAACAAGTCAGTTCACAGCCGAGGGCGTAAAAGGATTAAGCGACGGCGATAAGGATACTAAGGTTACATTTACCGTAAATAATGATAAGTTCGACTTAGTTTACAATCTTTGCAAAAATTACGGCATAACAAAAGTTATGGTAGACCGCGCCGGTTCATTCGGTTACAGCATTTATGCTGCTCAAACCTTCTCCGAACTTTGGGGAGATAATGCAAAGTTAAGCTCTGGGGATTTTAGCGACGGCAAAATAACTGCTCGTTATGTAAGAATATCCGTGGATGCTTCCGAGGGCAAAAATCTCACATTCAAGGATATTTCAATTATCGGTATGGCAAACCCACTTATTGACCGTTATGAACATATAAGCTATTCCTTCGGCACTACCAGCATAAGTGCCTTTGAAAAGCCAATAAACGATAACAATGCGGACTCTATAAAATATACCGCAAGCGGATATTCGAATTTGTTTGATGGCGCAATAGGTGCGGAAAGCCTTGTGTCCGGCGGTGTTAGCGGTAAAAGCTCGCTTAACTTCTTAATCAATTTATCACAACTGCAAAGCATTGAGGATATTAACCTTTACTTTGTTCCGCACCTTGTGCGCTTCCAGCCCACTAAAGTGAGAATTTACATTTCCGACAGCTACGAGGGCATAATGGATTTCACAAAGGCGCCTGTGGCAGAATTTAACGGACTTCCGGAAAACGGTCAATATTCCTATAACAGTATACCGACATTAGCGCGCTATATCCGAATAGAGTTTGTTGAGAACAATTACGGTAAAGGTATAACGGATATAAACGGCGACCCTGATGAAGATACTTTTTATAAGGACGCAATGCACTTTGCGCTTACCGAAATAGATATTCAGGGTATCTCTATAACGGGCATGGGTGATGAAAACGGAGTTTTAACTTCGTTTGACGACCAAAAGAGCGGAATAAGCTGGGATGTGGCGGCACTTGACGAGGGCGATATAGTAGACGATTTCTATACCGCAAAGCTTGTTGAAACCAAGGCTACAAACGCACAGAAGGCTTCGCTTTATAACAGCGGTTGCTACAAAATTGTCGGTGAGAATGTTTACGGAATAGAATTTTACGATTTCTTCGGTAATAAGGTAAACAACATTAAAAGCCGAGATATTAAAATAAAGATTCCGGTAAGTGCCGATAAGCTCGGCAGTAAATCGCTTATAGGCGACGCAAGCGCTAAAGACGCGGTTAAAATATGCGAAACTGCTGAAATAACCGAGGGAGAAACGGGAGTGTATATTTCCGTTCCCTACAGCTCTGATTTTAAATTTGTACTGGCTGAGCTGACCAATGAAAACGATCCCTATTGGCAGACGGTTGATCTTACGAAACCTGAAGATAATAAACCGGACGGAAATGACAGTAATACTGACAATAGTGGAAAGAATAACACGGCAGACAACACAAATACAGCCGGCAATACAAGCAGTACAGGTACTATAAAGAATGAAAATACCGAATCAGACAGCGATACCGAACGCGAGGTGCGCGAGGTAGACGCAGGAACTGAAAGAAAGTATTCAATTTCTTATACCACCGCTCCCACATGGCTTATTGTTATTACGGTAGTTCAGGGTGTGCTTTTACTTGCGGCGATTGCATTGTGGCTGATATTCCAATTTAAAAAGAGCAAAAAGAAAGCTATAAAGATTTAAAAACGGCGGGAGAAAAATGACAGTAACAAACAATTCGGCAAAAATAATTAAATATGTTACTTCCGCTGAGAGCATCATAAAGGGCAAACGCGCCGTCTGCCGCCAAAAGGACGGCGCTGAGCCTGTAATCAAGGGACTCAGCGGAACGGTTAAAAGTCCTGAATTTTTAAATCTTATAACCGATAAGCCTAATGTTACGGCGCATATTGACATTCTTTCGGATGATTTTACATTACAGTATTCGTTGTCGGATAAGGTGGTTTCGGTTGAAAAGGTTGCGCTTTTGGGGTTTGACGGCGGCTCGGAATATTCAATAAGGGATTTTGAAATTTACCTTTCCAATGATGGTGAGGTTTTCAAACCCGAAAATTTGGTTTACAGCTATTCCTGCGAAACCGAATTTGTTCCGAGCACAAGGAGCAATTGCGATGTAATGGTGACTTTCGGAAAGCCTGTGTCTGCAAAAATGTTTGGGCTGCGCTTTCCGAAGCCTAACCCGACTGACGATATTGCCCGAATAGCGTTTATAGGCGTTTACAGCGAGAACGGCGCAAATGAAAAAAGGGAAAGCACAGAACGGCTGTATGAAGTGACGGTTACGGATAATGTGCTGTGTGAGGATTTCCACGGTATAGGCGCGTGTGTTCTTCCTATGAACTTTATGGACAGGTCGCTTGCGGAAGGCTTCAATGCGGCCTATTGGGAAAAGGAAAAAAGTCGCGTTAATATGTGCCGACCCGCCGTTGTGCGCCTTTGGTTTCAACCGGATTGGTTTATTACCGATAAAGACGCGTATTATCGGCACGAATATGACTTTAATTCGGAAAATATGCGTGCGGTATATCCTTACCTTGATTTATATAAGGAATGCTGCATAGAGGT
>CAKTUZ010000049.1 GCA_934621605.1 uncultured bacterium | reverse complement strand
GGATGGGGCTGGGTATCTTGAGAAGATAATTCAACTTCCTATTGAAATGCCAAAGCTTCTTGAGGTTGACGTAGCACCTCAGCTTGATTCAATAATTAACGAGTTGAAGGCATTATCACGATTTACAACTTCAGCAGATCAAGATGATGTACTCCATTCACGAAATGTTTTGTCCCGAGTCGTGCTTCCCTTGATTCGTGTTCCTCGCGATATTTGTCGCCTTAAGAATAGCGCTTTAACGAATCAAACTCGTACTGACGATGAAATATGCCCAGCTGACATCTTGGGCATGTCTGCAATTCGGTGTTTCGCACCAGACCTAAGCGCATGGCTGTGGGAAAACTCCGATTATTTGTTTAATGCAAAGAGCATTAGTCGGGCCAACGAACAGTATGTGCAGTTGTATCAAGAATTCGAAAACATTGTACGCAAATCTTGTAAATGCCGCCCAATAGAACCCCTTAGTATTTCCAAGCACATTCTGGGGTTAGACCTGACGGAAAAGAACGGACATCGTTCCGAACAAGCCATTGAAACGGCCAGAATCAAGGGCAGAGTTAGCTCCTTTGACCTATTTAAACTGTTCTATTGCTCGAAATTTGAATCTAGTTCTTCTAAGACAGGGTTCGATTTGATCTGCAATAGCTCAACCCCTGATATGCTTCTTAATGCGTTTAACAACCTAGATTCAAATGAAGGCAAAATCGAGTTGGCCGGAAGATTAATTATTGGATTAGAAAGAATTACTCCGAAACGTTGCCTGCAACTGGCTGAAGAAGTATTGATCCTAATGAGCACAGAGGATGACGACTTGGCTCCTCGTTTATTCTTTAGTCCTATCGAATCCTACACGAGGCTATTTGAAGCGCTTGGAAAACGTGTTGGTAAAAACCAATTTGGCGATTGGCTGATAAGTAGAATCAGATGCAAAGGGGAGGATTACTTTGCCGGCTTGATTTACTTTATTAGGGATGAAAGGTTGTATCGCGAGAGAGAAACCTTAGATAAGCTTACCTTGACCGACGATTGCCATATAAAGCTCTGCAATTATTATTCAACATGGATGAGCAATAATTATCTAGAGTTACTTCAAAGGGCGACGGTCTATGAATTTAAGATCTGGCAAGCGGTAGACACCGATAACAACTTTTCAAATTGGAATCAATTCAAGCTTGAACTGATGGAAAACGAAGAAGCGGCGATACTCTTTGGGACGCAACAGATGTCGATAGGAAGATCTTTAAACACCGGCGAAGTTATGTTTGGGTTATTTCATGGTGGAGATGAAAGTATTACCCATGAAATGGTTTCATCAATTTGGCAGAAGCCATGGTATTCATCCTTGGAACTCCTGGCAAAGAAATTTATTGCAGCACATTACATAAAAACGGGTCCTAATCAAAACGATCCTGACGATGTTACGGATTACAGCGTTTCCACTCTAGTGCAGGAGTGGGATAATCACGCCGCCAAAACTCATGTTAACAACGAAGAATAAATACCCGTCATTCATCCTTTCCGTTGGCGCTAATGTAGGGTTACGCGATGTACATTAATGACATTCAAATACCTGATGGGTTAAATCAGGCGCTCTTGAAGCACGAGCTTGTAATATTTGCTGGCTCTGGCGTTTCAATGCAAGGTGATTGCCCTCTTCCTGATTTTCGGGGACTTGTTAAACAGATTGCCGGATTTGTTGCTCGGCCGGATTCCGCAAACGTAGACGAGCTATTGGAAGAGTCCTGCGAAACAGCACTTGGTCATTTAGATCAAATGGGGAATATACACCAAGCATGTGCTCAGGCCATTGGAAAGGGACTTGAAGGGTATTCTGACCTGCATGTCGGCATATTAAAGTTATTTGGCAATAAAAGAAAAGTACGTGTAGTTACAACCAATTTTGACCGCAGGTTTGAAGGTGCCGCAGAATCACTGGGCATTTCACCTCAGACATACGTTGGCCCCGCATTGCCTCTGGGTGACGATTTTGAAGGAATCGTCTATTTACACGGGAACGTAATGTGTCCAGAGCATACCGTCCTGACAGATGTTGATTTTGGAAAGGCATATATCACAAATGCGTGGTCATCGCGCTTTCTGCTCGATATGTTCACGCGATATACCGTGCTATTTGTTGGCTATAGCTGCAGCGATATGATGGTCAAATATCTTACTCGATCCATTTCGGCAGATATGAATGGCCGCATTTTCGCACTTGAGCGCGGCGCAAGCAGAGATGGCGAGTGGAGTTCGCTAGGCGTTACCCCAGTCCACTTTAATGACTTTAATGAGTTGGCGCCCCTATTTATGGGGTGGGGAAAAATAAGTAATGAGTCTCTAAGCGTACGTCGTTCCGCTGTTGCATCGTATGCGGAAATAACATCCCAGCTGTCTTATATGGAACAAGAGAATCTAGCCTCGTATTTCTCCAATCCAGAAGACGGGGATGAAGAAAGGGCTGCACTTGCTACAGCTTTTTGTACGAATGCCAATAGTATTGAGTCATTGAAGAACCTCGTTGAATGCGGAGTCGACTCATTCCTGACAGAAGACGAGCTAGATAGTTGGGAATGGACCTTTCTCGATTGGTCGGTTGAATCGTTTTCGGTCAATCAATACGTAGATGTCTATCAGATTGCCGCGGGTAAAGGTCGATTTT
This sequence comes from uncultured bacterium, assembly GCA_934621605.1. Lineage (GTDB taxonomy): Bacteria > Vulcanimicrobiota > Xenobia > Xenobiales > Xenobiaceae > Bruticola. Next base: position 4,292 of record CAKTUZ010000049.1, on the reverse strand, counting down.
TGTCATCCATCTATGTCTGCGAATCGCTTAGGCACATTGCCGATTCGCCGGATTCTACGGATGCCTGCATTTCCTTCTGGCTCTCATTTTTAAATCTCGAAAAGACAGACGAGCTATGGATGGAGTTCACGTTTCCAAAGCTATTGTCCAAAATTGAAAGTCCAGAGCTGGCGCTAAGATTAATTGACATTATGCTCTCCTACAAAGCGGAGTGGTCCAAAGGATTCGCCGGCACCGAAGGCAGTTTTCACCCTCGGTTTAGATTCAATTATTCCGATAACGCTGAGACCGTCTCAAAAACAATTGTTGTCTGGACGGATTGTATTGGTGAGAGACTGTTTTCATTACTCTGCAATCGCCTGAGCGCCATTGCCAATCTTGAAGCTGGTTATACCGATCTAAATGAATGGATAGATTCATCGAGTTTTATTCGCCATGCAATCGAAGACCATGAGCAAGATATGCCTAAGGAGGGCACTTTTTGCGTATTGATTGATTGCGCAAGGGAAGTTGGTCGCAAACTCTTCTTGGCAAATAACCTTGGACCAAATCAGGTGCTTACCTTAATTAGGTCAAAGTGCAGCCTCATAAAACGCTTGGGCCTCTATTTATACTGCCAGAACTTATCAGACGCTGACCAGGCTTTAGCTCTCGCAGTTGAGTGCGGGGGTCTTAAGGATCTAGCCGCTAAATACGAGATTTACCATCTTGTCCTCACGGCTTATCCCAAAGCAAGTAAATTGGCTAAGAAAAACTTTATTGAGGGGGTTAATTTAACGTTTGCGGAATATGAGGACGCTCACCACTGCTCATATGCGCGTTTCAACTTATATCAGTGGCTTGTAGACAACAATGTGACTGACGACCTATTGCAGCAACAACTCGATCAGATTAGGGTCGACTATCCCAACTTTGAGCTAACCGATTTTCCGGACTTATCGTCCTATATGACTTGCGGTTTTCCGGAAATACTTCCGCTGGCTGCATCAAAATTTACAGCAGATAATGTAATCCAGCTGTTTGAAAGGACGGGAAACGAAGGTCATGATCACTTTGAAGCGGTTGAGGTAGTTAGAGCTAGCTGTAACGCCAATCCCAACTCAGTGATTGAAATTATTTCAGACATCGCCAACAGGATTGAATCCGAGTCTGAAATGCTCGCAGCTAAAAACATGCTCCATAGCATTCCGTGGGAATCATTAGATTCCGATAATCTTGCACAGCTACTTCCTGTTTTCAATAAAACAGCAGCATGTCATGAGTCCTACGGGGCCACGATTCGTGCTCTTGGGTACTTGGTCGAAAAAATTGACAATGCTCATGTCGCGGAATGCGTCAAGCCTACTCTCGGCATGGTCACACCCGACAGATTGGTGGCAAGCGTCTCAGGCCAAGGGATTTCGAACAGCGTAAAGGTGGACTGGTTTTCCAGGGCTCTCAATTGCTCGTTGGGTCAAGCTGTCAACGCTCAAATTTGCTTGCTGGCCCGATGCGATGAATTGGAACTTAATGACGGAAGCGTCTCGCTGCTCGGCTCAATCGAGCAGCTCATTAAGACCACATGCAACGACGATGCCTCGTCAAATATTATATTTGCAGCACTATTCTCGCATTTAAATTTTTGGGCAACGAAACACATGCCTTTCTATAAGGCGTATATGGAGTTGGCGTTGTTAGACAACGATGTTCCCGGGCATATCGGAAGTGTTTGGGGTCTCAGCTGTCTGAATATTGCAAATCGCCAAACATGGCACTCCCTTAGCGAAGTGTGGCCCAAGTTTGCAGTTGTGCCATGTGAGGAGCTCAGCAAACCTTATGAACGCATTAGGAAGTACTGCCTATTCTCATCAATTCGTTTTGACGAGAAGGAAAGCCGCTCTAAACTGCTTTCCCATTTTGGACACACTCCGGCCCTAGCCTCAGAGGCTGTTTCCGCAATTGTTCATTACTTAAATTGTCTCGACCCAACAGATATCGTAGAAGCCTGGAGCGAATGGGCAAAAGATGATCTATTTAATTTAATTGATACCAAGCCAAACTTCGAACGAGGGGCTCCTTTACTCAGAAGAATAATGACTCTAAATGAGGATATCACCTCGGATTACATTACATTCATGGCGCAAAGATGTGAATGGAAACTGGATCACACCACACTGACCATTAAGCAACTTAAATCAATAATCACTTGCAGCAATACAAGTGAAGTGGATGTTTTTAAAGTAATCCTAATGCAGCTTAAATGGAGTAGGCTTTCTCAGTCGAATCAGCAGGCTTGCGTGGAATATATTGATGCGATAGTCGAGGCTGGCAGTCTTGATGAGAACTTGATCGACATGGCAAAGGACGTGTACGCTTATAAGAGCATTCCCGTTCCACGAACACCCAACTGGCAAACCGCTAGAGGAGACTAGGGTTTAGCTCGACAGGACAATTCGTGCGGGTTCTCTTGAATCTTAAGCCTGCCAGATATTTTTTATAGTTTAGCGTTTGAATACCAAAAATATTTGGGATAATAGGATTACAGCCTTAGTAAGGGTTGACTTGGGAAGGGTAAAAGCTGGGTTCCCGAATGGGAGTAGATCCTTTGGATTGAGAATTCCTTTGCTCCTGGGGTCATCCCTTACTAAGGCTGTTTTTATTTATTCGTAGCCTTTAATCTCAAATCTTCGATGATTCCATCCGGATTTTGTTTGACCAGCTCATAAATATCATCGATTGCCTGTTGTGAATAGGCATACCTCGGCTGCTCGCCTTTCATCGAAGTGTTAATTGAATAGCGAGGATTGTCCTTCATTCCATACATCTTTATGAACAGGTTAAAGGCCCAGTTGTTGAATTCTTGAGGACAGCCGTTTCTTTTTAGGTGAATGTTGTTTGCACTTAGCTTGCGCTGAATTTCATCAACTACAGATTTCGTTCGATAGGGATATTTATCTTCGGGCTTAACAAGCTGTTTGATGATAGAAACTGGCGTATTTCCATTTTTGTCTATGCGAACACTCAAGTCCGCATCTTTCTTTTTGGTTAAACGTAGTTCTGTTGTATAGGTATGTGCATATCGGCGATTACCCTCTTCGTCCGCCGAGGTCAGCACGCCACTTCTGGCATCGATCATTCGACTTATGACTTCCGGAGAGTAGCGCGCTCGACATTCTTCAATCGTTGCATCTGAGCGTCTAACCGAAAGCACGAGGTAGTTTTCCGGAATGCGGTCGCTAATCTCAATCCCCATAAGCTCGCGAGCTTTTTCGTCATAATTCTCCACGCACGCTTGCAGGATAGGAGCATAGATTCCTTCATACTCTTGAACAACAAAATGGGTGCTTGTATTTCGCAAGTCTATTACTTTGCTCAAATTTCGCCGCAAGGGATCTTTTTCGTTAGTGAAAACCTTTTTAACACAGTCCTCTAGGGACAACGTTCGATCGGCTTTGTCAGAATAGTAGATAGCCCTGTTACCGTCACGCTGAACGAGATATGCTTTCAAGAGCAATTCCCATGCATTGCAAAGAAAGAAAGCACAGCCTTCAACCCTATATTTAAGCGTCGGCCTATTGTAAAGTTCTATTGACAAGATAAAGGCTTCTTGCGACTTGTCGCAAAGTCGATGAACGGTTAACGAGTCGATGTCATTCATGTTGATCCAATCGGCAGCGCGTATTTTGAGATTAGTTTAACGCAATTACGAACATTAGATCGCTTATTATCGAATTTGCTGGTAGTTGAATAGGCTATGGGATGCCAATTGAATGGTCTGAGGACTGTTTGCCCAAACTCAATCTTAATTACTACGACATCTGCATTCAGCAGCTGTTCTGCAGTCGTGCTGCTTCCATACATACATTTCGATCATTTCTGACTTCTCCTTTCACCGACTGGCAAAACGATTTACACCTAATTTCGGGGTTCGATCGCTGGTTTCTTTATCGTCGCTTACTTGATCTCGCTACACTAATAAATGCTGCTTCCAGGTAATTTTCTGGCGCAGTTTCCATTGGCTCTTGCGAAGATCGGAGCGGTTATGTTTTCTGCCGCGTTCCACACTAGCCGTCACTACATCCTGTTTACCGCCATGGCCTGCCTATGCGTTTTGCTGGGCGGGCCTTCTTGTGCCGCGGGTGCAGACAGCCTGTTTATTGCGGGCTCCACGTACTACGAGCCGGGCGTTTCGGGCCCCGGTTGGGCCTGGACCGATGCCGACCATCTGGAGCTAACCGATTATGCGGGCGAGGCCATTGGCGCCGATGGCGACCTGGTGGTGACGCTCGTCGGCCAAAACTCCGTGGTCGAGA
>CAKTUZ010000048.1 GCA_934621605.1 uncultured bacterium | reverse complement strand
ATATTAATTTTCAGCATAGAAATAATGTAGTTAATATATACAATGTTTAATTAATTTTTATCGTATGAAAAGAAAGTTTTTTAGTGCTTTGCTTATGGGTGCTTTGACATTGGCATCCACAAGTACATTTACGTCTTGTAAGGATTACGATGATGACATTACTGCGAATGCAAATGACATCGCTAACCTCAAGACTGAGCTCTCTACGGTGAAGACCAACTTGGAAAACGAGTTGACTAACACAAAGAGTGCCTTGGAGACTCAGATTACACAGACAAAGGAAGCTTTGCAAGAGGCAATTGCTAAGAAAGCAGATGCCGCAACTGTTACAGCTTTGGAAACTAAGGTGACAAAGTTGGAAACTGACTTGGCTGCTGCTGAGGCTAGACTCCAAACTCAAATTGATGCTGCCAATACTGCTATTGACAATGCAAAAAATGATATTGCAGGCGTTAAAACTACTTTGGAGGCATTAACAGGCCAGTTGAAGGAAGAGAAGGATGCTCGTGAGGCTGTAGAAAAGAACCTTGAAATTCAAACAAAAGTTCTCGAATCTTTCCAAGAAAAGGTTGGAAAGGACAACAAGGCTTTGCAAGAGCAGATTGATGCTTTGAAAGAGAAGGTCAACGGCATGGCAACTGATGGTACTGTAAAAGAGTTGCAGACTAAGGTTAACGCTTTGTCAACAGACATTACTAAGTTGAATGAGAATGTTGACGCTTTGACAGTTCTCGTTCAGAGAGCTTTGTCTAGTATCGCTCTTGTTCCTAGCTTGTATGTTGATGGTATTGAGACTATCGAATTCCAGTCTGTAGCATATACTCCAGTTCAACCTGGTACAAGTGGCACTACTTACGTTACTGGTGCGAAGGAGATTCGCATTGATAATGGCTTGACCGAAGCTACTTATCGTTTGAATCCAACTACCGTTCAGCGTGATGGTATTGATGAGAACAACATTGAGTTCAAGGCTGCTATTGCTGAAACACGTGCTGCAAACATCTTGGAGAACTCTCCTGTACAGTTCAATGGCATCAAGGACTTCAAAGATGGCTTGATGACTGTTTATGTAAAGAAGTCTCCAAACTTTACCTCTTCTTTGGCAAGTGCTGGTGACAATAAGATTTACATTGTGTCTTTGAAGGTGCCACGTAACTCAAAGAAGTATGAGGCTGCTGATATTTATTCAGAGAACTCTCGTTTGTCTGAAACAACTATTACACCTCGCATAGCAGTTCTTCCTTGGGAAAATCATTCAGTAGATGCTTTGACTGATTCTTATAAGTATCATTATTCTGACTCAGCAACAATTTGGAATTCACGTGTAAGTGCTAGTCCTAACATGATTGTTAAGCAGATTTACTACAAGGATGCAACAAACCTTCAGGATTTGGTAACAGGTTGCTATGATCGCAAGACTGGTAGCCATAACCAGATTACTAAGGAGCAGTTGAAGAAATATGGTTTGACATTCCGTTTCGCTATTCCTACAAAGGCTTATAATAATGGTGCAGAGAATGGTACAGACCAGCAGAAGTTTGCTTCTGTTACTCCAGAAGGTATCCTTACTTCAAAGACTCCTGCAGGTGTAACAAACAACGAGGCTGTTGTTGGCAAGGAGCCTATCATTCGTGTTGACTTGGTTGACTCTGTTCACAACAAGTTGGTTGACCAGCGTTACATGAAGGTTCAGTGGACATTGCAAGAGAAGCCAGAGGTTACACTTGATATCAAGGGTGCAGAGGCTACATTGAGCTGCAAAGATGTAAAGGCTTCTATCACATGGGATGAGTTCGTAAATGAGGTTTATGCAAAGGCTCGTCTTGAAGGTATCTCACAGAACAAGTTTGAGACTATCTACAAGGATATTGCAATCACTCAGAAGGGCTTCACCACAAACTGGAATCCTACAGCAGCTACTTCTGCAAAGGCTACAGGCAGTTTCACGAGACTTCCAGTAATGACTCCTTCTACCAATAAAGATGGTGATGCAACAATTGGTGAGTGGACTCTTTCTCCAGAAGATATTGAAACTGTATATTGCAACTCTGCAAATGATACAAAGACATTTACTGCTGAGGTTAAGTTCAAGTCTTCAATGCCATCTGAGTATCCTGACTTGAAGTTCAATTGGACATTTACTATTAAGTTGCCTGCTTTGCCTGCAATCAATGGTTACTATGACCAGTACTGGACTTCAGTTGGTAAGGAACATGATGTTTTGCCAGTTCAATGGAACACTGATGCTCAGACCAAGGCTTATTGTGTATATGACAACAACTTGATGAATGCATTCACTTATGAGTTGAAGAACAACGTTCGTCAGTTCATCGTTAAGAACATGCCTGAGTGTGGTACATGGGATTTGCAATTCTCATTCAACCAAGCAACTACAGGTTATGCTCCAAACTATACAACAGCTAATGCTAACGCTTGGAAGAGTGCAAATCAGTGGACTAACATTGAAAGCGCTAATTATTCTACATTCGCTGGCTATCAGTTGATGAATGGTTCTAATCAGGCTTTGCAGTTGAATTGGGATGAAGGTCACACTTCTTGGTGTGGTAGTCCTGCTCACAAGACTTGCAATCTCTTTGCAGATCACAACACACCAGCTAACCAAGGTTTGTTGAATGAGTTGGCTTCTACAGACGTTACTGGTTCCGATGGTACAGTAACTCCAGGACGTACTCATACAAAGGCTATCAACATGACTGTATGGGCAACATTGAATGGTTGGAACTACATTCCTGTATTGAACTACAAGATTTACCTCGTAGCTCCTATCCGTATCAACTCTGCAAACTCTCTTGGCAAGTTCCAGGATGGTGTTGCTTCTGGCGATGTTCTTGATTGGACTAAGTCATTTACTTTGACTGACTTCCGTGGCTATCTTGTTGCTAACACAGCAGATGGTACATTCGAAGGTGAGCAGAAGAAGTACACAGAGTCTTTGTGGAAGTATTATGAAATCAATGAAGTTAAGGTTGACGAAGACAACATTCGTTACACATTCGAGAAGAAGAATGGCAGTGTTAAGCCAAACACATCTCTTTCTTATGCAAACAGTTTGACAGCTAAGCAGATTAAGGATGAGACCAATGGTAACATTACATTGTCTATGTCACAAGTTGGTGCTAACCTCATCTTCAAGAACAATGGTGGTTCTAACATTGAGGAAAATGTTAAGGCTTACATTCCTGTAACAGTAACTTACGGTTTCGGTAAGTTGACTGCTTATGTAACAGTTGACATTGTTCCTCATGGACATAAATAATTCAATTAATTGAAAACTGTCTTTTAGACAACCCTCAGGGAGTGTCCTACTTATAAATGGAGGGCACTCCCTTTTATAATTTTTAAATTTAGAGTGAATTGGAAATGAGACATATACTGAAAATTGCATTTGGGCTTCTCTTTATTTTTTTGTTAGCAGCTTGTTCAGAAAAGAAGAATAGCTCAAAAGATGAGGTCATAATTCCAGACCCAAGAAAAGACATGACAATGGTTCGTTCATCGAAAGATACTGCAGAAATCATGAAGCTTGCCGATGACTTTTTGCAAAGCCTAAAAAATAAGGATGTCGATGGAGCTCTTAAGCAACTCTATACTGTAGAACATAATACGGCAAAACAACTTACCGCAGAAAGGAGAATCAAATTGGAAAAAATGTTTTCTGCAATACCTGTAGAAGACTATAAGATTGACCAAGTGTTTCTCTACAGTGACAGTGACACCGAAGTCAGATATTCTGTAGAAATGTTTAAGAAACCTCAGGGCAGTAATCAGCCAAATACTATTAAGGGAGCTTTGTTTCCATGCCGTGTGAATGGTACATGGTTTTTGACTATTTCTGAAGAAAAAGTAGAATCTAATTTTGAAGACAATTAATCAACAACTTAATTGCAATAGAATATGAAGAAATATTTCTCTTTATTAGCGATTATGCTATTTTCTTTCTTGGGTAATCTTTGTGCTGATGAGAATAACTATCAGCTTTTGAGTATTACTCCTGAGAATAACTCTACAGTGGAAAAGTTCAATGAAGGAGATAAAATAACGTTCAGCACAAATTTCGACGATGACTGTGGCGGTTTTAAGGTATCTATTATTGATAAATATCGCCAAGATAACAACATGGAGGGAAGTCTAGTTTACAAAACTTTTGTAGCTAGTAGGAAAAACGCCACATCTCCATGGACAGTTACTTTCTACCAGCCCCTTTCTTTTATGAAAGGACATACTTACATCGTACAGATGGAGGGACATGAAGCTGCTGACGAAAATAGTCCTGTGGTCGCTACCGTACAAGCTCTTTATAAAGGGGATGGAACAGAATTCACTTATAGTGATGCTACTTTGACAAACATCGCTCCTGAGGCAAGTTCTACATTTAATGATGCAGATAAAAATTATATATTCCTAACTTTTAGCAAAGAAGTAAATATCGACAAAGAGCGTAGTTGTATTATTTGTTCTGATGGCAGTCAAGCAAAAATAGAGTATTTTGGAAATCCTTATAGTGAAAAAGGCAAGACTATTTGGCAACTTAACGTTCCTAAGACGGTACTTCTCCAATCTACAGGTGAATTCAAATTGCAAATTTATGCAAAAGACTTGGACGGTCAAGTTGTCAAAGGTAACAAAGGACTTGATGAAAACTCTTACAACGAGATAATCTATAAGTGCGATTTAGGTTATCCAAGTGTTTCAGTTTTCCCTAACGAAGGAAAGGTTACCAAGTTGTCAACCTTCAATTTCTCTTACGACCAAGATATTAGAGTTATCAACCCTGAAGCAATCTTTAACTTATATAATTCAGATAAATCTAATGTTATATATAGTTTTACTGCTAACGATTTGCATAAATCAGCTGATGACGAAAATGTCTTAACTTATACTCTTCCTGACGTATTGACTACCCAAGGTTCATATGTATTGAGTATTCCTGAAGGCGTGTTCGGCTTAGGAAATGGTACTTCCATGTTAAATAACAGAGCTATGGAGCTAAGCTATTCCATTACTGACAGAATGGAAGAATATGATGTCACCATCACTCCTGCAGACAACAGTCAAGTGAGCAGTTTGTATAAGTTTGTTATTACACTTAACAAATGGGATGCAGCAATTCCTTTTTATAGAAATAAAGAGAAGATAACTTTGACAGATTCCGAAGGTAATATCATTACCGAGGGAGAAGCTAGCATTGATGAAAACAGAACCAAAGCTAATCAATGTATCATCACTTTGAATAAGGAAATCTCTACTTCTGGAAGTTACAGATTGAACATTCCTGCTAAAGCGTTCATTGTTGACCACACTGGCAACTATTATTCTGATGCAATGTATTTTGAATATACTGTAAATGAGCTTCCGGCTCCTACAATAAAAGCCAACATTGTCCCTGTCAAATCAGAGAATAATGAACTTGAAAAACTACAAATCAACTTTGTTGATTACTCGTTTGTTAAAGTGGTTGATAAAAATGCAAGAATCATCATTAAAGATGCTGCAGGAAATACTGTATCTTCTGGTCGTTTAAGTGATGGAGAGACTTGGTCTCGCTTGAATGTTGTAATAGTTGGAGATCCTATAACTACAGATGGCACATATTTTGTGCATTTCCCTGCTCAATCAATTTGTTTAGGGAACCAAACTTATGACAAGGAACTTGTTTTAGAGTTTGTATATGACACAACAACTGCCATTGCAAATATAGAGCAACCTTCTGATAGAACAGCTAAGATTTACAATCTCAATGGTTATCTCGTTGGGGAAGGAAATCCTTCGGAGGTATTAGCCAATAAGAAGGGTATCTTTATTGTCAATGGTAAAAAAGTCGTTTTAAAATAATCATTAATAACAATTATAATTATGAAAGCTTTTAAAACTTTATTCACTGTTGCATTGGCAGGTCTCAGTACTGCTGCCATGGCACAAGCCACCTACACAGACAAGGATGGCAATGAGTACACATTTAAGAAGCACGCTTTCCTTGATTTGCAAGGTGGTGCTCAGTACACACTTGGTGAGGCTAAGTTTGGTGACTTGATCTCTCCTAACGTTCAGTTGGGTATCGGTTACCAGTTCACTCCTGTCTTCGGTATGCGTTTGCAGGCTAACGGCTGGCAGAGCAAGGGGGGCTGGAATGGCTACAAGGCAACCAAGGATGGTACTCCTTATACTGCAGATTACAAATTTAAGTATGTGGCTCCTGGCTTGGACTTCATGTTCAACCTCTCCAACCTCTTCTGTGGTTGGAACCCTAACCGTGTGTTCAACGCTACTGCTTTCATCGGTGGTGGCGCCAACTTCGCTTGGGGCAATGACGAGGTGAACGAGATTGCTGCCAACATCAAGGATCAGAGAAGCTACCTCTTGGAGTATCTCTGGGATGGTACCAAGGTTCGTCCTTTCGGTCGTGCTGGTATCGACTTGGAGTTTAAGGTAAGCAAGGCTGTCAGCATTATGATAGAGGGTAACGCCAACATCACTAGCGACAAATACAACTCAAAGAAGGCTGGTAATGCAGACTGGTATTTCAATGCCCTCGCTGGTCTTCGCATCAACCTCGGCAAGAGCCACACCAAGACAGAGCCTGTAAAGGAAGCGCCAGTACCAGTACAGGAGTATGTAAAACCAGAGCCAAAACCACAGCCAAAGGTGGAGGAGAAAAAGGTAGAAGAAATCAGACGTGATGTATTCTTCGTTATCAACTCTAACAAGATTGCTTCTAATGAAGAGAGCAAGATCAAAGAGGTGGTTGACTTCCTGAATGCTAACCCAGACGCTAAGGTAGTTGTTACAGGTTATGCTGATGCCGGCACAGGTAATGACAGAATCAATGATGCGATTTCTGCAAAGCGTGCTGCAGCTGTAGTAAAGGCACTCAAAGAGAAATATGGTATTGAAGAATCCAGAATCACTGAGGATTCTAAGGGTGCTCGTGTTCAACCATTCTCTGAGAATGACAAGAACCGTGTTTCTATCATGGTTGCTAAGTAATGACATCTTGATAAAGAGCTTAGTAAGATATTTACTATAGGTAATAAAAAGTCCGAAACAGATAGCTGATATGGCTTCTGTTTCGGATTACTTTTTTTCTTATATTAATAAAGTTTAAAGTGGTCAACTATATTTTTTATAGTTTCTATCAGAATAATGCAATAGGCTTCAACTGCTTACGAAGCCGCTTTCATTGCTCTACGAAA
>CAKTUZ010000047.1 GCA_934621605.1 uncultured bacterium | reverse complement strand
AAGAGGCCAAAGCTAAGAAAGAAGCTGAAGCTAAAGCCAAGGAAGAGGCCAAAGCTAAGAAAGAAGCTGAAGCTAAGACTAAGAAAGAAACCAAGGCCAAAGGAAAGGGCAAGAAAAAGAAGGGCAGAAAATAGTTAGGCTTTTAACTGAGTGGTGTAGAGACGGGAAGATTTTTGTATTACGGTGGTATAAAAATCTTTCCGTTTTTTGTTTAGAGCTTATTGACTTTCTTTGGCAAGATATTTTTTTTGAGAGGCGAAAATATAGATGGTTTGGGACTTAGTCAGTCTTTCGGCCAGTTTTTGCAAGAGGAGCGTTTTTGGTTATGGTATCAGAAGAAGTTGCGAAAAGCGAAGTTAAAGAAGTGGCTGAGGGGGCCAAAAAAGAGCTTACAGCTCAGGAACAATTTAGCCTGGATGTCTTGAAAAAAGCTGCCTCTATAGCCTCGGAAGCTGGTTTACAGAGCCAGCTGGAAGTTGAATATATGCATCTTTTTATAGGCGTGAAGTTTGATAATGAGCGTTTACAGGGTGTTATAGTTCGTGATAAGACCATCAATCACAATATGCCCGTATTGGGTATATTCTCTCCTTGTATGAAAGTTAAAAGAGCTGAAATTGCTGATAAGTTACCGGAACTTTCTTATCGCTTGCTCAGAGCTAATGAACGTATCAACTTTGCCAGTTATGCTTTAATTGAAAATGAAGAAGACATTATGGTTATAGCATCTTTTGAGACGTTGTTAGAGGAAGTTACTCCCAAGGCCTTTCGAGCTGGCGTAATGGCTGTGGCTTTAGCTGCCGATTTATTTGAAGAGAAGCTTGGTAAAGATGAGTTCTAAATTATTTTATCGCCTTAGTGTTGTTATTTTTATTTTGGCTTTGTGCTTGACTTTAAGCGTTCAAGCCGGAACTATGCCCAGAGTGCTTATTTTAGGGACCGGCGGTACTATTGCCGGCGCGGCCAACGGCAACTCTGCTACAGGATATTCGGCTGCAAAGTTTGGTGTGCAAGAAATTGTTGCCAACCTACCCGGGGTTAAGCAATTGAAAGTCCACTTAGAAATGGAGCAAACTGTCAATATTTCCAGTCAGAATATGAATTTTGCAGTTTGGAAAATTTTGGCAGAGCGCATTCAGAAAGCTGTTAAAAATAATGAAGCTGATGCTTTTGTTATTACTCACGGGACCGATACTTTGGAAGAAACGGCTTTCTTTCTCGATCAAGTATTGCAAATAAACAATCCTGTCGTCTTGGTCGGCTCTACTCGTCCAGCTGACAGTATTTCTGCCGATGGCCCTAAGAATTTACTTAATGCTATTAGAACTGCTATAGATATCGATTCCTTTGGTCGTGGAGTTTTGGTTTGTTACAATGAGCGAATTTTCGGCGCTCGCTATGTGACTAAAGCTTCTACTTGGAATTTAGACACTTTTAAAGCCTCTATGGGCGGCCCTATCGGATTTGTTGATGAGCTTCGAGCTCACTATTTTGTAGGCAGCGAACCTAGGTTGAAGAGTGCCGTTAATGTAGAAATTTCTAAAATCAAAACTTTACCTAAAGTAGATATTATTTCTATGTATGCCGGAGCTTCTGCTGAAGCTATAGATGCCAGTGTAAAATCTGGAGCTCAAGGTATTGTCATAGCCGGAGTAGGCGACGGCAATATGCCTGATGAGTGTTTACTTGCTTGTCGTCAAGCTTCTCAAAAAGGCGTAATAGTAGTTCGTTCTACACGTATTTCCGAAAATTATGTACACCGTGATCATGAATTTAAAGACAGCGACTACGGAACTTATGCAGCTTATGATTTAACTCCGCAGAAAGCTCGTATTGTAACTCAGCTTTTGATTGCTGCTGGAATTAGAGAGCCTGAAAAAATTCAAGCTGCTTTTAATGGCGATCATCCTGGCCCTATGCGCTATATTGACGAAGACTGACGTTTGTCTTCTTTTTATAGGGCTCTGCTCGATCTTTTGTGGTTGAGTGCGAGCCCTTTTTTGAGGTTCAGTTATGACTTTGTCCAGAACAGAAATTCTTGCTCCGCTGCGTAAAGTTGCCCAAAAATTGATGAAGCGCAGCGAGCGAGAAACTCAAGAGAGCAGTTATGCCGGCTTAAAAGAGCAGCTCATAAAAGTAATTCGCTATTTGCGAGCGGCTATGTATCCTGAAGTTTTTGAAGTATGTTCAGAATGTGGAGGCTTGGCTATCAGTCATACGGAATTCTGTTTGCAGCGAGCTTTTTATGAGTTGAATCAAGCTTTAAATCGTCTCATGGAAACAGGGCAGGCTGAAGCTATTGCTGTTGAGGTAATTAGAAGTTTGCCGCAAATAAGGGATATGCTCGATACTGATATTCAAGCTGCTTACGACGGCGACCCGGCTGCCAAAAGTGTTCATGAAATCATGCTGGCTTATCCCAGTTTCGAAGCTATTAGTATATATCGCATTGCTCACGCTCTTTATGAGCTTAAAGTACCGATTTTGCCTCGCATTATGAGTGAATATGCTCATCAAACTACCGGTATTGACATCCATCCCGGTGCTGCTATAGACAAGTATTTTTTTATAGATCACGGCACCGGAGTTGTTATAGGTGAAACTACAGTTATCGGCCATCATGTTAAGCTTTATCAAGGTGTGACTTTGGGGGCTAAAAGTTTTGAATTGGGCCCGGACGGCCATCCTGTCAAAGGTATAAACCGCCACCCGCATATAGGTAATCATGTAGTTATTTATGCTGGAGCTACTATTTTGGGTGGTGAAACATACATAGGAGATAATTGTGTTATTGGAGGTAACGTTTGGCTGACCCATTCGGTGGATGACGGAAAAACAGTAGTTGCCGCACATTGCAAAGCCGATCAGAAGTAAAATGACAATCCCTTCTGTTTGCTCAAGACTGAAAAAAAATCTTGTCGATTTGTTAACTTTAAATATGCACATAAAAGCGTTTTAAGTGTATAATAATCAGAAGTAAGTTTCCGCTGATCATATGATTTCTCATATCGAGGCAAGAGTAGCTCAGAGTCGGATTCGCTTCGTAGAGCTGCCTGTTTTGTCTAGTGCAGAATAAATAAAAAGGGGTTGTAACTGTGGAAATTCAAGGCTTTTCATCTGGCAATATCAATAGTATAAGCGGCATGTATGCCAAGGGCGCTTCCGCTGTTGCTCCCAAAAAAGAGAGCGAAGCCGCTCCTGCTAATGTAACTGACCAAGTTTCTATCAATTCTCAAGATAAACAAGAAGGTACCGTCTCTTTACGCCTTCTCCATATTAACGACTTGCATGGTGCTGTCGTAGATGAGAAAGGTGTAGGCGGTTTGGCCAAAGCTGCTACTGTTTTAAGGCAAGAAAAAGCTTCTGCTCCCGGTGAAGTTCTCACTCTCAATGCTGGCGATTTAGCCGAAGGAAGCATGATCTCTTATTTGACTAAGGGTAGTGTGGTAACTGACAGTTTGGCCTCTATTGGTTTTGATGCTATTGAACCCGGCAACCACGACTTTGCTTGGGGACAGCAAGATTTGCAGAATATGTTGGCCGATACCAAAGCTACCGTACTTAATGCCAGCATTATCAATAATGCTGATGGCAGTACTTACGGCCAACCTTTTATGATTAAAGATGTTGGTGGCGTAAAAATCGGTATGGTCGGTCTCGATGTTGAGAATATGTCTCGTTACGTAAGTGATGAAAAACTCGAGGGTCTCACTTTTAGATCTTCTGCCGATACTCTTAAAGAGTATATCCCCAAGATGAAGGAAGCCGGTGCCGACGTTATTATGGTTCTCTCCCACGTCGGTTTTGATGAAGATAAAGAGATCGCTAAGCAATTCCCTGAGATCGATGTTATCGTTGGTGGACACAGCCATACTGAGCTTCAGGAAGGTCATTACGAAGGTAATACTTTAATTGTTCAGTCCGGCACTAAGGGTAAGTTCGTTGGTGAAGTAGATTTAGATCTTGATTTAGCCACTAAGAAGATTGCCAGTGCTCAGGCCCGTTTGATTCCTGTGGATGAAAATGTTGCTCCCGATCCTGAAGTTTCTTCTATTATCGAAACTGCTGCCGCTGGTGTAGAGCATATCGGTTCTAAAGTTATGGGACAAGCTTCGGAGGATTTAGGCTTCTCCTATTGGGAGGCTGCCAAGGTCAACCAGATTTATGTTGATTCTCTGCGCGATGCAACCGGTGCCGATATCGGTTTTGTCAGTTCTCGTAGTCCTCGCGGTAGCGTTAGTGCTGGTGAAGTTACTTATGAAGATTTGTTCAATGCTTGTCCTCACACCGAAGAGGATACTATCTTCATTGATAAGGTTCCCGGCAGAAATATTCTTAGAGAGATGGAAGCTCGTGTTAAGGACGATGGTCGCGGTCCGTGCACTCCTTCTGGATTTAGTTACACTTATGATGTCAGCAAGCCTGAAGGACAGCGTATTGTCGATGTGAGAATGGCTGATGGCAGCAAGTTTGACCCTGATCGTGAGTATAGCGTAGCTACTACGATTTCTATGGCTCGCAAGCCTAACTTTAAGGATCTCGGCGGTATGAGAAGTGTAGGCTCTAGCCAAGAGATGTTTATGAATTACTTCTCGGCTCACGAAGGTCCTTGGAAGAACGATCCTGACAGCCGTGTCGTTAAGCTCGGCGCCGAGGGTAAGTAATTTTTATAGTTTTCCTCTCTAGGCGAGAGGTACCCCTTTAGTTAAGGTTAACTGAAGGGGTTTATTTTTTTCTGTAGTAGAACTTGGCCTTGCAACTCGTGCAAAAAAACTTGATTTTTGCTCGTTATTTATCGATTTTGAATTTTTGGGTAGGAAAATATTTAAAAGTTTTTCTTATCTGTGTTTATGTAGTTATGAATAAAAAGACTTTTCCTTATAAAGCAATTTTTTCCGATATGGATTTAACTTTGCTTCGCTCTAATGGTCAGATGTCCAAATTTGGAGCTCATGTTTTAAATTTAGCCTTGCAAGATGGCATTAAGGTTTGTTTAGTCTCCGCCCGTCATCCGCAGGGTATCGAGCCTTTTTTCTCTTATTTCGATAAGCGCTTACCTTACGTTGGCTATAATGGTGCTTTAGCTGTAGACGAGGAAGGCAATATTATTCACAATTATACTATTCCTATCGAACAGGCTCGCTATATGCTCCAGGTGGCCAAAGAGAGTGGTATTCCGGGAGCCATGATGATGTATACTCCAGAACATTGGTTTGTGGAAGATATTAAAAATCAATATGTTCAGCGTGAGATAGAATATATGGGACACGAGCCCGAGGCTGTGAATTTGGAAGAAGTGCTCAATTCTGGTTTAGAGCCCAATAAATTTTTATTCTTCAGCGATCCTGAATATAGTAAGAATATTGAAAATGTTTTTATGAGCTCTTCTCAAGGGCTTCATATTTGTCGTTCTAGCCGTTGGAGCGTAGATATAATGCCCAGTGGTATCAACAAATCTGTCGGTGTGGAGGCTATGCTTACTCATTTTGGTCTTAGCTCTGAGGAAGCTATTGCCTTTGGTGATAGTCCCAATGATATTGAAATGTTGAAAAGTGTCGGTTTAGGTGTTGCTATGGGTAACGCTGCTCCCGAAGTGAAAGAGGCTGCAGCTGTTTCTATATCCAGTAACGACGAAGATGGAGTAGGCCATTTTCTGATCGACTATATGGATTATCACTAAAGTAATATCTTTTTTCGGTTGTAAATATAACGCGCTCGGTGTTTTGCCGGGCGCGTTATATTTCGTTATTGAGGATTTTAAAATTGCTCCTATTTTTTATCTAGATGAAATGATCTGGAACTGGCTCAGATTGTTCCGATCCCAAACATCCTTCCCATTTAGCTACGACAGCTGAAGCTAAACAATTGCCTATAACGTTGCAAGAAGTGCGACACATATCCATCAGTTGGTCAACACCAACAATAGCCAAAATGGGCCATTCTGGTAAATTGAAGCTGGCTGCTGAGCCGAGTAAAATGACCAAAGAAGCTCGAGGAACGCCGGCGACGCCTTTGCTGGTAATAAGCAAAGTAATCAAAATTGCAATTTGAGTTTCCATAGACAAATTGATACCGGCAGCTTGAGCTACAAAAATAGACGCCAAGGAGAGATATAAAGTTGTGCCATCTAAGTTAAAGCTATAACCGATAGGCATAACAAAAGCCACAATATGGCGAGGAACGCCGAAACTTTCCATTTTTTCCATAGCCAAAGGTAAAGCGGCCTCGGAAGAAGCGGTAGCAAAAGCTAGAGTAGCCGGTTCGGCAATACGCTTGAAGAAGCGGATAGGACTGATGCCGCAGATTAGCATAGTGGGCACTAAAATAACCAAAATGAAGACAACGATAGTTGCATAGAAAGTGGCCACCAAATACCCCAGATTGTATAGGATACCCAGTCCCATATCGGCTACTGTACAAGCAATAGCTCCTCCGACACCGAGTGGAGCTGAGTACATAACCAAGTTGGTGTATTTAAACATCGTCTCAGCTAAGCTTTCCATTACGTTCATAAGAGGCTTGCGTTTTTCAAGAGGAACCTGAGCTACAGCAATACCAAACAGACAGCTGAAGACTACAATTTGCAGCACTTCGTTTTCGGCTACCGATTTAGCGATATTTTCCGGAAAAGCATGAAGAATAATTTGACTGGTAGTTTGCGGTTTGGCAGCTTTTATTGATTCAACTTGAGATGGTTGCTGAATACCCTCGCCAGCACGGGTGATATTGATACTTACCAAACCGACTACTAAGGCCAGAGTTGTAATAATTTCAAAATAAATAAGGGCTTTTAATCCCATACGGCCAACTTCCTTTAAGTTAGAATGGCCGGCAATACCCACTACCAAAGTAGAAAAGAGCAAGGGAGCGACGATAGTTTTTACCAGTTTTAGGAAGATTTTGCTAAGTATTCCCAATTTTAGGCCGGTATCATGGAAGGAGTAACCTGTTTCGATACCCAGGAACATGGCAATAACAATCCAGGTGGTTAAATCCTGACGTTTTACACCTAAAAATATTAAAGCCGCACAGGCCAACCAGCGGCTTACAGAGCAGGCTAACGCCATATTAATAACGTCAGTCATAAGGGAATAGTGATTGCAAATTCCGAAAACTGAAGCTAAAAATGCTAAAACAGCGATGATTATCAGCGTAATTTTTGAGGCTTTATCCCAAGGGTTCTGAGGAGCAGCCTTTTGAGGGGGAACGCCTGAGTTTTTGTGGACATCTTCCATATCGTCGTGAACTGAAGTATCGGCAACGGTAGATGTTTGGGCTTTCGTTTCAGTTTCAGTAGCGGAAACCACCTCGGCAGTTGAAGTTTGGGTAGGTTCCTTTAGTGGATCGTGAGCATTTTTCTCCATTCGCGTTAACCCTTTCAATTGTAAAGTTTGAGTGATCTGAGATCACCTAAATCATCATCGCTGACAATTCCGCAAAAATTCGTTTGTACATAAATAATTCCCTTTAGTGTCTTTTTTTGTTAACATATGCCATTTTTTGTTAGCTGCAGTTATGGCCATATCGACGCTCCGGTTTGATTGGCCGGGCGGAGCCGTCCAAGACCTGCGCTACCGATATGGCCAAACTTCCGCTTCCAAGCCTCGGCTGCGGGCCCATGTTCATGTTTGCCACTGCGGCCGACGTCCTTGCAGGCTGCGAACTGACTGCGGCTCCGCTTTTAACAAAGCGTCACTGCGCAGTCTACGTTCTTGCCTTCCAGGACGCAGCCTCGCTGTTTATAAGAAAAATTGCGCCCTTTAATGTTTTGCTGCGTTACACAAACGAATGCGGCGTAGGCCTTAGCTTTGGCCAATTGCCGATATGGCTGCGAGCCGCAGGCGAAGCAGACGT
>CAKTUZ010000046.1 GCA_934621605.1 uncultured bacterium | reverse complement strand
GTATAATCCGTCGTCCTGCAGGTGGTACTAGGGCTCAGGTAGCACAGCCTAAGGCTGATAATACTGCTGTGAAGGCTCCTGCTGCAGTTGCCGAGGCCAACTTAGATGATGTTTCGTCCCAAAAAATGAGTGCGCTCTCTCCCGAAGAGCGTCGTCGGGCGTTAGGTATAATCCGTCGTCCTGCAGGTGGTGTCTCCAGAAATAAGGCAGCGCAGCCTCAAGTTGATAATGCTGCTGTGGGGGCTTCTGCCGCAGTTGCCGAGAGGGAGCAAAAACACACAATTATCGAAAATGAGAGCGTATCGGCAGCTTCTTTACAAAAGCTTAACATACTTTCACCCGAAGAGCGCCCTTCAGCTTTACCTGTCGATCCTGAAAACTTGGAAAGTTTTAGCACTTTATCGCCCAGTCAAATAAATGCTTTGCCTCCTGAGGAGCGTCGCCGTGCCTTGGGAATAAGGGGAACTAATGGCTCTACTCTAAATAGGGATAGAAACTCTCTGTCTGCTATTAAAGCCTTGCGTGGCGCTGAAGGTAATAATGTTGCTTGTGATCCTAAGGCTGCTCTGAATGCTTTAAGTTCGCGTCGTCCTGGCGTTACTCAAAATAAAACCAACACAGTTAGAGAAGCAACTCAAACTGTCGCCCGTCCTGCCGAGTATAAAAATCAGGCATCTTTTACTCGTTCCTCTACGCCTAGCTTAATGCGCTCGACTGCTTCTCGTTCTACCGCTGCCTCTAGAACAAATTCTACGAAGCAGCCTCGAGCTGAAGCTCCGGAAATGACCAAAGAAGAGAAGTTGGCCGCTTGGCGAGCCAGCACTTTAAGGGCCAGAGCCAGTTTTAAGCGTCAATCTGAGGGTAAAGCCCGTTTGCGCCAAGAAAGAGCTATCAAAGAAGTTTCTGAGGATATGCCTTTTGCCAACGATTTGATGAACCCTCAGGGACCAGCTTTACGTCCTCCTGTGGCTCAGAGTCAGAATCCTTCTGCTGCAGCTGTCTTGGCTTCTAAACGCACCACCAGGCAACAGTTGGGAATTATTCCCCGCGCTAGAAAAAATGGTTCTGCTCCTGCTTCCCGTCATGTTGCAGCTTCGGCTGTTCGTCAAGTTGATGGCTCCGACGCTGATGACGTAGATTTCCGAAAAAAAAACTCTGAAATCAAGTTAAATTATAAAATAGGACCATCTGAAACTCACAGTGCCATAGGCTCTCCGGAAATGCTCAATAGTTTGGTGGCTGATGGCCCTTCGAGATTGGGTGTGCGTCCGCAATTGAACGAGTTTTCAGAGGCCTCGTTAAATGGTCAGGTCAAGGCCAGATTGTCTCAATTCCATTCAGCGGTGGGTGAATTGCAAGGTGTGACTTGGAGTGAAGGCGGCGATTTAGACTCCTTACTCAATCCTTCCAAGCACTCTGCCGCTGCTTTGGCTGCGGTTAATAAGGTTGAGAACGAAGCTGAAGTTATAAATTTGAAACCGATAATTTCCGATGTTGTCGGTCAAACGCCAAATTTTGTTTCTGCGCAAAAAGAAATGGATGCGCAAGTTGAATCGAATTTGCCTGCCGAAATTTCGGTTGCTCAGCCTGCACAGCTTGTACAAGTGGCAGCTGAAGCACATCCACAGCTTTCTGCTAAAGACGATTTAGCTAAAGCTGAGGAAGAAGATGAGCTTCCTTTTCCCAAGCCGCGCTCTTCAGCTAATTATAAAACTATAAATTCTGCACCAGCTGTCACGGTTGCTCAGCCTGTCGACAAGGAATCCGATGTAGTTGCAACTGAGGGGATGATTGAAAAAGCAGCTAACGTAGTTAGTAGGGCCGAGGTCGCTTCTTATGTAGCTTCTGCTAATTTGAGTAGTTCGCCGGAATTGGAAGAGAATGAACAGATTGAGGAAAAAAATGTAGATTCAACTAAACGGCCGGATAGTTCCGTCGTAGAATCGCTTCCTGTCGAACATAGCGCTGTTGGACCTGCTGCTTTGGTTAAAGCAAAAAGCACGGCCGAAGTGAAAGTTCCTGACGAGTTGTTTGCTGCTGCCGCTGTCAACGCAGAGTTAAGTGCTGATTCCGTTAGTTCCGCTGCTGAGTCTAAGGCTGTAAAGCGCTTCGATCTCGGTTTAGGCAATGAAGGGGCGGCTATCGACTTCGACAGCATTATGCCTCGCGACCGCGATCGCTTCACCAATTTGCGTCCCATTAACTTAACTGGCAGCAGTGTCTATCGCAATCCTATTCGCCCCAGCTTCTTTGCTATTGCGCCTAAATCTATACCTGCCGTTGCGGCCACAACTCAGCCTGTGCCTGTTATGCCTGCCGTTGCGGCCACAGCTCAGCCTGCGCCTGTTATACCTGCCGTTGCGGCCACAACTCAGCCTGTGCCTGTTATACCTGCCGTTGCGGCCACAGCTCAGCCTGCGCCTGTTATGCCTGCTGTTGCGGCCACAGCTCAGCCTGCGCCTGTTATGCCTGCCGTTGCGGCCACAACTCAGCCTGTGCCTGTTATGCCTGCTGTTGCGGCCACAACTCAGCCTGTGCCTGTTATACCTGCTGTTGCGGCCACAACTCAGCCTGCGCCTGTTATGCCTGCTGCTGCGGCCACAGCTCAGCCTGCGCCTGTTACGTTTGATAATGTAGATACACCTAAAATTGTGTCCACTGAGCAGATAAGACGTTCTCCGGCTTTTGGTTTTGAACGAGGTGAACGTCGCATAATAGGCAGTGCGACTCCCGTTTCCGATGTTGCCTTTAATGCATCACGTCCGGCTGCTCTACATTCTTCTACGTCTGTTTCGGTTGGCAGAGCTCGTGTTGTTGGTCAATCCGTCAATGCGGCCGATTCTGCTCCTTTAGCTATGCCAAGAAAAAGCAATTCTGGCGCTTTGCAAGCGATTGAACATTATATGCTACCTTCATTATCTCTTTTGGATGAAGTACCGCCTAAAAACAGACATGAATTTATCAACAAATCGGAATTGTTGGTGCGTACTTTGGCCAGCTTTAAAGTTGAAGCTACAGTATGTAATGTTATTCAAGGGCCGGCTGTTACCCGCTACGAGTTAAAACCTGCTACTGGCGTAAGTGTTAAGAGGTTTACTAATTTAACTAACGATATTGCTTTAGCTTTGGCAGCTACTACAGTGCGTATTGAGGCTCCTGTGCCCGGTAAATCTGTAGTAGGCGTTGAGGTTCCTAATGGCTTTACAGAGTTGGTAGCTTTGAAAGAAGTGCTCAGCTCTGAAAATTTCCGCACCGGTAAGGGACTGTGCGTCGGCTTAGGCAAAGATATTAGCGGTGCCGCTCGTATTACTGATTTAAGCAGGATGCCTCACTTGTTGGTGGCCGGTACTACTGGTTCCGGTAAGTCTGTTTGTATCAATACTTTGATTCTCAGCTTGCTCTATCGTTTTACTCCTAGGAATTTGCAGCTTTTGATGGTTGACCCTAAGCAAGTAGAACTTTCTATCTATGAAGGATTGCCTCATTTAATTTGTTTAACTGGTGAAGAACCCGGCAAAATTATTGTCGATCCTAAGATGGCCTCTTCAGCTTTGCACCAAATGGTCAATTTAATGGAAGAGCGCTACACTATGTTGAAAAAGAGCAAAGTGCGCAATATCGGTGAGTATAATGTCAAACATCCGGAAGCTCCTTTGCCCTGGGTGGTTGTTATTATCGACGAGTTGGCCGACTTGATGATGGTCGCTTCCAAAGATGTGGAAAAATCGATCTGTCGTCTGGCTCAAAAAGCTCGTGCGGCCGGTATCCATATGGTTGTTGCTACTCAGCGTCCTTCTACGGATGTTATTACTGGTCTTTTGAAAGTTAATATACCTTCGCGCATTGCCTTTGCCGTTTCTTCCGGCGTTGACTCTAGAGTTATCCTTGACGACAACGGCGCCGAGCATTTGCTCGGTAAGGGAGATATGCTCTTTAAACCGGTAGATGCTATTAACGGATCGCGTATTCAGGGAGCTTTCGTTAAAAATGAAGAGATTCAGCGCGTAGTTGATTTTTGGAATAGGCAAGATGTGCCTAGCAATCGCATCCAACTGAATATTCAGGAGGATATGGCTGAAGATAAGGCTGATAAAAGCGGAGGCAATGATGCTAACGACGATGAGCCGTTGCTCGAAGAGGCTTTGGAAGCTATTTTACGTACTCGCCAGGCTTCGGCTTCTATGTTGCAAACTGAATTACGTGTGGGCTATTCTCGAGCCAGACGTTTAATCAACTTGCTGGAAAAACGCGGTTACGTAGGTCCGGCTGAAGGCAGCAAAGCTCGCAAGATTCTTTATACCGGCGCTGTAGATTAAGCCTCAGCTAGCACTAAAACAAAATAGGGCTGCGCAGTACAAGAACTGCTTTTTGTGTTAGCTGCAGTTGTGGTCATATTGACGCTCCGGTTTGATTGACCAGGCGGAGCCGCAGGAGAAGCAGACGTAGACAATTAGTAGTGCCTAAAGCTTTGGCCGAGCTTGCAAACCTTCAAAGTCTCCGTTTCTGTATCTTTGAAAGTGTAGTTTACGCCTATAGTAAAGCGAAAGGCTCGGTAACGCCTGAAACTTGCTGTAGGGTCAAACGTAGCCAACAAACTCAGCTATTTTTTTCGGTAGGCATAGGAAAAAAAGTTTGTTTTCATGAACCTCCTTCGCCGCGGCTTGCCGTGTTGGTTGGCCGAAGTGGACGCAATTTTGCATAAAAATGAGCGCCCGTCTGATTTATAAGTTGGAGATAAATATTATATGCAATACAATAAAAATACTTTCCGTTTTGCAACTTTTGCGGCTGCTCTCGGCTTAGGCGTTAGCCTCTTGGCTGGCGGCTGTGGCGATAGCGGTTCTACTACACCTAACCCTTTAAATGGTGGCGACACTCCTACACCTCCTACACCTGAACCTCCCATTAGCGATACTTACAAAGTTACTTTCCAATATAATTCTTTAGCCAAAAACTTGGGCCGCATTGACGTTGCTTCCGATATTGTCAATGTAAAATACGCTTTTTACGGTAAAGCTGACAATAAAGAATTTGTTACTGCGCCTACTAAAGCTCATGAATTTAAGCATGAAGCAACTGCTCAAGAGCAAGATATTATTATTGACGCTACCGAAGTAGAGGAGTTGGGCGCTGATATTTATGCTGTCACCGCTGCTTATTACGATGAAAGCGATAATCTGGTAGCCGTCGGTTACGATACTCTCGGTTGGCAAGGTGGCAAAGCAACTACTATTGCTGAGTCTAATTTGTACAGCTTAACTGACAATGACGCCTTTTCTTTAACTGCCGACAAGTATGTTGTCAAGCCTAGTGAAGACGTTACTTTAAGTTTAACACTTACTCCCTCAAGTTCTGCTGTTAAAACTTACGATTTAACTCCCTTTGCTACTTTTAGCCAATTAAATGATATTGATAATCCTAATACGGTATCTTTGGCAGCAGACGAAAATGCTACCAATGGTCAGTTTAAAGCTGTCGCTTATGGTAAAGTAAAGCCTGTGGCTTCTCTTGGTACTAAGATCAATCAACCTATTGAAGAGCTTATTTATGTAACTGACCAAACTCCTAATAGTTTAGAGTTGCGTCCGGCCAATAGTAAAATTTCTTTTGGCTCTGACACTAAAACCGATGTCAATAAATCATTTTTCCTTACCTACATGCCTGAACCTGCTACTGCTTTAGGTGAAAAAGAAATTGTTACCGTTCAATGTTACAACTGGTATACTAATAATACCCCTTTAGGCGAAGTCACTTTCGCTTTAGGTGAAGTACCTATGCAAGCTATAGCTACTTATACTAACGAGCCAGATAAAGGGCCTCAGCCTCCTCGAAGTGACATCATTAAAGACGTGGAATTAACTACTGCCTTTAGTGGTGAAGGAACCCCCACTTGGTTTAAGCTTGATAATAATAACGGTACTTTGGTAGCTTCTGTGCTGGGAAATTTCTACCCAGAGTGGGAAACCTATACCGTAACTGCTAAATATGGTCAACTTAAAGACACTAATACTGTATTTGTGGGCGGATTTATTGGTTCGGACTTCAATTTCTGTAAAAAAGATGATAACGGCAATCTGGTGGCCTTCAATCCTGCTCAAATGTTGCACGCACCAGGAGAGTACAAGCTTTATTTGGCAGGAACAATGAGGTTCGAAAATTTGACTGTTGGTAGTAAGAAACTTTCCTTTGCAAAGGAGCCCTTCTTCCTTAGGGAGGATTTTGTTGGCAAATACGACTATCCGGAGTGCCGTATTACCAACAGTCGCAGCAGCGAGTGCACCGGTGAAGGCGAATCTTTCCAACGCGCCGCAGATGGCAGCAATGAATATACTGTAACTTTAGTTGACCTCCAAGGAAAGTACGCTACCCATACTCTGTATACTGAAGAATTTGCTAATCCTGGAGTATATGTTACTGGTCTAAATATTACGACAAGCATTAATTAGTTGGATCTATTATCAATAGAAACTAAATTATAAAAGCTGACAGCGATACTGATTTGTAGTGTTGCTGTTAGCTTTTTTTGTTGTTGCTATTTGTCAATACAATCGATTAGTTCGCCCAAATAGCAGTCAAATTCTGCTTTTGTATAGGTGTGGATTTCTCTTAAATATACGTGTTTAAAACGCTCTAAATCAAAGCGAATAAGTTCTTCATTGGCTTCCCTAAGTATATGTTTACTTATACTCAAGCGTGATTTATCTTTGTCTTCGTTATAAACTAATACGAAATCGACGTTGACTCGGCTGTAGGCGGTACTTTTATCAATAATTCCACTTAAGAGCAACAAGCTGTCGCGAAGTTTTTCTTTCACTTTGCGTTTTTGATCGCTATTTTGCATGTTGCCATTTTTAAACTCGATCAAAACCAAACTTTCGCTAGTTCTTGCCAAAGCGTCTGCTGAACTTATTAGATCTTTTTGCTTACTGTGAGCGTAGAGGCTATGATAACATTCTTTAACTTTATCAAAGTCAACTACTTTTAAATTCGAATCTGTCATGTATTGAATGTTCTCTTTATCTGAAGCGTCTTTGGAAGTTTCGTGCAGAGTCGTTATATTACTGACTAAAAGTTCATAATCTTTAAAGTTAATCATGGCTGTAACGCTCATTTTCTAAGGTTTGCAAAGGTCTAGCCAATTCTTTATAGATTAACTCTAAATTGTCGCTGACGTCTTTTATTTCAGCTAAGTCGTTTTGTGATTGTGAAGAAGCTAAATAGTATTTACAACTATCATTTACTTCGTGCTTAGCTGCGTAAACTTCAATAGCTTCCAAGAAATACGGGCTATGGGTAGTTAAAAGGACATTTACGCTAAAGTGTTTATGCAACAACACAATAAGCTCGGCAAAGAGAAGTTGCCACTCTGGGTGCAAGTGAATTTCTGGCTCATCCAAAATGACTGTGCCGCCTTCTTCTATACTTCCATTTTGAAGCAAAGTTTTAAGGATAACAAATGTTTTCAAACCAGCAGACAAGTTTTTTACATTTAATGATTTGTCACTGTTTTTTAGTTTATACGTGAAGTTGCCAGTTTTTTTGTCAAAATTCATATTGCCATCACAAACGGAAGAAATATTGGCATATACTTCGTTTAATTTTTTATTAACTAGAATTTTTTCTATTGTATTTTGGGTGTTATTGTTAGAAAGTTGTCGTAACAAAGTATATTGGTGATCCCAAGGAATTGAAAAAGCATCAAAAAATTGAGCATATTTTGTATTTATCATAAACGGGTTGTCAAGGTAAACTGTGCCAAGTTGTATATCTTGAATTCCCTGTATATCTTCCACATTATTATCTACAATGGTAACAGCTGTTGTGCGAATGCCTCGTTGTTCTAAAGAAATTTTACCTCGGCTGTTATAAAAAATATTGTTAAGCTGGCCGCTAAATTCTGAAGTTAATTTTTCATTTATGATATTCTTTACAATTTCGTCATCAGAAATAGAAAGAATTTGACATATTTTATCGGCTACTTTACCGAACAATTCTTTCATAATTGGGTCTTGTTTAGTTTTATTTATCATTGATTGCTCTGTATTTGCTAATACAGTCCTCATAAGTATGTCGCTTACTAAATTTGGATTATTTTTTTTACCCTCTAATGTACTGAGCAACTCTAACTGGTCAAATTGGTGGTGTGATTCTACTGAAGAAAAATTATGATCAGAAATAATTGAACTAGCAGCACGCTTTACTAATCCCGATATAGTGTTACTTTTTTCCCATTTTACTTTATCGTATATACTATAAAAACCGCTACACATAGCAAATAAGGCTTTGCCAACAGTACTTTTGCCGGTATCATTTTTACCTGCAATGACGGTAAGGCCATTTAATTCTATAGAAGCCTGCCTTATTTTTCCAATATTTTCTAAACAAAGTTGCATTTTTATTTCGCCTTCAAAATTTATGTCTCGAATATGTTTTCCATGTTGGCCGGTTTCTTACCTTGAAACAATCATTTATTTGTAGCGTTCCTGCTAAGGTTATTTGCTAAAAGAAATCAAGGAAGAAAAGCCCATTTTAGCGAATTTTCTGGCTGTAGCTGCTTTGTTGGCTATCGTCAATTTGCGGCTTTGTCTATACAATAAAGCTGCCGATTGCCGTTATAAAAAAATGAGGAAATTGCTTATCATGATATATAAAAATACGTTCAGCTTTGCAATCTGCGTGGTAACTATCGGCTTAGGTATGGGCCTGTTAGTTAGCGGCTGTGGTGATAGCGGTTCGACTACGCCTAACCCTTTAGATGGAGGCAAAACTCCCGAACCTCCCACTCCTGAGCCGCCTATTAGTGAACCTTATAAAGTTACTTTCCAATATAATTCTTTAGCTAAAAATTTAGGCCGCATCGAAGTTGCTTCCGATATTGTCAAAGTGAAATATGCCTTCTACGGCAAAAATGAAAATAAAGAATTTACGACTGCGCCTACTAAAGCTCACGAATTTAAGCATGAAGCTTCTGCCCAAGAGCAAGATATTACCATTGAGGCTACCGAAGTAGAGGAGCTTAATGCTGACATTTATGCCGTCACCGCTGCTTACTATGCTGAAGGCGACAAGTTGCTAGCTGTCGGTTATGACAAAATAGATTGGCAAGGTGGTAAAACAGCTAACGTAGGCAGTCCTGACTTATACACTATTGGCAATGACGATCTTTCCCTAACTTCTTACGATCCCGCCACTGGTAAAAATAAAACGGTTTTCAAACCTGGCGAAAATGTAGGCTTAAGTTTTGAACTTATTCCCGATGGTGAAACTACAAAAACTTATGACTTAACTCCCTTTGCTATTTTTAGCAAACTTAACGATATAACTGATGACAAAGTTGCCGTCCTGGTGGTTACTCAAGATAACTCTAATGGACAGTTTACTGCTGCAGCTAATGGCACTGTAGCTCCTTGTGCCACTATCGATTCAGCAATAAATTATACTTTTACTGAGCCGATCTACGTTACGGAGCAAACTATAAGCGGCATTAAGCTTAGCCCTGTCAACAGCGATCTTGACCTTGATGAAGATAAATATTTTGTCATGCTTTCTATTGCCAAAAAAGATGCTGAGGGACAAGACATCCCCAATGCCGCTTTAGGTAAGGAGACTATTATTGCTGAAGGCATGAATACAAATTGTGGCGTCGACAAAGTTCCTGTGCAAGTTACTGCCATTTATACAGACGATAAAAAGGGCCCTCAGCCTGAAGATATTAATATTACCAACGAGGTTAAATTAACCGCTGAATTTGACGAAGGCTTTACTCCTGCTGGTGGACATGAGTCTTATCTCAAAGTTGAAGATGGGATTGTGATTGCTACAAATGCTGTCGCCGAATACCCTGATCAGTATAAAGTAACAGCTTCATATGGTGATTTTACTGATAGTAATAGAGTTACTGTTTACTATGTTGAGTCTGAACTTTGCTTTGCTAAAGAAGATAATGGAAATCTCAGCTATGTTCCTGAGTCAAATCCACATCAAAGCTTGTATTGGAATATGCGTGTGGTCGGCCGTTTTAATATGTTTGTTAATAATGTCGCAAAGTACAGGAGTGCACCTTTCTTTATTGATGAAAGCTTAGTAGGAGCAAATGAATATCCTGAAGCTGTAGCTAGTCCAGCGCTCGTACAGTACACTGAAACTTTCGCACGTGCTGGTAATGGAAGCAACAAGTATCTGTTAGATTTAGAACAGTCACCAAAAACTCATGAACTTAAAGTCGGCGATTTCAAGGTGGACTTGCCAAAGTTTGTACCGTTACAAATTACTTCAGCTTACTAAACATAGTTTGTGTGAGGTGTGCAATTGCATTTTGGGCTGCGTAGTTTTTCATTGTAGAGACGCTAATTAGTGTATGGCCCGCCCGTTAGCTATTTTTGTGTTAGCTGCAGTTATGGCCATATCGACGCTCCGGTTTGATTGGCCGGGCGGAGCCGTCCAAGA
>CAKTUZ010000045.1 GCA_934621605.1 uncultured bacterium | reverse complement strand
TTTTGTTGCAGATATACTCTACCACATGAGCGAGGCTATGGTTTTTTTATGTGTTCAACTTAATTTTACAATCCGCAGCAATTCTTTATCATAGCTCTAAGTAGATTCGACCGCAAAAGGAAAAGCTAGGTCTCAATTGAATATGCGCGAATTATGACTAAAGATATAGATTCCATCTCCAGCGCTGACGAGCTCCTGGAGCTGGCCGAGCAGTTAGAAGACGACGATAATCTTGAAGAAGCCCTCAAAGCCGTAGAGAAGGCCATTAAACTTGCCCCCCAAAATGGCAAAGTTTACTGCGCTAAATCCAGCTTACTTCAAGATATGGACAAACCCAACGAGGCTTTCAAGGTTCTCACTCAAGCTTGCAAAGACATGCCCGAGAATACGGATTGCCTTTTCGAACTTGGCGCTTTTTTAAGCGAACATGACAATCTCAGCCAGGCTGCCGGATGCTTTGACAAAGTAAATCAGCTTGATCCCAATTACCCAAAAATTAAACTCCACTTGGGAAATTGTTTACTCAAGTTAGGCCACTTCCCCAAAGCTATCGAGTACTTGACCGAGGCCTTAAAGACCGATCTCAGCAATGTAGACAGAGCCAGAGTTCTCAACCACATTGGTGAAGCTCATATGAATAATATTCATTCAGACGATCAGGAAGCCAATCAAAAAGAGCTCGAAACGGCGAAGGAATTCTTCGATAAGTCTTTAGAGTTGAATCCCGACGATTATATCCCTGTCGGCAATATGGCTATGACCTATGACCGCATGGGAGAACCTGAATCGGCCGTTAAAATCTTGGAGCCAGTTTTAGCCAAATATCCCGATCAGGCTAAACTCTACGTAATTAACGGTATCTCCTTAGCTCTTATTCCAGATCGTCAAGCCGAGGCCGTGGCTTCTTTCGAAAAAGCCATTGAGCTCGATCCCGACAGTCCCGAACTTTGGTTCCACAAAGCTCACTATTATGTACGCCGCAAAGAATTTGACAAGGCTTTGGCCGTATTTGAAGAAGGCATCAAAGCTCTGCCTCAGAGCGGAGAATTGCATTTGCAAATTGCCTCCTTACTGCGCAATTTGGCCGATATAGAAAATTCCTTAGGCCACCATGAAGAGAGCAACGCTCGCCTCGGAGCCGCTGTGAGCCATCATCGCGAAGGTCTGCGCCTCTTAGGCCGTCTAATCCATTGGGGATTCTTCTTTGTAGATGAGAACAACAAGCCTGTAGACGGTACCAGTGTAGCTATTGAGTCTGACCGAGCTATTCCTAGAGAGAAAGTAGCCGAGCAATACTTCAACCAACTCAAACAGCAAGGTCACACTATCGATGAGAAGGGCATTGTAGACGGCAAGTATCGCGTAGGCATGGCCGAAATTCCTCCAGATAGAATTAAGATGGCTGAAAAGATAAAGCTTCTTTAGTTTTTCGCTGTTCTTAAAGGCTAAAAAATAACCAATAAAAAGCCTCCGAGTTTTTAGGAAAGAATCCAAAATTCGGAAGCTTTTTTATTGTTACAGAACTTTGTAAAAAAAAGACCGTACCTCCTACAATAAGGGGACGGCCACTATTCAATAAAACAATAAGAGCTACTTAGCGCCAGTAAAAGGAGCTTTCAGAGAAGCTAAAAACTCGCCCCATAAATCACGTTTCAACACTTTATAGCTCTTACCACGGCCCGGAGAAATAGAACGAATAGTCGCAGCCATATCGGCAGCGGACAAGAAACGCTTCTTGGGATCTGTACGGGTGGCCATGTGTACAATTTTTATATATTCATCACTAATAGCCGGATTGACATCGGCAATAGGAGCTAACTTTCCGGGATGATCGACCGGATCTATATAGGTGACCATCTGATGCATAAGTACACCCAACCCATAAATATCAGTAGATTGGCTGACAATACCAGCCAAACCATATTGTTCGGGAGCAGCATAACCGATAGTACCCATACGGGGAGCATCAACAGGCAAATCTACCAAAAGTTTTCCTAAACCATAGTCAGTCAACATAGCATAGCCGTTGGAAGCCAAAATAATATTCGACATAGACATATCGGCGAAAAACTTAACAGGCTTGCTGGAATGAAGAGTTTCTAAAGCTTTAGCGACCTTGTAAGCAATGTCCAGAGCCAAATTTTCAGGGAAAGGACGTTGACGAGCACGGAAATACTCACTCAAACGACGTCCAGGCACATAATCGAAAACGAAGTATATATAACCGTTTTCGATAAAGAAATCGCGCAAAGAAGTGAGGCAAGGATCGATAAAATCCATGTAGCCTTGGGCAATAGGCTGAAAATAAGAAGAGACCATAGCCCTTTTTTCAGGAGCTTCGTAGCCCTCAAGCTTAAACTCACGAATAGCATATACGCGCTCAGAATGACTTACAGACTGACTGCGATAAATGATACTGTCTCCGACAGTCTCCAAAACACTAACTAGTTTATATTCACCTTGCAAAATGGGACGGCGCTCTTCGGCCATAATAAAAAATCTCCCTAAATTTACACTTTCAATTAAGCATTTTTTCTATACAACCCAATCAATACCTGCCCTAGTATCCCAAGGCACTGCGCAGAACTTCCTTCTTGCCTTTTTGTTTTTCTAATGCCAAATATTCTTGTAAACCAGCATGATAAATCGAATCATTTTTGTTTTCCAACAACGAAATTTGAGTTTGGCGACGCAACTGCTTATTGATTTTATAACTTAACCACTCGCAAAACCCCTCTTGCTGACGCAATCCCAGACGTCTAACCTTATGGGACAATTGCCAAACGTGGCCGCATTCATGAATCATAGTAGTTAGGAAATCTTCTGAGGGCAGTCCCTGTAAGATATAAATACGATAAATTTTTTTACCTCCAACGTGATATTCCAAAGTTTTGCCACAAGTTAATTTTAAAGACGGATCTTGTTCTTCGCCGGAGCGCATTTTTTGAGCCAAAACATTCTGATCGACAATATAAATAGTTACCACAACATCATTTATATTGATAGAAGGCGAAATATATTGATTGATCAGAGACTTAGCTTTACGAAAATAAACTTGAGCTGATTTTTGATCATTTACAGCAGTAGCAGAATGAAAAGCACAAAGACGACGACCGTCAGAAAAAACCAAACCACCGCTACTTATAGGTAAATTACAAAGAAAACAACGCGGCAATCCGGCCTTTTCGCATTTGATGCAAGAATAAAGATTGTCGCGCAGATGCATATATTTTCCCACCAATATGGGGTTATGACAACACGAACAAACCGGAGCAATAGCTACGGCATCTTTTTTACAAACAATTTTTCCGTCATTTCTGGTATAATACTGCGTACAAGTACGTCCACAAACAACGCAACGTGGCAAGTCGTTGGGACAGACAATCTTGTTGCCAAATTTGTAATAAGTGCCATAAATTGCCCGACCGCACTTATTGCAAATAATTTCTTCTGCCCAAGCGCTCAGAGAAGTCGCAAAAAAGACAACTGCACAAAACAAAACCGGCAATAAAATTTTAGACCAATTATTATTTTTTAAGCAGTCTCTTAAAAGCAACTTCTACCTGCCCTCTCTGGCTCTCTTACCGGCCAAATACTCGCCATAGATAGTGTCAACATAATATTGAGTTTCGGAATAGGGAGGCACCCCTCCATATTGCATAACGGCTCCGGGGCCAGCATTATAAGCGGCTAAAGCCAAAGGAACACTGTTAAATCGTTCCAGCTGAGAAGCGATATAACGAGTACCGCCGGCAATATTTTGCTCAACATCAAAGGCGTCATACACACCTAAACCGGAAGCAGTTGCCGGCATGAGTTGCATAAGACCCACCGCCCCTGCCGGAGACACAGCATTGGGATTAAAACCAGACTCATGGCAAATAACTATTTCCACCAACAAAGGATCAACGCCCCAAATTTTGGCATACTTCAGAATAATGGGATTAAGATCGACCTCTACCCAAGTCCGTTGTTTTTGCTGTAAATCATTAGGATCCCAACCGTAATAACTGACTAAACGCGGCTGTCGCTTAGCAGAATCGAAAGTAGCAAAAGACCACTCATCTCCATACGAATATTTAGACTTAATTTCGTAAACTTTGTATTGCGGCGGAGCAAATTCATAGGTGCCATCGGGACGACGCTTGCCTTGAGGAGCAGCTTTGGCTGCAGAAGAGGTTCCTAAAGTTGAGTGAGCTGAAATATTTTTTTTAGAGGTAGTAGCAACCGTTTTTTTGGAAGAAGAACGCCTGTTTCCCTTATAAGTGGGATAACTGCTGCCATGCATAAAAGAATCGTTAGCAGCATTAGTGTAAACAATTTCCTTATGTCCGTTTACAGTGCGCACCTCGGCTCTGATTTCATCGGCATAAACCGGAGCCAACGACCAAATACCTAATAAAGCACTGCACACGGCCCAATAGAACACACGCCTCTTCTGATTATTTTTCCGGCTTAATTCTTGGTCCGAACAGCTTAGGCACAAGTTATAAAAGCTGTCCTTTATTATATTCATAAGCGAAGTTTATCATCTTTCTACATATAATGCCAATTATATACCAAGCAAAGGTCTAATAAAACTTAGTGTAGTAGTAACACCGAGTATGACGCAAGACAATCACACACCCAATGTTAGTGCCACAAAAACCGAGCTTAATCCTTTTTCAAATGCTGCAGCAGCCCGCTCCGACTCAACTAAGACAGGACGCCTCTGCCCGCGTTGTAAAGGCAGCGGAGTATGCATTGATTGCCACGGCAGTGGCCGCATGATTTGCCCTAATTGCGAGGGTAGCGGAATTTCCGGACGTAACAGCCAGGGCAATTCACTTCCCTGCCGAGTCTGTAAAGGGACAAAAACAGTCCCTTGTTCTAAAGTCTGCGAATCATGTGGAGGAACAGGCATAATAACTTCCGATTTTCAGCAAAAAATCTTAGAGAAATACCAATCACCCGGCGGCAAAATAGCACAACGCTCTCCTAAAGTTACTCAAATTATTACAGTAGTCTGTGCTGCAATTTATGCTTTACAACTTATATGGCCACTCCAATTTCGTATACTAATTTTCCCTTGGTTATCGCCTTATACGCCATCTTATGCTCCTCTGGAAGTATGGCGCTTGGTTACAGCCGCTTTTTTGCACGGTGGTCTGATGCATTTGTTATGCAATTTATACTGCCTGTACATCATAGGCCCAGAACTAGAAGAACTAATTGGTCACAGACATTTTGCGACATTGTTTTTATGCGGCTGCATAGGCGGCAATATATTGTCCGTATTATTCAATGTCCATTCCGGCGGTATCGGCGCTTCCACAGGCATATTTGCTCTGCTGACTGCATATTGGGCCTACAATAAGCGCTGGTCTCTCGGTTCAACAGAGCGAGCCCAAGCTTACGGCCAAGGAGCCGTTCTGTTTCTGGTTATAGGTTTGGCTATGACCTACTTCATGGGCTTAACTATTTTGGATAACTGGGGACACTTGGGAGGGGCGATAGCCGGTTTGGCCTATGTAAAGTTAAGTAAGCGTCCCCAGTAAACTAAAGAGGCCTCGAGAAGAATAACTCTCGAGACCTCTTTAGTTTATAGCTTATTTGTAAGACTTCAAACTTACTTCAAATTTGTACACTTCTTTACCGGCATAGTTGACATCTTGATCAACTTCAAGCTTAAACTTCATACCATCTTTAACAGCGGTAATTTCCGGCATCGTCGTTAAACCATCTTCGACTTCGGTTTTAACAATACGCCAGCCATTCTTCTTAAGGCCGTTGACAATTTGGTTATACTCTCTCTGAGTATTGGTAGTGACATAATCTTTTTCCACTTTATGCATAGACTCTTCGTATTTTACAACACGAAGGCCGGGGATATTGTCTACCCAAGTAAGACGCTCAGCCAAATTGGCCCAAACCGGAGCAACAGCTACAGCTAATAAACAACCCAAAGTAAGGAAAAACTTTTTCATATATACTCAAACACCTATACTTGCAATTTAATGATAAGACG
The DNA here is from genome assembly GCA_934621605.1 of uncultured bacterium. Lineage (GTDB taxonomy): Bacteria > Vulcanimicrobiota > Xenobia > Xenobiales > Xenobiaceae > Bruticola. Next base: position 4,496 of record CAKTUZ010000045.1, on the reverse strand, counting down.
CCAAGTATCAGCCGACGCCAATGTTGTTTAATGTTAGCAAATCACTTTTGTTTCTGCAATAAAGATATTTTGTTTAATAACCAATTTTAATGTCTAAAAAAAATTGAAAGCCATTCAATAAAAAGGCAGGAATCATAGAAAAACAATACAAGCAGTAAAAGCTTTTTTGAGCAGGCTGCTGTTTTATTCCCGGCAGCTGATCATTATCGTTCAATCAAAGCCGTTTAGCATTATTCTTCGGCTGCTGAAAGATTGTCGATTGCTAGGATATTAACAAGTAATGACTATTAAACATATAGCTCCGATTTTAGGAGCTTTCCTGGGCTTAAGCGCTTTTGCCCCTGCTTGGGCCGCTCCTTTATTCCCGGATGTACCGGAAAACACTTGGGCCCGTGACGCCGTAGCCACTTTGGCTGCCAAAGGATTAATAGAAGGTTATCCTGACGGAACTTTTAAAGGAGATCGCCAAGCTTCACGTTGGGAAGTGGCCATCATCGTAGCTCGTCTTTTAAGTCAATTGCAAAATCAACATGCCACTTTAGCCACCAAAGCCGAACTTGACGAATTGCAAAAATTGGCTGCCAGCCTTAAGGATGAATTAAATATTTTAGGCGCTCGAACCGAACGCTTAGAAGCCGAAGTAGCCAAATTAGACAGCCGTGTCAATGATTTAGAACGGATCAGTTTCTATGGAGAATACAAAGCTCGCATAACCACTTCTTCGTTACGCAACGTAGGTATCGGTTCTTTGGGGAAACCTCCTATTTTGGACTACACCACAGCAGTAGGTAGCAACACCGGAGCCGGTGGCATTATTCCTTCTCCTTCTGTAGCTGCCGGTTTGACTTTTAATACTTTTTTTCTCGGCGTAGCTTCTGTCACCGACTGGTCTACCGGACGTCCCATGGTTAGCGGCACCAGCATTTCTCAACAACTTATACTCGGCACTAAATTCGATTTAGGCAATTATCTGGAAGGTGGAGCCGAATTCAGCGCTTATTCCAGTTGCGGCAACAAAGTCATGGACGCTTTCTGGGGCGTTCCGCAAGCTTATTTAAGTAATCCTTTTACTTCCACTATCGGAGCCAATAACAGCACTCAAGGTCTAGAACACTCTCCCTATGCCAAGCTGGCTCTAGATAATTTCTGGCTTTTACATAAGCCCAGTAAAACTCGCTTAACAGTCGGTAGCTTAAAAGAGCAGAATTTTTCACCCTTAGTCTATGTGCCAGAACGCAATCCCAATGCTTGGGGCGAGTACTACCTGAATACTTACGGAGTCCAACTCAAAGGCGAAACGGATCTCTCTTCAGATTTTACTTTTAAATGGGAACTTATGGGCACTCGTTTAGCCAACGGCATTGCCAATAGTCTTTTTGACGAAGACGGTTATCAATCCCGAGCCACAGGTGCCAATTTAGAATTAGTCTTTAGAGACGGACAAGGCAACTTCAAAGCCAATATTCTTCACGCTAGAGATTGCGGCTTATATGACAACGCCTCTTCTGGGTTGCACTTCCAAGACAACTTTACTCTAAACTGGGTAAACCCTAATGGTTATTATATAAACCAATTAGGCGGCCCTGGCGCCCCAGCTGTAGCCGGCATGGGCTCAACTACTGATGAACGTCCTATCGCTATGGTAGGAGCAGCAGGCAACGACGGCATTACCGGCATTCCCGGCGTCCCCAACGTAGGAGGCATCGGCGCTCAGGATATGTTAAATTACGGTTTCAGCGCCAGTTACGAATTTGACTTAGGAAACTTTAAGCCAGATATATTCGCCGACTATGCCCATACTAATTATAAACCTTCCATACACTCTTCCTATTCAGTCGAAGGTAACGCTTATCGTTTAGGCGCCGATTTCAAAATGTTTAAAAATATTTTGAATATCCAAGGTACCTATGTAAAAACCGATCCCACTTACGATCCTTTCGTACTCAATTATCCTACGATCAACGGCATAGGCAACACTTTATGGAATGTACCCGGTTTTAATTATTACAACTCACTCTACTCTTTGCATGATACCAATACTTTTACCCATAACCGCAAAGGTTGGACAGCTAAACTGGATTGGCGTTTCTGTCGCACAGGTAAGTTTACTTTTGAATACAAAGACTTGGAGCAAACTAAAACTTCTTGTCAGGATGTACGCTACTCAGCTAACTCTATAGCTCCCGGCACACCTAACACCACAGTTTTAGGTTTCTCTCCCGGCTTTATGGATCCAGTTTTCTGTGGTTTTTCTTCCGAAACATTTGCCAGTGACGGCACTAACGCCCTAGGTAAAGTATTAGAAAATCCACGTGGCAAAGCAACTAGCTGGTCTTTAGGTGTAGGTTTCAAGTATCCGGTAGAGCCCAAGAAAAGCAAACGTTGTATTACTCTATCTGGAGGAGCCCGCAGCACACACTTTACTCGTCACTCCCAGCTATCCAGTCTAATCAGTACTCCAACTCGTTTTGGAGCCGAAAGCCAGAACTATGTAAACTTTTACTTAGATGCCTGGCAAGTTAATTTAGATTACGATATAGCTAATAACCTGCGCCTTCATACCGGATATAAATCGATAGATATGTTCGGTCACTTGGATCACTTGGGCGTAATGAATAATTACGCTAACAGCATCTGTTCCAGTGATTTCGATATTATCAATTTGGAGCAACGTATTCCCAATATCAGCATTGACTGGGATATTAACGACAGTATGTCCTGGGGCGCTTTAGGTGAATTTATCAGTACCAAAGACCGCATGGATGAAGAAATTTTCGCCAGTCCCGGTATCCCAGCGATGAACTTAACCTACGGCCCACAAAAAGGCGCCCACCCCTTTAATTGGCAAGGCTTCTTGGTAAGTACTTACCTTAACTTCAAGTTCTAAAATATAACTTATAAGAATAAAACAAAGCCCCCTTCGGCAACTACCGAAGAGGGCTTGTTTTCAATTGCAACTAACGCTAGACAATACCAGACTAAACAATCATTTCATTTACCAACATCATCTGCCCCATCTACCCAACCGTTGGTAGCCAAACTGGAATACTGAGGGGAAGCTCCATCAGGATGTTTACAAGTACATTTTATAGTATAAGCAGAGTAAGTAGTATAGAATATGTAGGTATATTCATTCTCGGCCACATTGTTTCGAGCGTAAGCGGGATTACCATAAGGACAACGATAAAACGGACAGGGAGTTTTGTACCACTCTTCAAACTTTTTGGTATTAGCATAGGAGGCTTCTCTACCACCATGCTCGTTAAAATACAAACCGCGCTCAACCTTACTAGCCTCAAGCCAACTGGCCAAACGCAAGATATTTGATCGACAAGCCTGACGATATTGTTTTTCACGTCTGCTTCGAAAAGATCCTATAATGCCGACAGCTACACAAGCAATAAGAGCAATAACTATAGCCAACTCTATTAAGGTAAACGCATACCGGCGCCGACGATTGTGACGATACATAGGCAAAATTTCCTTTCCCGCAAAGAGGCTCTGCTACAACAAAACGCTCAAAGCGCCGAGTTTTTCGAAAAAGCAGCTACTTCCCCTCTGTACAGTTTAACGATAACACAAATTATTACTGTTTTACAGAGAACTAAACTACATTAAAATAAAGAGCGTACTCTAATATACTCCAAAACACTATCAGGAACTAAATATTGAGCCGAACGTCCTTCAGAAAGAATTTTTCTAATATAAGTTGACGATATGTCCAACCCCGGTGCTTCGAACCAGACCATCTTGTAAGCATTTCGTAGGTTCATTTCAGCAAGCTTATTCTTTAATTCTTCCAAATCGACACCGGGGCGATGTATTACATAAAAATGTTCAAGTAATTCTAAAATATCGTCAAAACGATACCAAACGGATTTTACCAAAGAATCGGAGCCCGTAATAAAAGAAAAAGAAGCTTCTGGATACTGCTCTACCAACTGCTGACAAGTGTGCAAAGTATAAGATAATTTCTTTTGCTTTATTTCAATATCACTGACAGTAAAAAGCTTATTGCTCTTAGCTGCTAAACAGCACATCATAAGACGATCTTGAGCCGAAACTTTAGGTGCATCGCGATGTGGTGGCAAATAATTAGGCATTAGCATAATTTTGTCTAAGCCAGTTCTTTCACTTATCTCTATACCTACACGCAAATGACCGCAATGTACAGGATTAAAAGTACCGCCCAAAATTCCTATTCTGCTTCTTTCCACGTTCGTAAGACTCCGATTTTTCAATACAATACTAGCGCTTTCGCTCATAATAGTTCCAGCCCTTTTGACATACTCCCCATGGCTCAGCTGAGGAGCCTGTGAATAAAAGTCTGTAAAAATAGATCTAAACTATTAAACCTTCTGTGGTAAATTAAAAATATCATAGGAGGCATTTTTATGGCCAAGAAAAAGAAACGCCCGATTCATCATATACAGATGACTGATGGAAAACGTGAAATTGTCAGCAGACTTATTCAAGAGTACAACATTAAGAATGCT
>CAKTUZ010000044.1 GCA_934621605.1 uncultured bacterium | reverse complement strand
AATTTTGATTTGTCGACCTTTTCCACAAAGGCAGCAAACTGCTGCTGGAGAGGGAGAGGAGGTACGATAATTGAAAATTCTCTTATTTGATTTAAATGAAGATCTGGAACTCCTATACCTTTTACTCTACGATCAGCTTGGTACTTTACATATGGCATGTTCATTGAGTGAGCCAAAAAACATGAATTTATAATATTGTGTTTCGGCTTTATGAGACAAACACTAACGTACAATGCAAACTTTATATCAGTTTCTACGTGAGCTGCTATCCCGTATGTTGCGCCTACTTTTGTGTATAAAATATCTCCTTTATTAGCGATATTAGATTTAGCTATTAAATCGAAATCGTTATTCGATATAAATTTGCAGTTGCTAAAGTCGACAACACGCTTGTTTATGTTTACAACGGATAGAAAAGGACGCCCAGATTGCGTATATGTCGGTTTTTTATGAACCCCATCAGTAATTTTTTCTGATAAATTAGAGAGACGTTCTAATGGGTATTTATTTGAATCGTTCCATGGATCTCCGAACATTTCCATAAATCGGGATTTGACTAACTCATCTAATAAACATAACGATTTTTGATAATTCTGTATAAGCTTAAAGCAGTAATTTAAAATTTGTACAATGACACGTTGCCTTTGCATGTTCGGAAGCGGTATCTCTAAATTCACAAGACTGCTTTTTGTTAGCTTCTTTCTAGTAGCTCCATTAACTACTTTTGAAACATCCTTGTACATTAAGGAGTAACACAGGTAGTCAACATCGACATTTTCTTTTGGCTTGAGTACGTGGGCATGATTGTTTACCCAACATTTTCCAGAAACTCGGTACGCTATTGGTTTATTTTTGTTATCAAAATTTCCGCCATCCTCAGCTACTAATACTAACTCGTCATCAAAAATGAAATCTGAAATATGGCCTTGTATGCCGTTGGCGCCGTAGTATGGATAAGGCCCGTTAACTCTGCAATTTGAAGCTACAGGCACACGCTTATGATCTAATATCTCGCAAATATCGCCCAATCTAACTTTCATAACCTACAGCATAGCCTCCAATTCAGTTAAACCTTGAGCTATTTCCGCTTCCAATTCTTTCAATTCAGCTAAAAGCTGGCTGGTGGGGGCATACTCGACGGGGACGTATTCAATCTCTTTGTACTTATTGATAGACAAATCGTAGCCATTTTTTACGATCTCCTCTTTATCCACCAAGAAAGATTGCTCGGTGCGGGTGCGGGCTGCTTCGTCTTTCAAATTGTGGTAGCGTTTAATAATGTCGGGAATATCGTTAGCTTCGATAGGCTGGCGCTTGTCGTCTAAACTAAAGCCGTCGGCTTTCATGTCGTAGAACCACACTTTGTCAGTAGCGCCGCTACCGGTGCGGTTGAAAATTAAAATAGCTGTCGACACGCCGGCGTAAGGCTTAAATACTCCCGAAGGCATAGAAATAACCGCCAAAAGCTGGTTGTTTTCGATAATTTCTTTTCTAATTTGCTTATGAGCTTTGCTAGAGCCAAAGAGTACGCCGTCAGGCACAATACAAGCGCAGCGACCGCCCAATTTTAGCGCACGCAAGAAAAGAGCCAAGAAAAGCAATTCTGTTTTTTTAGTATTGCAAATTTTTATTAAATCACTAGAAACATCATTGGCATCTAAGCTGCCTGTAAAGGGCGGATTGGCCAAAATTAAAGTATATTGGTCTTTATCTGGGTTTTGTTCGGAAAGACTGTCGCGGTATTCAATGTGCGGATTATCCACTCCATGTACCATCATATTCATAGCGCCGATACGCAACATGGTGGGATCCTTGTCGTAACCATGGAACATTTCGTTCATATAGTGCTTTTTATTTTTTTTGTTGAAGAAAACTTCTTTCTTTTTGTTGGCAGCTAAATATTCGCTGACTCCCACTAAAAAGCCGAAAGTGCCGCAAGCTGGATCGCAAACGGTGTCTTTTTCCGTAGGCTCCATAAGTTTTACCATCATTTTGATAATATGGCGCGGAGTACGGAACTGGCCATTGATACCTGAAGTGGATAATTTGCTGAGTAAATATTCATAAATATCGCCGCGCACGTCGGCATTTTTTAGACTATTTAGATCGGCATAAATCTTGTCCAGTTTTGTGATAGCCTTACTTAAAAGAGCTGGTGTAGGAATCTGAAATATGGCGTCATCCATATATTTGGCATAAGCGCTTTCTTTGTCGCCATGTAATTTTTTTATAAACGGAAAGACGCCATTTTTTATCAAAGCATACATTTGGCTGGCTTCTAAATCTTTAAATTGGCTCCATCTAAGCTTATTGGCATCTATTTCTTGTATGTCCTCCGGAGAGTATACGACTTTAACTTTTTCATTGAAAATGCTTTTGTATTCACCTAAACCAAGCATTTCCGCTTCTTTTTGATGCTTTAGGTCAGCGTCGTCCAGGTCGCGAATGAACATTAAGTAAGTCATTTGCTCGACTACATTCCAAGGATTAGATATACCACTATCCCAAAAGTCCTTCCAAAGGCTGTCTATTTTGTTTTTCAGTTCGCCGGTAATCATTGCGCTGCTATATTCCCATATCGTAAAAAATTACGCTAAGCACTTTCCGCAGCTTGCCGCCTTTGCCCTGCCCCAAAAATGTCCACTATTTGTGCTTTGCCTATTTTCTCTGCTTTTATACCAGCGAATCCACAAAAAAAGGCCGCTCTTGCCATATGGAGAGAGCGACCTTCGCTTATATAGTTTATGTTATTTATGCGGAGCTAGGATACTTTTACCCACCTCGGTTTGTGCTTCTTGTCTGAACTATTGGGACAAGGGCCACTAATATTCGAAGGGGCTGTTTTGGGCCGTTCGTAGCATGTACGAGCCGAGCCGCCTTTGCCGCATTTTGAGCAAACCGATTGCCATCTTTCTGTCTTAACTACTGACATAATTATGACCGCCTAATATTAAATAATTAAGCGTACCATATTTGGTATTGCTTACAAATAAATTATAGAATAATCTCTTATTTAATGTCAATATAAAATAAAAATATTTTATGTATATTTTTGGTATAAGTAGCATTTAGTGCTTTGCATAATAAAGCAAGTTGCATTTATAAAAAAGGCCGCTACTGCGCTTGGCTAAGTTGACGTAGTAGCGGCATTATTAGGCAAGGCTTTGTAAATATTCTTCTACATTCTGATATTGAATATCATCTACCAACTGACTTTTTCCACGGTATAAAACAAACTTTCCGGTAATAGGGCCGTAACGATGTTCTGTTTGAGCACATTTTTCTTTGTCGATTAAATGGCGGTACTGCTGTGGGACAGCTTCCTGACTATGCTTAATTTCGAAAATTTGGCAAGAGCCGGCTTCCGGGTCAAATATAACCATATCAAATTCACCTACCGGAAATTGCAAGACAAATACTTGCTTTTTAGGATTCGCCAGCTTGGCTTCCAACAGGACTATGTCTTCTAGCATTCGCCCTTTGATCTCGGTCAGAATGCGGTTTTGTACAGCGGTGCGCTCTGCTAGAGAAAGCGCACTGAAGGTTTCATCTAAAAGCAAACTATGGATTAGAGCATTCGCTTGCGCGTAGCGTAGACCAGGCTGGGCGATTACTGTGCGGCTGGATTTCGTGTTGACGTGTGGCAGATGCAATACATCGATCTCCTGCGTCAGATCTAATAAGTTTAGATACTCTTTGATCTCTGCTGCATGAATATCGTCAAGTTCTACGGTCTGTTCGGCTTTGTTGCGGATTTCCAGCAGCTTTCGTAAGTTGTCAGTGACAGCTACAAGATCAACGCGGTCAAGAATATCTGTAGGGGCCTTGCGATCTCGACGAAGATTGCTGGCAGAAATGCTGAGATCATGTGATTTCCAATTCTTTGTCAGCACTTCTAGAGTGAAGCGGTGGTTGATATCCTCCACCACACGATTTATTGCACTAGTTAGCTCATTTTTCTCGTATAAATCTCGCAAATGGCGGAAATGTCCCTCGTATTGGTAGCAGCGCAAAGAGTGCTGAATGTTGTGGGCAATGGCCGTATCCACGTATTCGTCGGCACTTTCTTTGCTGGCAAATGTGGAGGTTTCATTGTAGTGGACGCCACCAAGACTCATGGTGCCGCCGTAGCAGATATACTCGTCGATACCGTGGATTCCAAGCACGGATTCAAATTCCCGGTAGGGGATAAGGGTGGTGTGCAACAGAATGCAGCGGTCGTAGAGTTGCTCATCTTCAGTGAAGATAAAACCCAAAGAGTCTGTGCCAGAGAGTATGATTTTCATACCACAGGTGGCGAACACATCAGAAAATAGTGCTGCACCTTCAATAAAATCATCCATTAGTGTCACTTCGTCGAGGAATACATAACGGAATCCCTGTGCTTCCAAAGCTTTGAGGTCGCGGTTGACATTAGCCAGCGTGTCTTTGGCTGTAATTTGAATAAATGCTGCTTGGGATAGTTCTACGTCGTTCATCTCCGCGAAAATCTGGCGGATCATGGTGGTTTTTCCTGTCCGGCGCAGGCCGTAGAGAATAAATACTTTGTCTTGCGGTTCGCCATGGACGAAATTATGTAGCTGTTGAAAACACTCTCGCTTACGATATTTGCAAATTGATGCGGCAAAGGAACGCAGAGCTTTATCAGTGCGGATGTTTGTAGTAAATGCGGAAGGGGCTACGTTTTTGGCTTTGGGCAAACGTCTCTTCAGCGTCTTTAGCTCTTGTTCCAGTTCCTTGCGCTGCTCAATCTGAACACGGAAATTTTCTAATTCGTCCGCAGGAATATATTTCTCTCGCCGTTTTTTATTCTCTGTCCATCGGTGATAAAAATATTCCTTGCCATTGATAATTTTCTTTGTAATGGAACCGGCAGGCAGACTGGCAATTTGCTGCTCCAGTTCCGCCATACGAGCCTGTATTGCGAGTAAGTCCATAGCGCATCCCCTGTGAGATATTACTTTCGTATTGAGTTATACCCCAATTATACCCTAATTATACCCACTAAAACTAGGGTATAACAAAACTAATACAGGCTTAGCTTGCCTGTCTCACACAAAAACACATAATTATGTGATAAAAATCACATTTTTATATATAATTATGTGATAATTTACACATAAATACATATAAAAGTGTGAAGGGAAGAGCCGCTTATGGAAAGATTAGCTTTGGATAAGCTTATAAAATGGAAAAATTCTCCCTATCGCAAGCCGCTGATTGTTAAGGGAGTGCGTCAGGTTGGCAAAACATGGTTGCTAAAAGAATTTGGCAAGCGTTTCTACGAAAATACAGCCTATTTCAACTTTGACGAAAATCCGGACTATAAGCAATTTTTTAGCATAACGAAAAATGTAGAGCGTATTTTGCAAAATTTAATATTGGCTAGTGGGCAAAAGATTGAAGCGGAAAAAACGCTTATTATCTTTGACGAAATACAAGATTGTCCAGAAGTGCTTAACGCTTTGAAATACTTTTGCGAAGATGCTCCCCAATATCATGTAGCTTGCGCTGGCTCTTTATTGGGCATAGCTTTAGCTAAGCCATCATCTTTTCCAGTTGGCAAAGTCGATTTTTTGCAAATAGACCCCATGACTTTTCAAGAGTTTTTGCTGGCTAACGGTGACGCTAATTTAGTCGCCTATTTGGATAGTGTAAATACAATAGAGCCGCTGCCTGACGCTTTCTTTAATCCTTTGTGCGAAAAGCTTAAAATGTACTACATTACTGGCGGCATGCCAGAGTCTGTACGGCTTTGGGCTGAAGCTAAAGATGTGGAAGCTATGCAAACGGCCTTAGCTAATATTATTGGCGCTTATGAACGCGACTTTGCCAAACATCCAAGCTTAAAAGAGTTTCCTCGCCTTTCACTTATTTGGCATTCTTTGCCTTCGCAACTAGCTAGGGAAAACAAGAAATTCCTTTATAAAGCTGTAAAAGAGGGGGCTCGAGCTCGCGAATATGAAGACGCTCTGCAATGGCTAGTCGAGGCGCGTTTAATACATAAAATTTATCGCAGCAGCAAGCCTGGTTTGCCTATGTCCGCTTATGATGACTTATCTGCTTTTAAAATTTATTTGGTAGACGTTGGTATTTTGCGCCGTCTAGCTCAATTAGCTCCCAGTGCTTTTGGCGAAGGCAATCGCTTATTTGTAGAATTTAAGGGCGCTTTGACAGAAAATTACGTACTACAAACTTTAATAACACAATTCGAAGTTACACCGCGCTATTGGAGCCAGAGTAATCCACCTTATGAAGTCGATTTTCTGATCCAGCGAGAAAATGATATTTTTCCTATTGAAGTAAAAGCTGAAACTAATATCGCAGGCAAAAGTTTGCGCAAATTTAAAGAGCTCTTTGGCGACACTGTTAAGTTGCGAGTGCGTTTTTCTTTAAATAATTTAAAGCTTGATGATGATGTGCTTAATATTCCACTTTTTATGGCCGATCAAACCGATAAGCTGATTGGTTTAGCACTGGAGCAAAAATTATAAGTTGCACTTATAAAAAATACCGCTACTGCGCTTTTTTTTAAGTTGACGCAATAACGGTATTGATTTTTTAGTGTTTGCCCTTAATTTAGGCAGCTTGGCAAAGCATAGCCGAAGTATCTTTTTGTCTTAAAAGACCGGTTTGCTTGGTATACCAGGCCATCATGACAGCGCCCAAAACCCAAGAGACGGGATAAAGAACAAATATACAATCTGTGCTAGGGAAGTGGGGCAAAATAGTTTGTAACCAAACTATGCGGAATAAGCACATGGCGATAAGTAAAATCACCATAGGAGGAATACTCTTACCAAAGCCGCGCATAGTGCCGCCCAAAGTGTGCAAAATGCTCAAAACCCAGTAGAAGGGGCAGAAGTACCACATGGCCAGTTGTCCGCAAGCAATAACGTCTTTTTCTTGACTAAACATGCGCATAATCGGCTCAGAATAGATAAGCATTAAAACGCTAGCTACAATAGTGTAGGCCATGCCCATAGCGATAGTAATGTAGACGCCTTTATTAACGCGATCCATGCGATTGGCACCATAATTTTGTCCCACAAAAGTGGTTATAGCCATGCTTAAACTTAAAATTGGCAATACGTTAAAACCGTCAACTTTTAAGAAAGCACCAAAGCCGGCAATGGCGGAGGCCCCAAATACGTTGATGCTAGCTTGGATTAAAACATTGGAAAGAGATATAACCATATTTTGAATGCCGGTAGGCAAACCGATAGCTATAATACGTCCGGCCATTTTCCTTCTGATGACTAAGTGTTTGAGATCCACTTTGTAATCGGCAGAAGTACGCATAAGAAAAGCCATAGCCAAAATAGCGGAAACCAACTGGCTGATATTCGTTGCCCAAGCGGCTCCAGCTACGCCCATCTTGAGCCAAACAATTAAAACTACGTCCAAAACAATGTTGGTGACGGCAGCTACACCTAAGTAGATTAAAGAGCGTTTGGAGTTACCTGCAGCGTTCATAATACCGGCGGCCATATTATAGATAGTACCAAAAAGCATACCGCCGCAGTAAAGTTTCAAATACTCGACTGCTTCAGGCATAATGCTTTCCGGAGTATCCATCCAAACTAATAAAGGACGAGTAAAAACTATACCGCCTACTGTCATAAGCAAGCCGACTAAAACCGAAATGGCTAAAGCGGTATGCACAGCCAAATTGACGCCTCGTTTGTCGCCAGCTCCCAAATACTGAGCTACAATTACGCCTGAACCGACCGACAAGCCTTGGCTAAAAGCGATAATCAAGAAGATAAGGGAAGCACTGGAGCCAACCGCTGCCAGAGCGCCGCTGCCAACATAGTTGCCCACGATAATAGAGTCAACCGTGTTGTACATTTGCTGTAAAAAGTTACCTAAGATTAACGGAATAGAGAAAAACAGTATGCTCTTAACGATACTGCCTTCCGTCATTAAAGCTGTGTCTGAATTTGTATGTGCATGTATAGTTCGATGTATCATATCTCTTTAACTCCGCCCAGAGTATGGCACTTTTAGGCAAATATGTAAAATATGTATACAGAATAATGAACTATAGCTATAAGGTATGATAAGATGGCAATATCGAGTTAAGCGGAGGCAGGTACTTTGGATATACGTTTATTGCGTTACTTTTTAGCTGTAGCTAGAGAGGGCAATATAACTAGAGCGGCTGAATCGTTGCATATAGCACAACCTTCACTATCTAAACAAATGATGGAGCTTGAAGATGAGCTTGGCAAACAACTTTTCATTCGCGGCAAACGCAAGATTACTTTAACTGAAGAGGGCAGCCTTTTGCGTAAACGCGCGGTAGAAATTGTCAATTTGTGCGACAAAGCCAGGCGCGAAATTGCTCAAGATAGTGCCAGAATAGGCGGAGAAGTTTCTATAGGCGGCGGGCTCTCTCTTATTGTTGCAGAAGCGATTTATCGCATGTCCGCAAAATACCCCAATGTGAAATTTCAATTTATCAATGGCGACGCGGAAAAAATTACCGAATATTTGGAACATGGCACTTTAGATTTTGGCGTTTTTATTGAACCTGTAGATATTGCCAAATATGAACATTTGGTTTTGCAAGAGATAGCTTGCTGGGGCCTGCTTATGCGTCGTGATTGTGCTTTAGCTAAAAATACTTTTATTAGGCCCAAGGATATAGAAGATATTCCGCTTATTATGCCCCAGCGCGTCGGTTTACAGCGCGAACTTTCCTTGTGGTCGGAAGTTGAATTAGAAAAGCTCAATATTATAGCTACTTTTGATTTGCTTTTTAATACGCCTATGCTTTTGCTGAAAAGAGGAGTGGGATATGCGTTTGTGCTTAATACTTTAGCCGATACTAAAGAGAGCAAAACGCTCTGCTTCCGTCCGCTCGATCCTCCAATTAAATGTAAGCACGGCTTAGTTTGGAAACGCTATCCTATCTTCTCTAAGGCAGCAGAAAAGTTTATAGAAGAAGTGAAAAATTGCCAAAGAGAAGATCAGCAGCGTGTTAATTCTTGAGCTAGTCCCAAGAACCAAGAGCCAAAAATTCACGTATATGATAATGCTTAATGCCGCGACGACTGAAGTTTAATTCGTCCAGAGATACTACATATTTAGGGAAGTTATCGTCTATTAAATTGTAAACGTCAAATTCTCTAGTTATAGTTTCTTCTGAGGCCAAAAGGTAAGTGACTTGAATATATATTTTATGCTCGCGTTTTTGGGCAACAAAATCTATTTCTTTATGGCCTACTTTGCCGACAGTCACTTTATAACCGCGTCGCAGCGATTCGAGAAAAACTATATTTTCTAAAATTAAGTTAATATCGCTAGTATTGCCACCGCAAATAGCTTCGCGTAAGCCATGATCAGCCAAATAATACTTCTCGTTTGTGCTTAAAATTTGTTTGCCGACTAAATCTTCGCGGCGTATCTTATACAAAAAGTACGCGTTGATAGCGTAACTGATGTAATTAAGTATAGTTTCTGTCGAGGTATGGCGCCTTTCGTTTTTGAGAAATTTTGTAATGGACGCGGCACTAAAAGTATTACCTATATTTTGCATAATATATAGAATAATTCTAGTTAGAAGATCGACGTCACGAACCTTATTGCGTTTAATTATGTCATTAAGAACTACAGAATTAAATACGTCTTGCAAATACTGACGGCTAGGTTCTTCGCTATAGTTTAAATTGGCTAAATAAGGCATACCGCCTAAGGTGAGATACCGCCTAAAAATTTCTTGTTCGCTATTAGGATTACATACAGTACAGTAGAGCTCTTTGAATTCGGTGAAAGAAAAAGGATATATATTGAATTCAACATAGCGACCGCCTAAAACTGTAGCCAATTCGCCGGAAAGCAATTTTGCGCTAGAACCAGTAATGTAAATATCGCAATCTAATTCTAAGCGAAAAGAATTTAAGCATCTTTCCCAATGTTCAACTTCCTGAACTTCGTCAAAAAAAAGAAAAACTTTTCCTTCAATAGCTGTGGCTAGCTTAATAACTTCGTCGTGCAGAGCCTGTGCGTTATTTAAATGGGTATAACGCATATCCTCAAAGTTGAGAGATATAATCTGTTGTCGGCTAACTCCGGAGGCTAGCAGCTCTTGTTTTATCAGCTCTAGCATAACTGATTTGCCACAACGTCTCATCCCAGTCATAACTTTGATTAGGTCGGTATTTATGAATGGTCTAATTTTTTGCAAATAAGTTTCACGTTTAATCAAAATCTGTCGCCCCCTCGCATGTTCATTGTATTTTTGTAATTTTATCAGTTATAACCGAATAAAATCAATAATTAACAAAGTTTATAAGTTATATCTAAATAAATTCAGAATTATAATATTTTTATAATTTATAACTGATAAAACTTTAGTTATCATAATACTTTTCGGTTATAACCCGATAAAGTGTCAGCCTTCCGCGTTTGCAATGTCCGCTTGTTTGCTGCGTAGTTTTTTGCTTAAAGACGCTAATTTTTGTTCGGCCCGCCCATTAGCTATTTTATGTTAGCTGCAATTATGGCCATATCGACGCTCCGGTTTGATTGGCCGGGCGGGGCCGTCCAAGACCTGCGCTACCGATATGGCCAAACTTCCGCTTCCAAGCCTTGGCTGCGGGCCCATGTTCATGTTTGCCACTGCGGCCGACGCCCTTGCAGGCTGCGAACTGACTGCGGCTCCGCTTTT
>CAKTUZ010000043.1 GCA_934621605.1 uncultured bacterium | reverse complement strand
TACTCCTTTTGGCATAGCAAAACACCCCACTTCTTAGATAGTATATCATACTGTCTAACAAATGGGGTGCAGTTCAAAAACAGACCGGGAGTTTATGGTCACCGTTCAGGATGACGGTACCGGCAACAGTACCCGGAAGTTCTACCGTCGGGAACTCCTTCAGGAGCTGGAAGTCACCTGTTTCGACGGCGAGGGCCTGATCTCCAAAGCCTTCGCGGAGAAGCTGGACATTGCCTACTGCGGCCGGCACATCCACTCTTCCTTTCAGATCCGTCTGCCCTATGTGAAGGGCATGCTCCATGAAGTGGATTTCCACACCTTCTTCAAGGCATTTCATACGCAAGTCATCAAAGACATCTGGGGAAAGAACCATCCGGTGGAGGATGTGGACATCATCCTCACTGCCAGCCAGTTCAAAGCACTGGGCTGGTTTCGGGATAGCAACAGGGACTGGAACGACTACTGGCAATCCTTTAAGAAGTATAATCACGCTCTGTATGTCACCAACGTGAGCAAGGAAGTTCCGGAAGAGCTGACCCAACTGAACTATCAGTTCCTGGCCACGGTTTCCATCCAGCCGGAGGAATTCCGTCCTGCGGATCTGCCCGGTGGCTGGGATCACAGTCCGGCGGAAGACCGGCGGAACTGGCTGACCAAAGCAACGGAGCATCTGTACTACAATCTCCGGGCAGACGAACACAGCCGCAGAGCGTTCTTTCTGGATGCTCTGGCCAGGCCCGACATATCCAAGCGCAGCAGAGAGTACATCATGGCATCGGTGCTGAAAAAGAATCCGCTGTTTTTGAACGAGCCGGTGTACACCAGACAGTTGGATGCCAAGGCGGAACAGGTTCTGAAGGACTATGCCGTGGGGCGGCTGCTGGTTGCTGGAGACATCCGCTATCTGTCCGGAGATCTTCTTGCTCTGCTGTACTACATTGCGGATTATAATCACGCCCTGGCCTGGTGGGATGTGCCTTTCCGTACGCAGGTATTGAGCGATCAATTTGTCAGCAACAGCTTCTACGCTCCCGGCGCTGTCTACAGCAAGGAAGAGCACTGTACCCTGCTTCGCAATCCCCACATCGCCCGGAATGAGGAAATCCAATTGTCCGTATACCCGGAGGACGAACTGCGGGATACCTTCTTTGGGCACCTGACCGATGTGGTGATGGTGGATGCCGGGATGTTGGCGGCAGAACGTCTGGGCGGCGCAGACTACGACGGCGATCTGGTGCGGACGATTGCCGACCCCATCCTGAATGCCTGTGTCCGCAGAAACTATACCTACAACAAATATGACCCGGAGATCAACCTGACCAACAATGCCAATCTCCCCTTCCTGATGATTCCCTCCCTGGCTTCTCCCAAGCAGAATCCCAATGACTGGTATGCCCGGTTTACCACAGTGAAGAACACCTTTTCCGCACGGATCGGTCAGATCTGTAACGCCGCTCTGGACAGGAGCGTGATTGCCTACAACGAAAAGACCGATCCGAAGCTGCGCAAGCAATTCAAGGAGGAAACGGAAGTGCTGGCAATCCTCTCCGGTCTGGAGATCGATGCCGCCAAGACCGGCATCCGGCCAGACCTGTCGGACTACCTGGACAGAAAGATCCAGCGGACGCCGTTTTTGAAATACAAAACCATGGTCGAACAGGCCGGGGAACGGCGGGAATGGTATGAGGATACCCACCGCCAGAAGCTGGATAGGTTCTTTGCCGGTACCGATTGGGAAAGGGTGGATTCCCCGGTGGAGCAGCTTCCACTGCTGGCCCGCAGGCTCCAGAAGGAAACGAAGAAGCCTCAAACCAAACGGGCAGCGGATTCTGAGCTGTTCACCTTCGCCCGGGAACAGAACTGGAAATCCAGGCTGAACCGCCGCACACTGGAACGGGTGGAAGCTCTGCTGACAGACTACGAAGCCTGTCTGAAACGGATTCGCTCCTGCCGCTCTCCCGCCAAAGAAAACAAACGCAAGGCAGACATTGAACGGGTTCTTTACCGCCGGGGGCAGGAAGAGAGCTACGATACGGACGAGCTGTATGCCCTGTTCCAGACCGTTGACCCGGAGCACCTGAGCAGACTGCGGTCTGCCATCCGGGAAGAGAGCTGGCATCTGATGCGGGACAAGGAACGGGAGGCGTTTCTCGTCCGGTGGCTGCCGGGTGCGGACTTTGCGGCATGGTACGACCTTCTGGCGGACTTCCGGAGCTATGGCTTCCGGGTATTGGCCGATGTGGTGGGCGATGTTGACGACGCCAACATCGGCGCTGACCGTAAGCAGCTCCATCGGATTGGGGATTCGGCGGAATTTGCGTCTATGATGCAGGCGTACATTGAACACCCCAGAGCGAAATATTACCGGGATGCGGTGGCGAAAGAGTGCCGGGAGCTTTTGAAGGACATTGTGAGGTTGAGTCAGGCCGTACCCTACATTGTGGCGCTTGGCAAGCGGGACTTGCTGTGGGAGCTGGTGCCGGAGCAGATTGAACGGAATGTGGCGGAGGCAGAGAAGGATGCTTAACGAAGTACAGGAATTCAGAGATTACACCACAAGGCCCGGGCATTATCTTGGCAGATTCACCGTTGAATCCATCCGGGACTTTCTGGGTTTTGAACGGATCTTCACCATCTTGGCCAGAGGATACCTGTTCCAAGGCGGAGAGCCTTACGAAAATGTGACCCAGGCACGGAAAGCACTCTGCGCCTGGGTCAGCATCCCGGAGGACGGCAGGAAAGGCTGGGACGGAGAATTCACTACCTGCTTTCCGGAGCTCCATGAGGAATTTTCGGAGCTGGTGGATGAAAGCGGCTGCGGCTGGTACAGTCGGCACATTCGATCCATTGCCGCTTTCGCCAAAGAGAATCCGAAAAAGGTAAAGGCCAGCGTCCGGGCTTTATTCCCGGAGAAGCTGGAGGAGTACGAAAAGCAGTGGCGGAAAAAAGTGCGGCAGTTCCAGATCCCCATCTTCCAGGAAAGCACCGATGCCATCTGGCAAATCCGTTTTGATGACATCGTCGCAAACGCCCTGACGCTGGGGCCGCTGCGGGAGATGACGGCGGAATTGACCGAACAGCAGAAAGAGAGGTTGCTGCCCTATGCACAGGGCAAGGTAAAGCTGGAACACCTGACCACCCTGGTTGCCTACTATCTGGCCAACAAGCCGGAGGACTCCGACTGGGTGGTGCTTCCGGTTTCCAGCTTCAATAACTACTTCGGCTCCACCGTGTTCAGCAAACAGGTGCTGAAAGCCGTGACCGGCACGGTGATCCAGCGCTCCGATATGGCCTACGGCTCCGTGAGATACCGGGTGATGGAGGAGTTCCTGTGAAACTTTTCGTCTTAGACGGCAATTATTGTTGCGGCGAGAATGCAACCGTCAAATATGTAAGCGGTTGCAAAAGTATGTGTTGACAAATGTATTTGCGTGGGTGTAATTATATGTAAAGCCCAACAGATAAAGCAAATATTGCAATGATTTTTATAACAAAGGAGCGGCAACACCTTGGCAATACAGTGGCATGGCAGATATGGAAGACTAATATCTTCACTAACCAGGCATTCTAATATTGTAAACAGAACGTTGAACACAAGACGCGATATGGGCGGCGGAAAAATACTTTCAACCCAGGACTTTCAAGTCCTTGAAAGTCTCATTTCCCATGAAGATGAAAACCGAATCATGAATGAGGTTGCAAGAGACTGTGGTATTCCGCAGAGCTCTATGACAAAAGTGACGCAGCAACTGTTGAAATATAAATTCGTGGCACGATACAGGCTGGGCAGAAACATGAAAAGCATTGTGTTGCGGCCGACAGAAGAAGGAAAGCAGTTTTATATAAACTATGTGGAAAACAAAGCCAAGGGCCTGTTTGCCGAATTTTTTGATGATTTAGCGCCGCTAAGCGATGAGCAGCTTCTTATCATTAGCAGGGCGATTGAGAATCTAAACAGCAAATTGGAGAAAGACACCGAAAAAGAACTCGTGCAGTTTTGAGTACGGTCGAAAATAAAGAGCCAGGCTCTTTATTTTTTTGCCAAGATTCTTTCTGTTACGAAGATGAGAAAATAAATTAGAATTAAAGTATATACATTATGTAGGTATTATTAACATCAAGTTCATTATATATTTACAAATTGTACATATATATCTGCGCACTTTCAGATTTACTACAGACAGAGCTGATTTGCGCATTTCATTGAATCTGTCCATTATTTTTTCCCTTTCACGGTTTTTGAAGTGTTGCAATACAGCAATACGCCATTGGGAGGGATTTATTGCCTATGGCCAGAATGGAGTATACCATGCAAAGCATCCTGGATATCCCGCTTTGGGAGAGGATGCAGGATCAACTGGCAAAGATTACGGGAACCGCCATCATCTGTATCGATCTCAAGGGTAACCCGGTCACAAAGCACAGTTGTCGTACAGATTTTTGCAGCGTCATCCGTGAGAATCCGGTTTCACGCAAGCGCTGCTACCGCTGTGACGCCCTGGCCGGGCTGGAAGCGGTTCGCCTTGAGCGGCCCTATATCTATCTCTGCCACTGCGGCATTGTGGATGTGGCGGTGCCAGTGATGGTTGGGGACAAATACCTTGGCGCGGTAATGTTTGGCCAGGTACGGCTGATGAACAAGGACGCGGAGAAAGCTGTGCGCCTGGTGAACGAAATCAGCTCCTTCCAGGCAGAGGAGGAAGCTGCGCGCAAGGATCTGCTGGAGATGTATGAGCGTCTGCCGGAGATGGAGTATGAGCGCATCGTGGAAATTGCGGAATTTATTGATTCCGTTGTGAAATATACCGTAGACAGGGCCGTGAAAAGCCGGAACCAGGCGGAGACCTATCAGTGGATGTTATCTATGAGTGCGGAACAGGGAAATGGAGACATTGAAATTCAAGAGATTCGGGAGCTGGAGAGTCCGACGCCGGCAAATTCTCAGGAACAGCTCCCTGTGAAGCCAAGCAGCGCCATTTATCCTGCTGTCGTGTATATTCATAACCACCCCCGGGAAAACATTTCCATGAAAGACATGGCCAACCTCTGTCACCTGAGTCCCAGCTATTTTTCCCGCCGCTTCAGCCAGGAGACTGGGGAAACCTTTGTGAACTACATCAACCGGCGGAAGATTGAAAAGGCCAAGGAGCTGCTCCGGGGGACCAACAAAAGCATTACCCACATTGCCAGCGAGGTGGGCTTTCAGAATACGAACAATTTCATTGCTGTTTTCAAACGTGTGGAGGGCGTTACACCTTCCATATACCGTCAGTATCTCTTTAAATGAACTTTCAGGCAGAACGGATCGTCCGTTCTGCCTTTTATATACTCTGCCCAATCTGTCGGTTTATCATTTGTTCAAGTTAAATTATTGGCAAACCAAAAGGTCAAAAACTATGAAAAGGACAAAAAAAGAGGATAAAAACGATGAACAACACAGCAAAAGCCTTAATTGATTTTTTGTGCAAATCAGCTATTTTAGAAACAAGAACGGCGAGCAAAATAAAGCAAACTCGTCGAAACAAACAAAAATAAAGAGAAAGGAAAGAGAAAATGAAAAACAGCAAGCGATTACTTTGTATCGCGTTAGCACTAGTTCTTTTAGGTAGCTTGTTTGCCTGCTTAATTCAGACTGACGGTTTTAAGGTAAGAGTAAAAGACATCTACTTGCCCACAAATGACCAACAGTATTTGCATGCATACGCATATATCCCTAAGAGCGCAAGTGCTGAAAACAAATGCCCTGTAGTATTGACCTGTCACGGTTGGCTTAACAGTGCGGAGATGCAGGATGCTGCCTGTATCGAGCTTTCAAGACGAGGCGTTATGGTCATCTCAATGGATGCGTACAGCCATGGTATGTCAAGCAATGCGCCTGATTCGATTATGGCGTCTACCGGTGTTGACGGTCTTGGTTATTTGTCACTTATTGATTATTGCACCAGCGGAATATTGGACTACATTGATACAGACAGGATCGGCATAATGAGCCATTCCATGGGCGGTTCCGCGTTCGGAGGTGCAATGGTGGTCATTGGTCAAAGATATCTTGATGCAGTAGCTGCCGCACAGGCTCCCGATTCTGATGGTGGAGAAGAAATAACTGAAAAAGAACAGGCCTACTGCGATGCCCAGTACCCCATCGACTCTATTCTTTCCACCGGTAACTGTGACGTAACTGTTACTCGCTGCTTTGACACCCTTAAGTGCAACTTTGGTGTATTGATAGGAGAGTGGGAAGAAAGCAGCAAGAAGAGCAAAGACGCAGCAGCTCAATATGACTTTGGGCTCGTTCATAACGATGTTGCCCTTACTGTCCTCAAAACAATTGACCCCGAAGCAACCTTCGTAGAAAAAGATAAATACTACGGCAACCGTGAAGACGGAACCTTGAGAGTATTCTATGAGCCTGCTGGCACCACTCACCCCATGGATCATATTCTCCCCGGCGCAACCGAAAAGGTAATTGAGTACTGGAGTACCGTCTGGGATCTTGACACTGATCTTGGAAGCAAAGATCAGATATATCTTTTGAAGAAGCTTTGCAACACAATAGCGATGATTGGCCTTTTAATGGCAGTAGTTCCCGGAGTGGCCCTGTTGCTTAAGATTCCTTGCTTTGAAAGCCTCAGCGGTTCTGAAGGCCCCAAACTCGGTCCTTGGGATGATAAAAAGAAAAAAACCTATTGGAAAAAATGGGTTATTAACGCTGCAGTATCCATAGGAACAGCCCTGTTCGTAATATGGTGGTTCTCCAAACCCAGTTGGAACACCGTTATCGGTGCTCATATGATAAAGAATACTTACTTCATGAGCTGTACGAATATGAATGTTATTTGGGTATGGACTCTTCTTAATACAATTTGGCTCATGATTTCTTTCTGGACCGACTACAAAAAGGACAAGGCAGTTGGTATTCGCAACGACGAAATGATTGGCTGGAAACTCAAGAAAGGTGAATTTTGGAAGATACTGGCTTTCACCGCTGTAGTGATGTTCCTGTTCTATTCTGTTGTATGGTTCTGCAAATGGCTGTTCAATACTGACTTCCGATTCCTTGAGGCAGCCATAAAAGAATTCAACCCCGGAAAGCTTTGGCAGTTCATTCAGTACGTGCCGGTATTCTTCCTCTTCTATCTTGCTCTGTCTCTTAATGTGAACGGAGGTCAGAGATTTGAGGGAATGAACGAAAAGAAATACCTGTTCTTTACCGCTTTAGGCGCAACAATTGCTCCGTTGGTACTGTTTTTGGTCCAGTATGGAAGCGTGGCTCTGACCGGTTATGTCGTAATGTATGGCGACTGGATTGCAACCTTCTGGATTATTTGGGTATTCTGGCAGTTGTTCCTTGCTCCGTATTTCCTGCGTGCAATGTACAAGCTCACAGGTAAGAACTGGGTAGCACCTATGATCGTTGCCAGCCTCTATACCATGATAGGTGTTGCAAATACCTCAATTGCTTGCTATTGGTTTTAAAATTTGAATGTTTCATGAGTGCCGTATCGGTTTTAGGGTGCGGCACTCATGAAATTAATCCTAGGAAGGAGACTTGCCAATGAAATATATAATGTCCCTTGATCAGGGGACCACCAGTTCCCGCTGCATACTCTTTGACAAGTCCGGCAATATCTGTGCGTCTGTGCAGAAGGAGTTTAAGCAGATATTCCCCAAGCCCGGCTGGGTGGAGCATGACGCCAATGAGATCTGGGACACCACACTGGAAGTCTCCCGGGCTGCCATGGCCAAGCTGGGGGTAGAGGCGGCGGACATCGCCGCCATCGGCATCACCAACCAGCGGGAAACCACAGTCATCTGGGACAAAGAGACCGGGGAACCCATTGCCAACGCCATCGTCTGGCAGTGCCGCCGTACCTCCGATATCATTGACGACCTGGTGAAGCGGGGCTATGGCGACACCATCCGTCATAAGACCGGCCTGGAGCCGGACGCCTATTTCTCCGGCTCCAAGATCAAATGGTTGCTGGACAATGTGCCCGGGGCCAGAAAGCGGGCCAATGCCGGCAAGCTGCTCTTCGGTACCATTGACACCTGGCTGATCTGGAAGCTCACCGGCGGCAAGGTCCATGTGACCGACCACACCAACGCCAGCCGCACCATGCTCTACAACATCCGGGAGCTTTGCTGGGACAAGGAGCTGCTGGAGCTGCTGGATGTGCCCGAATGCATCCTGCCGGAGGTAAAGCCCTCCAGCCATGTGTACGGCACCACGGAGTTTGAGCTTTACGGCGGGGAGATCCCCATTGCCGGCGCGGCAGGGGATCAGCAGTGCGCTCTCTTTGGTCAGTGCTGCTTTGAACCGGGCCAGATGAAGAACACCTACGGCACCGGCTGCTTCCTGCTGATGAACACCGGCAGCGAGATCGTGGAGAGCAAAAACGGCCTGGTGACCACCATCGGCGTGGGCTACGAGGATCATGTGGAATACGCCCTGGAGGGCAGCATCTTTGTGGCCGGCGCTGCTGTTCAGTGGCTACGGGATGAGCTGGGCGTGGTGTCCAACGCCGCCGAGAGCCAGGAGTATGCCGAGAAGGTGCCGGATACCGCCGGCGGCTACGTGGTGCCGGCCTTTACCGGCCTGGGCGCCCCTTATTGGAACCAGCACGCCCGGGGGGCCATTGTGGGCATCACCCGGGGCTTTTCCCGGGCCCATCTCATCCGCGCCACCCTGGAATCCCTGGCCTACCAGACCTATGACATTGCCCGGGCCATGGGGCGGGACTCCGGTATTAAGATCGCGGAGCTGAAGGTGGATGGCGGCGCCTGCGCCAACAATTTCCTGATGCAGTTCCAGTCCGACCTGATCGGCTGCGATGTTTACCGTCCCCGCTGTATCGAAACCACGGCCCTGGGTGCGGCCTACCTGGCCGGGTTGGCCGTGGGCTACTGGGCCAGCCTGGAGGACGTGAAGAACAACTGGGCCATCGACCAGGTATTTACCTCCAAGATGGAGGAGGAACGCCGCGTTAAGCTCCTGGATGGCTGGCACAAGGCTGTCAAGTGCGCCCTTGCCTGGGCGGAGGAATAATGCAATACTGAAATAGATATTACTTTTCACTCCTCTGAAATATTGCCATAGCACGAAGCCCCTGGAATATTCCAGGGGCTTCGTGCCGCGGGTATGAGCATGCCTAGGCAATCAAAACGTAAGCAAAATTTATCGAAGTATTCGAGCGCGCGGATGGCGGTACATCTTCCTTGTTTTTCTGACTTTTGTGTAACCTGTCCAATCCTGTTGTTCATTATTTGTTCAAGTTATTTTTTCGGCAAGTCAAAAAGTAAAAAATCGCGAGAAAAGCAAAAAAAGAGGATAAAAACGATGAACAACACAGCAAAAGCCTTAATTGATTTTTTGTGCAAATTAGCTATTTTTATATCATAAGGGACGAGTATCGCAGCCTAATCTCGTCAAAATACACAAGACAAAGAAAGAGAGGAAGAAAGATGAACAAGAAATTTTCGTTAGCAACAAAGGCTGGTTGTAAAAATCCTGGCGCTGCTTCTCGTAATACAAATATGGATATGCACATGAAAACGGACAGAAAGGAATGGTAAAATGAAAACAAGTCGTAAAACTTGGATAGCGCTGCTTCTTCTCATCGCGATATTTCTCTGCTCCATAACTGCTGGCGTGCTCGTTGATAGAAACGGAGGGAAGACCACCGTTCAGGACGTCTATTATACAAGCACTATTGATGGTTCACTTCTTCATGGCAGACTTTATATTCCTTCTACCGCAACAGTGAATACACCTGCACCATGTGTGATTTTTGTTCAGGGCAATGACGGCGAATGCGAGAAATACTCCATGATCTCAGTGGAATTTGCTCGCAGAGGCTATGTTGTTTTCAATGTTGATCTCAGAGGTCAGGGAAAGTCGGTTGGCAACACAGGATTCAACGATATGGCATCCGGACTGTATGATTCACTTGGCGCAGATGAAGCTGGCGAATACGTGAGAAAACTTCCGTTTGTTGACAACAGTCAGATTGTGGTCGGTGGCCACTCAATGGGTGGCGTTGCCGCGATCCGCACCGCGCACAATAACCCGGACTGGTATGTCGGTCTGATGCTGATGGGTGTTACCGCCAATGACTGCGGTATTTCCTCGGATAATACCAATCTTGGCCCAAAGGCTTTTGACAAATCTGCTGCTTCTCAGATGGAAGCGGAGAATAAGATGTTGCCTTTTGCGGAAGATGAGGATAACATCAATATTCTTATTGTTACTGGCAGAGACGACGGAGACGCAGCAAACCACAGCGGTGTGGTACGCTTCTGCGGACTTGAAAGCGAAGACGAATTTGTGTCAGGCAAAGTATACGGCTCATATGAAAAGCAAAATGTACGTATTAACTATCAGGCTATGTGCGTACATAACTGGGAGTATATGAGTACTAAGGTTATTGCTACATGTATTGACTATGTACAGAATTCGATTGTAGCCCCCAATCCAATCGATGCAACTTCTCAGGTTTGGATATGGAGATATCTTGCGACGACTATTGCACTGGCTGCACTCATGGGAATGCTTCTGCCAATCGGTACGCTGCTTCTTAACACTGCATTTTTCGCATCCATCGCAACAAAAGAACCCGAATACAAAGGCAACCGCGGAAAAAAATGGTGGGTATTTGCGGTTTTAAGTGCGCTACTTCCTCCCGCGCTCTATTTCTTCGGATGCAATCACTCTTCTTGGCTCAAGTCTGCTTGGTTTAATATCCACAGAATAAACTGCACTTTAAGCTGGACAGTATTTGTCGCAGTTGCAACACTTGCGATTATCATTGTCGGCGCAGTTTTAACAAAGAAAGAAGAAAGAGCGTCACTGGTGAACCTTGGTCTTGCATATGATAGCAAGACGGTACTCAATATACTAAAGTCACTGCTTTTGGCGTTCCTTGCGATACTTGTGATCTATTCTCTGCTTGCGGTTACATATCGATGGTCTTTGGTTGATGTACGTATTTGGAATACTTCCTTTAGAGAGCTTAATTCTGTGAGAATTGTTAGGGTTCTGAAATATTTCCTGCCCTTTGCCGTATGTTATATCATTGCTTCCGTCAATTTGTACGGTTTGGTGCGGCCAAAGAATGGAGAACTCAGCATAACAAAGGAAATTCTCGTCAATCTTGTTATTCAGGCGCCTTGGTACTTTATCTGGTGTATCTGGCTTGGAACAAGCGGTCTTATTCGCAACGGCGGACTTCCTCCCTTTGCAGGCTCGATGTACGCTTTCTTCTGGTGTGTACCTTGCATAATGGCAATCATTTCTGTCATATCTACTTACTTCAACCGTAAGACTGGTCATGTGTACGTTGGTTCTTTCATCAGTGCATTCATTGTTTGCTGGACGCTGGTTGGAGGACTTTCCAGAATGGTATAAAAATAGCGGTACCAGTCAGCACCGAGCACAGCAGTTCTGATAAAGAACTGCTGTGTGCTTAAGAAGTTGAAAACGTGGCATGTGTTTTCTCAGAAGGAGAGTTGCAATGAAATACTTCATGTCCCTTGACCAGGGCACCACAAGCTCCCGGTGCATCCTGTTCGATAAGGCCGGGAATATCTGCGCCTCGGTGCAGAAAGAGTTCCGGCAGATCTATCCCCATCCCGGCTGGGTGGAACATGACGCCGATGAGATCTGGGACACGACCCTGGAGGTCTCCCGGGCTGCCATGGCCAAGCTGGGGGTAGAGGCGGCGGACATCGCCGCCATCGGCATCACCAACCAGCGGGAAACCACCGTGATCTGGGACAAGGAGACCGGAGAGCCCATCGCCAATGCCATCGTCTGGCAGTGCCGCCGCACGGCGGATATCATCGACGACCTGGTGACGCGCGGCTACGGCGATATTATCCGTCATAAAACCGGGCTGGCATAAAGCCGTCGATTGCGCGCTTGCCCGGGCAGAAGAAAAAAATTGCAAGAAATCCAGAAAAAGATTTCCCACTCCTACACAAATATACAGCACGAAGCCCACAGAAACGGAGTCCGTTCCTGTGGGCTTTGTGCACTCATATGGGTATTCATATAGGCGATATCCGTCAAGAAAGCACGTCGTTTCTGCTTCCGTACTGCGTCCGCAAGCCTGCGGAATATTTAAGCGTCAAGCCTTCTTGTCATACTGCGGCTCAGATTCTGTAGTAAATTGGTAGTAAATTTCAGTTCAACCCGTGGATAATCGTGGTAAAACGGCGCAGATCGGGGCGGGGAAGTCCTTTGCCGTGGCAAACGAATAAAATGCGCGTCATGTTCATCTGTCCTTTTAAAAATATGCTGAGATTATACCATAGCTCCGCACAGTATGTCAAAATTTTATCCCCCTAGGGGGCTTCCGCAATTGCCCCGCGGCTGATATAATCAGGAACATGATTCATCACCAAAGG
>CAKTUZ010000042.1 GCA_934621605.1 uncultured bacterium | reverse complement strand
TTTTAAAGCGTAGTTTAGCCTATAGCAAAGCGAAAGGCTCGGTAACGCCTGAAGCTTGCTATAGGCTAAAACGCAGCTAACAGACAGAGAAACGGAGACTTTGACGCCTGTACCTTAGCCTCGCAACCGCTATAAAATGCCTGCCAGCCATAAAATGAACGCACTTAAAGCACAAAAAATACTGAAAAGAACTAAAATGTATTTTAGTTCTTTTGCCAAAATATAATGATAGTGGGCGTTAACTATGTTTTTGCTGCAGCTAAGCGGTGGCTGTCAGCTATAAAATAGGCCGACTCTTTAGTTAAGGAGCTGATAAAAAATGAAAAAGCATATTTTAATTACCAGCCTTGTATTGTCTGCCGGTCTTTTAGTTTCGGGATGTGTCAATAAATCTGTAGCCGCAACAGATACTTTCGCACCTGATACTCAGCAAAATTTATTAGCTTTCTCTTCGGAAAATATACCTCAAGCTTATCAGTCAATAATCGATAAGTATCAAAGTTTCGTTGACAGTGATTTTAATCCTGAGCAGTTTAAGTATGATAAAAGTTATAGAATCGCTACCAGTTTTAACGCAGCTATTAAGAATGGTCGCATAGGTTACACGCTTTGTGATCTTAACGATGACGGTTCTCCTGAATTGCTTATTGAGGAGATTGTAACTCCTGAAGCTAGAGATCGTGTTATTATCGACGCTTATACGCTTAAAGGTGGACAGGCGGAAGGAATTTTCTTCAGTAGCGATCGCGATCGTCATTATTATATTAACGATTATGAAAATGAGCGCATCATTATCGCCAATGAATGGTCGAATGGAGCTAGTTATAGCGGACGAACTTACTTTATATTTGCCAAAAATAACCAACTTAAGTGTATCGAAAGTGTTGTTTACAGGGAAGGTCAGTGGTACGAGGTGGATCTTAACGGTAAACATTTTGAAAATCTTGTGGATGCTAAGCCTATAGAAGAAAATATAGCCTTAGATATCATTAGGCGCTATGAGAGAATGTATACAGCCCTTGATTTAACTCAGTTTAAGTCGGAAAAGCGTTCCGATGTAGTTAATAAACAAATCAATAATGCTGGTACAGGAATAGCTAAGATGCAGGCTCAATATGCTGAAGATGTGTTAGGCAACTTCTCCGATTATACCAAATTTAGAGCTGATCAGAGTGGTAAACTTAGTAGAATTGTCTTTTCTGTAAATAAGCCAGTTAAAGATTTGAAATTTTTGAGTGTAGAATTTATTGATGTTGATGAAAACGGAAAAGCTATTTTTTCTTTTTGTAATATTTACAGCCAAGATACATTAGAGCCACATAAGCCTCTGGTTGTAGAGATGAATTTGCCTGAAACAATTCCCAATCACGGAATTTCTTATACCGATGGTAATGGAACTGTCAGAAGGTATACTATTGGTTTAAGTGGTGAGGATGGATCAATATTTTTAAGTGAGTTCTAGAATATAAAATTTGTTTTAAATGTAGCTCACTAAGGTAAGACAGGTGACAGTTTTTCTTCCCGAGTAATAGTTGAGGAAAAGAAGCTGTTAGCCTGTTTTTAATTTTCTTAGATGCAAGGGAAGGAAAATAAAACTGTTGAAAAAGAGACAGGCCATTGAAATTTTTATCCCTAGCCCGGAGGGCTGGTTGCTTTGTATTTATTTCTCATAAAATTAGTTTTTGGTTTTATTGCTATTTTGATGGGCTTTTCTATTCACGAATTCGCCCACGCCGCTATGGCTTACCGTTTAGGAGACCCAACCCAAAAATATGAAGGCCGTCTCACTTTAAATCCTCTAGTCCATACTGATTGGGTAGGCGCGGCTGCTTTGCTCTTAAGCTTAATTGCTACTCAGGGAAGATGTATTATCGGTTGGGGCAAGCCTGTAGCCATCAATGCTGAATCTCTCAATGATCCTATTGTTGATGGCGGCGTTTGTTCTTTTGCTGGGCCTTTTGCCAATTTTCTTTTGGCTCTTTGCGCTGGTTTGCCGGTAAAATTTGGTCTCTTTGATAGTTTGCCTTTAGTAGCTTATTTCTTCACAGTGTTAGCTAGTGTCAATATCGCTCTGTTTATTTTTAATATGATTCCTTTCCCTCCCTTAGACGGATGGAAGTTCCTCCAAGTTTTTGTCCCCAGAGACATGGCTTACAAAATGCGCGATTTTGAAACTAGAGTCGGCTCTGTGCCTATGTATACTTTTATGGCTGCAGTAGTTTTCTTTGGCCCCAAATTCCTTGGTCCTATTTACATGGCGTTGCTTAATCTTCTGATTGGTCGCTTGCCCGGTTAAGATAAGGGCATGCCTGTTGTTTTAGATACAAATTCAAAATATTGTGTCCAAATAGAGCAATTTGAAGGGCCTCTAGATTTGCTGCTCCATTTGGTTCGTGAAGCCAAGTTAGATATTACAGAAATATCTTTGGCTGCTGTAGCTAATCAATATTTTGAATATTTGGAAAGAATGAAAAGTTTCAATATTGAAATTGAAAGTTCTTATTTGCTGGTTTTTGCTCAACTTTTGGAACTTAAATCTCGTTTATTGCTGCCACCGGATGAAGAGGAGTATTCGGAGCCGAGTTGGGACAGTTCTGATATTTTGGATCAAAGTGCCGGAGAAAATGATGGAAGCGAAGAGGTTTCCTTGGTAAAGCGATTGAGCCTTTATGCTATGGTAAGTCAGGCGACTGATTGGCTCGGTGAGCGTGAAGAGCTCTGTTTAAATCGTTATGTACGTTCGTTTTCCCAACAAAAAGCAGATGTTTTTTCTTGTGAATTGCAAGTTTCGTTGGAATCTCTAGCTT
This sequence comes from uncultured bacterium, assembly GCA_934621605.1. Lineage (GTDB taxonomy): Bacteria > Vulcanimicrobiota > Xenobia > Xenobiales > Xenobiaceae > Bruticola. Next base: position 11,628 of record CAKTUZ010000042.1, on the reverse strand, counting down.
CTGCTTTTCAACGTTTAAGCAAAGCTGGACGCAATGTAAATAGACCTATCACTTTAAATCGCGTCTCAGTGTCTGTTCCCGAGCGTATCGAGCAACTGAGTCAAGAAATAAAAAAAGGACGTACTTATAGTTTTTGGGGACTTATGAGGCAAGATTACAGTCGTCCTTATGTGGTAGTCACTTTTTTAGCCTTATTGCAAATGGTTAAAGAAGGAAAACTTCATGTCGACCAAATTGCCGATTACAGAGATTTGAAGATATACATTTGACGCTATGGATGATTTCAATTACGCTGAAAATAGGGGCTTGCCTGAATCTTTAAGAAGTAAAGCTCCGCGTTATGAATTGGCTCATTTAGATCCAGGTAGACGTTTAGCTATCTTAGAATCTATTTTGTTTGTAGCTTCTGGCCCTTTAAAAGTTGATGATATTCATGAAGCTACAGGTTGGCCTGCAATTTTAATTGAGCAAGATCTTTTATCTTTGGCTGACAATTATGCTTCGCGTGGTTTGGAGTTAACTAAATCCGGAGGGGCTTGGCGTTTAACTACCGCTTCTTTTACCGCCCCATGGGTAGAGCGTTTCCTGCGCAGCGAAAGTAAACGCCGTCTGTCTAAGGCCCAATTGGAAACTTTAGCTGTTGTTGCTTATAGGCAACCTGTCACCAGAGCTGAGATTGAGAACTACCGAGGAGCTCGCAGCGATAGACCGTTAAGTCAGTTGGAAGACTTAAATTTAATAAAGTGTGTTGGTCGCTCTTCAGTGCCCGGTCATCCTATTCAGTATGGAACTACTGCCGATTTTTTGCGTTATTTTGGATTAAACTCGCTGGCTGCTTTACCGGAAATTTCTATGGAGGCCGAACTTTTCAAACGTTTGGCTGATCATCCGTTGAAGTTGCCTGTTGATAGCAGCTCTGTTTCTGAGAAAAGTTCGGAAGACAATCCTTATTCAGAAGGGGGGGGCGCTTCTGGTGTTGTGGGAATGGTATCTACTGAGGAAGATGGCGAAGTTGTAGCCAAACGCATTATCGGTTTAGATGGGCCTAGTTCAGATTTGCTTAAGTTGTTTGCCAAAATTACTAAGCAAAGCCGTCGAGAAAATAGTCAAGATAACAATAATTAAGATGACAAAGTTCTTCCTTTCGTCAAGAGTACAAAAGGAAGAGCTTTAAATGTTGCTTTTTGGGCACTTTTGGGAAAATGTGCAATTTTAACGAATCACGTTGATTAATCCAGTTTGGCATAATTGAGAAGGTTGGCCTGATATAGAGTTTAAGTCCAGAATTGCTTCTATTTGTATGGCGATTTTACTTTGTTCAGCAGCTTTTTTGATTGTCTGGACGTGTAAAACGAAATCATCTCCTTCGGCAGCAGCTTCAGCCATAGCTATTTGGTTTTTATTAAAGTCTGTTTTTAAGAGGGCAATGTCTTTGGCACTGATTTTTAAATTAGGCACTTGCCCTTTTCCTTCGGTAGCGGTGAATATAGGCTCTATATTGAAACTTACCAGATGAATATCAGTTTGGCTGAGTCTATCGGCATGGTATTTAGTGACAATGAATTTAAGTCCTTGTAATTTTTGATTGCTGACAAAAATAGGATCTGATTCCAAGTGGATAGTTTTATTGACTAAAGAAAGCTCAGTTTTGATTTTAGTTCCATTGGCGTGGCTGTAGGCAATAGCTTGCAAAGTTCCTGAAGGAAGTAAATTGAAAGTTGGCTCGTCGAAACTTACTGGAACCAGACCGGTGAGATTTATAATTTGGCCGTCTTTATTGTTGATGGCTTCTATGACAAGTGTCATTTTCTCATTGAGATGAACTAAACTGGCGTTGGTCTCCATTCTTGCAGAAATTTGCTCAGAAGGAACTAAATCGCAATAGACGGTATTAGCTTCTTTAGAGGAAAAGTTTAAACCAGGAATATCTTGCTGAGTAACACCGACGATCTTGCCTTTCTCATCGTAAAAGGCAGCGCTCATTTCTGTGGCTTCATTGGGTACATTTTGAATCAAACTGTACATTATAGCGGCTTGGCCAGCTTCAGAGCTTACTTTTTCACTTGCTAAATGAACTATGCTTTGTTGATCTCGAAAGCAAACATTGACAGTTTTAACTTTTATGTCGGTAGAATTCGCATTGACTAATAGCAAGACGTCGCATTTTTTTTGTTGTTTATGATCGCTACTAGAAGCTTGAGCGGCTTCAATGACGCACAAGGAGGAAACCGAAATGAGGATAGACGCGATCAAGACACTAAGTATGCAAACAGTAAAATGGTACGTTTTTATAAGGAGAAGTTGATTGACGCTGTTTCTTTGCATAACGATTACCTCCGATAGCGGTGGATTTTAGCTGTAATTATTGTATATTCGGCAATAATTATCGATTTTTAAGCCAAAAAGTTTACAGTACACCTACAAGGGTACGCTTAATACAGCTTCCGAACTGAGGAAACTAATATGAAGTTAAATGACTTAGTGGGGAAAGAAACGGATGAAATTATTACTAAACTACACACTGCACAGGAACAGAATACTGTTCAACTGCTTTACTCATCCTTTTACGAATCCATGATAACAGCAAGTTTAAAAGTTGTCGAGCACAAAAAAAGATCGCTCTCACTTTTTTTTGTAACGGAGAAGCGATCTTCTTTTATTGTGAACAAAAGGGCTGATTGCTAACGAGCTATATGTCCTTGAGAAGCAGTGCTCAGAAGAGAATCACTCTGAGCTTCCCGAGAGGCTGCGCTAGCATCTAAAGCTTCAGCGGCCATATTGTTATATTCGCCTTCGCTCCAACGAATGCGAGCTGCTTCGGTACGCTCTTGCTTAGCCAAAGCTCTTTGCTCGGCAGCTAACTTTTCATTATGATCAGCCATCTGACGTAACTTTTTGGCTTCAGCCAAATCTTTCTCTGGAGTGCTGTTATAATCGTTGATTTCTTTTGACCAAATGGCTGCTTCCTTAAGATAAGCTTCAGCCATATCTATTTCAAAAGTGCCTAAATTATCGTAAGAGAGTCCCATGACATAAGCGTAAGGATTCCACAACATAGCCGCTCCGCGAGCAACTCTCGAGTCACCCATGCCTTCGAGTTCTTTGGCACGCTGTTGACAATTGGCCACTACTTGTTTGGCATAATTGTAACGGGCTACTCTGTACTCTAAGGCCTCAGCTTTAGCTCTTAGTTGCTGGGCAGCTTGCTCGCCTCTGGCTGAAGCTGCCTCACGCTTTTCGGCCGATTGCTCCAAGTGGTCGGCTTCTTGTGAAGCGGTAGGGGGATCGCATTCGCCACATTTGGCGGAAACGGAACCTTCAACCTTTGAGCTGCCCATTTGCTCGCGAAGTTTTGTTAAATTGACATTTAAAGAGGCTTCGGAATCGACAGAAGTTTGGGCAAAAGAATCGGCAGCCGAAGCGGAAGTCTGCTGCTCGGCAGCAGCCGATTGCTGAGCTGCGACGCCGGGAGCAGAAGCTCGCATGGAAGATAAACCGCTAATATTGGCCGGATTTATACTGTTCATATGAAACTCCTAAAAGCTGAAGAAAAAATATCCCCTAATCTCACCTTGCATGATAACATAGTTTAATAGGAAACTCTTGCCAATATTAGGGCTAAAAGTTAACTTTTTTGCCAAAACTGTTTTAAATCGTTGTATCGATCGCGTAAAAGTTGTAAATCTGACATCAATGACAGTATCATGTATTGACGTGCTTGGGCAAAGTCCCGTTTTATTGTATAAAGTTGAGCTAAGCCATAATTGGCTTCCGGAAGTTTTTCGAAAAACTTTAAGGCCAACTTCCAAGCTTCTTCAGCTTTTTTATATTCTTTCAATAACAGTGCGGTTCTGGCTATATAGTGCAGGGTATAAGCATTCTCTTTATTTTCTCTTAAGGCATCTTGAAAATATGTGGCCGCTTGGCGTAAAGCTTCCACTTCTTCTGAGTTTATTCTCTGTCCAGAGAGATGGCTAAACTCTATGCACCCTAAACAAGCCTCGCCTAAGTCATAGGTCAATTGTGGAATATGGGGATTTTTTGCATAAGCGTCACTAAGTTCTTGTTTGGCCTTTTTTATTTCTTCCAACCTTTTATCCGGAGCTAGGTCCCAGCATTTTTGCAAACGATAACTGCCTTGGGCAGCTAAAGAAGAAGTCTCTCCCGGCAAAAGACCAGCAAAAAATGAGGTTCTGCTTTCATTTGCTTCTGCGTGTTGTTTGTCGGAATTGCTGTTTTCGGAAGTGTTTGGGTCTGTGGTTGACTCGATTGTATTCAGCCAATCTTCTTTAATTTCTGGTAATTCTCGGGGAAGAATGTATTCTTCAATAGCTATAGCGAATCTGGACAAAACAGGAGGGGATACACTTAAATCAAAATTGCCTTTTTTAGGATAGATTATGCTTAAGACTTTATCTATCTGACCTTGTCGTAGAAAAAGCAAAGCTTGAGCTGTGGGGGCAGCTTGATTGTCCGGACAGATGGTATGCAAATTGTCAAGAAAGGCTTGGGCTTGTTCAAATTGGGTGTTGTCTATAGCAGCCAAAGCGGCAAAGAGCGGTACAGATGGATTTTTAGAATCTTTTTGGGAAGCTCGAGTGAAGGCTTGAGCCGCCGATTCACTTTGGCCAAGTTCCAGATAGGCTAAGCCTAACTGGATATAATCGCGGCCGGAGGAGGCTTCTTGCTCTGCTTGAGCAAGCAATTCTTCAGCCCTGGCAATATTTTCTGCCGGACACGGAGGATTGACACGCAAAGCGCTAAAGGCCTGATCGGTCAGATGCATAGATTTGGACATGGTAGTGGAAAACTCCGCCGTGAAAAGTTCCGTTTGCCTTCGTTCATAAAAGAAAGTGCCCTGCCTCGGTTTAGCTTAGGAATGGAGGGACATTAGGTCAGTGAGATTAAACCGTATCGGTAAATTGGCAAATTTGCTTATAGCTTTATTTTTAGCTTGGACAGTTTCTTTAGCTGTTGCTCAAGCTTGGCCGAAAAAAAATGCTTCTAATGAAGATAATAAGGCTCAGACTAAAGTCACTCTATATTGTCCATTAAAAAGTGAAATAAAAGCAGGGGATACTTTTGAAATCGGCTTAATCTTTGATATCCCTCAAGGAGTCCACATTTATGGACATAACGAAGGAAAAGCCGGTTTGCCCACAACAGTAAAGTGGCAACTGCCTGTTGGCGTAAATAGTGTGGAAACAGTTTGGCCAAACCCAAAAAAAATGGAATATCTCGGTGAAAATATTTTTGGGTATGAAGGGCAAATTGCTGCTGTAGGTCGTTTTCGTGTATCTTCATCTTGGCATAAAGTACCACCAATCGGCGCTGAGGTCAGTTGGCTTGATTGTAGCGAAAGCGGTTGTCATCCGGGGCGGGTAGACTTGCAAACGGAAGCGGCAACGGCGGTTCATGAACAAAATGAATTGTATAAGCAACTTATGCAACGAACTTTGGGTCAAGGATTAGAATCTTATGTAGCTGCAGTCTCACCCGAGGCAAATATGGCAAACTCCTCACAACTTGGGAAACTGATTGCCGGAAAATGGTTGAAAGTAATTCTCTATGCTGTCGGAGCTTTTTTGGGTGGAATACTTTTAAATTTTATGCCCTGTGTTTTTCCCGTACTATCTTTGAAGGTATTTAGCCTTATAGAACAAGCTCAGGAAGCTGATAAAAGTGGGCGTAGTTTTAAGGCGGCCGCCTGGTTTTCTTTAGGTATTTTATTGAGTTTTTGGGCAGTGGCATCCATAATGATTGCCTTCAAGATGAGCGGTCAAGAGTTGGGGTGGGGCTTTCAAATGCAGTATCCGGCTTTTGTTGCTTGTCTTACCGTGTTGTTTTTCTTGATTGCTTTAAATATGTGGGGGGTTTTTGAATTTGGTCTTGGTTTGACCAGATTGGGAGGCTTGGAAAAAAGTCAGCCTAAAGCAGTTAATGCTATTTTGAGCGGAGCTCTGACAGTAGTTGCAGCCACTCCTTGCACGGCTCCTTTTATGGGATCGGCTCTGGGCTTTTCGTTTGCTGAGCCTTTTTACATATCGCTGATAATTTTTACATTTTTAGCATTGGGCATGGCCTTACCTTATGCGGCCTTATCTTCTTGGCCGACTTTTTTGAAATATTTGCCTAAGCCGGGACGCTGGATGGAAACCGTAAAACAATTTTTGGCCTTCCCTTTAGCGTTTGCTTGCGTATACTTCCTTTGGATATTTGCCCAGCAAACAAGTGCTACCGGAGTTGCGGCTTTGGCAGGAGCTTTGGTATGGACTGCCTTGGCCGCTTGGATTTATGGCCGTTTTGTGGTCAAAACTCCCAAAATGGCGTGGACTTTAGTAATTATAATTGCAGCTATTGGTTTTTTGACTATTTATTGGGCTTGTACATATTCTTACGTTACTCAGTCGACAAAAATACCAAATGCTAAAGTTTCAACTGGTGAAGTTCAAAATGGTGTTGAAGCAAACATTTGGTCTCCCCAAGCAGTGCAAGAAGCTTTAACTCAAGGTCGTCCTGTTTTTATCGACTTTGGCGCAGCCTGGTGCTTAACTTGTCAAGTAAACGAAAAAGCTGTTTTAGCCAATCCTGAAATAAAACAACTTTTTCGCGAACGTCGAGTGCTGTTTTTGAAAGCAGACTGGACAAGTCGTAGCGATGAAATAACAGAAGCTTTGCGCAGATATGGGCGCAGCGGCGTACCTCTCTATGTGTATTACAATCCTCAAAATCAGCATGAACCTGTCATTTTGCCAGAAATTTTAACTGTCAATATTGTAAAATCGTATGTAAAGTAAATTCTGATCTTATTGGAGGTTTTATATGGAAATAAAGACTCATTTAAGTATTGATAAACAACTCTGCGGTCAGGTTGTGGAATTGGGAGAGGGAAGAGCTGTCGTTAATTTGATGTTGACGCCAAATATGAGCGCTGATAAGCGCGGTTTAGTGCACGGTGGCTTTATTTTCGGCTTGGCCGATTACGCTGCTATGTTGGCAGTTAATGATCCTAATGTTGTGTTAGGCGCTGCTGAAACTCGCTTTTTAAAGCCATGCCAAGTAGGAGAAACTATCGAGGCAAATGCCCAAGTTGTCGGTGAAGTAGGTAAGAAGCGTTTAGTTGAAGTCTGTTGTAAACGGAGAGACGCCGAAGTTTTTAAAGGCAGTTTTACGTGTTTCGTTTTAGATAAATATGTTTTAGACTAGCTCTTTACACGAGTGCCGTAAATTCTCTGCCTTCAGGCATGGGGATATAAGGCACGTCCACCGAATTTGCGTAAGCAATTGAATTAGTGCTGCTCACATTAGAGAACGGCAAGAAACAAAGCGCAGGTATAAAAATGGAAGAAAACAAAGAGCATTTGGAAGCATTGCCCGTTTGGGATTTGTCTGATCTTTATTCTGGTGATGATGATCCCAAGATAGAAGCAGATTTGCAAAAAGGGACTGAGCTGGCCGAAAAATTTGTTGCTGATTGGCGAGATATTATTGTTTCTGGTGGCTATAAAGTTGAGCAACTGGTGCAAGCTATAGCTGATTATGAACAAATTAACATTTTGCTTACTTTGCCGGCTGCTTACGCTGACTTGCGTTTTTCCGTGGAAAGTAAAAATGAAGTAATTGGTGCCTTAAGTCAGCATTGCAATGAAAAAATCAGTGAAATTTTTACCAATTTGCTGTTTTTTGAGTTAGAGTTAGGCAAGATAACTGATGATAATTGGGATAAACTCAAAGAAGCGCCTCAAATAGCTCAATACAGACATTTTATTGAAGACTTGCGTCGCACGCAAAAACATTGTCTCAGCGAAATCGAAGAGAAGCTTTTAGAACAAACTGCCAATAGTGGCAGCCGGGCTTTTCGTCGCTTATTTGGAGAGCTTCTTTCCAGATTAACTTTCCCTATGGAATTAAACGGACAAAAACATGAATTTACTCAAAGTGAATTGTTGGCTTTAGCCCGCGATCCTGATAGAGCTGTACGGCGTCGCTCTGCTGAAGTACTCTCCGATGTGCTCAAAGCTAATGCCCATCCGATTCATTTTACTTACAATGCCCTTTTACTTGATAAACTTACTCAGGATAAGTTGCGCGGTTATGCCCGTCCAGAAAGTAGCCGTAACTCCAGCAATGAATTAGATGATTCTACGGTTGATATGGTCGTAGATGTCGTTAAGTCAAATTATGCCATCGTAGCTGAGTACTATCACTTGAAAGCCGAACTTTTGGACTTGCCTCAGCTTTATCATTACGACCGTTATGCACCTTTGGGTGAAGTTGAAGAGAAAGTTTCTTACACAGAGGCAAAACAAATCGTTTTGGAAGCTTTTGGAGAATTCGATCCTAAATTTAAAGCATTGGCTAAAAAGTTCTTTGTCAATAATTGGATCGACGCCAGGGTTGCCGATGGCAAACGTAGTGGCGCTTTCTGTGCCGGTCTTGTACCTACACTTCATCCCTATGTAATGCTCAACTATACGGGTAATTCTCGCGATGTACAAACCATGGCTCACGAGTTGGGCCATGGATTACACGATTTATTGGCTTCTGAGCAAAATTATTTTGATTACCGTCCCGTATTGCCTTTAGCCGAAACGGCTAGCACTTTTGCGGAAATGATAGTCTTTGAAAAACTTTTTAATAATTTACATACGACTAAAGATAAGCTGGCTTTGTTGGCTTCCAAGATTGAAGATTCTTTCGCTACAGTATTTCGCCAAGTTGCCATGTATACTTTTGAACAGAGAGTTTTTGCGGCTCGGGCTCAGGAAGGCGAGCTTTCTCTGGAGCGTCTTAATGGACTTTGGCAGCAGTCTATCGGCGAAATGTTCCAAGATTCGCTTTACTTGGGAGCTGATCACGCCATTACTTGGTTATATGTACCCCACTTTGTGTATACTCCGTTCTATGTATATGCTTACGCTTTTGGTGAATTGCTCGTTTATAGCCTCTTTGCTAGATACCATCGCGAAGGTGAAGCTTTTAAGCAAAAATATCTCCGATTTTTGGCTTCCGGCGGTTCTCAAAGTCCGCGTCAACTTTTGGCCAAACTGGATATAGATATTGACAATCGCGAATTTTGGCAAGAAGGTTGCAATTTAATTGCTGCTAACGTAAAAAAAGCTAAAGCCTTAGCTAAAGAGCTTAAAGGCTCGGAAGTTCCCTTAGATAACGCGACTGACGGGCATGCGGACGATGAAGAACAATGGGATGAGAGTCGGGGATGGGGTGACGGCGATGACGATGGTTGGGCCGGACAAGATGAAGATGATTTTATCGATCCTAGCGAACGTGGTTTCTAGTTAGAAATTATATTTTTACTGCAAAAAAAAGGCTCGATCCGACCGTTATATGGCGAATCTGAGCCTTTAGTTCGTTTTAATTGACGATTACGAAGCGAAAATTAGCCGAGCTTGGCTCTTTCAGTTTCTACAATGGAAGGATCGAGCTTTTTGAAGAGAGGAGTTGCCTGGCCCAGCTTATGTCCGGGTTTTATTTCGAAGAGCTCCCATTTAACATCTTGACCTTCACCAGGCAAACCTAAAATAAAGTGTAATTTAGTGCAAGTGTCGGGCAAGAAGGGGTGGAGCATAACTCTCAAATTGGCGATAAATTGAACCATAGTAGCCATAATGGCACTGGTACGCTGCTTATCTACCTTCACTTCTTTCCAAGGGGCTTGAGAATCAAAGTAGCGATTGCCTTCTCTGGCTAATTCCATGGCTTCCGCCAAAGCTTGCTTAAATTGACATTCGTCAATCAATTGGCCTACCTTGGTAAAAGTGGCTTGGGAGCGGGAAATAATTTCTTTATCCTCTTCAGTGAACTCGGCTTCGGGAACTTCACCTTGGAAATGCTTATTGGTGAAAGAAATGCTGCGATTAACCAAGTTGCCCCACCAACCGACTAATTCGTCGTTATTGCGGCGCAAAAATTCTGCCCAGGAGAAATCACTGTCAGAGGTTTCCGGAGCAGTTGCAGTTAAAACATAACGCAAAGGATCGGGATCATACTCTTTTAAGTAATCATCGAGCCAAACTGCCCAATTATTGGAAGTAGAGAGTTTGCGCCCTTCCAAGTTCAGGAACTCATTAGCTGGAATATCGTAAGGCAAGTTTAGGCCGCCAATACCCATAAGAACGGCAGGCCAACGAATGGAATGGAACGGAATGTTGTCTTTACCTATAAAATAATAGGCTTTAGCTTCTGGATTTTGCCACCAATCTTTCCATAAATCGGGTTGGCCTTGATCTTTTGACCATTGAATGCTGGCCGACAGGTAACCTATTACAGCTTCCCACCAAACGTAAATGCGCTTATGCTCATAGCCAGGCACGGGTACGGGAATGCCCCACTCCATATCGCGAGTAATGGCCGAGTCTTTTAAGCCTTCATGCAAGTAATTATTGGTGAAGTTGAGCACATTGGGACGGAAGTGTTTATCTTTGAGCCATTCTAAAATTTTGTTATTGAAGGCTGACCATTTAAAAAAGAAATGCTCAGTCTCTTTGATGATCGGTTCGGCACCGCACAATTTACACTTAGGCTCGATTAATTCTTTGGCATCGAAAGTGCGGCCGCAGGCGTCACATTGATCTCCTCGGGCTTTTTCGGCTCCGCAGTAAGGACACTTACCCTCTACATATCGATCTGGCAGGAATGTCTTGTCTTCCGGACAGTAAAGTTGCTCTTGCGTTTGCAGGTAAATATAACCCTTTTCATATAGATCCATAAAGATCTTCTGTACTATTTCGCGGTGATTTTCTGTTCTGGTACTGGTAAAAAGTTCCCACTGAACGTGGAGATCGTCAAGGCTTTTTGCTATGACATCATGATAGCGTTGGGCAATTTCGGCCGGAGTTACTCCTTCTCGGTTGGCACTAATAGTAATAGGGGTGCCGTGTTCGTCGGTACCGGAAACCATGAGTACTTTGTCGCCATTCATGCGATGGTAACGGGCAAAAATATCGGCCGGCAAATAACAACCGGCTACATGTCCCAAGTGAAGCCCGCCGTTGGCATACGGCCAAGCTACGCTTACTAAAATATTGGCTGACATACGGAACCTCCAATGGAGTAGGGAATATTGTGAAAAAAAATTTACTTTAAGATTTTCTTCCTTAAAAAAGCGGCTTAAGGCCTTCTCCTTTAGCCTATCTTTCCCTTTAGAAGTTTAGGCTTAGTTAAATTAACTGCCTATAAAGCAGGTAAGCAGATAAATTTGTAAAAAAACTTGGGAGCAGGCGCGGGGGAAAGTCTGCCAAGGATATATTTTTAAAGGTAAGCTTAGTGGGCCATGGCATTAGTTGAGTTTGTACCGGAAAAAGAAATAGTCTGTGATGGTTGCGGAAAGCATGTTGCTGCCGGAAGAGTAGCCTATCGAGACGACGAAATGGAAGGAAGCTTCTGGTGCAAACAGTGTTACGATGAAGTTGTTGCCGAGGTTATGGCAGAAGATGATGAATATGATGATAGTTTTAGCGAAGAGGGCGAACTGACAGCCACTCCGGCTCAGCCTATGCGCCAAGTCGCTCCTGCAGCCACTCCGGCTCAGCCTATGCGCCAAGCCGCTCCTGCAGCTGCTCCGGCTCAGCCTATGCGCCAAGCCGCTCCTGCAGCTGCTCCGGCTCA
>CAKTUZ010000041.1 GCA_934621605.1 uncultured bacterium | reverse complement strand
AAAGATAAGCAAAATAACCAAGACAAACGAATTTTGTCTTGGTTATTTTTTAAAGATATTGTGAAAAATAAAAAAATCAGTTTTGTTAGCGTGTAACAACCTCTATTTCAGAACTTCCAGGCTTATACAAATAACCAGTGCAAAGAGGAGCATCTACCTTAAAAGCTTTCCATGAAAGTTTCGACCAGTCTATTTGATTCGTACTCTGCGCAATAGGAACTTGCGGAATCAAACTACCATCCCTCACTAAGATAATACAAGGTACAGGCTTACTTACATTAGGCAGACCAGATTTCTCTGAATATGCAGCAACTTCTTCTGCGGTAGGAATTGCGATATTCTGATACCCACCTTCATAAACTTTTCCATTCTGATAATCTATCCACTTTCCCTTAGGAAGATATACAGAACGCTGATGCCCTCTCTCTAAAAGCGGAGCAACCAGGATTTGGGAGCCAAACATATATTCGTCCTCAACAAGCCACGCTCCTGCATCATGAGGAAACTCTACGAAGAGCGCTCTAACCATAGGCAGTCCTTTGTCAGAACACTCCTTGGCCTGTGTAAACACATACGGCATCAGTTGATATTTCATTTCTGCACATGTGCGGAATGCATCAGTAAAATCCTTGCTAATCAGCCAAGGTTCTGTAGGAGGTGCACCATGTGCACGAGTATGTGAACTCAAAAATCCAAATGGCAACCAGCGGCGATAAAGATCATCAGGACTCTGAGTAACAAATCCACCCATATCATGACTCCAGAAAGAAAAGCCACTCAAACCAAAGCTCAAGCCGCCTCGGAGATTACCCAACATACCAACACTTCCCACTTCATTAGTAGCCGCATCACCTCCCCAATGCAAAGGGTATCTCTGACTTCCTGCCCATGCACTGCGAGCCCAGATCACGCCCTCCTGCTCTTCAGAATTAGATTTTACGGCCTGCCAAAGTGCCTGATTATATCTCAACGGATAAAGATTATGTTCATAAAAACCAGTTTTACCGCTTGCATAAAGTCCGTCATAAGGAGCAGCCTCTCCAAAATCACACTTGATTACACTTACACCTTGTTTTATAAGATGAGCTATCTTATCCTGATACCAAGAGATTGTTTTAGGATTACTCAGATCAAGCACGGCATCCTCATAATTCAAGGTACCATTCGCATTACGGACAGCCATCCCTTCGTCCACTAATTCATGGAAATAACGGTTTTTAGGAGTAAAATATGGTAACTGCCAAAGACAAGTATGGAACCCCTCTTTTTTCAAGGTTTTCAACATACCCACTGGATCTTTAAAACGATCTTTAGAAAACTCATAGTCACACTGCCAGTCTACTCCAAACCAACCTGTATCAAAATGAATCACATCAGCCGGTATATGGTTGCTTCTTAGCTGATGGGCGATTTCCAAACCTTCTTTCTGAGAGAAATAAGAAATGCGGCTCATCCAAGTACCGAAAGTCCAAAGCGGCAACATGGGTGATTTACCTGTCACGTGCGTATATTGGTCCAGAATATCTTTAGGTTCGCCAAAGAATATAAAGAAATCCATGACCTCATCGCCCATGAACAAGCGTTGTGCACCGATATAACTTGCTCCGAAATCTGCCGTTGTAGGAGCAGACGTATGCATAAAAAATCCATATCCCCTATTAGAGAAATAAAACGGAACCGGCTTATACATACCATCAGTTTCCGGTCCTTGAGGATCTACGACAGAGATATTTACCTTCTGCCCCACCTTGTTGAGGGAAGTAAAGCTTTCACCACATCCATAGATTCGTTCACCCGGAGAAAGCATAAAAACTGGATTGATACTACGAGAATTATCACTTCCTCGCTTGATGAAATTAAACGGTAGTAGCTTTACCTGCGTACTGTCATTATCTATAATATGTCGGGTTTGAGTAAGTATCTTTCCTTGTGCATCTCGTAAGATCAAGCGAAATGGGTATTTCTGTATCTCCAGTTCACCACTTTGATTCTTATATACGATACTTTTTGCCGATGCAGAAGTATTCCAATTTCCCTTGCCTATACGATTGTTACTATTGCCCGCATTTTCTGCAATAAAATCAGGCGAGAACATAGGGTCTTCAGCATCATTCATTTTCGGTTCTATCGGTGAGGTAAAGATAGTAACCCGTAAGGTACGATTATTTATTTTCTGAATTTTGATTTTCAAGTTAGGATCGTTATCATACTGAGTATTCGGAAAATCAAGCATCTGCATACGAACAGGCCAGTAACCATTCAGATTAAAAGCCTGACGGGGAGCCAGACGATAACGTTTCCAGTTCAGCAATCCTTCGCCTTTATTCGTATCAAATCCAGCAATACTATCAGCGAGGAAATAGGTATTTGCCAAATCACAGAAGTCACCCGACATATCGGGAGCCTGACATTGCAGATACTCTATGCCATTATTAGTTTTCAGTTGCGCCTGACTCATGATAACAGAAGCCAAAGTGCATAGGGTTAAAATTGATTTTTTCATGATTTCAAGATATTTATAAAAAGTAATCAGAGAGAAATTCCCCTGATTACTACAAGTTTAGAATTAGAATCTCGTTTCGTTCTGATTGAGAATTGCAATATCGTTTTTTCTCATTTAGGACTTCAATATCGCTTCTTTCTGACTGAGAAATTCAATATTGCTTCTTTCTCATTTAGAACTTCAATATTGCTTCTTTCAGATCAGGCGCCTGTGCTTTAAGTGTACCTTTTCCTTTCAGAACTACGATGCATTTTCCAAAGAAAGCCTTACGCTTCGAATCGGTAAAACGCTCCAAAGAGGTTTGACATCCATTGTCTGTTCCAAGGATGTTGGCATCAGAAGAGAAGAAAATCTGATTTTCAGCACGAGGACAAAGATTTCCATCCTTATCCACGACATTTACTTCTACGAAAGTTGTTGGCTCCGAAAATCCATAGGCAAGATTGCCTTGATAGGTCTTTTTCAAAACAATATGATCAGGAGCTCCAGCAGTCTGGATAGTTTGAACAGCTACCTGCTTTCCATTCTTCCTTGCAACGGCCTTCACTTCTCCCGGTTCAAACTTTACTCGCCACATCACATGATACTCTGTAGATTTCTCATATTCCTTGCCAACATTATCAGCCTTAAAAACCTGTTTCTTACGAATGCCCAGACTCTTTCCATTCACAAATAGCTCCACCTCGTCAGCATGGTTGTAATAACACCACATATCAATCGTCTGACCCGGAATCCAATTCCAATGTGGGAAAAAATGGAGAACATTCTTCTGCGTCCACTCACTCTGATACATATAATAGCTATCCTTAGGAAGACCCGCTAAATCGACAATTCCAAAATAGCTACTGCGTGCAGGATAAGCATACGGAGTCGGTTCGCCAATATAATCAAAACCAGTCCAGATAAACTGTCCTCCTACGAAATCGTTATGCTTCACAACATCCCAGGTTTCCTCGTGGGTACTACTCCAGGAAGCATGCATATTATCATAAGCAGAGCATTTATAAGAAGGGTCACTATAAGGTAACCACCATGCTTTAGGAGCAGTATAGATACTATCACTTGGCATCATGTAATAGCCGCGTGTCTGCAATGCTGATACACTTTCAGAAAGGATGAACGGTTTGTCAGGGAAATTCTTTGGCACATCCTTGACCCACTGGTGATGATAATTGAATCCGATGACGTCGATAGCACCACTTTTAAAGAGATGATTCTTCGGATCAGGCTCGTTACAACCAGCTGTTACAGGACGACTACCCCATGGATCATGCTCCTTGACAATGCTGGCGAGATGCTGAGTAAGAAGCGAATTGACACTCAGTTCATCACTATGTGCCAGAGAAGAAGCATCATGACCAGCATTCAGAATCAGGTTGGCCTGTTCCAGAGTAAGCGTATCAGCAGCTGCATCCGACCATTGTTCCAACACCTCGTTGCCGATACTCCACATGATTATACTCGGATGGTTACGGTCACGCTTTACCAAATCGGAGAGATCGCGTAGATGCCATTCATCAAAAAAACGCGCATAATCGCCATTTGATTTCTTACGACGCCACATATCGAAACTCTCATCCATCACAAGGATACCCATCGAATCACACATATTCAAGAGTTCAGGAGCAGGAGGATTATGACTACTTCTGATGGCATTTACACCCATATCCCTGAGAATAGTGAGCTTACGATGCATAGCGTCCTCATTCAGAGCCGCTCCCAGACATCCGAAATCATGATGCTCGCAGACACCATTGATCTTGATATTTTTTCCATTCAGGAAGAAACCTTTCTTGGCATCAAACCTCACATCCCGGAAACCAGTAGTAGTCGTAGCCTCATCTACAACCTTTCCATTAGCCACTAATTCACTTTTCAAGGTATAAAGGTATCCCTTTCCAATATCCCAGCGATGCGGATTCTTTACCTTGAGTTTCTGTTCCTGATTACCCTGGCTTCTTGCCACCACTCTTCCATCGGCATCGTAAATGGTATTTCTTACAGAAATCTTTAACTTTTGATCAGTAGTCAGAAAATCCACCTTTACCTTTACATCACCTTTCGGAGTGGTAGAAACATATTGTCCCCACTGAGGAATATATGCCGCTTTCATGGTCTTGGTAATCCACACATGGCGATAGATACCGCACCCAGAATACCAGCGGCTGTTCGGTTGGTCGCTGTTATCTACCTTCACGGCAATTACGTTATCGCCCTCCCTATTTATATAAGGTGTAAGATCGTATTCAAAGGTACTATATCCATAAGGACGTGTACCGAGTTTATGACCATTGATGAAGACGGTGGAATTCATATATACGCCATCAAAGGTGATGGTAAAGCGGTCGTACTTTTCCTGAGGATTCAGAGAGAAATGCTTGCGATACCATCCAATACCTCCCGGAAGAGCACCACCACTGGCACCCGAAGGATTTGATGGAGAGAAGTCACCCTCTATCGCCCAATCGTGAGGTAGATTTAAACTTCGCCAATGCCCATCAGAATACGCAGTTTTCTGCATACCAGAACTATCGGCTAAAATGAAAAGCCAATCTTTATCAAAAGACTGATGTTCGCGGGCAGTCATCTGAAGAGCGAAAAGCCCACTCATCAAAGCTAAGCTAAATATTATTTTCTTATTCATTCTTATCGACAAAAAAATCCCACAGATTGCACGGATTTTCACAGATTTATCATCTTGGGGATAACAACAAAAGATCTGTGTAATCTGCGAAATCTGCGGGAGATTAGATTATTTCAATTTAACTGTAACAGTCTGTCCTGCATACTTTACCATCTTTCCCTTAGGTGCCTTATCGAGGCTTACGCCCTGATTTCTTTGAGCCTGAACCAGGACCACATTGAAGCGGCGCTTCTGAAGCATACCATCGAAACTACCCTTGCGGGCACCCACTGTGAGGGTCTTCTGTGCATCATTATACTGGAAATCAATAGTAGCATACTTACCCTTCTCGTAGTTGTAATTGGTTCCTTCATCTTCATAGAGCGTATAAGAACCATCCTTGCCGGCATATACATAGAGGTCGATAAGTTCCGGTTTCTTCTGATCGCTCCATTCCATCTCAGGACCTATTGGAAGTATTGCACCTTCTGGTACGAATACAGGAATCTTCTCGTATGGAGCCTCAGCAACAATAGTCTGACCACCAGCATAGAACTTGCCTGTATAGAAATCATACCATCCCTTCTGCTTAGGCAGATATACATTACGAGAATACTTCTGATATTCACCCACAGGACAAGCCATCAAAGCTGATCCGAACATCCATTGGTCTTTGATATCATAGATTTTATCATCGCCATTGAAATCCATAACCAATCCGCGCATCATGGTATAGTCTTTGAAATGAACCATACCAGCCATACTATAGAGATATGGCATGAGACGATAACGGAGTTTATCGTAATAAACGATACTCTTGTAAGCAGGATGGTCTGCCGGTGCGATATTCCACACCTCACGAGTAGGCCACTGACCATGAGCACGATATAAAGGAACGAAACAACCGAACTCATTCCAACGAGCCTGCAACTCTCTCCACTCCTTCAGATCAGCATTCTCTTTACCAGTCTTGTCAAACTCCTGCTGGGCAGCCACATAGCGGTTTTCTACACAGAAGCCACCCTGGTCCATACCCCAGAAAGGAAGACCCGCCATAGAATAATTCAAGCCGGCAGTCATCTGAGCACGCATATCCTCCCAACGGGTAGCGATGTCGCCCGACCAGGTAGCAGTGCTGTAACGCTGTTCGCCTGCAAATCCAGAGCGAGTCAGAAGGAAGACACGCTGGTTAGGATTCACACTGCGCTGACCATGATAGATGGCATCAGCATTCACGATGCTATAAGCATTGAAATATTCTGTAGATGTACCGAGTGCCGTAGGACCAGAAAGAGCCTTGCGATACCACATCGGAGTACAGTCGCGGACGTTTGGCTCAGAAGCATCCATCCACCAAGCGTCAATTCCGAACTTGTACTTAGAGTAAAGATTTTCGTCCATCTGCCTCCAGAACATCTTACGTGCACCAGCATCATAAGCATCATAGAAAGAAGCGCGGAAGCCGAGCCAATCGTGTATATCATCCTTGATGGCCTGATGATACATCCAGCCCTTGGCATCCAATTCCTTATAATTCTTTACCGTATCATAGAACTTAGGCCATACAGAAATCATGAATCGTCCATTCATCGCATGCACGCTATCGAGCATAGCCTGCGGATTAGGATAACGGCTCTTCTCAAATTCATGGCTACCCCAAGAATCGAGTGGCCAGTAGTTCCAGTCCTGTACGATATTATCTACAGGAATATGCAGGTCGCGGAACTTCTTCAGATTGCTCTCGATATCCTCACTGCTCTGATAGCGCTCACGGCTCTGCCAGAAGCCAAGTGCCCACTTAGGATACACAGAAGCTTTACCAGTAAGAGTGCGATAACCAGAAATTACCTCATCGAGATTCTCGCCAGCAATGAAGTAGTAATCCATATCAGGAGACATCTCGCTCCAGATGCTCAATTGCTTCTTCTCCTCCTCAGAACGAGGAGCAGCTACACGAAGACCACAGTAGGATACATCACCATCCGGCTGCCATTCTATACGGATAGGAGTCTTCACGCCCTTCTGAATAGCTGTTTCAAATTTGAAGGAATTAGGATTCCAAGCTGTACGCCAGCGCTCAGGAACCACCAATTTGCCGTCGATATAGATTTTCATATAGCCTGCATAGTAGAGGATAAACTGATAGAAGCTATTGGTAGGTGCCTCTACATAACCCTCGTAAACTACCTTGGAGCCATTCAATGCAAACCCTTTAGGGAGATCCTGAATACCTCCCTTATCTGTCTGATTGCATATCTCAGAAGCCTCAGGCATTGCATATTCAAAATAGATACTGTCTTCACCACGAACGATTTTCTGTCCGTTTTTATCTACGTATGTACCTGTCAACTGTCCTTCCTTTCCATCCTTGTCATAGAGTTTAAAGGCACGGTTCAACTGGAGATAATCATCAGGATTACCCCATCGGCAGTATGAATAAGAATCCCAGAGGATACCATAGTTTTTATTAGAGATAACGAAAGGAACACTTACCTTTGTATTATATTGGAAGAGGTCTTCGTTCTTTCCTTTCATATTCAGTTCTTCACTCTGGTGCTGACCAAGTCCATAGAAAGCCTCGTTGTCTGGACTTTCGAAGAGGGCACGCCATGACCATCCATGCTTCTGCTCCTCAGGAACCTTAGTGATATCAACCCCGATTTCACGATCAGGTACCGTGAAAGGCTTAAAAGTCTTACCACCCTGAGCCACCTCATTGAGGAGCACATTTCCCTTGAGATCGTAGAAAGTAATCTGCCCCGTAGCCTCGTTCAATACGGCACGCATGGCTGCAGTTGTGATAACCAGATGATCCCCCTGCTCTTCTACCTTATAATTGGTCTTACCCGTCTGAGGCACAATAATAAGGCTCTGCTTATTACGGAAAGATTGCTCCGCAGTAGCTTGCACACGGATAATTCTATCACTTACTATCTGTAAGCGAATCTGATTAGGACCAAAATTCTGATGCTGTTTCAACTGAACTGTCAGGAAATTGGCATTCTGCAAATATCCTGCTGCTGAAAGAGAGCCTGCACTCATCACCAGAGCAGCTGAAATCAAAAAAGTCTTAGTTATATTCATTGTTTAAAGTATATATGATTGCTATTTATAAATTTTAAAATATATGTTCCTTAATGATAGTCTATATGTTCCTCAATGATAGACTACATATTCCTTAATGATAGTCTATATGTTCCCAATTTTATAGGCTACATGTTCCTTACTAATAGACAGTATAATTGTCTAAAATATACGGAACTGCTGCAAAATTAAAATATAAAAATGAATAATCAACAATATTTTGTTTCCAAAATAAGCACAAAATGTTAACCGAAAGTTATTTGTACGAAAGTGACAGAACCAGGAAAACAAAACATACACATAAAAACAACAAAACTACACCTAATTAGAAAAGGCAGCCATTGATACTGCATTTAACTGCATGAGATAATAAAAATGAACCGATCTGCTACTATATGTGATAAGAAAAAGAATAAGCCGATCTGCTACTGCATGAGTAAGAAAAAGAACGAACCGGTCTGCTACTGCATGAGACAAGAAAAGGGTACCCTGATGCAGCGTTTTACTGCATGAGAGTACCCTTTTGTGGGATTCTGGAAATTAACTATCCGAATATTTTTTTCTTATATTGAGAAGGAGTCATTCCATATTCATCCTGGAAATACTTAGAGAAGTATCTTGGATTATTGAAACCTACCTTATAGGCGATCTCGCTGACGGTATAATCACCAGTACGCAACAGTTCTTCAGCCCAATGGATTCTCTTGGCACGCAGATACTCGGAAGGAGTAGTACCCGTAAGAGATACCATGCGCTTGTAGAGTTGCACACGAGAGATACACAGATGAGAGCTCATAGATTCCACACCCGTATCCGGATCACCCATATTATCGCGGATATAGATATCCACATTTCGCAAGAATTTCTTGTCTCCCTCTGTCATCACATATTCCTGCACAACCGGAGCATCTTCTTCTGCCAGAGCAGTTGGTGTACCGTTTCCCTGGTGATTACCAGGCTGATAAATATCAGAGTTCATAGAACCAACTGCAGACAAAGATCCATCTGAAGCAAAAGTACCCATAGACATGCCATGACCATGAAAGGTACCATCATCAGAAGAATCTGAAGACGAGGCATTATGCCCAGTTGCAGATGTAGCAGAAAGAGGCTGAGCGTTGCTAAAATTAGCATTTTTTCTCTTAGCCCATTTCATCAGATTTCTGATACGCAGATTGAGCAAGTCGATATCGAAAGGCTTTGTGATATACTCATCTGCGCCATTTTCCAATCCTTCTTTCTTGTGTTCTGAAGCCAGTCGGGCTGTCAGCATAACAAATGGGATATCAGCGGTCAACTCATTTTCCTTTGCCAACTTACAGAGTTCGTTGCCATCCATCTCCGGCATCATGACGTCACTCAGAATAATGTCAGGCAAAGGCTGGGTCTGCAGTTTTTCCCACGCTTCCTTTCCATTTACGGCTTCCTCTACCACATAATTCTCAGAAAGAACTTCGCTCATAAACTCACGGAAGTCATCACTGTCATCCACCAACAGAACCTTCGGTTTCTGAGATGCAGCTGACTCTTCTAACGGAACTTTTGAGGAACCGTCTAATGGTACGTTGGAAGAACCAACTGATGCGGCAGATGCAGGAGATGTAGCGGATGCAGAAGGTGCTAACGATACAGCAGAAGCATCAACTGCCGGATTCACTTGTCCATTCTGTGACTTTCCGATAGAACTCTCCTGTCTCAGCGGAATGTTGACAGTAAAGACAGTTCCGCCACCAGGATTGTCGGCTACAGATACATTTCCGCCATGCAGGTTGGCAAATGCCTTGACCAGGTTGAGTCCGATGCCACTTCCGCCGTAAGGCTGCATTTCCGTACCATTCACCTGATAGAAGCGGTCGAAGATGTGGCGCTTATCCTCATCACTGATGCCCTTGCCCGTATCAGCCACCTGAATCTGGAGAACATCTTTGGCAGTACCATTGATTATCAGACTCTTTACCACAGACAGACTGACCGTTACGCAGCCATGATCTGGCGTAAACTTATATGCATTGCTCAACAGATTGTTGATGATTTTACCCAACTTATCTACATCAATTTCCATGAGCAACTGAGACATAGATGAAGTGAAATTCAACCTAATCTTATTGTTCGCCAACAACTGGAATGAGCGGCAAATGTTCTCCACATAAGATACCACTTCCACCAGCGTCAGGGTTAGCTTGCCCTCACTCTGTTCGATTTTTCTAAAGTCGAGAATCTGGTTTACCAAGTGCAGGAGTCTATCAGCATTACGGTGAATCATTTCCAGTTTATGCTTCTTGGCTTCATCCTCCTCCTTCTTAATCATATTGAGAAGCGGAGATATAATCAGGGTAAGAGGCGTGCGAAGTTCGTGACTCACATTGGTAAAGAAATTGAGTTTCAACTCGTTAAGCTCCCTATCCTTCCTTATATTTTCTTCCATTTTCTCCTTTTCGAAAATCATTTTCTGCTTTTCGAGAGCTCTCTTGCGGAATATATAGATGATCCAGAAAGCAAGGCAGAAATACAACAGATATGCCCATATAGAGAGATAAAAAGGAGGATTTACATCAATGACCATCTCGCTGACATCTTCGCCTACCGTTCCATCACCGTTCACTACCTTCACCTGCAAGGTATAGGTATCTGGTGAAAGATTGGTAAAAGTAACTTCCGGCCTGCCCAGCGGAGTCATCATCCATTTATCTGTGACTCCCTTCATGCGATACATAAATCGGTTGCGTGAAGGCACGGTCACGTCTGTAGAAGCCAGTTGGATGGTAAAGGCATTTTCCTTATAGCTGAGATTGAGTTTTCTGCACTCATCCAAAGCCTTATCAAAGATTACCCTTCCCTCATATTCCTCGCCGGCAGCCAACGGATGGTCGAAGAGAACCAGACCACTGAAGAGAGCCTTTACATGCTTCTGAGGCTTACGTTCCATCTGGGTATCGATGACATTGATGCCGTCCTGACCACCCACGATCAGTTTACCTTCTTGGGTCAAGAAGGCAGCACGATAATTGAAATGTCCGTTTTGCAATCCGTCCATATTATTATAGCTGGTCATGCTTACTTCCCATTTTCCATGATTATCCTTGGATAGTTTTACATGGCTCACGATAAATTCAGATACCAGCCAGATGGTATGCGCTCTGTCTTCTACAACGGCACAGCCCACAGCACCCTGGGTACCATTCTGATCGTTGAGGATTTCCATCTGTCCCGTCTTTGGATCATACATAGTAACACCAGCAGGCGTAGCCATCCAGAAGAGACCGCGACTGTCACAAATGGCATGGTTGATTCCTGGACTTGGGAACGATCTTCCACCCTTAGCAGTAAGATAATTAGTCATCTTATAGGTATCCACATTCAGTACTGTCACGTTCTGCGAATGGCCTACCAGCACATCTCCATGCGCCATCAGAGCAAACGAACTGATATAATTGGATGGAATCTTAGAATTCTCAATATTGAAGGTTTTGAAAGTATCCTTCTGCGTATCCATTATCTGCAATCCGCCACCCAGCGTACCAATCATCAGGCGATGATGCCTATCTTCTGCCAGAGCCCAGACACTTTGCTGCGCAAGTCCATTCTTCGACATCTGATAAGCCTTCCATTGTCCGTTGCGATAACAGGTCATGCCGCCATTGAAGGTACCGAAGTACATAGAACCGTCGCTCATCGTTACGCTGCTTACCACGATGTCTGATTTCAATCCAGTCTGAGCCTTTCCGTAATGAATTTGCTCACCCGTATTCGGATTGTAGCAGATGATACCCGCATCATTGGTTCCGCACCAGTAATTACCCAACTTATCCTGAGTGATGGTGCAGACATCCCCCAGATAGATGGTTGAAAACTTAGTAGAAGAAGGCGAATAATAAGCTACACCATTCTTGCTGGTACCAATCCATACAGCATCATTCCTGTCGATGATGAGCTGCTGCAAGGAGTTGTCAGGAATACTACCAGAGATTCCTTCTCTCTTCACATACTGCTTGCATTTCCTTCCCTCCAAGTCGAGTACGAATAAGCCATCATGATCCGTGGCTATCCACAACCTGTTTTTTCTGTCATAGGCTATGTCCCTAATCAGGATTTTATTTTCTGTAGGCATGCTGATGCCGATTGATTTTACGAAAGTACCCATTCCTTCGTACCATTTCTTGCGAATGGAGGAATAGACATATACGAAATCATTGGAGGAAACCCAATAGTTATTATGACTGTCTATGAAGGTATAAACAGTTTCATCCTTGATATGATAGGTCTGAGTAAGATGACGGTTCACCCAGAGCACTTTGCCTTTCAATCCATCGACCCGACAAAGCGTTCCGTTTCTGAAAGAAAATACTGCGGTGCCGTGCTGTTCTGTGACACAAGACACTTCCTTCTGATCTTTCACTCCCAACTGCGCAAAGCTGAAGAATTTATGCTTCATCGTCTTTGTATCGAGGAAGAATACGCCCTTACCATACATCACGAACCACATATTCTTATTAGCCTCTATGAATACTTTTTGGGGAGTCCCGTCAATACCGATTTTCTTGAGCCACTTTTCTGGATTGCGATCGAATTTCTCGTTGGAATATTGATAGATACAGTATCCTACCGCAGTATGTATCCATAGATTGCCAAGAACATCCTGCTGGATTTCATCTACAGAATTGTTGGCCAACGAGCTCATATCCAAGTTGTTATAGAAGAAATTCTTGAATCGGAAACCGTCATAGCGATCCAGCCCTGACTGGGTTCCAAACCAGACATATCCCTGCTTGTCCTGCAGGATGGTATTCACCTGTCCGTTGCTGAGTCCATCTCGATTGGATAGAAGGTTGAATTCCATCTCCAAGTGGTTGGCAGCCATAGTAAGCGGTACCCATATCATCCAGCAGATAAGGGTAGAGATTAGTCTATTCATTATATTCATCTTTCTTTTCATTATAGGTATATATTGAAATAAGCATTGCCAAATAGCAGGCGAACATCTGATAAGATTCTGTAAGCAAGCTTGCTGTTTAGGTTTTCTGAAAAGATCTACAGAGTTTCATTAAATATCATTGTTTCCTGTAGCAGGAGAGTTTCATATCATCTAATTATCCGAGAGTTATCATCCACTCTCCTTCTACTGGAATGTCATTCGTTTTATAGTGGTTCCTGTTTTTCAGAACTTTCTCTGATTTTCAGAATCATCGGTACCACCTCTTTATATATCTTCTCATCTCCATTGATACTTCTCATCAGGAGTTCGCATGCCTTGGTTCCCTGCTCGTGGGCTTTGTCCATGATGGCTGTGAGACGGGGAGTAACGAAGGCTGCCGTATCTCCATCCGTAAATCCGATGATGGCAACATCCTGCGGAATGCGGAGTCCCTTGGCCTTGATGGCATCAAAAGCCGCATAGGTGATGATATCGTTGAAAGCCAAGATGGCATCCGGCCGATTGTCGCTTTCCAGAAGTTTCAGAGTTGCGTTGCGGGCCACATCGAAATCAATTTTGTCACAGACAACCAGGTTTCTATCTATCGGAATATGATTATCTCTGAGAGCCTCCAGATAGCCGTGCTTGCGTCGGCGCACCATATCGAGATGGTTTGGACCACCGATGAATGCGATACGTTTCGAACCGGTTTCGATGAGGTGCTGCGTAGCTTCCTGCGCTGCCACATCTCCATTTCCTACCACCTGAGAGAACTTGTCTTCCAGACAGCAGCGGGCGAAGAATACAAGCGGGATGGACATCTTATGAAGCTGCTCGAAATGGGAATAGTCTATGGTATCCTGCGCCAGACAGGCAATGATGCCTTCCACATGCATATTGAGGAAGTTGTCGAGTGCCATTACCTCTCGCTCATAATCTTCATGACTATTAGAACTGATAACGGAATAACCGTGTTTGGTTGCATAATCTTCTATACCATCGAGAACGGCAGCATAGTAGTGGGTCACCAGATTAGGGACGATGACACCTATCACGCGCGGTGCTTCCTTGCGGAGGCTCTGCGCAAACGGGTTAGGTCTATAATTGAGTTCCTTGGCCAGATCCTTGACCTTCTTGGTCATTTCCTCACCCACTTCGTGGCTATTGCGCAATGCTCGTGAAACGGTGGCAATGCTGACGCCAAGCTGGGCTGCCAAATCCTTTAAAGAAGTTCTACGCTGTTTCATATTGTAGCTGATTTATAGACAAATAAGAGTTCATTTAATAACACCTCACAATCATGTCTGTTTAGCAAAAACTTTATTTAACCAGTGAGTACACTTTTTCTTTGCAAAGATAGTATTTTTTCTTTAAAGGCGCAAACGTTTACGTGTATTTTTTCACTAATTTAGAAAGATTATCACTAAAAATGTGCTAATTTTGCAAACGAAAGTAATGAATAGTTGATAATAAGTTAGTTAGAAACAGGTAAGGCTTAAATTTGTCGAGA
>CAKTUZ010000040.1 GCA_934621605.1 uncultured bacterium | reverse complement strand
GGGGAGTGGCCTAGAGGCTTAGGGCGCTGGCCTGTCACGCCGGAGGTCGCGGGTTCGAATCCCGTCTCTCCCGCCAAATGTCATCTTCTTTTTGCCTGCCGGGGTAGCTCAGTTGGTAGAGCATGCGACTGAAAATTGCAGTGTCCCCAGTCCGAATCTGGGCCTCGGCACCATTAAAAACAAGCGCAAGTTTGTTTTTGAAGAGAACGCAGCGGTATGGGGGAGTGGCCTAGAGGCTTAGGGCGCTGGCCTGTCACGCCGGAGGTCGCGGGTTCGAATCCCGTCTCTCCCGCCAAGTATATATGCGGACAAGAACGCTTAGCATTTGTGCTAGGCGTTTTTTTTGTTCTTATTTTTGAATTTATATGGCGGTAGTGCTCCCGCTTAATTGTGCTCTGAGGCAGGAAGCCTCTTTTTTAGCAAAGAAGGTGAAAGGGTTGTTTTTGCTAATTGATAAGATTAGTAACTAATCGGAGGAATGTTTAAAGTGACTTTATCGAGCGGACTCAGACAGATAACCGAGCATACGCCAGTTATTGCAGTAATACGTCACATCCTTAAAAAGCAGGAAGCTCCTATCACTGTGCGTGAGCTTACTGCTCAGGTAATAGATGCTTGGGGGCGCGATTTCCCTC
Organism: uncultured bacterium; assembly: GCA_934621605.1. Lineage (GTDB taxonomy): Bacteria > Vulcanimicrobiota > Xenobia > Xenobiales > Xenobiaceae > Bruticola. Next base: position 14,445 of record CAKTUZ010000040.1, on the reverse strand, counting down.
AGAATCCTTATGTCGATTATTGCTTGGTTTATAAATTGGCCGTCGGTATCTTAAATTGTCAGGAGAAATATGATAATTTGCCTAACGGAGCTCCGATTTTCTTAGAACGTGAGCAAGCTGACAGCGATCCTATCATGGTTAATCCTCGTATGAACAGTATCGTTCTTAACGAGATAGCTGAAGATTTGGCTGAAATTATGCTTGTTTACAAAGAGCGCTTTTAGCAGATAGGACTTCTCTCTGGTTATTTAATTGCTCCGTTTATCGGAGTCATTAAAAATAGGGGGGATTACCAAAAAGCACACATGGAGGGGTCTTTATATGGATAAATTAAAAGCTTTAGATGCTGCTGTGGGTCAGATCGAAAAGGCTTTCGGCAAAGGTTCAATTATGAAATTGGGCGAAGCTGGCAGCCGTTTCGAAGTGCCGGTTATTTCTACTGGAGCTATGTCTTTAGACTTAGCTTTAGGTATAGGTGGCGTACCTCGCGGTCGTGTTTGCGAGATTTATGGTCCGGAATCTTCAGGTAAAACCACATTAGCTTTGCAAATTATTGCCGAGGCTCAGCGTAGTGGCGGTGTGGCAGCCTTTATCGACGTTGAACACGCTTTGGATCCGGTTTATGCTCACAATCTGGGTGTCAATACTGACGAGCTCTATGTCTCTCAACCTGATACTGGCGAGCAAGGTTTGGAAATAGTCGAAATGTTGGTTCGTTCCAATGCTGTTGATGTAGTGGTAGTAGATTCTATTGCCGCTATGGTTCCCAAGGCTGAAATCGAAGGTGATATGGGCGATTCCCATATGGGATTGCAAGCTCGCCTTATGTCTCAGGCTTTACGTAAGTTGACGGCAGTTATTTCTAAATCGCGCACAGCTGTTGTTTTTATTAACCAGATCCGCGAAAAAATTGGGGTTATGTTTGGCAATCCGGAGACAACTCCCGGCGGTCGGGCCATGAAATTCTACGCTTCTGTGCGTATGGATGTTCGCAAGGGTGACGCTATAAAATCTGGTTCGGATAATGTCGGACATCGGGTCAAGGTGAAAATTGTTAAAAATAAGTTGGCTCCGCCTTTCAAAACTGCTGAGTTCGACATTTTGTTCGGTCGCGGTATCTCTCGCGAAGGCAGTTTAATCGATGTCGGTACGGAAAAAGGTATCATTCAGAAAGCTGGTGCTTATTATTCTTTCGGCGATATTCGCTTAGGTCAGGGGCGTGATAATGCTCGATCCTACTTAGAGCAGAATCCTGAATTGGCTGATGAAATTGATGACAAAATTCGGGAAAAGATTTTAGCCGACCGCACTCCTGCTGAAGAAGAAGTTCAGGCTAGTGAGGATAAAGCTTAGGCGTGAGTCTTTCCGAGGCTGATGAACGCGCCTTCCTTGAGCGGGCTTTGCATATGCTCTCTCTGCGGGATCACTCTTGCCAAGAGCTTAAACAGAAGTTGGTCTCGCGAGGTTGTCCGCTTGAGGTGGCTCAGTTCATTGTAAAACGCTGTTTAGAATGGAAATATCTTGATGATGAACGTTATGCAGAGCGTTTCGTCAGGATTAAGGCTTTGGGGGGATGGGGCAGCAGGCGTATCTATGGCGAGTTGCTTCGTCGCGGTGTAGAAATGGAGACAGCCCGTCGGGCTTGTGCTGTCGTCCAGGAAGATGGAGAGAGCGAATTGACTTCGGCTTTGGAACTGGCCACCAAGAAAGCAGCCAGTGGCCGTAGTTATGTTGCCATCTGTCGCTTTTTGGCTTCTCGCGGTTTTCCTACCGAGATAGTCTTGAAGGCTGCTGCTCAGGCTTCTAAGCCAGAACCCTCAGAGGAGTAGAAGCTTTAAATACTTCAGATACTGAGAAGTCGGCTCTTGGAAGTAGGGGAGGGCCGACCTCTTGTTTTTTTTCTTGCTGAAGAATATCTGCTCGAGGGACGCCTTGGAGGCGTTTTTGTTATGTATAAATAGGTCACTAGTTTTATCAGATTGTTCGGAACGTGTTTTCGATCGACACTGTCAATTTGGCGGACAATCATAAAGAAGGAAGTTTTGTTTATTATGCCGGCTATGTTAACCGTTTTAGATCAACTAATGGTTATTGTGGCTAGTTTACTGTTTTTGGCTGTTGGATGGGCAATTGGAGTTAGAATAGAGATCCGCAGGCAGCAAGCGGCAAAGTTAGCGGCTGATGATATTAGGGCAGAGGCGGAGCATTATGCCGATTCTGTCAAAAAAGAGCGAATTCAGGAGGCTTCGGAGGCGATTGAAAAGATGCGTACCGAAGCTAAGCGCGAGGCGGACGAGAATCGTCTGGCTCAACAGAGAGTTAAAGAAGAACTTGATAAGCGTGAGAATAGTTTGGAATCGAAAGAACGTCAGCTTATCGAGCGTGAGCGTATGTTAGCCAATCAGCAGGGCCACTTAGATTCCAAAGAGGAGCGCTTATCATCTTTGGAAACGGAATTAAACGGTCGCAGTCAAGCGCTGGCTAAAAGTGAAACTGCTTTGCAAGAGTCTTTGGAACGTCAAGCCGGTATGACTGGCGAAGAAGCCAAAGCGGCTCTTTTTGAGAAGGTTGAAAATGAGAATCGTTTAGCTTTAGCTCGTCGTGTGCGTCAGGCCGAAATTATCGCTAAAGAAGATGCGGCTCGTAAAGCTAGGCGTATTATCACTTTGGCCATCCAGAAGTATGCCTCAGAACAAGTAGTTGAGTCCACTATCAATGTAGTAAATTTGCCTTCGGAAGAGATGAAAGGGCGTATTATCGGTCGCGAAGGGCGCAATATACGTTTAATAGAAAATCTTACCGGCGTCGATCTTATTGTAGATGATACTCCCGAAACTGTATTACTTTCTTGTTTCGATCCTGTCAGACGTGAGCTTTCTCGCCGTGCTGTAGAAAAGTTGATCGCTGATGGTCGTATTCGTCCTACCAAAATTGAAGAAGTGGTGGCGGCCTCTAAAAGTGAGCTTGACGAAATGATTACTAATGCCGGTGACAAAGCTGCCTTGGAAGCAGGCGTTATCGGTCTCGATCCAGAGCTTGTACGTATGTTGGGGCGTTTGAGTTTTCGCACTTCTTACGGTCAGAATATGCTTAAGCACTCCTTAGAGGTGAGCTTTTTAGCTGCACAAATGGCTGCCGAATTAGGAGCAGATGTGCAAGTGGCTGCCAGAGCTGGTCTGCTGCACGATATCGGTAAATCTGTGACCGGCACCATGGAAGGGCCTCACGCTATTGTAGGTGGCCGTTATTGTGAGAAATATGGCGAAAGTTCTCAGGTTGTCCATTGTGTAGAAGCTCACCATGAAGATGTGGAGCAAAAAACTGTTGAGGCTATGTTGGTACAAGCTGCCGACGCTATTTCGGCCGCTCGTCCCGGAGCCAGACGCGAAAATGTGGAAGATTATATTAAGCGCCTGGAAAATATTGAGAAGATTGGTCACAGTTTTGAAGGCGTCGATCAAGTTTATGCTGTGCAAGCTGGCCGTGAAGTGCGCGTTTTTGTCAATCCTAGTGTAGTCGATGATTTGGAAGCGGCTCAGTTAGCCAATAAAATTGCTGCTCGCATAGACGAAGAAATTAAATCACCCGGTATGGTATTAGTAACAGTGGTGCGTGAAAGCCGCCACCAAGCTAAAGTGCCTTAAAATTGCTTTGGCGTTTAGAGCAGTGCCTGGCTAAGGTCTAGTAAAGTCTGTGTTGAGTTTTAGAGGCAAAACCTAAGCAAGGAGCCAAGGGGTTTTAAATATGAAACGATTTTACACTTACTTCTTAACTTTATGCTTATTATTAAGTTGCTATGCCGTGGGTTTTGCCCAGCACGTCGGCGCTTTGCAAGAATATCAACAAGCCAGGACTTACGCTTCCGGTAAACATTGGAAAGAGGCTTTGCCTTTTTTGGAGCGAGCTCTCAAAGTAGATCCGGGCTATGCTGATGCTCTCTATATGAAAGCGATTTGCCATATGTCTTTGGAAGAGTATGATAAGGCGGTTCCTCTTCTGAAACGGCTTACTGGCTTGCGTCCCGAGTTTGTAAATGGGTGGGGGTTGCTCAGTCAATGTTATGTCCAACTTAACCAATTGGATAATGCCAAAACCGCTATTGGTGAACTTAGTAAAGCTCCGGGTGGCGGGCCTGAGTCTCGTTATATGTCGGGTGTGCTTTATTGGATAAAGGGCGACTTGGTTAAAGCTGAATCGGAATGGCTTGAAGCTATCCGCCTGCGCCCAGAAATGGCCAAAGCCCATTACAATTTAGGTATGCTTTATCGCTTAAAGGGCGACCGTGTGCGAGCTTCTTCTTTCCTTAATGACGCAGTGCGCCACAATCCTGACAATCCTAATTACCGCTTGGGTTTGGGTATTTTGCAATATGAAATGGGCCACAAGGTGAACGGCGCAGGCAACTTAGACAAAGTACGCGCCCAGATGGAACGCACTGATTTATCTTCCTTGGCTTTGGCTTATCAAATGTATGTCAACAAGCGCTATGAAGCGGCCGAAAAGGCGGCAGCCCGTGCTTATAAAGAAAATGGCGAATTGACCGAGGCTTATCTGCTGCGCGGCAAATGTTTGGTTGAGCTCGGCCAAGATAAAGAAGCTAAAGAAATGTTCCTTAAAGTAACCAAAATGGATAAAAACATTAAGGAAGCCGAGCAAGCTTTAGATAAGATTGCCGCCCGGGAGAAGGCCGAACGTGAAAAGGCCGAAGCTGAAGCCAAAGCCAAGGCTGCAGCCGCCGAACAGGGACAGACAGCCGCGCCCGAGGGTGCTCAGCTTAATAACGCTCAGCCTGCCGACGCTTCAACTGCTACTCAGGCAGGAAAATCTTCTGAAGCTGAGCTGCCAAAAAGCGCGGTTGGCGAGGCTGAATCCAAAAAGAACGACGGCGGAGCCAAACCTGGAGCTAAAGTTTTTTAAGCCATGCGCTCTTATACTGTCGGTTTGGCTCTGGGAGTAGTCTTTTTGTTCGTCAGCTTGTTCGGTGGCTGTCGGGACAGTGCAGTACCGGAAGCTCCCGGGCGGCAGCATTTAGAGGTGTGGACAATCGCGCTTAAGCCTAAATTCACAGCCTATATGGAGGGGCTTTTCCGTGAATTTGAAGAGGCCAACCCGTCGGTAAAGATAGATTGGATCGATTTGCCTCAGCAGAACATCATGCAAAAGCTGATGGCTTCTATCGCTGGCGGTGTGCCTCCAGACGTTGTTAATTTAACTACAGGTAATGCTTTGTTTTTAGCGCAAAATATGAGTTTGGCGCCGGTTTCTCAATATGTGGGCACTCAGGAAGCCGAGCAATATTATCCTGGTCTATGGAATTCGGCTTCTTTAAATGGACAAATATATGCTATACCTTGGTATGTTTCGGCGCGAGTGCTTATTTTTAACCGTCAGCTTTTGCAAGAGGCTGGTTGGCCTGGTGCGCGTGCGCCGCGCAGTCGAGCCGAAGTGGCTGAACTGGCTGCCGCTGTGAAAAAACATAATGCGCAAAGTTGGGGTTGTTATCCGGTAGTGCGCATTATGGATGATTGGCGTTTGGCCGATTTGCCTATTTATGATAGGCGCACAGGACGAGCTTTATTTAGGGAAAAGCCCTATGTCAAGGCGTTGGAATGGTATGTGCAACTGTATAGAAAGCAGTTGTTACCCCAAGAGTTTTTGCTGGACGGTTATCAAGGCGCCTTAGAGCGTTATAAGCAAGGAAATTTGGCATTATTGGAAGCTGGGCCACAGTTGCTTTTACAAATAAAAGCCGATGCGCCGCAAGTTTATGCTCAAACTGATATTGCACCGTTACCTTGGTCTCAAGAGGGTAAAGTGCCGGCTGCTTTAATGAACTTGGCGGTGCCGCAATCTTCACAGCATAAAAAGTTAGCTGTAAAATTGGCACTTTTTATAACCAATTGGCAAAATCAATTAAAGTTTGCTAGGGAAGTACCTTTACTTACTTCAACTTGGCGCAGTACGCAAGATTCCTTTTTCAGCCAAAGTAATGGCGATCCTCTACAAGATAAAGCTGTACAAGTTTCTTTAAAACAATTACCTAAAGCCAACGATTTTTCTTTAAGTTTGCCCTACGCTCGCGATTTGGAACGTCTGTTAAATAAAGCCGTCGAATCAGCTATTTATGGTGATAAGAGTAGCTGGGAGGCGTTAAATGAAGCGGCAGAAAATTGGGATACAATAATAAAAGCTTCCGGCTATGGAGAGAAAAAATGAATGAGAGTCAATTATGTAATGACCAAAATACCACTGTGGCCCAACTGCGCGATCAGGTAATTGCTTTTCGTGACGCTCGCGATTGGAAACAGTTTCATAATCCCAAAGACTTAGCTATAGCTATGTCTATCGAAGCTTCTGAAGTACTGGAATTGTGCCGTTTTAAAGATAGTGCAGAAATTATAGAAGCGGTTAAAAGTGGACGCAATAAAGAATTTGCTTACGAAATGGCTGATGTTTTGTCCTATTTATTGACGCTTTCTGATTGTTTGGGGGTAGATTTAGCTCAAGCTATGCAAGAAAAAGCTAAAATAAATGAAGCTCATTATCCAGTGGCATTAGCTAAGGGAAAGAAGGCTAAGTATACAGAATTAAGACAGTAGCTCAGGTTTTTTCACAATTATAAAAAGGGGGCATCGGTTATGAATAAAAACGCAAAATTGTTGGCTTTAAGTTTGTCCTTTATGCTTATGAGCTTTACTTGTGCTTGCACCTCTGGAGATAAAGCTGACAAACATTTGGTTGATTCTAACGGCAAAAAAGCTCAAGTTGCTACTGCCGACGTAGAAGATTCTGGCGAAGAAAATGATTACGAAGACTATGAGCAAGACGAGGAGGAAGGTTCTGTCGATAACTCTGATAGCTTCGATAACTCTAGGGAGCAACAAGCGCGATCTAACTACGCAAAAGGTAATTATCTCCATTCTTCGCCTAAAAGAACGCAGTCAGCTTCTTTAGCTCCGCGTGGTTTTGGACAATACCAAATTTACGATCAGCAAGCCAATATGCCGGTAGTAACTTTGCAAGTGCCGCGCGGTTGGCAAGCTAGTAGCCAAGTAAAATGGGGCCAATTCGGTTATTCTTTGTGTATTTATGAGGCTTTATTTAGTGATCCAGTTTCCGGAGTGGGGGTAAGTTATTGCTCCGGCGTGGCTGCTCCTCGTCAAAGCAGTATGCAAACTTCCGAATTATTAAACAATCCTAAGAAGTATGGACAACTTTTTAGTGGAGATATTCAGAAATACGCTCGCCTTAATAAGTCGGTTAAATTGGTTTCTGCCGATTTGTTGCCTGCCTCTTCTGAGGCTCAACAGTTAGCATCTCAGCTTAAATCTCAAGGTGGCAATTGTTTTGCTAAACAATTAGTAATAAAATACGATTTTAACAAAAATAATCAGCCTTGGGGGGCTATGCTGACTGCTGATGTTGTTTTACAAGAAGTCGGTTTCGCTTATGGGCCTACTTATCATACCGAGTGGCTACTCAATTTAACTTCTTACATTTATCCCAAAAATAATGCCGAATCTGTAATTAAACTTGGCAAACAGATTATTGCCAGTGCAATACCTAATCCTCAATGGCAGCAGCATTTAGCTAATGTCACCAATGGTACTGTGGCTCAGCAAAATAATCAATTCCAACAGCAGCAACAAACTGTACGTCAAAATCAGCAAGATATAAGCGATATGATTGGCGACAGTTATCAACAGCGTTCTGCTTCTCAAGATAGAATAAGTCAGGGGTGGGGCGAGGCTATTCGCGGTGAAAGTTCCCAGACTAATCCTTATGACAGTTCTTCAACTGTCACGACTTCCAATAGCTACAATCATGGTTGGGTCAATAGTAATGGCGAAGTTATCAATACCGATGATAGCAACTTTAATCCCAATGTTTCGTCCGATTACAACAGCAGTGAGTGGACACAAATTAAATAAACTGAGGATGGCCCTCTAGTTTGCAATGCGTAAGTGCAGTAATCCTTTGGTACCCTGGCTTTTTTTGGCTCCGGCGCTTCTGATTTTGGGGGTATTTGTTATTTATCCCATTCTCTGTGGCGCCGCTTTGGCTTTTTTTGATTTTAATATGTTGCGTTATGACAATGCTGGCCATTTGCTTAATCCAAAATGGGTTGGTTTGGCCAATTTTAAGCGTTTGGCTACTGATCCTTACTTGATTGTAGCTTTAAAAAATTCGCTTTTTTATGTCCTTTTAGTCCCTTTTCTTCAGGCTGGATCTTTACTTTTGGCTTGGCTGCTGCGTGGTGAAACGCTTAAAGAACGCTTGGCCAGAACGGCCCTTTACGTTCCGGTAGTAACTTCGGCTGTAGTAGTAGGTATCACTTGGAAATGGATTTTACGCAGTGACGGTTTGCTCAATCAGGCTTTAGGCTGGCTTAGCTTTGGTTTTATTAAGCCGCTGCCTTGGCTTACCGACTCTAAACTGGCTATATTTTCTCTCATGATGGTAACAGCTTGGCAAGGTTTAGGTTACTATCTTATTTTATATTTAGCCGGTTTGCAGGCTATTCCTAAGGATTTAGAAGAGCACGCCTCTTTGGAAGGCGCTTCGGCTGGACAAATTTTGCTAAAAATTGTGGTTCCTTTGCTTAAGCCTACTATGGCTGTATGTACGCTGCTTTCGGTAATTTCGGCTTTAAAAGTATTTACTGAAGTTTTTATTATAACTGGTGGTGGCCCGCAAAATTCGACTATTACTGCATCTTATTACATATATATGACTGCTTTTGAAAATTTCGATATGGGTTATGCTTCAGCTTTGGCTCTAATTTTAGCTTTAATTATTGGCTGTGCTTCTTTAATCCATTATTTATTGTTTAAGAGAGACGGCTGGGAACTGAACTAAAGAACAAAAATAAAGAATCTCGTGCTTTATGGCCCGAGATTCTTTTTTAATAAATATTTATTGTTGCCAATTTATTTTATACTGACAATTTGTTCCGGAGCTACCGATTTATTGTATAACTTGATAATTTTACCTGGATAGTGAGCTACTTCGCGGTATTTGCCCAAGGCGCCGCCTTTGAAAATGTCTACACAGGCTAAATAAAGAGGAGTATTATGCGGATTATTCATATCACCCACTAAATTGCTCCACTGACGCGGATCGAGGCCTCGATCCGAAGCTATGGCCATAGCACGAAGAATTGTGCCGCCACCGCCATTATAGGCAGCTAGCATAAGGCACCAATATTGTTCGGTACTAGGATTGCCATATTTTTGGTAAGCGGTTGCTACTTTCTGGGCATATTGGCAACGCTCAGGAGGCAACCCCATCATTTTATGATAATTGCCCGGATCGATAATAACTTTCGCTTTTTCGGCCAGCACTTTAACACCGGCAGGAATAGCTTGGTTGGGATCACGGCTGGCCGACCAACCTAAGCCGAAACGACGAGCTGTTTCCGGAGTCAGTTGAGCAATACCTACAGCGCCGGTATAGCTGACTGCCTCAGGGTTAAAGCTGCTTTCACAAGCCAAAAGAGATTTCATAAGCAACGGATGTAAGGGCACTACATTCTTATGCGGCCAAGCATTATTTACCGCGCTGAAAATATAGGAATTATAGTTATTCTCTCTAGCTCCGTAGCCCCAGGAAGTGCGCAAATCTTCGTAAGAGCGTATAGCTGGCATAGAAAAAGCGGGCACTTCTTCTTGCTTGGGCTGGACAGTTTGAGTTTCAGTGTGGCGGCGTACAGTCGTCAGCTGAGTGCTTTGCACCTTATCGCCAGGTGGATCTATTGAGGGAGTAATTTCTCTTTCCGGCCAGATTTCATCGATTTGAAATAGGGGAGAAGAAATGCGAATTTCTTCAGCCGTATCGTTAGCTAAGGCTGTCCCGGTTGGGACAAGAGCAAGAGCCAAGCCTAAACCTACAAAAAAAGCCGCTTGGCCGAATTTTTGACTAAAATTTATCACAGATTCCCACCACTAAAACTTCAATTTTTGGACCCAGGGAGTTTCTGCCCTGCATCTCTAACTTCCTGTACAATAAATAAAAAGCCAGACAAAAATGTCCGGCTCTTTTTATTGTCAATTTTAATTTTTAGTGCTCTTGAGCATGTTTATGCAAAAAACGATGGTTGCATAAATGAGCGCTAATCAAAATGCATCCGCCTAAAGCTCCGACAATTTCTGAGCCTAAGTGGCCAATCACATCGTGCAAAGGATGAGCGCCTAAGATCATCGTCAAGGAAATAATGCCTAAAGCGACAACCAAGTTCTTCTTATGTCTAAGCCAACCGGTAACTAAGGCAATACAAGCTACCGGAACTATCAAAGCTGTAATATAAAAGTGCCAACGCTCGTCCAAGTGGAACTGGTTGCCTAATAAAGGCAAAAGAGCCAACACTGTCGGCAAAAGCGTGCAGTGAATTAAGCAAGCGGAAGATAAAACCACGCCTAATAAATCCAGCCCGCGCAGCCCTTCAGGCTTAGCGGTGGTATTTTCTTGGCTATGACATTGACATGTAGAAGAAACAGCAGTCATAATTTTCCCCACAAAAAAGAGCCCACTCTATCGGGACTCGCAATCGTTCAGTTTAATTTTTACTTTCGTGATAATAGTTTATCATTAGCAGAATGTCAAGAGCGATATGCTTTATGCCACGATTAAGAATAAACGGATCGGTGAAAAGATCGGTGATAGGATCGGTGATAGGATCGGTGATAGGGTCGGAGAAAACACTGGATATAATGGGGATAATAGCGGCGCAAGTATAGCGAGTATTACTGAAAATCAAGAGAAAATTCTAGAAATAATGCGCTATAAGCCAACCGTTTCCGCATACGAAATTGGTGAAAAAATTGGCTTATCGTTGAGAAATGTGGAAATGAATATTCGCAAATTAAAAGCTGCAGGTTTACTGGCAAGAAAAGGCGCAGCTCGTGGAGGTTATTGGGTAGTACTTTAGGCTATAATTTGCCAAAGTAAGGCGCAAAAAACGCTGTCGCAACTAAAAACGGCAGCGTTTTTTTACGTTTATTTATGTGTTGTTAAGCGGCTATAGCGTTGGCATTTATTTGTTCAATTGTAGCGCGTATATTCATCCAGGCTTGCCTATTATCTCCGAACAATTCAACGATACTGCCTCTATCGGTAAAAGGTGTCTCTTGTAAAATTTTCAGATCTTCCAGTAAGCCATTTTGAACGATATATTCTACAATTTGGTTAACAAAATAGATTTGCTCGCTACTAAAATTGGTTTCATCTAAATATTGAGAAAAAGCGGCTTTGGCTGCTTGCATATCTAAGCCTACTATACTGCGCACAAATTTACCTAATGGTTCGGTGCCATACTCAGCTTCATAATCTTCGCGACTGCCTAATTCATTCCAAAGAGTGTGCTCTAGCTCTTGCCAGTCGCTCTGGTTAAGCGGAATATTATTTTTCAACTTGGAGATAGCACCGCTATTTTGGTGTTGCTGAATGTAAAATTCAACTTTAGCTTTATAATTTTTTAGTAAGTCGCTAGCTAAATCGGCCTCGTTTTCTTCAACGGATAAAACATCATCAGTAAAATTCGTTTCATAAGTTTCTACTTCTTGATTGGGTAAAAACTTAAGTAAATCGCGCAGCTCTACGCGTACTTGCTCAAAGTCGGCAGCTTCAGCTTGATTGAGAAAGTCTGTTTGGGTAATTTTGTTAATAGTGTCAGCGCGTTTAAGAATATCGGGAATATTGCCAAAACAGGCTAAACTTTCGGCTTTGTCTTGCAAATCTTTCTTGCGCTTGCGACTGACTTTACCTTCCAAAGCTTGCAATTCCAAACCGTAAAGCAGCGCATCAAAACGCAAAGCTTTAATATCTTCTGTGCCATCGCCGGTAATAAGCGGAGCCAGCTCTTCTTTAACGCTTTTTATGTCTTTAAATTCTATTGTTTGGTAATTTTCTTCTTTAGAGTAACGCTCAACTATTTTTAGATGCTGACGCACGGCAAAATTATTTTTATTGAGTTGCTGTACTTTAGCTACCATTTCTCTGACTAATTGCTTGCGCAAACTAATGAGATTTTCAGTTTGATATTTTAGATCTTGAAGGCTATGAATAATTTCAAATTGCAAGCCAAAAAGAGCAGCCGAGAGAGAAGGGGCCGCAGTGACCGCTTGGCCGTGAGGGTTAGTGCGAAAATATTCAAAATTATTATACCAATCAAAAATACGAAAATATTTTTTGTCTTGGCCGTCAATTAAATTGGGGCAAAGACGGGTGCCTCGACCAATCATTTGCCAGAATTTGCAAGGGCTCAAAACTTTTTTGAAAAAGACCAAATTCAATACTTCTGGAATATCAATGCCTGTATCCAGCATATCTACGGAAACAGCAATTTGCGGCAATTTCTTAGGGTCGGAAAAATCGTCAATAAGTCTCTGAGAATATGAAGTCGTCTGGTTATCGATTACTTGAGCAAAATCTTTAAATTGAGGGTATTGTTCAGCAAAAATTTTACTAATAGCTTCTGCATGGCGATGATTTAGAGCAAAAATAATCGTCTTGCCAATTCTGTTGCCATAATCGACTTTTAAGCCATCGCTCATAAGTTTATCTAAAACTTTAACGATAGTGTCTCTGTTAAAGACAGTTTTATTTAGAGCTGAAGAGCCTATATAAGCGGGAATATCGTCATTTTCGTCTTTGAATTTTTCTTCGTATTCTTCTTGTTCTCTTTCACTTAGTTCATCATAGTGAATGCCTTCATTCATAAATTTAAGCTTAGTTTCAATACTTTTGTAATTAACCAAAAAGCCATCTTTAACCGCTTGCTCCAATTCGTAAGCGTAAGTGGGGACACCGTCTTCCAGCTCAAAAATTTCGTAAGTATTTTTGTCGATATCTTGCTTGGGAGTAGCGGTTAAACCTACGATAGGAGCGTCAAAGTATTCGATAATGTCTTTATATTTATTGTAAATAGAGCGATGGGCTTCGTCACAAATAATTAAATCGAAGTGGCCGCAAGTGAAAACTTTTTGGCCTTCTTGGCTTTCGGCTTTATCAATGAGATTATTTATAGTTTGATAAGTTGAACAAATGCAGCGAGCGCTGTAGTCTTTTTCTTCGCATAAGTTTGTGGTGTTTAAGTTAGGCAGTAAATAGGTAAAATTGCGTTTAGCTTGATTGACTAAAGCATTGCGATCAGCTAAAAAGAGAATATTCTTAACCCAGCCGTATTTGGTTAGAATGTCACTTAAAGCGATAATAGTACGAGTTTTGCCACTTCCAGTAGCCATAACTAAAAGAGCTTTACGCCGACTTTTTTGCTCGAAAGCAGAGCAAATAGCTTTGATGGCAGCTTTTTGGTAATAGCGGCCAGCAATTTTAGGATCAACTTTGGCTTGGACTAAACTTTGGCGATTGGAGCGCAAGTTAAATAGCTTTTCTAAATCGCTTTGAGAATAGAAAGTAGCCACTTTACGTTCGGGATATTGGCCGTCGATAATTTTAGTGTCAAAACCGTTAGTTAAAAAGATAACTGGGCGACGACCATACTTCTTTTCTAAGCTGTCGGCGTAAAGTTTAGCTTGCTGGCGACCTTGTGTAGGATCGGAGCAACTCCTTTTGGCTTCAATAATAGCTAACGGTTTGCCGTCTTGGCCGTATAATACGTAGTCGGCGCGACCTTGGCCCGATTTGGTGGGCATATTATCGATGGGAACTTCGTTAAGCCAGTTGCAGTTTTCAACCCAGCCAGCCTCAGTGAGCATAACGTCTATATATAGCTTGCGAGTTTCGTATTCTGATTTTTCTAGAGGGACGTCTTGATAATTGGGGCGCTGCTTTTGGCTGTGTTCGCTTAACTTTTGGCGTAGCTGTTCATTTTCTTTGAGAAGCGCTTCAAGCTCGACATTGGGTAGCTGAGAGGCTAAGGCCAAGGTCGCTTCTGATTTACTAATAAGCGAAGGATCAAACTTGCGTTCAGTATAGTTTGAACTATAGCAATAGGCGATAAAATCGACAAAAACGAAGAGGTTTTCTAAGCAAAGCATAGCCTCTTCGCGACGTACTCTTTTTCTATTGTCGTGGGCGGCAATATTGCCTAAGCGGCGGATATAATCTAAGCGTTTGTAGAGCTCCGGGCTGATAATTTTGCGAAATTCTTCACTGCTGAGGAGGCTGTATAAATCGTCTTGATAAGGTTTGGCTAAGTCTTTTTCGACGCTGTAAAGCCACTTAATGGCTCGCTCCATAGCTATACGGCAGTTGATAGCGCAAGCATTAGGATCAACGGTAATTACTTTTTCCGCACAAATAGCCGCTTCGGCAAAACATTCGAAGGTCGGCTCAGTTTGTAAAAAGTCAAAATTAGTCATAATCAGCCTCACTAAGTGACAATTTGGTTAATAAATTACGATAAAGGCGTCCAGCAAGCCTGTTACCAACTATAAATTTTGATTTGTCGACCTTTTCCACAAAGGCAGCAAACTGCTGCTGGAG
>CAKTUZ010000039.1 GCA_934621605.1 uncultured bacterium | reverse complement strand
ACTTAAATATCAAACTTCTTAAATAGGAGCGTTAGCTCCTTAGAAGCCCATCACCTTTAGGTGATGGGTAGTTCACTGCAGCAAACTTACAATGTGGCTGATACTTGGATAGTGGGCCGCTTTTTAGGTGCCAATGCTTTGGCCGCTGTGGGCTCTTCCTATGCTCTAATGGTCTTCTTGACGTCCATTTTGCTCGGTTTATGTATGGGAAGCGGTGCGGCTATAGCTATGCAATATGGAAGCGGCCGATTAGACAAATTGCGGCGTTGCATTTTTATGTCTTTTAGCTTAATTGCGGTGGCTGCTTTGGTGCTTAATATTGGTGTATATTTAGGATTAGGCCATATTTTGCATTGGCTTTGCGTGCCGACAGAAGTACAGCCTCTTATGGAAATTTACTTAAAAATAATTTTTGCGGGCATTCTGGCCACATTTTTGTATAATTATTTTGCCAATTTACTTAATGCAGTGGGTAATTCGGTAACGCCTTTGTATTTTTTGGCGGTGGCAGCTTTAAGTAATATTGGGTTGGACTTATTGTTTGTTTTGGTTTTCAAATGGGGAGTAGGGGGCGCTGCTTGGGCAACGGTAATTGCACAATTGTTGGCCGGAATCGGCATTGCTGTTTATACTTTGAATAAATTTCCGCATTTGCGTCCGCAGCGAGCAGATATGTGTTGGAATAAAGCCGATTTTGCTTCAATTGTTAATCTATCGGTAATGACCAGTGTTCAGCAGTCAATTATGAATTTCGGTATTCTGCTAGTGCAAGGATTGGTCAATAGCTTTGGATCTGTAGTTATGGCTGCTTTTGCCGCTGCAGTAAAAATCGATTCTTTTGCTTATATGCCGGTACAAGATTTTGGCAACGCCTTTTCTACGTATGTAGCCCAAAACTATGGCGCTCAAAAGTCGGAGCGCATCCGTTTGGGCATTCGCAGCGCAGCGCTAACCTCGGCAGCATTTTGTTTGCTTATTAGTATTTTAGTCTTTATCTTTGCTCAGCCTCTTATGCAAATTTTTATCGAGCCGCAAGAAAAAGCCATTATTGCTGTCGGCGTACAATATTTGCGCATTGAAGGAGCTTGTTATGTTGGTATAGGCATATTGTTTTTACTTTATGGCTATTATCGCGCCGTAAATATGCCTTCCATGTCGGTTATTTTAACTATTGCTTCTTTAGGTACGCGTGTAGTTTTAGCTTATGCTTTATCAGCCATTCCAGCTATAGGAGTTATAGGTATTTGGCTTTCCGTTCCTATTGGCTGGGCTTTAGCTGATATTATTGGTATCATGTACTATTTCACACGCTTGACAAAGCAGCCGTAGGCAAAGATGTGAGAACCAAAGGCATGGCAAGGTAATTTTTTTTACTGAAGATTTTGTATCTTATGGGTTCGGTCTCCGTAAGAATATTTAACAAGTAGGCATATTGAGTTGGAGCTAGGCTTTGAACTTTTGGTGTGGAAGATATGTTGTATGTGATCCAATAGAAATTGATGTTGTGGGGTGCCGTTTATGTCTAAAAGTAAAAAAGCTGAACGACGAGAAGCCAGAAAAAACATGGTTCGACAAGCTGAAGCAGCTCAAGTTAAGAAAGTTGGAACGATTACATTTATTGATCAAGTGAAGAGTTTTTTCAGCTCATTAGCTTGGATTACTTTTATTACCGGCATAATAATTTCTATATTATGTGGATTTGCAGTTGAAGATTTTCAAACTTCTCGGGCTTTATGGTGTACAGTTTATATCGCGGCAATTATCGTGATGATAGGCATAGTTATTCCCAGTAAAGACGATGAATCAGAAGCGATAAAAAGGGCCAAGTTATTAAAAGAAGCCAAGGAAAGCAAGTTTTCTGATTCGCTCGGTTGTATGACTATAGGAGCTATTTTTATTAGTGTCGGTATAGTTAATTTTTTCATGATTACCAGCTGGAGTTTTGGCTTGGGTAATTTGAAAACTGCTGAATATGTGCTGGGTATGATTGCTTGGACATTTTTAGGTGGTCATATACTTGTATTTTCAATTTCTAATGATATCAAATATCGCAAAATTTTGGCCGAAGAAGCTGCCGGCGCTACATTTGTAGAACTGCCACCCGATAAAGATGAGGAAGAATTTGCTCGTTTAGTTGCAGAAGCAGGAAATGATGCTCCTTTCAATACTGACAGTCATCCCAACAATATAGATGCTGAAAATGACTATATTGATGATCCAGATTATGATTATACCCCAAATCGTCGTAACGCTTGTCGTGTACCAACTTTTGCTCTTGACAGTCGTCCCAACAATGTAGATGCTGAAAATAGTTATATTGATGATCCCGATTATGAGCGCGGAGAAAATCGCTATAATTGCCACCGTTCGCCCGCTACACGAAGGAACTCGCGCCAATCTAATGCGTTATCCAGCGATGATAGCTTCTACGATGAAGTGCAGTACTAAATTAGTTATATTTTTTAGAATAGGATATTCTATATTTTGAGTTTAACTTCACAAAATTTAATTTTATATCATGGTTCTAAGGCCGGTTTAGTTGGAAATATCGCTCCTGTAAGCCGTGAGCGTTGCGATTTCGGCAAAGGCTTTTATATGGGAACTGAGCGTAGCCAGCCTTTTACTTTGGTTTGCAATTACCCTAATGCTAAGTTGTATACTTTGAATGTAAATTTGAATGGACTTAACACTTTAGACCTTGAAGTTGGCTTAGACTGGGCCCTTTTTGTTGCTTATAATCGTGGTAAAATGGAGCCTTGGCGAGGGACGCAAATTTATCGAAAGTTTAAAAGTTTGAGTTGCAATTGCGACATGATTGTCGGCTATATTGCCAATGATAGAATGTTTGTTGTATTGGATAGATTTTTTAGTGGAGAAATAACCGATAAGGCCTTGGTAAATAGTTTGTCAGCTTTAGAACTTGGTAAACAGTATGTTGCTTTAACTCAAAAAGCTTGTTGCCAAGTTGATATTATCAAGACAGAAAGTTTTACCGAAAAAGAATTGAATTTATTGAAGATTAAAAGTGAGCAACTACGTTTTCAAGGAATATCTGCCGCAGAAAAAATTTGTCGTTTGTATCGTCGTGAAGGGCGGTTCTTTGATGAAATTATGGAGGATGAAGTTTAAATAAAATGGTGCACCTTCGCCTTGATCATAGGCAACTTTGCGATATTCAAGGGCGTCTTTTTGAATTGGCTCTTAAAAGTAATTACGATTGTCCTACTTTTATTGAGACTTTTATGAATAGTAGGGCAGCTCTGGCTTTAGACGATGTTTATGATCGCTTGCAATGGGCCGGCGAAGAATACATTTTAGAAGAAATAGAAGAAGAAGCCGGTGGACTAAAGAAAGCCGGTATTGTATATGATAGAGAGATAATGTATTGGACTGGCTATGTGTACCGTTATTGGCACTATTATGCCAATATTACCAGTAGAGATATATACAAAATTGCTAACGCCCAACTTATGCACGATTCTTGGCTCGGTTTCCATACTCTTGACGTGGAAATGGCTATCGACAATTTAGTGGAGATACATAGTCAAAAGCAAAACATTCGGTAATAATAAAGAAAATTTAGCAAATAAAGAATAATACGGAGGGTTGGCAAAGTGGAAAATCGAGAGAGCGCTGCTTACCAATTAGAGAGTGGCAGTAAAAAATCGAGCTCAAGCCCCAAAGTTAGATTAGTTGGACAGTTTTCTTTATTATTTGTAGCTATAGGGCTAGTTAGCCTGATTGTTTGTGCTTTTACTATAGAAGATTTTGAATTTTTTGATACTCTGAGATTTTTTCTTTTTGTTTGTATTATTCCAGCCTTTGCCTATCTTTATGCTGTCATAGATTCTGCCAAGCAAAATATGACTGAGGATCAACGAAAAAAACATCTTTTAGCTATGGCTAAACAACAAGATGCTGAAGCAAAGCAATATAAAATTATGATGTCTGGTGGAATGGCCATTTTAGGAGCTTTTAGCGGTTTTAATCTTTTGATAAATGCAAATACCGATTCGGCCTTTATCAATGGATTGTTGATAACTATAGTTTGTGGTCTTGTGGCCGTAGCTTTTATAAGTAGTGCTATAAAAAAATTACGTGAGTTTAGGCAAATTTTGGAAGAGGAAGCTGTCGGCAAGCTTGATTACCTTAAACGGCAAAATGACCAAGAGCACGACTTTATCCATGATGAAGCTTTAGAACATTCTGATAGCCAAAATAGAGAAAGTATCCCATCTTCACGCGAAAACGATACTAGTCGCAGCCAGAATGCAAATATTGAATCGCAAAGTTATGAACGTGTTCAATTCTAAATAGATAGAGCAATCGGACTAGGTAAAGAAAGCGAGGATAGCAGCGTTATGGACTTTTCAGAATATTTCCTCAATCTTTTCCCAAAAGGCGTAAAAAAGGCCATTATTTATATGGCAAAATTTTTAGCTTGGTTAGATGTCACCGCTTTTTTTGGAGGCTTAGTCATAGCCTTTATAGGCTGGTACTTTTTTAATAATGAGATTATGGTCGCTTTGGGCTTAGGCTCTTTTGTAGCTTCCATTTTTGCCATTATACCTTTTATGATGATGTATGCGTCTGCAGAATATATCGATTTTAAAGATCAATTACGTGATCTGTTAGAAAAAGAGAGAAAAGCCTCAGAAAGCAGATTTAAATTAACTCCAAGTGATCAAGCTAAATTAGTTAAGCTTAAAGAGAGACAAAGAGAGATTGCAGCTTTGGAAGCTAAACGCAATAGAAAACATACTGGAACGTCTGGCTGTGTGGTTTCTATTTTGTTTTGGGCTTTAATGATTGGCTTTATAGGCAATTGCATCGATTCATTTCTTGTCATCATGTTGTGCTGGGCTATAATTTTTGGTCTTATCGTTGTTGCTGCTATGTATATGAGAAGTGGCTATGCCGATAGTAATAACATTCAGTCGCAGGTTGCGCAGACAACATACATCAGTCCTTTAAGCCAAGAACCAATACGGTTGCCAACTAATAGATCGCAAAACAATTTTACTGGGCAACATTATGCTGATTCACAAAATGGTAACGCTACAACCGATTCGTATACCAATAATGATGATGCACAATACTAACAGGTAAGTCTAAAAAAGCAGCTGAGGAAGCTGCTTTTTTTTATTGCTAAAAAAAGGAATATACAAAACTGCACAAAGACTTTGCGCGTGGGGGACTCCAGCCAAGCTAGCTGGACAATTTTGTTATAATTTTTCACTTAATTTATCATGCACGACTTTAGCAACAAATCTGAATTACAAATTTTCTTTTCTTATTTTAAGCCGCATAAAAAGCTATTCTTTTTGGACATAGCTTGTGCTTTGATCATT
The DNA here is from genome assembly GCA_934621605.1 of uncultured bacterium. GTDB lineage: Bacteria > Vulcanimicrobiota > Xenobia > Xenobiales > Xenobiaceae > Bruticola. The sequence continues at coordinate 11,482 of CAKTUZ010000039.1, read as the reverse complement.
TCTTCTATCGATTTAGCTTTTCCGGCTATATCTCGTTGGTGTTTATATACTTTACTGCCCCAAAATGCCTGGAGGGCTTTTTGGAGCGTAATGGCTGTTGTTACTGTCGCTTATCTTTTGCGCTCAGTTTGTAATTATATCGTGGTTTATTGGGGCCATCGCTTCGGTGTATTAGTAGAAAATGATATTCGTCGCGATCTCTTTCGCCATATACAAAAATTAAGTTGTGACTTTTTTGATAAAAATAGAGTCGGCCAGCTGATGAGTCGGCTTACTGCCGATTTATTTGATATTACCGAGCTGGCTCACCATGGCCCAGAAGATATTTTTATTTCTACTTTGACTATTGTTGGCGCTTTAGCAGTAATGTTTGCTATACAATGGCGTTTGGCTTTAGTTATCGCTATTATGATTCCTATTTTTTTTGGCGTCGTATGGTACTTCCGTAAGTCTATGCGCGAAGCTTCCCGCCAAGTAAAAAAGGTTACCGCTTCTATCAATGCCGACTTTGAATCAGGCCTTTCCGGCATAAAAACTGCCAAGGCCTTCGCCAATGAAAGCATTGAACTGAATAAATTTGACGCTGCCAACCGCAACTATCGTCACTCCAAATATCGCTTCTATGGAGCTATGGGCCTTTTTAATGCTTCGATAGAATTTTTCGTTTGTATGCTTTCGGTAGCCGTTATTGCTGTGGGTGGCGCTTTAATTATGGGCGGTCAGCTCAATATTATCGACTTAATTACCTTTAGCCTTTATGTAACAACTTTTGTTAATCCTATTCGTCGCTTAGCTTCTACTGCTGAATTGCTGGCTAACGGTATGGCCGGTTTACATCGTTTTGTGGAACTTATGCGCACCGAGCCTAGTTTACAAGATGATCCCAATGCCCACGTTTTACAAAATGTCAAAGGGCGTATTGATATTGAGCATGTTTCTTTTGCCTACCAAGCTGGACGTGATATTTTGCATGACGTTTCTTTAACTATTCAGCCTGGCGAAACTGTAGCTTTTGTTGGTTCTTCCGGTGGTGGTAAAACTACGCTCAGTCAATTAGTACCACGCTTTTATGATGTTACTGGCGGAAAAATATGTATTGACGGCCAGGATGTGCGTACCGTTACTCAAGAATCTTTACATCAAAATATTGGCGTAGTTTCTCAAGATGTCTTTTTATTTCCGGACAGCATTTTAGAAAATATTCGCTATGGAAAATTGGACGCTTCCGAGGAGGAAATTATTGAAGCTGCCAAGTTAGCGGAAATTTATGATGATATTTTGGCTATGCCTGAAGGCATGGATACCAATGTCGGCGAGCGCGGTGTGCTTCTCTCTGGAGGTCAAAAACAACGTATTTCTATTGCGCGTATTTTCTTAAAGAATCCGCCTATACTTATTTTGGATGAGGCAACCTCTGCTTTGGATAGTGTAACTGAAGCAAAACTTCAAAAAACTTTCGATAAATTATCGGTTGGTCGTACTACTATTGTGATAGCTCACCGTCTCTCTACAGTAAAAAATGCCAACCGCATTGCTGTTATTGATAATGGTCAGATAATTGAATTGGGCAGTCATGGGGAACTTATAACTAAAGGTGGAGTCTATGCTGCTTTGGTACGTACACAAGAACTTAAAGATGCTTAACAAAAACAGCGACTATTTCATGTGAATCTGGTCAAAATTGTTGAGAAGTGCTACTATTTTAACCTGTCTAATGGGTGAAAGGGACGGTTTCTTTTTATGAAACGCAAAATAGTTCGCTGCCTGATTCTGGCTGTTGCTTGTGTAATTGTGGGCATTTTAGGATGTACTACTAATAGTGCCGATCGTATACTAAAAAACATCAGTAGTGAACTGGGCATTGACGTTTGCGGTGGTGAAATTGTTAAGTCTGAAGATACTCACGGTACTTTTCATAGCGACGGAAATTTGTTGGTGACAATAAAATTTGCTGATAATAGAATAGAAAAAAGACTGGCCAGTTCTAAGGAATGGCAAGCTTTCCCTTTAGATGAAACGGCTCAGACTTTGCTTTACGGTCGTGAAATAGACGGTGGAAGAGTAGGGCCTTTTGTGACTGATCGCGAGGGGAATACGCTCTTTCCGCCTGTAAGTAAAGGCTACTATTGGCTTAGAGACAGGCAACTAGAAGCTTCGCAAAGTGCTACCAATTGCTTGAGCAACTTTACTATAGCTGTTTATGATGAGCAAAAAAATATGCTTTACTATTGTAAAATGGACACTTAGTCTTTTACGGCGGTTGATAGTTATAGGCCTGAGAGCAGTTAGCAGAAAATTATTATATTGAATATAAAGTGATTTCAAAATCAACGAGGATTTGTAAAAAATGATAAATGACATAAAAGAGTTCCGTGACGGTATCTTTAGTCAAGTCCAAAATTTTGTGTAAATTATTTTTAAATTGCAAATCGTGTGGCAAAAAAGACGTTAAAGTTTCCGGCAGAAAACAACAAAAACAGAGGATTTCTCTTTGATTATTTCGGAGAAAGTGCATTGTAACCAAACATACAGATATGTACTTGCAAGACTATGAGGAAGGAAAACATGAAAACCATGATAACGCATTCTCCTGAAGAAACACATCAGAATTGCAAATACTGGCTTCACCGTATTTCCCATGAATGGGATGTATCATACAAATTACTTGCCGGAGGGTATCTTTCCATCGGCTGGTATGCGCTTGCGGGCAGCGGTATTGAAAAGGCTGCTGGCGATTGCAATATGCAGCGGTTTGAGGCAACTATGACCGAGTACGGGTATCAGCTGACACGTTCACGTTGGAGCCTATGGAACTTCTTTAAATTTTCTCCAGACGACTTCGTTGTTGTTCCCTTGTTTAATGGCGAGTTTTCTATTTACAAGGTTAAGAGAACCCCTATACCCATTACAGAGCTTGGTGGCTTCGTAGACTTCGTGTCAGACGATGGAAGCCGAATTATTCGTGACAAGGATGGGATGCTCCGGCGATATGAAAATAACGAAATGGTTGACTTAGGCTTTGTGGTTGAGGTTGAGGTCATAAAGGAGCATCTATCTCGATATGAATATGCCGACAGTAAGCTAACATCCAGAATGAAAATTCGCCAGACAAATGCAGATATTTCTGATCTTGCTGAGAGTGTTCAGAATGTAATTGGCGCGGACTCTCCAATCAATCTGTATGCCACAGTTATTGAAGAGCTGGCTGGCAGATTGCTGGGGGCAATTAAAGCGCAGCTTACCCCGGACAAGTTTGAGCTTCTGATTAAGTGGTACTTTGAAAAGCTCGGAGCATCCCGCACATTGCGCCCCGGCAAAAGCAGCTCCGACAAGTGGGACGGTGCAGATGTTGACATAGTTGCCGAATTTGACGCCTTGAAGGTTGTATTTTATATTCAGGCAAAACTCCACGACGATGTTACCTCCCAGTGGGCAGTTGAACAGATCTCAAAGTACAAAGATCAGCACGAGGTGTCTTTCGGCGAGTATACCGCTATTCCATGGGTAATATCGACAGCCAACGCTTTTTCAGCCGCTGCAATTACAATGGCACAGGAAAGCAATGTACGTCTGGTCACAGGTGGAGAATTTGGACGAATGCTAATTGACGCAGGAATTACGAATATTAACAGGGCGTTTGAGTAGACACAAAACGCGGCGGCTTGAAAACCGTTTCGCCTACTATGAAAAAGGAGATCGGCGCAAGCGGGCACACCAGCTTATCATCCCGTGGTGCTGCCATTGAGAGCGTTGCACCGCAGACGAAAGATTTGAGCGAAACCGCGTTTTACGCTTTTGCCGAACAGGTCTTTGACTGTCGCATCGACCACCGCAGCTTTGAACGTCAGGGTGTGGAGCAGATACCCAGCACGAGGATCCCGCTACATTCCTATGACGGACGAGGTTTACCAAAGCCTGCAAAATATCCTCTCCCGCCGCAAGCGCGTGAAAACAGAGACGATCATCGACGGGTACAGCGGTTTTCTTATGCTGGATAAGAACGACAGTCCGAAGGTTGCCCTGCACATCGAGAATGAAATGCGCTGGGCAATGAAGAAGTATCAAAAACTGCACCCGGACGAGCCTCTGCCGCACATCACGCCCCATGTATTCCGGCATACCTTCTGCACGAACATGGCGAACGCTGGCATGGACATCAAGACCTTGCAGTATGTCATGGGACATTCCGATGTGGGCGTCACGCTGAATGTTTACACGCACGCGAGCTATGACCGCGCCGCCGAGCAGATGGCAAAGATCATTGATTTCAAAGGGCTTACCGCGCCGGAGCCACAGAGAAAATCAGGTTGAAGAAGCCACAGCCACTACACCAACTACTACACCTTTTGCCCGAAAATCTGCGTAGAGTTACGGAAATATGCGTAGGTTTCCGGCACAACAGCAAAAATGAGAGAAGCGCCAAAAAACCTGAAATATCAGGGTTTGGAGGCTTTTGAAGGGATATAAAAGCAATGACAAAAATCTTATTCGTTTGCCACGGTAATATCTGTCGTTCGCCTATGGCTGAATTTGTTATGAAAGATTTAGTCTCCCAACGCAATTTGGATGGCGTTTTTCACATTGAATCGGCAGCCGTAAGCGATGAAGAATATAATAATCCTGTCTATCCGCCGGTGCGCAAGTTGTTGGCTGCTAAAGGCATAAGTTGTACTGGAAAACGAGCTCGCACTATGAATAGTGAAGACTATGCCAAATTTGATTATATTGTCGGTATGGATCGCTCCAATATGCGCTATATGCGTCAAATTTGCGGCGGCGATCCAGAAGGCAAACTTAGTTTGCTAATGGACTATACCAAGCGTTCCGGCGATGTGGCCGATCCTTGGTATACACGAAATTTTGAAGCCACTTGGCAAGATGTTAATGAAGGTTGCCAAGCCTTGCTGGAACAGCTTATATAGACATTGACATATGCTGTCTACTTTTTTTGTTGATGCTATCAGAGAAAAATAAGCGAAAAATATATCTTTTGCATATATTTTTCTAACAATTTGCTTTATATAATGCGGGAGGTAAAAAATACTTAAAGCAAAACTTTAGGTCGGGGGACGGATTATAAATCAACGTAGGAGAGTGCTTAAATGTTCGAGAAAAACGTTAATATTTACGACGTTAAAGAGATTAGAACTAGGACTACCGTTTACTTCGGTGTAGGCGCCATTGACAAGATGGTCGACATTGCTAAAGTTTTGAAGTCCAAAGGCGTAGACAAAGTGATCGTTATGTCCGGTCGCCGTGCTTATAAGCTTACCGGCGCTTGGGATCATGTAGAAAAAGCCTTAAAAGATGCGGGCATTGGCTATATCAACTACGATAAAGTAACGCCTAACCCCACTACTCACCATGTAAATGAAGCTGCTCAGATGGCTCGTGAGTTCGGTGCTAAGGCAGTTATCGCTATTGGTGGCGGTTCTCCCACCGATGCTGGCAAGTCTGTAGCTATTCTTTTAGAGTATCCCGACAAGACCGCCAATGACATTTACGAGTTCACCTTCACACCCGAGAAGGCTGCTCCTATTGTTTCTATCAACTTAACTCACGGTACTGGTACTGAAACTAACCGTTTCGCCGTAGTTAGTGTTCCCGAGAAGAACTTTAAGCCAGCTATCGCTTACGATTGCATCTATCCTATGTTTGCTATCGACGATCCGCAGCTTATGGTTAGGTTGTCTCCCAACCAGACCAGATACGTCTCTATCGACGCTGTCAACCACGTAATTGAAGCTGCCACTTCCAAGGTACTTTCCCCTTATACTATTACTTTGGCTCGTGATGTCATCCGCTTAGTACATAAGTACTTGCCCATGGCTTTGCAAAATCCCGAAGATTTGGAAGCCCGCTACTACTTAGCCTATGCCGCTATGATTGCCGGCGTATGTTTCGATAATGGTATGCTCCACTATACTCACGCCTTAGAGCATCCGCTTAGCGGCGTAAAGCCTGAGCTGGCTCACGGTCTCGGTCTTTCCATGCTCTTGCCTTCCGTTATTAACGTGATTTACAAAGATAGAGCTCACATCTTGGCCGATATTTTGGCTCCTATCAACCCCGGTTTAGCTGGCGAAGCTTCTGATTTTGAAGCTTACGTGGCTGCTAAGTCCGTGCAGGGTTGGTTAGTTTCCGTGGGCGTGCCTCAGAAACTTACTGACGAAGGTTTCACCGAAGCTGATGTAGATGAGCTCACCGATTTGGTCTATAACACTCCTTCTTTGAGTGGACTTTTAGATATCGCTCCTTCGGGCAACGGTCGTGAGATTGTAGAGACTATCTACAGAACTTCTCTTCAGCCTCTGTAAGCTGTAAGAAAAAAACTGTGAAGCTGCTTTAGCTTCCTAGAAGGCGTCGCACTCGCTGGGCCTAAGCTCGGAGTGCGGCGCTTTTTTTTGTCTCTCGATTGTAGCTTGCTTGCACCGCAAGCCTAAAATTGCTACTATGTTTGGCAAGGTTTTGCAGCTTCTTGCTCAAAATAGGGGAGGTATTAAGTTAAGCTCTTGCTCCGTTTTTGATAGCGGTCGGGAGCGGCTTTTTCGATCGTTCGCTCGGAGAGTGGCCCTTTTAGCTAAAAGGAGTACCCAAATTCGGGTGGGCTGTTTTTTTTAGATTAAATATAAGACCAGAGGTTAAAATATGAACACCAGATTTCCCAATGTGGATCCTCGCGCCTCTTTGCCATCTTTAGAAGAAGAGACTCTCAAGTTTTGGAAAGAAGAAAATATATTTGCCCAGTCTTTAGAGATACGCGAAGGCGCCCCCGAATTTGTCGTCTATGACGGCCCGCCTACCGCTAATGGTAATCCTGGCGTTCATCACGTTCAAGCTCGTGCCTATAAAGATTTATTCCCTCGCTATAAAACTATGCGCGGTTTCAAAGTACGCCGTAAAGCCGGCTGGGACTGCCACGGTTTGCCTGTAGAAATTGAAGTCGAAAAACGCTTAGGCTTTTCCGGCAAGCCAGCTATTGAAAAATACGGCATTGAGCCTTTTTGTAAAGAATGCCGCAGCTCCGTAATGACTTACGAAGGTGCTTGGCGTAAATTAACCGAGCGCATCGCTTATTGGACAGACTTAGATAATTGCTATATGACCATGAGCAACAACTACGTCGAAAGCGTATGGTGGTCATTAAAAGAGCTGTGGAAAAAAGGCCTGCTCTATTTAGGCTATAAGGTAGTGCCTTACTGCGCTCGCTGTGGTACGCCTCTTTCCAGTGCTGAAGCCGGTTCCGCTTATAAAGATGTAGAGGATCCTTCCCTTTACGTGCGTTTCCCCTTAAGTGAGCCGGAAAAGCTCGGCTTGCCTGCCGAAAGTGCCCTTTTAGTTTGGACAACTACTCCTTGGACTTTGCCAGGCAACGTAGCTGCTTGCGTTCATCCCGATTTAGAATATGTTGCTGCTAAGCTTGAAGATGGTCGCGTGCTTATTTTGGCTCGCACTTTGTTGCGCCAGGCTTTAAATTTAGATGCTGAAGCTCCCGAGCCCGAAATTTTAGCTTCTTTTAAAGGCTCCGACTTAGTTGGCACTAAATACAACGCTCCTTACAAATGGTACGATTTTGGCGAAAAAGTCGGCCATCGCGTAGTTAGCGGATCTTTCGTTACTTCCGAAGACGGCTCCGGCATTGTCCATATCGCTCCGGCTTTCGGCGCCGACGACTTAGATGTGGGTCGCAAGAATGATTTGCCTATCGTCCATCCCGTTAAGACTGACGGTCATTTCCGCGATGATGCTCATTTTGTGGCCGGTTTGTGGTTCAAAGAAGCCGATCCTAAGATTGTAGAAGATCTGAAAGAGCGTAAATTGCTCTTCCGCATCAAGAAGTATGCCCACTCTTATCCTCATTGTTGGCGTTGCGGTACTCCTTTGCTTTATTACGCTACAGATTCTTGGTATATCAACAATACCAGCTTACAAAAGCGCTTAATTGAGAAAAACCAAGAGATCGACTGGCATCCTGCCCATATTAAGAATGGTCGCTACGGCGATTGGCTCAACAATTTGGTAGACTGGGCTATTTCTCGTACCAGATATTGGGGCACTCCTTTGCCTATTTGGACTTGCGAAGAATGTGGCGAGCGTGAGACTATTGGATCTTACGCCGAATTGGCTGAGCGTGCCGAGCAAGATATCGATATTCATGCTGCCGATTTCGATCCTCACCGTCCTTACGTTGACAGAATTACCTTTAAGTGCCAAAAGTGCGGCCATACTATGCGTCGTGTACCTGATGTAATCGATTGCTGGTATGATTCTGGCTCTATGCCTTTTGCTCAGTTGCACTATCCCTTCGAAAACAAAGAGCTTTTTGAAAAGTCTTATCCTGCCGATCTTATCTGTGAAGGCTTAGACCAGACTCGCGGTTGGTTCAATTCTTTGCACCAGTTGGGCGTTATGCTCTTTGACAAAATTGCTTATAAGAGCGTAATTTGTCACGGCTTAGTTTTAGATGGCCAAGGCGAGAAGATGTCTAAGAGCCGCGGCAATGTTGTCAATCCTTGGGACGTTTTGCAATCTCAGGGCGCTGACGCTATCCGTTGGTACCTTTACACTTCCGCGCCGCCCGAATTGAGCCGCCGTTTCTCTGCTGAGTTAGTGGCCGAAGCTTCTAAACATTTGAGCACTTGGTGGAATACTTGGCAATTCTTCCTCTTAAATGCCAACGTGGCTGAAGTCGATTTAAGTGTGCCTGCCGCTCCCGAGAGCTATACCGATTTGGACAAGTGGATCTTGGCTCGTTTGCAGCAAACTATTAAAGCTGTCAGCGATTATTTGGACGTTTACGATTTAACTAAAGCTGCCAAAAATTTGGAAAACTTTGTTGATGTACTTTCCAATTGGTATGTACGTTTAAACCGTCGCCGCTTCTGGGAGAACGATTCGGCTGCTTATCATACGCTTTATGAGTGCTTAGTCACTTTGGCTAAGTTGCAAGCTCCTTTCACGCCTTTCTTAGCTGAAGAAGTGTGGCGCAACTTGGTTCCCAGTGTGGATCCTAAAGCTCCCAAGAGTGTTCACTTAGCTTCTTGGCCCAAGTTTGACGAAAGCAAATTTGATGCTCAGCTGTTGCAAGACGGCAACACCGCTATGCAAATTATCTCTATCGGCCGTTCTGCTCGTGTAGCCTCCAAGCAAAAAGTGCGCCAGCCTTTGTCTGAAGTGCTTATTGGTGTTACTACGGAAGCTGACCGCCGCAGTGTAGAGCGTTTCCGTGATTATGTACTTGATGAGCTTAATGTTAAGGCTATTAAGTTTATCAGCGCTGAGCAAAACTTCTTAGACTATATCGTCAAGCCCAATTTGCCCACCGTCGGTTCCCGTTATGGCAAACTTTTAGGCGCTATTCGCAAAGAACTTTCTGGCGAAAAGGCTAAAGAAATTGCTTTACAATCTTTGGATGGTAAAGAAGTCAAGCTTGATATTAACGGTACCGAAGTTGTTTTGGCCCCTGCCGATTTGTTAGTGGAAGTAAAATCTCCTGAAGGTTACGCTGCTTCTGTGGAAGGCTCTTTCATTGCTGCAGTTTCTACGGTTATTACTGAAGAATTGCGCTTAGAAGGCTTGGCCCGCGATCTGGTGCGCAATATTCAGGAATTGCGCAAGAGCTCCGACTTTAAGATCAACGATCGTATCGACATTTGGCTCGAAGGCGCTTGGGACGATCTACTTAAAGCTGTTGAGGCTCATCGTCAGACTATCATGAGCGATACCTTGAGCTTAAGTTTAACGACTGACGGAGCTGCTCCCGCTGATGCCAACTCTGTAGAGACTGAATTTGTGAAGAAAGGCCCGAAAGTCCGTATTTTCGTGCGTCGTCACCAGTAATTAGGTAGGTTAGGACGTCAGAAGCCTTGAAAGCCCCAGCCGCAAAAAGCGGGCTTTTGAGGCTTTTTTATATTTTTAGGCTGAGTTTGGCTGAGTTAAGGAAAAAACATGAACCGTACAGAGTGGACAGATCCTTTCAATTCTTTTAATTCATGGAAAGGATTGATGTATAAAAAACACTACGATTCTATAGCAAAAGGTATTTTACCGCCTCCAGTTGAGGCTAGTATCGATCCGAGTTACCTTTGTAACGTAGATTGCATCTGGTGCAACTCCAGGCGTATTTTGCATACCGACTTGGCTTCTCAACTTATGACTGAAGAGCATTTAGAGCGCTTATGTAATTTCCTCATTGAGTGGGGAGTAGAAGGCTTTTGTTTCGCCGGCGGAGGAGAACCTACGCTCAATCCAGCTTTATGGCATGTTTTGCGCAACATCAAGTCTGCCGGTCGTCAGAGTGCTATTATTACCAACGGTATAGCCATGAATACTAGGCAAAAGCGAGAAATTGCGGCTCAGACTTGTCGTTGGGTGGGATTCTCTCTAGATGCAGCTACTCCTGAATGTTTCAGTCACGTTAAGTGTGTCGATCCTAAATTTTTTGATATAGTGATTGATAATATTGCTTCTATTGCCGATATTGTACGTGAACAAAATTTGCAATGCGAATTAGCTGTAAAATATTTAATCCATCCGGAAAATACTCATGAAATTGCAGCAGCTTGTGCTATAGCCAAAGAATTGGGTGTAGCTCACTTCCATGCTCGTCCGGCGGCATCGGAAAATATTGAAGGTCAGTCGCAAGTGCTCAACTTTAATATGGACGCAATAAATGAACAACTGGAAGAGTGTCTAGCTATGCAAACTGACAACTTTAAAGTATTTGGTGTACGCCATAAATTTAGTCCTACTTTTAATGTTGAACATGGTTTCTCTCGCTGTATTTCTGCTCCATTGTGCATTCAATGTGGCGCCGACGGTAATGTTTACTTATGTAACGACTGGCGCGGTAATGCCAATTTCTGTTTAGGAGCTCATTATCCAAATCCTGAACAAATTCTTGATTTTTGGGGCTCAGAAGCTCACCTCGATCTAATGCGCAGCGTTAATGTTGAGCAATGTCCGCGCTGTACTTATGGTATTTATGCTAAACAAATAGAACATGCTGTCGAAGAGGACGCTATGTGTTACGCTTTCCCTTAAAGTGAAAAAAAAACTGCTCAGCAAAATAAAGGCGCGGCGGGTAGAAACTACGCCGCGTTTTCACAAATATGTTTGGCTTAGTAAAAACTAAAGTAGTGGCACGGTGTGAGAGAATGGCATCTGTATAATGTCAAAAATGTTTGCCAAATAGGCAAAGGAAAGAATCGTGTATTCATGAACTTCCCGAGTGCTGCGTTATGTGGCGGCATAGATTGTGCAGCCTTAGTAGCTGTTCATTCGTGGTAAATATAGCAATTAGGGAATTTTTACATAATGGACAATAATAACACATTTCGTTTTGCAACCTTTGTGGCTGCTCTCGGATTGGGAGTTGGCTTCTTAGTCAGCGGTTGTGGCGACAGTGAGCCTGTGAATAAAAGTCTGTAAAAATAGATCTAAACTATTAAACCTTCTGTGGTAAATTAAAAATATCATGGGA
>CAKTUZ010000038.1 GCA_934621605.1 uncultured bacterium | reverse complement strand
TTAGACAGATGTTTTATCTGTTGCTTTACAGTAAGATACATATGATTTCTCCTTTCTATAGATTTAGAATAGTACCACGTATGTTACCGTAATATTATATTACAGCAAGGCTGCAATTTCGTCCAAAGTTGACGCCATTCATCCCACGGTCTAAATACCGTGGGTTTTCTGGCTGGGTATCTTATAAAAAAAAGAGGGCTCAAACTTAGCACAAAGTTTGAGCCCTCTTTATCTGGGTTTATATCTATGGTGGAGAAGATGGGATTCGAACCCACGACCTTCGCATTGCGAACGCGACGCTCTCCCAGCTGAGCCACTTCCCCACGATACAAGGCGAAGCTAATTATAATGCTACGCCTTATTGTAGTCAAGGGAGCGCAGTCAACTCTGAAGCGCTCCCCTATTTCTTTTATTCAGCAAGTTTGAAAACCAATTGGAAGTTATCATCGTCACCATTTTTACTTGACGAACTGCTGCCAATCATGCCTTCGGCTTCGCGAGCAGCCAATTCGGCACGATCTTCCTCACTGACATCGATAAGCATACGACTGCCTTCAGGAAATTCACCATCAATAACTTTATCGGCCAACGGATCTTCGATCATTTGCTGAATGGCACGACGCAACGGACGAGCGCCATACTGAGGCTCGTGACAAGAAGCCACCAAAGCTCGTTTAACATCTTGAGATACTTCAAAATCACGATGGTTAGTACCCAACTCTTTGCGCACTTTAGCCAACATAATATCGACAATTTTAAGTAAATCTTCGTTTTCTAAGCTGTGGAAAACAACCGAAGCGTCCAAACGATTCAAAAATTCGGGCTTAAATACTTGCTTAGTCTCTTCCAAAACGCGCTTCTTCATGCGCTCAAAACGCACTTGCGGCGAACCTTCGTCACGATTGCCGCGTAAGCCCATATTCACACTCGGATCGGGACTAGCAAAACCGATATTAGAAGTAAGAATAACCACCACATTTTTGAAATCAACCACATGGCGCTTAGAATCGGTCAGACGCCCCTCATCCATAATTTGTAATAAAACATTGAAAATATCAGGATGGGCCTTTTCGATTTCATCAAAAAGTACTACTGAATATGGCTTACGACGCACTGCATCAGTCAATTCACCACCTTCGTCATACCCCACATAACCGGGAGCAGCACCGTACAAACGAGAGACCGTAAATTTTTCCGAATATTCGGACATATCCAAACGAATTAAAGCATTTTCATCGTCAAAAAGGAACTGCGCCAAAGTGCGAGCCAACTCAGTTTTACCTACACCGGTCGGGCCCAAGAAAAGGAAAGAACCAATGGGCTTATTGGGGTCTTTCAAGCCGGCACGAGCTCGCTTAATAGCGCGGCTAACTACCTTGATAGGTTCATCTTGTCCAACTACACGTTCATGCAAAATTTGCTCAATATTACTTAAACGGGCGGCTTCATTTTGGCTGACACTATTTAAAGGCACACCGGACATAAGTGAAACAACATAAGCTATAGTGTCAGTTTGAACTACGGGACGATCGCTTTTAGCCTCTGACGAATGCTCACGACGCTCCTGCCAATCAGCTTCCAAACGATTTAAAGTATTGCGGGCCGCCTCCTCTTTCATACGCAATTCATCAGCCAGCTCATAATCCTGTTCAGCTAAAGCTTCATCACGTTTACGCACCAAATCATGTAATTCAGAAGCTTTATTTACCAAGTCTTGTGGTTTATTAGCTTTAGCTAAACTGACACGACTGCAAGCTTCGTCTATAACATCGATAGCTTTATCGGGCAATAAACGGTCGGGCAGATAGCGATTGGAAAGACGTACCGCCTCACGAATGGCTTCTTCAGAAATATCCACATTATGGAAGCTTTCATAGCGATCGCGCAAACCTAAAATAATGCGGCAGGCCTCTTGTTCAGTAGGCTCTTTTACATCGACAGTCTGGAAGCGACGCTCTAAAGCGGGATCTTTCTCGATATATTTGGTGTACTCGCCCACCGTGGTGGCGCCAATGCACTGGAACTCACCGCGAGCCAAAGCAGGTTTTAAAATACTGGAAGCATTCAAGCCGCCCTCAGAATCGCCGGCTCCTACCAGGGTATGAACTTCATCAATAAAAAGAATAACTTTAGACTTTGCGTTGGTCAGTTCTTTGAGAATCTTGTTTAAGCGATCCTCAAAGTCACCGCGATAACGAGTGCCGGCCACCAAACCGGAAAGAGACAGAGAGCAAACGCGCATTCCCTTAAGTTTGTCGGGAACTTCACCGCTAACTATGCGCTGAGCCAAACCTTCCACAATAGCAGTTTTGCCTACACCTGGATCGCCGATTAAAACCGGATTGCACTTAGTACGACGGGACAAAACCATAATGACACGCTCTAACTCATTGTGACGACCAATCAAAGGATCGAGTTTACCATCTTGAGCCAATTTGGTAAGATCGCGACAGTAATTATCTAAAACAGGAGTTTTGGCCGCATTCTTTTTGCCAGAAGCCGAACCTGACGAGTAACTACGCGACTTTGCTTCTTCTTCGCCCTTAATCATCATAGCCTTAAGGTCGGACTTTAAGTCCTTAATATCAAAATCGGGCAAGCTATTCAATATTTCATTTACAACTTCAGTTTCATCAGGACAATCTTCAGATACTTTTAAGATGGCTAACAAAAGAGCTTCACAACCTACGGCGCTGCGTTCATAACGACGAGAACATTTAAAAGCTTCCTGAATAATCAATTTGGCTGCCTGAGTGAACATCATACCCTGACTGATGTCATCATCAGCTTCGCAATGTTCGGAAGCAAAGCTATGTAAAAGTTCTAAAGTTAAGCCATGTTTTTCCAAAATATCACTGACGGCGCTTTTACTATTAGCGGCCAAGCCCATCAGAAGATGCTCAGGGCCGATAGAATTGCTTCCTAAAGCCTTGGCTTCCTCGCGAGCGAATACTATTGACATTCTGGCTTCATCTGAAAACGGCTCCATCCCCATAACTATCTCCTCGGTAAAAAAAACTAAAACTTGTTACATTAAAACTATCTATTATCTAACAACTCCAAAATCCGGCTTAACTTTCTCAATATCTGTCTGGCCTCCTTTTTTAGCTACCTCCAACCAGGTTGACAACTACTGACCTTATACATTAGAGAAGCTGACTTTCAACTTGAAAACGTCCTCTGGCAATATTACAGAAGCAAGCTCTTTCATAGAGAAAAAAATCTTGAGCGGAAACTTCCCAACGAAAACGTCGGCAAAAATTGTCCCACGCCGCCTTGTGTTCTGCAGCCTCTATTTCTAGAGCGCCAATCACAATAACATCACGATGCGCCACACTAACTTTGAAAAAATCGTCCAATCTAATCTTTCCCGCTAAAGCCAAACCGCAAATAAAACGCGGATCCAAAGCGGCAAAAGAAACATTAGGGCCGTGAATAAGCCAAACGCCACCGAATTTGTAAGCAGTACAATTACAACCGAGTTTGTCTAGACTCAATTGATGCCATTTTATCAAACTGTGATCATCTAAACTACCCGGAGCCAAATAAATAACATGATAAGGACAACGTACAGCCCAAACAGGCGTAAGATACGAGCTCTTAATCTTTTGCTTATTAAATAGACGCACTTCATCTAAACGCGGGAACCATTCTTTGAAGGCTTCAGTGTAGATAGACTCATTTTCCGAAGGTAAAAGCCGACCGCTGCGCTGGAATGTTCCAGCAATTTTCTTATCGCGCTTAGCTAATGAATCAATGTCCACTAAAGCCACCACAGATTTTCCCCCTGCCGCTTTCACAGCTTTTTCTCTGTTGCTGTCCAGTTCCCGATAGCGTTCAAACATCTCAGCAGCTAATTTTATGTTAGGATCGTTAAAAATATAAGTTAGTGGCTCTTCATATTTATAATACTTTAATTTACTAAATCGGCTTGACTCAATAAATTCCACACTCAATCCGGCATTTAAACCGCAACGACAGCGCCATAAATTGAGCGGCTGATCCGTAAAAACAAACCTGGCATGGCGCAGCGGTCCTTCTGGAGCTTTTCCCAATTCTTCAAAGCAAATTTGCCTTTGTGCACCGTCTTTTAAAGCTACGGAATAAAGATGGCGCTCAGCTTCAAAAATAATCTTTTCTCCCCGTTTCTTCAGCTCATCCGCTAAATCGGTAACCGCTTCCAATTCGCTAAAAAGACGCAAATCTTCGTGACAAACTTTGATAAGGGCAGCCTCTGGATAGGATCCGCTGTAAAAAGCTTCAACAACTAAAGCTGCTAAATCACGCTCCAGATAACTTTCTACACCGCAAATTTGCAATTTTTGCTCGTGTTCACCGCTAATATTAAGTTTAACTTTTTTCTTTTCCACAGCAAAAGCTGTCTGAAAATAAGTGTTGGCGTACTTTATAAAAGCAGACCAATCTACCCAATATTCAACTTTGATAATTTTGCTTAGATCAGTAGTCAAACTGCCGACACCACGCCAACAAACTCGCTGTAAATCCAGAGGAAAAACAAAATATGTTGTTCCATCATAATCTTCAAAATAAGCTTCTGCTGTGCCACTCTGCTCTTTAGATTCTAGCTGGTGACAACGTAATCCAGTTACACCGCCTAAAGGATAGATACTGTCGTCCCAACGGCTTTGCCACTTGCTCAATACAGTTTCTATGTTACGCAACCATTGAGCAGTCTGTCCTGCCAACGAACTGAAGCGTTGCAAATTTTTATATAAACCGGCCTCATTGATAGGCCCCTGACAAATTTTAAACCGAGACGAGCCGCTCTTATTGCTATCTTGAGATGAAGACAAAGATTCTGTGACAAGTCCCCAGCCACGCACTAAGCGTCCATCAGCCAAACGAACATTTTCCAAAATAAGTTCCACACCAGGCCAAAGCCAAAAACAACTTAAAGCCGTATAATGCAAATTCTTGGCATCCAAAGCAGCACGACAAGAATTACAAACAGCTCCCTCCAGCGAAGCCGTATAGCGAGATAGACTCTGCTCCAGTGCTAAAATATCACTTTTTTCCGGCCAATCCATTTCCTGATCGATGGTCGTAAATTGAGCGCACAATGGACATAGCCAATACTGATGCAAATGCAATTTTCGATTATTTTGCACTTTTATCTCGCCTGTTCGGCTGTTTAATCGGGCCAAAAGGCGACGATGAGCCTCGACAAAAGGTGGCACATCGCTACTGCGAGCAGTGCCTTGATCCCAAGATTTAGCATATTCAGCGACTACCGGCTCGATATTATCTTGTACAGTATCTTGCCAATACAAGTAGGGACAGTATTCAGCTTCGACACACAAACTAGGGTTGGATATTTGACTAATGACAGCTCGCACTATGCCCGGAAAAGAGGCTTTGGAAGCAGGCGTTTTTAAAATATGCTCAGCAAACTGACCAGCGGCAAAAACCAAAGTACCTGATTTTAATTGATATTTTACTATAGGCAAATTATCTGTAAATTCAATAGTTTTACTACCGGAACCATCAATACAAGAGCTTAAATATAAACCTACCACAACTCCGGCCGCCGTATCGGCAAAAAAAGGCTGCGGCCTGGCAATAGCCAACCGTTTGCTCTCCAGTTCGGGCAATCCCTTGCTGAGCGTATTTCCGTCTTGCAAAAGATTAATGATAAAATTCACCAAATCAAAATTATTAAGCTCAACCCAACTTAATGAAGTATATTTGGCCAAATTCAGTCGTTGATATTCAATAAAGCAAGTCAGGAAAAAACTACGACTGAAAGTGGGCATTTCTAAAGCATTCCAAATATAGACCGGAGCCTTTTCGTAAAGCGGTTGCCCCAATTTATCAAGAATAATTAAACGATATTCGGCCCACTCGCCTACTAAAGCAGCAGCCAAAGCCAATTGCCCAGCGACTTCGTCCCAGGCTCGACAGTAATCCAAAATCACTGCTTTACTTTGGCCCAGCACGACTTGCGCCAAATATTCTACCCTACCACAGGAAGTATTAACTTGACCGGCCGGACTCAATATATCGAAATAATCTTTATTGGCGGCCAAAAATTGACGCACAGCGCCAGATTGTACTTCGTAGAGCAACTGACTATTAGCGATATGACCGCTTTTTACGGCTTCATTAAGGTTCTTATCCTCTGTATTTAAAGCGGCTCTCTTCATAATGGCGCCTAATTCGTGCCTTTCTTGAACAATCTAAAATTTCCATAAACTGTGAATATCGAAAGAAATTCCCCAATGAGCGCCAATTAAGAAAAACGCAGCCAGCAAAAGCACTAACAAAGAACACACAGCGAAATTGTAAATAGTAATAAAAGGATCGTAAACAAAGCGCCCCATAAAAATCCAACGTCCGGAAGCTTCTTGGCGAACTTGATAGCGAGCTAAATACCAAAGCGGCACAAAAAAGAATGTCCAGGACAAACGGGTTGAAAAACTTCGCGTTTTCTCGTCAAAATGACGCAAACGCCCCAAATTTACTCCAAAAGCTGCATGTCCGGAAAGTTTGGGCGCATCTTTTACCGGCATTAAACCTCGCACTACTCGGCGCAACTCTATTTGATAAATATGAGCATCAAGTTGAGCCATTTCCTCGTTATTGACTTCGCTGCGCGTCCGAGCCAAAACTTGCACAGCTTCCTGAAAATGATAATGAGCGGCCAAATACTCGGCTTCTTCGACAGCCAAAGCTATTTTAGCTCCAGTCTCACGGAAATCGCGTATTTCCATATCGGAAGGCAAACGCACGTTATCTTTGGCCAAATTGAGTATCTTTTGCCCTTCGTTCTGCTCACCGCCACTCAATCGGCAGCGCTCTTGACTTAACAATTGCGGAATGTAACGATAAATTTTAGGTACAAGCAGCCGCGCTGCCGCAATAAGAGCAGCCTTTTGTTCATCTTTATCTTTGTCGGTACCGTTGAGACTATAAGGGGCAAAAGGCTCACCGTCACTTATAACAAAAGGCAAATATTTATTTTCCAAGAGCCTGTTCCACCAGCGGGCCGCTTCTCGTAAGTCGGCCTGAGCACTTTCTTTCCCCAAAGGAACAGCGTAAGCGCGAGTATGATAAAGCAACGCCAAATTATGCAAAGCGGCCGCCTTTGACGCTGCAGGCGCAGAAGCAGAAGTACCGACTTCCTTCCAAAGCAGAATTGCCTTTTCGGTAAGACCTTGGCTGACCAACTCCAGAGCAGCACCGTCTTCAACACTAACTGTGTGATACCAAAATAACCTTTGCGCCAAACGGCTCTCCGGCTCTTGCAACGCTTGACGAGCCTCAATTAGAGAAGCGCTGC
Organism: uncultured bacterium; assembly: GCA_934621605.1. Lineage (GTDB taxonomy): Bacteria > Vulcanimicrobiota > Xenobia > Xenobiales > Xenobiaceae > Bruticola. The sequence continues at coordinate 11,987 of CAKTUZ010000038.1, read as the reverse complement.
TAGGAAAGACAAACTCCAGCCAAGGCCAGTTAGCGCCATTGACTGCTTCTAAAAGCTCGTTTTCTGCTTGACCGCTCAAGTCGGAGATAACAGCGTCTTCTGCGCCGTCTTGTTCAGCCAAGGCCGATACAGCTTCGATGGAAATCTTATCCTTATCTGAGACAGTTTTGGCCAGCGAAACTTTTTTACCACTTTGCTTACATAACTGCAGCAAAATTTGGAAGCGCTCTTCTATTTGTTCTAAAGAAGCCGAAGCACTCAGCCCCAAATTTTGAAATGCAGAATTACGATAGGGAGACGGAAAGTCCACTTTGGGCCAAAAACCTTTCTTACATGCTATACCTGCCTTGGCTGAACGTGCTTTTATCGCGAAGAGGTAATCCGCACAGCTTGACCGGCAGGCTCAAAGCTGAGCTGAGCCGACACCGACCCAGCGGTCAAAAGACACGCTTGACCATTTCGCAGCCTTTCGGACTTACCGTGCAAGGAAACCTGCAAAGTACCTTGAGTGCAAACAATTATTTCCGGAAAAAGCGGATCGGTCAGCCAAGCAATTATCCCCTGCTCAGCTTTGAGCAACTCTAAGCGGAAATGCTCAGCCCGAAGCAACACCTGGCCGAGCGTCGGCGGAAAACACTGCTCAGACGGGCCCGGCTTTTCATTTTTGGATAAATTGACCGACCAACAATTGCGCAAAACCGCAGCCGCTTCTTTGGTGTGCAGCTGACGCGGCTGTCCGTTTAACCCTAAACGCTCCCAATCGTAAAGGCGGTAAGTAAGATCGCTGTTCTGTTGCACCTCCAAAACAGTAATACCGGGCCCCAAAGCGTGAATTAAGCCGGGCTTCAGGCAGAGACAATCGCCGACGGTCGGTTTAATCTTGCTCAAAAAGCGCAGCATTTCTACACCAGAAGTGCGCAAAAACTCACAACAACAGCTTTGCGGATGGACGCCCAAAATGAGCTCTGCTCCGGGATTACTCTCGGTAACATACCAAGCTTCTTCTTTGCCTTGAGCAGAGCTGCCACTCAACAAAAGGGCCAAACTGTCACTAGGGTGCACTTGAACAGATAGCCAATGCTCAGCCCGCAGCCATTTTATAAGCAGAGGAAAACGGGCTTCGGCGTCATGGCCTATATTGCCAAGACGACGGGGAAAGCGCCTATACAATTCATCCAAAGTCAAATCGGTATAGAAACCGTTGGCAACTTCTTGAGAACCGCCCACTGTCCACACTTCCCCAATTGGCTCGGCAGCTTGAGATACCGACGGACACAACCTAGCCAGCGCTTTACCTCCCCAAACACGCGGCGCTAAATATGGCTTGAATATTAAAGGATACAGATACATTCAGCCCTCAACTTTGAAGGCACTTTTTTGTAACGATAGATTTTTTCCTCTGCCTCATTTTTTTACTCAGTGCCACTGACAGATTCAAATAATTAGGCTAATATGGAAAGGCGTCGACAGCTTTATATCTGTCAACGGTTAGTATCACGTTTCTTATTGACAAAAATCACTATCATTTCCGGAGGGATATAGGTATATGCGCAAACGCGTTTCAGTTTTTGTAATAATTTGCCTCAGTTTATTCACTTTATTAGCTTGCACTCAGTCTACCCAGGCCGGACAAGAAAAAGATTATGGCAAAATGCCTAAAATTACCGGCAAAAGTTTTGACGGAAAGATGATTGACACTTCCAAATATGCTGGCAAAGTGCTTATCGTCGATTTTTGGGCAACTTGGTGCCCGCCGTGCCGCAAGGAGATTCCCGGCTTTATCGCTTTACAAAAACAATACGGACTCAAAGGTCTGCAAGTTGTCGGAGTCTCCTTCGATGACGACGCTGCTGAGCACAAACAATTTACCAAACAAGAAGGCTTCAACTATCCCTCTATTTTGGGCAAAGATAATGTAGCTGCCATCAACGCAGTAGAAAAGAAAATTGGCCCTATTGAAGGTATTCCCACTACGGTTGTTGTCGACCGTCAGGGAAATATCAAATATGTCCACGTCGGTTATGCCGATAAAGCTGAATTTGAAAAGATTATTAAGAAATATCTATAAGTAACAAAAATACTAGGCGGCTGCGCTTTTTAGAGTGCAGGTACCGAATTTGCCAACCTGTAATTGTATCAACAATTATAAAAACAACAAAAAAATGCCCGACTTCTTCGTTAAATTGGAAGTTCGGGCATTTTTTGTTACTGTCCATCATGAACTGCACCACAACGAAGCTTTTTCAAACTAATGCCAAGTTATCGTTGCCGCAGCTCAGTGACAACGTACTACAGATAATACTTTTTGACGAAAGCTAAAGTTTTGTCATCGAGCTCATAAACCAAAGGCTTACCGGTAGGGATTTCTACATCCATAATTTCTTTGGTACCGATATTTTCAATATATTTTACCAAAGCTCTAATACTGTTGCCATGAGCAGCGATGATGCACTTTTTGCCAGCCAAGAGAGCGGGCTTAATATCGGAATTCCAATAAGGAACCACGCGATCTACGGTATCAAGCAAATGCTCGGTACAAGGAAGCTGATCAGGAGTAAGATCTTTGTACTTGGGATCGTTACCAGGAAAGCGCTCATCGCTCTTCTCTAATGCCGGAGGACGCACATCGGCACTGCGACGCCAAATATGAACTTGCTCGGCGCCGTACTTGGCACGGGTTTCGTCTTTGTTGAGACCTTGCAAAGCACCGTAGTGACGTTCATTTAAACGCCAGCTATAGTGGATGGGAATATTGCTCTCGCCGAGCTCATTGAGGATAAGTTCCAAAGTGTGGTTGGCTCTCTTCAAAACGGAAGTAAAAGCTTCGTCAAAGGTAAAACCGTTGGCTTTGAGCAAGCGACCGGCTTCCTGAGCCTCTTTAATGCCGTTTTCGCTAAGATCGACATCAGTCCAACCGGTGAAACGATTTTCCAAGTTCCACAGACTCTGGCCATGACGCACCATAACAAGTTTCATGGTAAAAAAACTCCTCTTCAAAAATATCTATAAACCGACGCAGTCACCATACGACCAAGAGTCAACCAAAACCTGCCGATTATTTCCTTTTATCAACGCTTACCTTTCCGCAACAGAGTCTTCCGAAGCTAAACCCAACAGCTTAAGCAGGACAAAAAATTAACTTTGCCAAAATTTTCCGACAGCAGCTTGACTAATCTTTCCGGCCAAATGCTGTTTTATATTTTTGCGCCTTAAGTGCGCAGTGAAGGCGGCCTTTTATGCGTATAGCTATCGGAACAACCCATGGAGTTATCGTTCTAAAAGAAGGACAAACCGAAATAGATACCTGGACTTTAGTTTCTCATGCTCACCAGGCCCGCAACATTCAGGCCATCTTAACTGATCCGCGTGGCTCCATTTTGGCCGCTTCTTCGCAAGGTTCCATCCATAAAACCAAAGACGGCGAAAACTGGATGACCACCATAGAAGGTTTGGACGGACTCAATATTACCGCCATAAGTTCTCATCCTAAGTCTCCTATGGTTATGTATGTGGGTACCCAGCCACCTTCAATTTACAAGAGCAAAACCGCCGGTTTACGTTGGCAAAAATTGCCCAGTTTCAACCAACTTCCCAGTTCCGACAATTGGGTCTATCCAGTGCCGCCATACCGTGCTTCTGTAACGAAATTACGCCAACATCCTCTTCATCCCAACGTGGTCTTTGCTTCGGTAGCTCAAGGCGGTTTTATGGGCAGCTTAGACGGCGGCCTAACTTGGACAGAACGCCCCGTCAGCGTAGGTAAAGAAGTAAACGATTTTGCAATTCACGCACTGGCTCCCAACCGCATACTTTCTGCCACTTCAGCTGGTATATTCCGTTCCAACGATCTAGGCTCTACTTGGGAGCAACTTGAACATGGTCTGCCCTACACTTTTTCCCGACGCATAGCTATAGCCCCTTACAATCCCAATTTAATTATGGCCAGTTTAAGCCAAATGCGCGACGACAGCGGCGCTCAAATTATTGTCTGTTCCCAAAATGGCGGAGATACCTGGCAAGTCAAAAATGTTGGACTTCCCTCCTTAAATAATCAGCGTATAACTTCAATCAGCGCTTTGAAGGAGAACATTTTCGCCTTTTCTACCCTAACTGGCAATGTTTACCTAACCACCAACGGTGGCGATTTGTGGCGAGCTATCTATTTAAGCAGAAATACCATCAACATTATCCAACTTCTCCCTAACTAAGTTACTGCACTTTTTGCTCAGTACACTCGGAGTAAGTCTGCACAATTAAATTATTTAATTATGCAGGCTTTTTTGCTTTCAGTGTAAAAGTTAGGTCTCTGATTTTTATACTGTATAGGTGAAAAAGAATGTCCGTTTTACGTCCCTTCCGCGCTTTACGCCCCCATCCTAAGTATGTAGCTCAAGTAGCCGAAGTCCCTTACGATGTAGTAGATCGCCAAGAAGCCAAAGCTTTAGGTGAAGGCCATCCTTTAAGCTTTATTCACGTTTCCCGCGCTGAGATCGATCTCCCCGATTCAGTAGACGCTTACGATCCTTCCGTCTATGCCAAAGCCGCCGAAAACTTGCAAAAGCTTTGTGACGAAGGCGCTCTGTTCTTAGACGAAACTCCCGCCGTCTATATTTACCAGCAACAAATGGGCGACCATGTCCAGACCGGTATCGCCGCTACCTTCTCTGTCGATGAGTATGATAACAATCTCATTAAAAAACACGAGAAGACCCGCAAAGCTAAAGAGGATGATCGTACCAACCACATCATCACTACCAAAGCTCAGACCGGCCCCGTTTTCCTTACTTACAAAGCTCGCCCAGAAATTGACGCTATTGTCAATAAAGTAATTGCCACCGAGCCTTTATATAATTTTGTTGCTCCCGATGGCATTCGCCACACCGCTTGGAAATTGGAAAATTGCCAAGACTTGGTTGAAGAATTTGCCAAGATTCCCGCCCTTTATATTGCTGACGGTCATCATCGCGCCGCTTCTGCCAGCCGTACCAGAGCTAAACTTCGTTCCGAAGATCCCAACTGGAAGGGCACCGAAGCTGCCAACTTCTTCTTAGCCGTAGCTTTCCCCGACGATCAGCTTAAAATTCTGGCTTACAATCGCGTAGTGGCCGACTTAAATAACCACAGCGAAACAGACTTCTTAGCCGAACTTAAGAAGGTTGTGCCTGTAGCCGAAAATGCTACTCCTGAGCCTCAGCAAGACGGTCACGTCAGCATGTATTTAGGCAAGAAGTGGTATGATCTCGATCTCACTCCTCTCAAAGAGAAGGCCGCCACTCCCGCTCAGAAGCTGGACGCTGCTGTCTTGCAAGATAACGTATTAAATCCTCTGTTAGCTATCGATGATCCGCGCACCAATGAGCGTATCGACTTTGTGGGCGGTATCCGCGGTACTGGCGAATTAGTCAAGAGAGTAGATGAAGGCCGCGCCCAAGTAGCTTTCTCCATGCGTCCAGTAAGCTTAAAAGAGCTCATGGATATTGCCGACGCCGGCGAAATTATGCCTCCTAAGTCCACTTGGTTCGAGCCCAAATTGCGCGACTCTATTGTCAACCACGCTTTGGCTTAATATGTAGATACTGCGTTTGGCGATAAGCTGGACGCTAAATATACGATATAAGACAAGATCCCTTCCGCAGAAAAAAAACTGCCGAAGGGATTTTTTATCGAGAAAGACGCACCATACGCGAGCTTACACTAATTCTTGAGCCATAGCTACTCCTCCGCAAAGCAAAAATAAAGCCGCAACATCAACAATTTTTTTTCATTATATTTTCCCCTATTTAATCATCCTCCAGCTTAAACTTTTTTACCTAATTCGTAAGCTTGCTGCGGATATTCGGTATTTTTGACGCTACCTTCAGGCCAAACACCTGGCGCAATAATCATACCTGAATTGCTCCATCCTAAATAATCTAAAAGCACTTCATAGTGGTTGATAATAGGCTGAGCATCTTTAGAAGAAGTATTGGCATAAGTCATTAACAAAGCAGCCTTTTTGGGCACGTGAATTTGGCCATTGATGGCATAAAATCTATCGATCACAGCTTTGAGCTGAGCGGAAATGCCGAAATAATACATGGGCGTAGCCAAAACTACCATATCGGCGTTTATAATATGCTCGCGTACAAAATTAAAGTCGTCTTGGAAGACACAATCACCATCCATGCCACAGCGGTTGCAAGCTATGCAAGGATGAACATTTTTAGAAGCAGCATCAAAGCGAACTACAGTATGACCAGCTTCCTTAGCACCCTTAATAAAATGCTCAGCTAAAGTGTTGGAATTGCCATTTTTTCTAGGACTACCAGTTAATACTAAAATTTTCATCTTCTTTTTTTCTCCATTAGCCTTATTAGAATCTTGGCCGGAAAATAAAGCTGTGCCAGCAAAAGCACTGACAGCTACTGTTCCACCTACAGCCAACATTTTCTTTAAGAAATCACGTCTTTCCATGGCTTGCATTATACAGACCTAAAGTTACTTTAGGTCAAGAGGGATAATTACTTTTAACATTTATTTTTAGTAACAGCAATAACTATTTTTAGTATCAATAATTATATTTTTACTGCAAATGGCGCAAATTAATATTTAGGAAACAGTTATAAGTGTGATTTATGCTAGGCTAAAATTGTTCAGCAGTAATAGAAGAAACGTGCCACACTACACAAGAAAGGCAAGGTCTTAAACGATGGATCAAACTCAACGCCGACTTTTTCTTATTCATTACCTTTTAGACGAGCAACCTCAAAAAGATAGAAATTTTGCTTCCGAACGTGTTCCAGAAGATGAGACCAAGCAAAAGCGTATTTTGCGCTCTTTAGTTAATATGCGGGCTCCTAAGCCTATAAGCGATGAATTCTTACACATACAAGATGAATATATGCAAGAAGAGCTTAAACATATGGATATTTTTGACGCCGTTAAACTTAAAGATTTAGAGCCACACATAAGCTTGTGGCAAGGCGACATAAGTAAATTGCACTGCGGCGCTATAGTCAACGCAGCCAATAGTGATATGGTGGGTTGCTTTATCCCTTGCCACAATTGTGTAGACAACATTATTCACACTTATTCAGGAGTGCAATTGCGCTGGGAATGTGCGCAAATTATCAATAAAATGGGCTGTGGCTTGTCTACCGGCGAAGCAAAAATAACTAAAGCTTATAATTTACCCTGCCAACACGTGTTGCATACCGTAGGACCAACTATTTTCACAGAATTGACACAAGACGATGAAGAAGCATTAGCTTCTTGCTACCGTTCTTGTTTAAATTTAGCCCAACAAAGCGGTGTAGAATCAGTAGCTTTTTGCTGTATTTCTACCGGCGTTTTTCGCTTTCCCAATCAAAGAGCCGCAGAAATTGCCGTCCACACCGTGCGCCAATATTTACAAAACACTTCTAAGCCGCTTAAAGTCATATTCAATGTCTATTTAGACAAAGACCGCGCTATTTATGAAGAGCTTTTGAAAAAGAATTAAAGCTACAAATTAGGCTTCACTTTGGGAAAATAAAGTGAAGCCTAATTCAACTTAAAATTGGCTCAATGTCGAGTGATTACATCACCATTGATACTTATCAAACTCATCATCATCTAAAAGTTCTTTAATAAAAATACTGATGGACAAAACAGAGTCTGTGTCTAAATCATCTTCAAGCCAATATCCCTCATCCGAACTCCAGTCCTCATTCCAATCATCAAAATGCAATGAAGTGTCAATAAGAGTGGCTTCTTTCATAGACATACCTACATAAATTCCATTTGGTAATTTTCCAGGAAATTCACCATCTACATATATTTTAAATAATTTATCTTTTGCAAAAAATAAATTTAAATGATTGTCACAGTGAATTATTTTCCATTCTACTTGTGGAGTACAGCCCTTATTAGGCCAAATTTCAATCGTATAACCGCATTTAGCCAATTCAAGCTGTGTTTTTACGGTACTATAACTTGAAAGTAACAAAAAACTGCCTACGCCAACAAAAGGTATGATATTAGTATTTGTCATTTTTTGTCCCTCCTAAAAATGAGCAATGCATTCTCTTTCCCATCAGTTTTATAATCTGCCGGACTAGAGCTAATTATTTTAATTTTGCCAACATCTGAAGTACTAATTTTTACGTACGGTACATTACCATGACGCCTACTTCCAGGCGAAACCTGTATTTGACGCACGTTTCTATCTTTACTAGCGTTTGTTGTCACAATAATTTTTGCTCTAGAGCTTGAGTGCGTTGATGCCCTTCTTCTAGTTTCATACCCATACTTGTGGAGCTCATGTTCCAAACGTGCAACAGATTTTCCCAAAAAAAACTCTGCTCGTTCACAAATGCTTTCTACAGTAACATGCCCTGTAGCACTAAAAATTGGTTTCTTCAATTTTCGACCAAACTTAGGTTCAAATTGAAGGTTATATGACTCAGAGCTAACAACTAAAGATGGGTAGAGTTTGCAACTTCCACTTCCCATAATTAGCCCTCTTTTCTTTTGCTAGAGATCCAATCAGGGTAGTAGAAAAGCTTAACGTTTTTGGAATACTTATCAAAAATTGGCAATTTATCTGAGCCATAAACCAGAACAACTGCTGGCTCAAGTTCAATAAGCATAGCTTCAAATCCAGCCTCAAAATGATACTTATTTTTTTGACCTCTAATGCATCCGTAAGTGCTGACGGCAACAATACTGTGTTTTTCAATACCACGAAAGGCAATTCTCTCAGGCAAAATGTTTTTTGTGTAAGTAAACTCATCTCCCCAACGAACATGCGGTATCACATAAATGCCATGCTTTTGAAAAAAGAAACCCAAGGCTCGATTTCGGTAGATATTATTGAGTTGTGCTGTGTGTGTAGCATTTCTATACACGGAACAATCAGGGGACAATATCGCTAAAAAACGAGCGAAATCTTTAATATACGACCATGGGTCTATAAGTACAGAAGAAAACACTTGATCCATTTCACAAAAATGTACAGCATAGCTAAAGTCAGAAACACTATTTCTTTTTGAAAACGGGACGAATCCGGGAGGAATAATTATCCTTGCTGGCCTATGAATGACAGGAATATCGAATATGCCATCAAATTCCGCCCCTTCTACGAGTTCGGGATTCATGCCATCATCCATAGTGGCTTTTCTTCTGTTGTTTTTTTTCTTAAATAGCATATAGCATGCTCCTTTTCTGCTGCAAATAGGTTGCAACGCAAATAACTAACCTCAATTGTGGCAATCAAAATCGAGCAATTGAGTTTTTAGAGCAGATATGCTAAACTTGTAGCGTTGTTTTATGGATGTGTTTAGCATATCCGGTACGCTTAGACCATTGGCGTGGTCTAAGCGTGTTTTTTTGTACTTTCCAGTATTGCCGTGATTGCACTACTGAAGATAGATAGCGTTTTTACTTCGTATGTAGTTAGCCTAAGCTCCCTGCGATTATATTTGATGGTACGCATTCTTGCGCATAGCCACTTTTGGAAGTACTTGTACGCATACTTTGCAGCTTCAAAGCTAACGTAAAACAAGCGGGCCAACTGATTAGGGCCGTTTATACCAAGTGCGTACACTAGTACAGGAGGCGCTAGTGCATACTTTGCAAAGAAATTAACTTCTTTCTCTGCAAGTTCACTGTCCTCGCTGTGATTTAAGACTATATGCCCTATTTCATGCATTATTGTATTGTTGATACGCCCAGTATTACGGTCACTGTTGTAGTAGATTCTCCACTCTCCAGTGTCACTTATAAAACAGAAGCCATCGATACTAATCTTGAACAAAAGTTGCCTTTTGTCACTAGACACATCAGAGTATCGCACCACCTTTATACCAAGCTTCAAAGCTATATTAAATGCAGATATAGGTATAGAAGAATATGAACACATCTCATACAATGAAACTACTAGTTTTTTTATTTCCTCATATTTTCTATTGCTGAGATTAACAGGCAATTTATACCTCACAATTCAAAAGAACAGCAATTAGTTCCATTTTTTCCTTGTCGCTCATACGAGAAGCATTTCTAGCAATTAAGCGAACCATATTACTATGTTCACTATCCTCAGCCTCTATACCTAGCAGATAATCAGAAGTTGTGTGCAATGCAGTCGCTATACTAGCAATTGTTTCTGGCTTTGGTTCTCTACTACCAGAAATATACCTAGACATAGCAGTTTCAGTGACTCCAACCATATCAGCGAGCTCTTTCTGGGAAATACACCGTTCATGTATCTTTAAGGATATGCGTTTGCCGAGATTAGACATATAAATACTCTCCTTATCCCAAAAAAATATCTGCACTTATATCATACGGTATAATATACACACGACTTACCGAATTGTCAACACATACACACATATATTTACATATATTTAAAATATTTAATATATTTTCCCAATCAAAGAGCCGCAGAAATTGCCGTCCACACCGTGCGCCAATATTTACAAAACACTTCTAAGCCGCTTAAAGTCATATTCAATGTCTATTTAGACAAAGACCGCGCTATTTATGAAGAGCTTTTGAAAAAGAATTAAAACTACAAATTAGGCTTCACTTTGGGAAAATAAAGTGAAGCCTTTTATTATTTTGCAGCTACTAATTTAAGGACGCAGTGCCGTTATTGGTACTACAAAAACGCCATCGGGGCGGCGGTAGGCAGCTTTGCTTAAGCCGCAGAGTACACATAAAACTGCAGGTGGTCTACCTTTGGGGTCGTCCTTTATTTGTTGCTGTATTTCCAGCAAATTGGCGGCCGCTGCGTCTATTTGGTTGGCGCCTAGCTTTATTTCAAAAGCGGCCCATTGTCCATCGGGCCTTTCTACAATAGCGTCTATTTCCTTATTTTTATAATCTTGATAATGATACAACCTGCCGCCGAAGGAAGCAGCATAAATTGATAAGTCACGTTCGCAAAGAGCTTCAAATAAAAAGCCTAACGTTTCTAAATCATTCAGCAAACTGTCCGGAGTAGCTCCCAAGAGAGCGCAAGCTAAAGAAGGATCGGCTAAATGGCGTTTTTCGGCTTGTTTCACTCTAACTGAAGAGCGTACATTAGCTGCAAAAGGAGACTGATTTTCTATTAAAAATAAGCGTTTAAAAACATCTAAATAGGCAGCTAAAGTATTATCGTCAATAGTATCACTATCTATAGCTTTTATATCTTTAGCAATAGTTTTATTAGTTACGGTAGTGCTTTCGTTTCGAGCTAAAGAACGCAAAAGCAAAAACATTTTGGCAGTATCGCGTTTAACGCCATCTATTCTATATACATCATCTTCTATGATAGCTCGCAAATATTCTTTAGGCAAAAGCCTAGCTTGCTCTAAAGGTAAATCTAAACTACCAGGCCAACCACCACGCACAATAAGCTCTATAAGCTTTTTCAGTTCCACATCACCAGTAAGAGTAGATTTTAGCTCACCATGACAAAGCGCTTCTAATGAAACTTGGCCACTAGAATCACCAGATTCGTACAAAGACATAGGACGCATACGCAATCTAGCAATACGCCCAGCTCCACTATGCAAAATGCCTTTATGATTGGGCGTAGCCGATCCAGTAAGTATAAATTGGCCTTTTTGTGGATCCATATCTACTTTATAACGCACAGCATCCCAAATAGGCGGAACTTCTTGCCATTCGTCAATTAAACGCGACTTGACACCTTCTAAAATTAAAGCAGGATCCAACTCGGCTAAACGTCTATTTTGAAAATTGCCAGAAGGATCACCAAGGTAAATGGCGCTCTGACAATGATAATAAGAAGTCCAAGTTTTGCCACACCACTTAGGCCCTTCAATACAAACAGCTCCAAAAGTAGCTAAGTATTCTTGAATTTTTTTATAAGATACACAGCCATTCATCCCACGGTCTTTAGACCGTGGGATGAATGGCGTCAACTTTGAACGAAATGCTGCCTTGCTGTAATATAATATTCCGGTAACACACATGGTACTATTCTAAATCTATAGAAAGGAGAAATCATATGTATC
>CAKTUZ010000037.1 GCA_934621605.1 uncultured bacterium | reverse complement strand
ATCCAGGATTAATTCCGGCAGACAATGCTACTGATCTACATGAACATCCGGACAATACACGAGCAACTAAAGAATAATGTTCTTCAATTGTCCAAACCTTATTATGACTTGTGTGTTTTAATACTTCAGGGCCACAAGACTCTTCCATCCTTACCCAATCACAAATTGTTTGTCTAAACTTTTTTTGCTAATTCCAACTGGAGTTTCTGGATACAATCCCAGTCGGTGTAGCTCCACACACATTTTTTTAAACTCATAAGAATAACGCATAAAAATACCCTCTTTAACTGATTGGTCCAGTAAAGAGGGTACATATCAAAAAAAAGCCCTTTTTTTATATCATTAGCCACAATTTTTACCCTTTGACTAGCTTACGCAAAACGAGTATTGCAACATGCGCAGGCAGCTATAAAAGCAACTGCCACACTCATGTAACTGATTGGCTAATTTGAGGGGTCACTATTTATATGTGTGATAATGACGAAAACTCGAATTTTGAGGCGATTTTTTTAGGTAGAGACATCTAACATCAATGCCACGAGCTCAGTTTGCTGCACTATTATTCAAAGCATTCTATCCGCGCAGTAATGAGTACCATATATGTTCTTTTTTCTACGCAAAGGCGGAATTTAATAAATTTATTGTATTAAATTTGTGATATTTAAAAATAAATGGTAGGAATATAAGAAATATCCTCAAATTAGCCATTTGAGGATATGGTTAGAGTTATTCATTCTTAATGTGATGCTAAAAAAAGGCGCAGTTATACTTTATTAATAGTGCATAGTATTGCATATACATTTACAATAATACAAGCGCCAAGTAATAAAAGTTTAGCTTTTTTCAATTATCCTACTCCATCTTAGTTATAATTAGCAGCAAGTACTATTACCCAAAATTAAATATTTTTCATTTTTGGGTAATAGATCTGAAATTATGCTATCATTACGGGAATCTTATATAAACAAAAACTAGCAGCAATGGAGGCAACGACTTTGAAATTAATAGAACGCACTAAATATATGAATAAAATAATCGATTTAATTGGCACGCCAGATATAAAAGTTATTACTGGTGTACGCCGCAGTGGAAAATCTAAGCTTTTGGAAGCTTTCAAAGAGTATATTCAGACTAACATTTCCTCCGCTAATATTGTACATATAAACTTTAACTTGACTAAATTTGACAAGTTCAAAGACTATCGCGTATTGAATGATTTTATAGAGCAATCTTACTTAAAGGGCAGTGACAATTTTGTATTGATAGACGAAGTTCAAATGTGCCCTAGTTTTGAAATAGCGATCAATAATTTGCACGCTTTGGAAAAATTTGATATTTACATTACCGGCTCCAATGCTTTTTTGCTGAGCTCCGATTTAGCGACTTTATTTACTGGCAGAACTTTTGAAATTAAGGTTTACCCTTTCTCATTTCAAGAATTTACGCAATATTACGCTTTAGGTAGCGATAGGTACACCGCTTTTGAGCGTTACCTAAAAGAAGGTGGTATGGCCGGCTCTTATCCTTATAGAAATTTAGAAGACAAATATGATTATATAGCCAATATTTTTGATACTCTCATTTTGCGCGATATACATCAAAAGTATAAAATTAGAAGTCCTAGACTTATGGACAATTTAGTTAATTACTTAATGGACAATATTTCTAATCAAACTTCAGCTCGCAATATATCTGAAGTTTTTGCCAGAAATAATGATAAACTCAGCCATAAAACGGTAAGCAACTACCTAGAATATTTGTGTAACGCTTTTGCCTTTTATAAATTCCGTCGCTATGACATACAGGGCAAAAAGTACCTCTCTTCTAACGACAAATTCTATTTATGTGACCACACTTTCCGTTATGCTAAACTGGGGACCAAAAATATGGACTATGGTCGCATTTTGGAAAATATAGTAGCTATAGAATTACTGCGTCGTGGCTATGAAGTATATGTAGGCGTCTTATACAAGAAAGAAATAGATTTTGTGGCTATACGCCGTAGTGAAAAGTTCTATATTCAAGTATCTGATAACATAAGCGATCCTAAAACATTACAGCGCGAAGTGGATCCTTTGCTGAAAATAAGGGACGCTTATCCTAAAATGATTATTGCCAGAACTAGAAATGAAGAGTATCAATACGAAGGCGTTCGCATTATAGATATTGCCGATTGGTTAATGGAGATATAGTAAAAAAATGATTGATAAAATGCTAATTCGTGGCGCAAAGGTTCACAACCTTAAAAATATTGATGTAGATATTCCGCTAGGCAAAATAGTTGGGATTGCTGGCGTATCTGGATCGGGTAAATCTTCATTAGCTTTAGGCGTCTTGTATGCGGAGGGATCACGTCGTTACTTAGAGGCACTTTCTACTTATACACGTCGCAGAATGACCCAAGCTGCCAAGGCCAGCGTGGATGAAATTTTATATGTACCAGCCGCCTTGGCCCTCCATCAGCGTCCCGGCGTACCAGGCATACGCAGTACATTTGGTACCGGAACAGAACTTCTTAACAGCTTGCGACTTATGTATTCTCGGCTTGCCAACCATCGCTGCCCTAATGGCCATTATGTCAAACCGTCTTTAGCTGTAGCTGCAGAGAAAGAACTCATTTGTCCAGAATGCGGAGTACATTTTTACGCCCCATCTGCCGAAGAATTGGCCTTCAATTCTCAAGGCGCTTGCCCAAAGTGCAGCGGTACAGGCAGCGTCAGAACTGTAAATATAGCCAGCCTTGTGCCAGACGATTCGCTTAGTATTGAGGAAGGAGCAGTTGCTCCTTGGAATAGTCTAATGTGGTCGCTTATGGTTGATGTGTGCCGCGAGATGGGCGTGCGCACTAATGTGCCATTCCGTGACTTAAGCGCACAAGAAAAAGATATTGTCTATCATGGCCCGGCCGTAAAAAAGCACATTTTTTATAAGGCCAAAAATTCTAATCAAGCTGGAGAATTAGACTTCACCTACTTTAATGCCATCTACACTGTGGAAAATGCGCTTACGAAAGTTAAAGACGAAAAAGGCATGAAGCGAGTAGAAAAGTTCTTAAAAGAAGATATTTGCCCTGAATGTGGCGGCACGCGCCTTTCTGCCGCAGCTCGCGCTCCGAAATTGCGTGACCTTTCTTTGGACAAAGCTTGTACTATGACGCTTTCTGAATTAGTAGATTGGGTACAGGGCGTTCCCGCTAACTTACCCGAAGAAATGCGTCCTATGGCTGAAAGTATTGGTGAAGCCTTTCAGAGTACCGCCAAACGCTTATTAGATTTGGGCTTAGGCTATTTAACTCTCGATCGCTCAGCTTCCACACTTTCTACTGGCGAACGCCAGCGCATGCAACTGGCTCGGGCTGTCCGTAATCGCACTACAGGCGTCCTTTATGTGCTGGACGAACCATCTATCGGCTTGCACCCTTCCAATATTGTAGGACTTATTGGTGTAATGCGTGATCTAGTAGCTGATGGCAACTCTGTAATTTTAGTCGATCATGATACGCAAATTTTGCAAGAATCTGACTGGATTATAGAAATGGGGCCGGAAGCGGGCGCCAAAGGTGGCCAAGTAATTGCCCAAGGAACAATTTCTGCTATTAAAGATAATCCAGCTTCGCAAATTGGGCCCTTTCTTTCTGGCAAAGCTAAAACTAAGCTGCGCAACTGTGTTACTAAAGAAGATATGTTTAAACTTGGCACTATCAGCTTATCAACTTCTCAAATACACACAGTTAAGCCGCTAAGTATAGATATCTCTAAAGGGCGACTTACTGTTGTTACTGGCGTATCTGGTTCGGGCAAAACTACCATGGTGTTGGAAAGTTTTGTCCCTGCCTTGGAGGCAGCTATTAACGGCAAAACTTTACCTAAACATATTCGCACAATTCGAGCAGATGGAATCCAACACGTAAAGTTAATTGACGCAACCCCTATTGGCATAAATATCCGCTCTACAGTTGCTACCTACGCTGGCGTACATGATGAGTTGCGAAAGTTGTATGCTAAATCTACAGAGGCTAAAAGTAAAGGCTATAAAGCCAGTGATTTTTCTTACAATACAGGTTCTTTGCGTTGCTCAGGTTGCGATGGAACCGGAGTAATTAGCCTGGATATTCAATTTTTGCCAGATGTAAATATTGCCTGTCCAGATTGTCATGGCTCCCGCTATACTAAAGCGGCCTACGATATAAAAGTAACTAACAAAAATGGCGCCAGTATTTCTCTTCCAGAACTAATGGCTATGGACGTAAATTCAGCTATCAATTTTTGCCAAGATATGAAAACTGTCAGCCAAAAGTTAAATATTCTAAAGCAACTTGGTCTCGGTTATCTTACCCTTGGCGAAGAAACACCAAGCCTATCCGGCGGCGAAGCACAGCGCTTAAAGTTAGCCAGCGAAATTGGCAAAACACAAGAGAGCTCTGTTTTTGTCTTTGACGAACCATCTATTGGCTTACATCCACTAGATGTACAAGTATTGCTCAAAGTTTTCCAAGCACTTCTAGATAACGGCGCCACTGTTATTGTTATTGAACACGATCTTGATGTAATTAGAAATGCCGATTATATAATCGATATGGGACCAGGCGGCGGAGAGGCAGGCGGTTTAATTGTAGCTAGCGGAACGCTACCAGAAATAAAAATGAACCAGGATAGTATTACCGGTAAATACTTGTAAAATTGTCACCACTTAGCTTTTTTAATAAAAAAGAATGAATATGATATGTACCCTCTTTAACTGGTTGGTCTCCAGTAAAGAGGGTACATATCACATTGCCACTTTGAGGATCAGCTTTAACCTTTTATCGCACAGATCAAGCTAGCTGCCGTCTACTCTTTCACTAGTACCACACTTTCAGACGGAATATGTAATATCAGCTCTTGTCCCAATTGTGGTTGGCTTTCATTTTTACCTTGATCGGCAGCAATATTTACAGTAAATATTTGGCTTTGGCATAAAACGGTATATTTAATAAAGTTGCCCATAAACATGCGGGAAGTTACTTTAGCCGTAAAACAATTTGGGATGCCGTTAATAGTGTTGGTACTTAACTTAAGCTTTTCCGGGCGTATAGCTGCGTAAATTTTGCCTTTAGCTAAAGTTGGCGGCACCTGTATATTCTGCAATACTAAGCCTCCCTCCAGGCTTACCGTTTTATCTTCATTTACTGTAGCAGCCAAAATGTTACCAAAGCCAATAAATTCGGCGGCAAATTTGTTAGCTGGCTTGGAATAAAGCTCTTCCGGCTGGCCAATTTGCACTATTTGACCTTTATCCATTAAGGCTAAGCGATCAGAAACGGCCAAAGCCTCCTCTTGGTCGTGAGTAACATACAAAGCGGTAATGTCGGCCTGACGTTGGATATGGCGTATCTCTTCGCGCATTTTAAGACGCAATTTTACGTCTAAAGCGCCGAGCGGTTCATCAAAAAGTAAAATTTTCGGCTTAGTCACTAAAGCTCTGGCTAAAGCGGCTCTCTGTTGTTGCCCTCCGGAAAGTTGACTAGGTAAACGCAAAGCATAATTTTTAAGTTCAACCATATCCAAAACTTCATGAACAGCTTTTTTATCTTCAGCAGTTAGGCTGCCGCTAATTGAACGCCATAAAGTTGCCGCTTTGCCTATTAAACCTGACTGACGATAGCGTTTAGCCATTAAGCCGTAAGCTATATTCTCTTGAACATTTAAATGAGGAAAAAGAGCATAATTTTGAAAGACCATGCCAAAATCGCGATCACAAGCCGGAACTAAGGAAATATCTTGCCCATCTAAGCTTATTTTGCCAGAATCAAACTCCTCCAAGCCGGCGATACAACGCAAAGTAGTAGTTTTACCACAACCGGAAGAACCGAGTAAAGCAAAAAGCTCTCCATCTTGCAATTCTAAAGAAAGATCATTGACAGCTAAATTATGACCGTATGTTTTTTTTAGATGTTCAATTTTTATAGTGCTCATATTGTTTTATTTCCGTTGTTAGTCTGCTGCTTCAACCGTATTTTGCCATTGCTTACGCAAACGATCATAATTTTCGGCTGTCCACTCTAAGTCGAGCTTTTGGGCTCGCTCCAGCAGAGTATCCAGAGTAACGCCTTTAAGTCCTTTGGGTGGCGGCAAAGTCGGATTGAAGGAGAAAAAGTAGCGATTGATAATTTTTTGACCCTTGTCAGAAAGACAGAAATCAATAAAACGACGACCGTTCTCAGGATGTGGACAACCTTTTATTAGAGCAATGGCGTCAGCAATAACTGGACTTTCCGGAGGCAAATACCAAGCGATATTATCTTGCACATGAGACAATTGATCATCGCCGCGCTGCTGGTCTAAAAATTCCAGATACTGACTTTCAAAGTGTAAACCTATTTTTGTATCACCACGAGCTACAGAAAAAGCCGGCTTACCCTCTCTGGTGTAGCGCTTCAAGTTATGGAAAACTTTAGTTAAATATTCCCAGCCAGCGCTTTCGTCTCCATTGGGCTTTTTATAACGTTGAATAGCAGCAGCCAAAAATAACATAGAAGTACCGCTATCGGCCGGATCCCACATTTCAATTTGACCTTTCCATTGCGGCAAAGCCAATTCGTCCCAGGTTTTGGGAATTTCTTTATATGGCGTAACTTGCGGATTATAACAATATCCTTGCGAAACGATAGCTAAGGGCAACCAACGCCAAGATTTATCGCGCAGAGTTAAATTACCGCGCTTTTCCGGAATTTGGCTATGTTCTTTGGGGATATAAGGAGCGAGCAAATCTTCTTTGACAGCAGTCATAAAAGGAATGCAACCACCGCCACTATACCAAACGTCGCCGCGCGGATTGCGCTTTTCTATGCGCAAGCGAGCCAAAATTTTAGTAGTGCTATCTAGCACTTGTTCTACCTGAATACCGGTTTCAGCTGTAAAAGCTGCTGCCAATTCCTCAGCTGTAGCATTAGGAAAAGGCGTCAAAACTACCACTTTATTGGCATTTTGAGCTTCACCGTCAGAAAAGTAGCGACTGCAAGCTGTTAAAGAGCAAAAAACAGCTAAGACAGCCGCTCCGACAGCCCAGCGCTTTACAGACAGTTGGTTAAAAGAAAAATTAAACATCAAATATTGTCTGCTAGAGAAAATTAAACCGGCGGCACTACAAATGCGCCGCCGCAGCACATCAGTATTTTATATATTTTAGCGGATAAAATTAGTATGCACTTTGGTAGTGTCGCGTTCGGGTTTGAAAGCGCCTTCGCGATGTTGGTTTTTCAACATGGCGGTCATATTGATAGCTAAGTTGCGCAAGGTTTGCAAACCTTCCAAATCTTGACGCACTTCGTCGGGGGTATTGCCGTGGACAGAATTCCAGAAACTAGCCGAAGCAACCTGGCAATTTCTGGCTGTAAAATATTTATTCAAACGATCATAAGCTGCACTGGCGCCACCGCGACGAGTACTAACTACCGCTGCGCAAACCTTGTCGCTTAAATTGGGAGCAGCATAAACAACACGATCCAAAGCTGCACAGAAAGCACCATTGGGGCCGGCAAAATAGACGGGACTGCCCAAAACGATACCGTCAGCTTCCAGCATTTTTTCTAATAAAGCGTTGGCTATATCATCATTGAAAACACATTTACCAAGCTTACGACACTGACGGCAACCGATACAACCACGAATAGGTTTGGCACCAATTTGGAAAATTTCCGTCTCGATACCCAATTTTGCAAATTGTTCTTTCATTTCGGAAAGGGCTGTAAAAGTACATCCCTGAGGACGCGGACTGCCATTAACCAAAAGAACTTTCATTTTCTGCTGCTCCTTAATATATTATTATATCTACAACTAAATTACAAAAACTAAAATCTATGGCAAATCGCCCAAATTACTGTTTAAGATCGATATGATACTCACAAACATTCAGTATACGACCGAGCGTATTTTTCTCGGCATAGACGTTGTCCAAAACGCCTCCGCAACTTTCAACCAAATGGCGGCTGGCCATATTATCTCTGTCTACAGGATAAAGTACATAGCGATATTGTCTATAAGAACTGAGCCAATCCAAAGCGGCTTGGACAGCTTCCTTACCGTAACCGTAGCCCCAAGCGCTTTTCTTGAGCCATAAACCCAAGCTGGGAGTTTTTCTATTTAAGCCCAAAACTCCCAAACAGCCTAAAAATTCACCGTTTTTACTATCTAAAATAATAACTTCCAAATCGGTGGCCAATTCGAAAGCTTGCTGGCATTCTTGCAAAAATTTGACAGTATCTTGCTTATCTTCGGAAGGCTGAGGAATCATATAGCGAGCTACTTCGGCAGTAAATTCGCGATAAATATCATCGCAATAATCCATATTGCTGGGAACCAAAGTTAAACGCTCAGTTTGTAATTTCTCAAAAGGCAAAGCCATAACTGAAAACTCCCTACTTTTTATTTCAATCTCTAACCACAAATTTAATCATATTGTCTTGAGCTATTACCCTTAGCTGTCGACTGTCAACTAAATGGGTGACATGAGAGCGCAAAGTCGGAGCCGAATTGCCATAGATCATCTGGCTGGCATGCATTTCATAACGATCAAAGACGTCTTTGGCAATTAGCTCAAAGTTTTTGGGCTCGTTAGCACAACTCTCTTTTATGGCTGCAAATAGCCCTTCTATAACGCCGCGATTAAAATCGAGTAACGGATGAAGATCTTTAGTTGGCTGCGCATGGGCACAAATAAAAAGCTCACCTTCCAGCTGACGGGCTTTCTCCAATGACTCCAAATATTGGGTAGTATTGTAAGTAAAGGCAATAGGATAACGCTTCAATACTTCTGGAGCACAGGCAATATCACCGGTAAACCAGACATTGTCAGGCGTACGAATAGCTGTCATATGCATGGCATGACCGCTAAGAATTTCCAAATCGAAACCTTTGGGCAATGGAGCCTGTTTTATATCTTCGCATTGACTGGGCTTAGCCATAAAAAATTGATGACGCATAGCTTTGTAAGGATAACCGCCATAAAGATAACAAGCTGCCAGCAGTGGTTCTTTAATAAAAGCAACTTCCAAACCGCTAGCATAAATCGGGCAGTGATAGCGTTCTTGTAAAGCATGGTTACTGCCGATATGGTCAGCATGAGAGTGAGTGTTTAATATACAACTCAGTTTTAAATTATGCTCATCCAAAACTGAGCTGATAATTTTTGCCGATTCGGCGTTGCTGCTGTCGATAAGAATAGCTTCTCCCTGATTGGGAATATAAAGTCCCACTTTGGATAATAAATCTATATAGTATGTGTGCTCAGCAACTTGTATAAGCTCAGCCATACGCTCTCCCGTATTTTTAAGTTTTCGAAATTATCGCTTTACTTTGGCGCTTTCGATTATTTTCCCCCAAATAGCCTTCCCCACGCCCTCGTGAATTCAGCACTTTAAGCCGCAAATTTAATTCCCTTCTCCGATAAAATAAAAGAAGTCTTTCTCCGAAGCTTTCTAGAAATAGATATCCGTATCGATGTTGACATATGAGCGTTAAATATTATCGTCTATTTAACCCCAGCCTATTTGTGCAAGGAGGGACAAGTTGACATGATCTTTTATTTTTCTGCTACCGGAAACAGCCAATATGTAGCTGAACGTTTAGCTAAAGTGTATAACGACGAAACCTACTATATGGCCGAATGTTTGCATCAAAATAAAATGGCTTACAAACTCCAAAAAGACGAACCCTTAGGTATTGTTTGCCCTACCTATTGCTTGGCCTTGCCTTCTATTGTAGAAACATTTCTCAGTAAAATCCAAATCAAAACTGATGACAGCAATAAGCCTTACGTATATTTTGCGGCTACTTACGGAACCACTCCTGGACAGACTGGACGCTTTGCTAATGAACTTATGCATTCTAAAGGCTTAGCTATTGACGCTTTCTTTAGCGTAAAAATGCCCGATACTTGGACGCCGATTTTTGATTTAAGCGATAAGCAAAAAGTGCAGACTATTAACGATAAAGCAGAAGCTTCCATAAATTTCATTATTGACAACATTAAAGAGCGCCGCTGCGGCGATTTTATGCAATTCAAAATGCCCTACTTTATAGC
This sequence comes from uncultured bacterium, assembly GCA_934621605.1. Classification (GTDB taxonomy): domain Bacteria; phylum Vulcanimicrobiota; class Xenobia; order Xenobiales; family Xenobiaceae; genus Bruticola. Next base: position 9,593 of record CAKTUZ010000037.1, on the reverse strand, counting down.
CAAGTTGGGTAAACGCTTCTTTTATCCGCATTTGCGCCAAACTAAACATTTTCATGTAGAAAAAAGATGTATTGGTTGCGGATTCTGCGCTAAAAAATGTCCGGTGCAAGCTATCGAACTGAAAAACAAAAAACCCACCTGGAAAGTAAAAGAATGCGTTATGTGTTTAGGCTGCCTGCACCGCTGTCCGCGTTTTGCCATTCAATACGGCAACTCCACCCAAAATCACGGCCAATATTATAACAACCACGTGAAAATGGGTCGCGACAATATCTAAAAAGGTTTGGCGTTTTTGCATAGCAGCCGCGCCGACCTATATGCTTTGAACACCGTAATCACCAAAAAAGCAAAAAAAAACGAACCCTTGAACCTAGCCAAACGCTCGTTTTTGTGGCAGGGGCAGCAAGACTCGAACTCGCGACCTACGGTTTTGGAGACCGTCGCTCTACCAACTAAACTATACCCCTAACTCGTAAATCCCCTTCGGCTGACTCACTCAACCGGAGAGCTTACGGGAAGTATTTTACTCAAAAGTAAAATTTTGTCAAGAGAATACCCTAAAAAGCCATATATTTTTTTGCACCGATAAAAACTACGCCACAATAAAGGGTTACTTTTTGGCAGCTGCCGCCTTTTTGGCTTTGTGCCATAGTCTGGTAACTTTACTTACATAGTTAATAGTCTCGCGGAAAGGCGGAATACCTCCGTAATTGCGCACGTTGCCTGGGCCGGCATTGTAAGCGGCGATGGCTAGCTTATAGTCTCCGCCGAACATGTTGAGCATTTGACGTAGATAACGACAACCGGCAGCTACATTAGATTCGGGATCAAAACGGTCGCGACATCCCAAACTGGAGGCTGTGGCAGGCATAAGTTGCATAAGACCGCCCGCTCCTACTGGAGAACCTGCATAAGGATAAAAATTAGATTCTGTTTCGATGACGGCTCTCACTAACCAAGGATCTAATTTATATGTTTCTGCATATTTGCAAATTACCGGAGTCAGATTAAAATCGATCATCTTGCGACGAGCCACTACGCCAGTATCCTTAGCACCTCGAGAGGCCAAAGAACGGCGGTGATGACTACCCTGAGCAGAAGCCACGCGCTCATAAACTACACCGGAAACTTTAATATATATATCAGGCATACCGTATTTGTTGCCCGCTGTTTGCTTAGTTACTTCTCCTGAAGCTAAATTGCCAGAATTTTTCTTAGAAGCAGTCGCAGCCTTATTCTCAATCAGAACTAACCCTTGCGCTTTTAGCTCATCTTCACTAAATATAGAAGCCGGAGCCTCTTGGCGCGAAGTTAAACCGAAATTGCTCACCTCAAAAGCAGCATTCGCTTCCTCGTCCGGCAAAGTTAAAGCTGCTGCCGGTACGGAACACACCCCTATAAAAGCTAAAACTGCAATAAATTGTTTAATAGACTTCAAAATTGACGCCTACCTCTCGCAGTTTGAAAAAAGGCCGGGCCTGCGCTGGGCGAATAGTAGCGAGTGAGCCTCAAACCAAAAGTGCTGCCAAACACCTTCCAAACTTAATTTTACGTCGCACACAAAGAGCTCAATAAGCCCTAAAAACAGCGAAAAATCCGACTAACAAGCCGATATTTTCAGTCGCAAAAAATGCATGCCAATTAAAAAAAACGGAGAGCTGCGCTTCTTTATAGTAAAAAGCATACTCCCCAACGGCGGCAATATTACAATATTATCGGCAAAAAGTCAAACATTACTGATTTTTATACAATAAATAAGAGCTGATTTTATATTTATTGCTCATATTTATTGTATATTTAATTTTTTTAATAACAAAAGCGCCTTCTCCAATCATCAATTATCTGATTAAAGAAAAGCGCTCTGTTTTATCTAAATCTCAAGCCGAAATTTCGGCCCAAGCTAATTTATCTATTTTTTACTTCCAGACGCTTAATTATAAGCTCAGCTTTGGGAGCCAAGGCGTTAAGCAAACTGGTAGTAGAATGAACGTGAGTTATGTTATTTTCAAGCTTACGCTCAACCAAAGCGGCTCTGACTATTTCTCCAAGCTTGCGCCCTGAAGCATTAGCCATAATTAAAGCCGCTTGCAAGGGAGAAACCGAAGGATTAAAAGCGGCATTCTCAGCATACCAGCCGCAAACCTTAAATCCGTCGGCAAATTGCAAAGCTACGCCAGCGTTGCAATGTGAGTAAGGAGCATATCCCTTATTGGCTGAATCCCAGGCTAACTCGATCAACTCATCACTCTCTTCGGGTCTGACCAAAGGAGCTTCGTAAGTAACCAACATGCCGCCATCTACCTCTAAATTTTTAGGACCGAAAGCATGAGGAAGTAGGTCTTGTAAGCCAATGGCGTGACGATTGGGAATGGTTATAACTAAGTCACCTGCACAAGCTAATTCGTTAAGGAACTGACGGCAGGCACCGCAAGGCTCAGCAGAAACTGCCAGAGCAACTATGCCTTTTTCACCATGGCACATAGCATTAGTAACAGAAGATTGTTCGCTATGTACAGTTTGAGCTAAATTGTCACCGCAAAATTCCATATTTACGCCTAAATATAAATCGCCGCTCCGACCCATTACACAAGATCCTACTTTGAAATTGGAAATGGGAACGACCGGAGCGGCGTACTTACGGGCTATAGGAATTAACTCAATCATTAGCTGAGCTACGGTAATACCAAGCTCTTCAGCTAACTTCAAAGCCTCCTCGGCTTTGATATGGAAGGGATAAGCGGGAAGCATACCCTTCAACTTTTCAGTGACTTCGGGCGAAGGGCTAGTTACCTGGGAACAACCCTCCAGGAGACCAGAAATACTCATAACACGGCTCCTTCTCTTAAAGTTGGAAGAGCATTATACCACAAATGTACAACTTTGTATATAGAAAAGGCAGAAAAAGCCATATTCAAGCTTGTTTTTTAATCTTCAGCTTCCATAACCAACTGTTTGGCCTTATTTTTGGGAAGTTCTCTAAAGTGCACCAAGATTGAAGCCTGATCACGCTTAGAAAATCCCAGCGTATGCAAAAATTCTAAATCGAGCTTGGCTTGCTTATTGAGGCGCAGCTCCTCCTCTGTTTCGTCAATTTGCAGCCCTTCGACCATAATTACAAACTCACCGCGCGGCTCTTCTTGAGCATATTTGGCACAGAGCTTGGCTAAGCTGCTTTGCAAGCATTCTTCAAAATACTTAGTAAGCTCGCGTCCGATAAAGGCTTGGCGGTCGCCGAAAACTTTAAACATGAGCTGCAAAGTTTCTTTGAGGCGATGCGGAGCTTCAAAAAAGATCATAGTGCGCTCTTCGTTGGCCAAGCTTTGCAAAAACTGTATACATTCGTTACTGCGCCTGGGTAAAAAGCCTTCGAAAGCAAAACGCCTCAAGGGCAGGCCCGCCGCAGAAACGGCAGCCGTAAGGGCACTGGCGCCGGGAATGGGCGATACCTTAAAACCGGCCTGATGACATTTAGCCACCAAATCACGACCCGGATCGGAAACAGCCGGCGTACCGGCGCCGGAAATAACGGCCACTTTGGCCCCCTCAGCCAAGAGGCGCACAATCTGATCGCCAGATTGATCACGTCCCGATTCGCGATAAGAAATAAGCTTAGCTTTAATATGGTGCAGTTGCAAAAGGCGGCGGGCTGATTGCACCTCTTCGCAAGCGATATACTCAACCTGTTCCAATACATGCCAAGCTCTGGGAGTAAAATCGTCCAAATTGCCGATAGGTACGGCTACTAAGTATAAAACGCTCGGTTTTACTTCCATTTTTACTTGACTGGATAAAATAAAATCATTACTTTCAACTTTATACTGAGCGCTTAAATCTGTATTGGCACCGTTCTTTTCAACTTCCGAATCGGTACTCTCGACCTCTTTATGCACTGCCTTTCAACCTCTAACCGACTATTTTTGATAATAATTTTTACGTCTCTATACTATTGCTAATCGAGAATAACACCGCGAGAAGCGCTGAGAAAACGGATCTTTTGGAAAAGATCGCGGCAAATTCGCTCCCAAGTATAGCAAGAGGCGGTACGTTTGCCCTCTAATCTCAAGCTTTGATTCAACTTTTTATCGTTAGTTAAAGTCTGTACATACTCCACTATTTCTAGCGGATTTTCCGTTTCCACCACGACACTATTGACTAAAGTTTGGGCATAATCTTCACCGGTAGCTCCCACAAAGGCTAAACCTCCGCAAGCCATAACTTCCAAGCCCACCAGACCAAAAGGCTCGTGTCCGGAATTCGCCAAAACGCAATCCGATCCGGAATAAAGCACGTTAATAAAATCTTCGGATAGATAGAAGCAAAGCTCTAAAACATCATAACTGCTCCAGCGAACTAATTCGGCTAAAATATTTTGAGCGGCTGCTTTGGGAGGAAGGTGAATCTCTTTCCAACTTAATCCACATTTATCGGCTTGTCTTCTAACTTCCTGACGGTGCGGCTCCTTTCCACCCCGTACAATGAAAGTAGGTTTGAGCCCTTTTTGCTTCATGACAGCTATAGACTTTACAGCCATCACCCAACGTTTGTCGACATCATAACGTCCAACCTTAGTAATAAGCAAATTGGGAAAAATTTGACGCAATTGCTTAACGACGTCCTGATCAACAGAAGTTTGTAAAAGCCTAGAGGGAATACCGTTGTGAATAGCTATAGGATTGATGCCCAAAGGCCACATGCGGTGCTTCATATAACGACTTACCGTGGTTAAAGCACAGGACTGATTTAATTTTAACCAATCGATACCTTTGAAGCCGTATAAATTGTTGGCATTCCAGAGTACACCGGCACGTTCTTCCAAGCAATGCTCTTTAAGAACTTTTCTCAAGTTGATAACAGCGGGAATAGTTTGCCACTCTTCAGCTAACACAATAGTGGTAACACCCTCTTGAGCAGCCGGAGCAATTACTTTCTCTACCAAAGCCGTAGGAATAGAATTGCCATAATCTTCAACCTTAGTATCTTCAGCTACATAGCAACCGCCGGGATTGGAGGCACTAATCCATTGACACCAGCGATGTAAAATAAGCTTACCCTGCCGCTCTTCTGCCGGTAAATCAGGATCGCCGATAAAGTAAAGGTGAGTCGTAAAGCCCATAGAGGCCAAACAATGACAAAGTTCCTGAGCTCTTATACCTAAGCCACCAGCCATAGAAAAAAGATCAGGCCCTTCGAAAGACAACATAACAAATTGAACTTTGTCTCTGCTGAACATAGTCGGATCGCTACACATGGGCCGACTTTTCTCAATGTAGTTAAGTCTATTCCTTCCAAAAAAACTTGCGTTTTCAACTTTTCGCCGTGATAGTCAAAATATTAACAAACTGCTTCAAAAATAAAACAAAGTTTAATTTTTAGCTTCCGAATACGACTTTCTACATAAAATATACAATTATTTAAGTATATATTTTTGCAAAAAACAAAAAGAGCAAAAACTATCTATCGCAAAATGCAGACATAACAATTTTTGCTCTGTATAAAAATAAGCTCAATAAATTGATTTATCGGACGATAATCGGTAAAACGATAGTATTAAGCTGCAGAAGCTTATTTCTGAGGCTCGTCATCCTCTTCTTCAGGAACTTCACTGTCGTCTAAACTTTCGAAAAAATCTTCCTCTTCATCTTCGTCGCATTCATCATCACAGTCATCGCAATCGCAGCCGCATTCGTGGTGATGATTGGTGCGCAAATCTACTTCGAAGAATTCTTCTTCATCATCTTCGTCATCTTCATGATCGTGGCAACTGCAGCAGCAATCGTCGTCACATTCGTCGTCATCCTCTTCTTCGTAGCAACTTTCCAAAGCCTTAGTAGCGCTCAAATTTTCGTCCAAAATACCGATCAAACCGATCCAGTAGCTGCGCACGGTACCCAAAACGATTTGCACAGCCAAATCCAAATCGTCTTCGTCAATTTTCATATCCAGACCGAGCAAGATATTAACTTTGAAGCTAACAATGGGACTTTCGGCTTCCAAATCCAAGTCGAAGTTACCGATTTCGATATCGTTATTGGCTCTGATAATAAACTCACTTAAAGAGGCTACTTTATCCTGAGGAATTTTCAAGCCAGAAATGGCATGCAAGGTTACGCTGCAATCGCTGATAAAGAAAGAGACGTCCAAAGCGCTGCGCTTTTCTTCGGTAACTTGCTCTTTGAAAGAAAAAACGCCACTCTCTTCGTCGAAATTAAATTCTTGGGTGCTCTCTTTCAAGAATTCGTTGATGGTTTTAAACAGCTTTTTAAGCTTACTCATAGTTCCTCCGCTAGGTAAAAAGTGCGAAAAATCAGGGTTGATCCTAACATATCGAAGTTTAAAAAACAAACAGCCAAGGCCCTGACAAAGCGATATCTATTTCGCGGCAAGATTGTCACTAGGGCCATAAAAAAGACTAAGTTAAAAAGTGAAAGAATCGAAGAAAGCCTTGCTATAACCGTCATCCGATTCGTAGGGCATGGAACAAACCGATAAGGTATAAATCGTATCGCGATCCAGACGAATCATAAAGTCCCATTCGGCCTCGGCAGTAGTAACTTTGTAAGTACAACCGGGATAGCGAGCGTTTTGGATTCTGCGCCGATGAGAAACTTTACCATTGAGATTGCGACTGTTATTTTCCATATTGTCAAACAGAAATTCATCCGGATCTGTAGAACTGATGGAGCCGCCGCTGAATTGGGCTTGTTGCAATTTAAACATATGGAGCGGTTCGTCAGTCTCGGTTTCCCAAGTTTCGACAAAAGTGCCGCTATAATTGTCACGGCTGTAGCGACTTTGATTAGGAAAACGTACTTTAAAACCGTTACCGTTCACTACTTGCCAAGTAGAAATATCTATATTTGAGCTACTGTCAGTTGAGCCGTTTTCTTGAGCTATAAGTACACACTCAGATTGTGCCCAAGAAGCGCAATTGATGTCTCTGGCCTCTAAACTAGGTCGGCTCCAAGCGACTCCGGCCGGAATAAAACAAAGAATTGCCGTCACAAGAACCGCTTTACCAATAATCGCTTTCACAGATTTCACGCTCCGACTTTTCCGCACGAATTGAGGCTTGGTGCTACTTACACCAACCAGCCCCTACCAATCTACTTATCCTCGCCGGTTCTAGAAAAACTAGGGCAAAGCCTTGCATATCTAGAAAAAACAGCCCAATTTTCAGAGAAAAAATGAGAGAAAAATGGACAGTTTATTTGTAAATAAGCATAAAAAAATCATAATCTGTTGGATATTGTTAGCTCTTTTGAGTTTAATAGGTTGGCTTTTACATCCCCAATTGATCCAGTTCTTAAGCGATCCGGCAGCTAACGGCGGCGGTTACGATTTCTTCCACTATTACGCATCCGTCAAAGCTTTGCAAGGTGGAGCAGCCAATATTTACGATCCGCAGTTTATGAAAGAGTATTCACTGGCTCTTTCGGAAGGGCGCTGGGCTATTTTTGATAATCATCCTCTGCCCTTCTATTTATTATATATCCCTTTTACGCAAGGTAGCTTCGCTAACGGTTACATAAAGCACGCCTTCTGGCAATATTTCCTTTACGCAGCCGGCCTACTCTTACTTTGTCGCCATTTCTTTGCCGACAGCGATAAAAAGATCGCTTGGCTCACTTGGGCTTTACTTGCTGTAGGCAGCTTCAGCTGGGGCGTCTGGCTGGACAACTTCCTTTTAGGCCAAGTGGGCGGTCTCTTCTTTTTTAGCTTGGCCGCTGTCTTAGTTTGTGCTTGGAAAAAGCAAGATTTTCTCTGCGGTTTGGCTTTGGCAATAGCTATTTTGCTGAAGCTATACCCAGTTGTGCTTTTAATTTGGCTTTTAGCCAAGCGACGTTATCAAGCTGTCGGCTACTGTGTATTTACTTTAGCTATGCTATCTCTTTCGGCCGGCCTACAGTGGGGATTTTTACGCTTTGGCCAATACGTACAATTTTTATTTACCGAGCAAAGCTACCAGGAAGTAGCTTCCAATCAGTCGCTTATGACCTTGGTTAACGCTTGCTTATATGACGTTTCGCCATTTGTAATTAAGCTTATCAATGTAGCTTTGCTGGCCGCTGGCGCCGCCTTCTTATGGCATAACGGCGCTAAAGTGCAAAGTGCCGAAATAGCTAGCGAGCCAACAAACAACAATAGCGACAGTACCGACAACAGCAACATTATCGGCAGCAAAAATGATAACATAGCGAGCAGCGATCCAACTTGCAGCAACGCAACCGCCGACAGAAGCGGAAGCAAAAATAGCGGAAGCGACAACTTTACATTGTTAGCGCTAGATTATTCAACTTGGATTTTACTTATGCTTGTATTGTCCCCTCTCTCGTGGAGCCATCATCACTTGGCGCTGCTTATTCCATGTTTAGCGATCATAGCTGCCTTACATAATGGCAGCTTACCTAATGCCGGTAAGTTACTTTGGGCAGCGCTGGCTATTGGCTGTATGCTCTTTGTAATTGACAGCGAAACCTTACACGGCCCAATCGGCGCTATTTTGTACATTTTATTTTATATGGCTTTTTACTATAAGCTGGTACTGCTACTTATGGTTATCTGGGAAGGACTGCTGGTTTGGTGTGTGAGGAAGAAAAGCAGCGAATGATAAAATTAGCCGCCCGTATAGTTGCAAGTGCACTCTATACAAGCGGCTGATTTAGTTTATGTTCTACTTTTTATTATTGCTAAAAGTTTAAGACTTTAGCCATTTCTTGCTTTATGACTCGCTTAAATTCTTTTTGGTCTTGACCTTTTTCCAACATAGAAAGCTTCCATTCGTTGCCTTCTTTGCGGAAGTGGATATTTTTAATGGAAGCTTTTTTACCGGATGGATCTATTACTAAGCCCATCTTTTGAGCCGGAGTGCGCTCTAGCATTTTTATAAAATCATCAAAGGTCTTGCCATTCTCTTTCAATATCCTATCCACATTTCGCTGAGCCATTTTTTTGGCATTTTGATTCATAGGTGAATCGTAAACATTAGCTTCGCTATCCCAACGTTCGATAAATTTTTGCGTCAGCATTTGCTTCTCTTGAGAATTTAAGTGACGACCACGCTCAGCAGCTACTTCTACCACCGCATTGGTGAAAAGTTTGGCAGCGATCTTCTTGTCATGTCGGCTGAAAAATGTCACCGGAGCTTGTTCGGCGTCATCATTGTAAACGCAAAGGCAAAAATTTTTAAAAGTTTCACGAACAGCCTTTTCGTCTTCCGTGTCTTTCACGCCGGAGCAAGCGCCGACAATCAAAAGTAGAAGCATCAGCCCCGCAATTGTGGTTAATTTATTTAGTTTTTTCACAACCTTATTCCTCGAATTCGGCTCATTGTATAATACCTGCCCCCGAGCCCCGACAAAGTTCGTCATGTCTGTCTTTTTACCCACAAAAAGATATGAAAAAAAATTAAGAAGAACTGATTATACGGCTACATCTTTTTAGCTAAGTTGACTTGCGATATAGGCCGTAAATTACAATCCTGCGGATTGTAAAATTAAGTTGAACACATAAAAAAAACATAGCCTCGCTCATGTGGTAGAGTATATCTGCAACAAAAAAACACCAAAGGAGCAAAACTATGGTCGAGATGGATT
>CAKTUZ010000036.1 GCA_934621605.1 uncultured bacterium | reverse complement strand
TCTATCTAACTTATCAGAAGAACCAACATGCTTATAATCAGTGTACTTATCTGTGGTACGCTTGGTACTAGTCTCATTATGCGTTTTAATGTTGCCTGTTGCACCAAGGTATTTCTCACTCTCGCTGTAAGAATTTCCCATATACTTGCGATCATTAGCATTCAGCTGTAAAGCATGCCTAAACTCTCCCTCAGTCATGGCCCATTGACCACTAGTGCGGCCATCATGCTGATACGTATAATCGTAATTACGCAGACTGTTAGAGACTTTACTGTAAGCATCACCTCGGTTAGAAGAAGTATAAACAAAACCGTTACCACCGGTAAAATTATACCTATTGTGAGTACCATCACCATACAGATCAGTATAGTTCAACACCCCTTTGTATTGGTACTTAACACTACTCTTGTCTACAGTGCCACCATTTTTTCTAATATCAGCCCTGTGCACCTCGTTGGTCTTGTAGGTGTTAACATCATTAATATGATTACGAACAGTAGTGTTGACTTTCACACCACCTCCACCGGTAACATCAGTAACACCGGCGGTAGCGGGAACAGCGAATAGACCTACAGCTAGAGCGGTAGCTAGAATACCATAACGATAATTCATAGTCTTTCCTCCATTACAGATACGCTAATATATTAAGGCTCCTCCCCCAGAGCTCGATTGCCAAGAAACTCCTCCACGCCTTCATTATACGCATATTTCAAATTGCACGCCATACATTTTTATTAAAAAAAATGTAATTTTTTGTAAAATAAAATGTCATATCTGCGAATAAACAAATCACCAAAGACATATACCGTACAAATATAATATATTAAACTCTCTTACCTTATAAAACAGAGACCTACAAAAACTATTATCTTACAAATAAGCAAAATAAAAATAGTCTCTATACCAGAAGTATCCCTGTTTAGAACATACAATGAGACAACAAGAAAAAAAAGGAAGCGCCCGGGCCATCACACTGCCAACGTAGCCGAGGGGGGATCAACTAAAGTCGACAATTTAACAAATGACACCAGGCGCAATACAAAAAGAGCCTTATAATGTTTTTATATAAAAACTAGGCGGCATCAATACCAAAGTTGGCACACAGAGCAGCCAAACCTCCGCTGAAGCCGTCACCGATAGCTCTGAAGCGCCACTCACCATCTTTGCGATAAAGTTCAGCTACCACTACGGCAGTTTGGCAGCTGAAATCTTCACCCAGATCGTAACGGGCAACTTCAGTATTATTCATATCATCAATGATACGAACATAAGCATTGGAAACCATACCAAAATTCTGATCGCGAATGTCGGCTTCATGAATAGTAACAGTGAAAGAGATGCCAGTAATATTCTGGGGAACTTTCTCCAAATCGATAACGATCTCTTCATCATCGCCTTCGCCCTCACCGGTTCTATTGTCACCCATGTGCTCGACAGAGCCGGAGGGGTGGAGTTTGTTATTGTAAAAAACAAAGTCGGTTTCAGTAGTGACTTTACCATTAGCGCCGGTCAAGAAAGCGGCAGCGTCCAAGTCAAAGTCGTATCCGCCGTCATATTTATTGGTATCCCAACCGAGACCAACGCGAACCTTTTTTAAACCGGGGCTAACTTTAGCTAAACTGACTCTTTCACCTTTACGCAAACTAACTGCCATGGTTAAGTCCTCCTCTAACTTTGACCTTAATTTCTCACCGCTTCTTCTTGAGCAAAACAGCCCCAAAAACTGCAGCAGAGAATGTATTTAGGAACAAGAACTGAATGGGGTGCGTTTTCGTTATTCGAAGTCACCTCCCTTCTTTTATTATCAAAAAATCAGTATAAAAGTTAGGAAAAAAATATAATGTACCAAAAAAGGCTGTTCCACTTTTACAAGTGAGAGCAGCCTTTTAGTAAACAACCCTAACCTAAGAAGTAGACAACTTCCGCTGGTATCGAGCTAATATTTATTATTTGCAATGATGCATAATAGCTTTGCGAATCATATCAATAGGAATAACCAAGAAAGCTAAACCAAAGCACACAGCCCAGGTTTGCATAGTAAGAGGTTCAACACTCAAAGCCGCACCGCCAAGTTCAACAAAGAGGAACTGAATGATGAAAATAGCGCCCATAACCAACAAGAAGTTGAGGTTGAGACCTAAACCTTTGAAGGTATTAATATGCTCAGTTCTGGCATTAAAGCCATTGAAGGTAATAGCCATCATGAAAGTAGCAAAGAGAGCCGACTTCAAATAGGTAGTATCGGGAGCGGTAATATTGATGCAGCCGAACCAATCCCAAACTGTCGGGCAGAAGCGGATCGCTAAGCAAAGAACGGTAATATAGAATGCGCTGATAAGCACTTCTATAAACATATCCTTGCTGACAATACTAGCCGAACGAGGAATAGGCTTCTCTTGCATATACTCTTTCAAAGCAGGTTCGCTACCGAAAGCAATAGCTGCCAAAGTGTCCATAGCCAAGTTGACTAAGAGCAACTGAATTACGGTCATCATCACGTTTTCATCCATCATCGGACCGATGAAGCGAGTGAGTACGCCCATCATCGGACCGATGAAGCAAATGAGTACGGCCGCTACATTTACGGTAAGCTGGAAGATGAGAAATTTACGGATGCTCTTAAACATGGTACGGCCGTAAAGAATGGCCTTTTCGATAGACAAGAAGTTGTCATCCAAAATAGTAATATCGCCAGCTTCTTTGGCTACTTCAGTACCGCTACCCATAGCGAAACCGACGTCAGCTTTCTTTAAAGCGGGAGAGTCGTTGACGCCGTCACCGGTCATACCTACAACTAAATTGAGCTCTTGAGCAATACGCACCAAGCGGCTCTTGTCGGTAGGCAGAGCGCGAGCAATCACGCGCAAGTTAGGCAAGATCTTCTTAAGCTCTTCATCGCTCTTCTCACCCATCTCGGCGGAAGTTAAAGCTACATGTTCGGGCTTAGTAAGCAAGCCGGCTTCTTTAGCGATAGCCACAGCAGTTTCTTTGCGGTCGCCTGTTACCATAACAACCTGAACGCCAGCATTCTGCACTTCTTTGATAGCAGCTACAGCCTCTTGGCGTACATTGTCGCGAATACTGATAACACACAACAAAGTGAGATTTTCATCATCTTTTTCGCCATCAACTTTAGCTACAGCCAGTAAACGCATAGAGCGTCCGGCTTGAGTATCGATATAGGAAGTAATGGTTTCTTTATCGGTGAAGGGCTGTACAGCGCCGTTTTCATCAACAAATTGAGTGCAGCGAGCAATAATTTTTTCCGGAGCACCCTTTACAAAAGTTACTAATTTGCCGTCGCGATGAATGGTTACGCTGGAGCTTTTCTTATTGGAGTCGAAAGCGTTGAAAGCTTTCACGCTGCCTTTATCGAGAGATTCAGCTTCTTGGGCTTCGATTAAGTAAGCCATCAAAGCGCGGTCGGTACTGTTACCGCCAATAACATTACCATTGCTAGCGGAGGCACTATTGTTGATACCGACGCCAGTAACAATATCGGTACGTAAAGCGACATTAACTTCGCTCAAAGAAGAGAAAGTTTTAACGACATTTCCAGTAGCCATTTCGACTACGGAAAGGCGCCCTTCGGTAATAGTTCCGGTCTTATCACTGAAAAGCAAGCTCAAACTGCCGGCAGTTTCCAAACCGTTGATTTTGCGGACCAAAACGTTATCTTTAGCCATTTTTAAGCTCTGGAAAGAGAGCAAAATGGAGGTAAGCATAGGCAAACCTTCAGGAACGGCACAAACGATAATGGTAACAGCTACAGTAATGGCGTCGATAAGCAACTTGATCCATGCATAGCCACCCTGGGGAAGATTACAGGAAATGAAAGTTTTAGCCAGAATGCCCAAAACGATGGCGATAGCACCGATATAACCGAAAGTGGAGATTTGCTGAGCCAACTTGCCGAGCTTGACTTGCAAAGGAGTTTCTCGGGTATCTTCCTGAACTTCCAAAGCCAACTCGCCAAAAAGGGTATTATCGCCAACAACCTTAACTTCCATATGGGCTTCACCGCCGCAAACTACAGTGCCGCGATAAGCGTAATGGAGATTCAGTAAGTCTTTGATCTTGTAATCCTTCTCGGATTCGTCAGCTACGGGGCGCTTGGTGGCTTCTTCGGTCTCGCCGTTCAAAGCAGCCTGATCAACCTTAACTTCGCCCTCAACAATTTCACCGTCGGCAGGAAGCTTATCGCCGGCTTGCAGGAAAACAATATCGCCAACTACGATTTCACTGACATGAATTTCGCTAAGCTGACCGTCACGAATGACTTTGGCCATTTCTTTAGCTTCTTCTTCAGCTTTTAAGGCTGAGGCTTTGCCTTCCTGTTTACTTTCGCTGACAGAAGCCACACCATTAGCAATGATAATGGCTACTAAAATGCCAACAGGCTCAAACCACTCGGCCTGTTTCATAAACCACAGCGCTAACTGAATAAGTAAAGCGACGCAAAGGATAATGATCATGGGATCCTTGAAGCCTTCAAGGATCTTTTTCCATAACGGATCCGGCGGAATTTGCGTTAATACGTTAGATCCGTATTTTTTCCGACTCGCCTCAACCTGAGACGCAGTCAAACCTTGTTTAAAACTCATAAAGGATGTTGTTACCTTCCTGATTTTTTGACACGACAAAACAGCTGACTGATCAGAATGCGGCACACATATGACCGCTTACAAAAACGCGAAGCGCCGATTGCAGACATTTAAGCATTCATTTCATAAAAAAATCAGCCGACCCAAGCCCTTATTCTATGCCTATTCTTTAACTACTTTTATTTTTTCAAAAAAAAGATATATCTTGAACAATGTTATGTCGTATTTTTTAGCCAAACGCACGGAAAAAAATTGCTTAGACTTAGGCAAAGATCAAAACAAAGCACAAAAGTAGTAAAGCGAAAAATTAGATAAGGATTTACCCCTCAAAAGTAGAAAGTTCTCGTGGATAACTTTTAGCGTCAGGATCAATACTGATTTAATCACATAAACGGAGCAGACTATAATGGAAGTAAAGCGCGGTCTTAGGGATAAACTTAGTAAATATCTCGATACCAACAGCACTTTTGAAGTGGTAATGCAAACTGTAGGCAACGCCGACTATGATTACAGCTGTTTCGGAGTGGATGCTCAAGATAAACTGTCAGACGATCGCTATATGGTTTTTTATAACCAAGTTTATTCCCCCAAAGGGGAGATAAATTATCAAGGCGATAATCGCAGCGCTAAATTTATTATAAGACTGAATAAATTGCCTGATTATATAAACAAATTGGCTTTTACAGTCAGTATTGATGGCGACAGCGATATGAGCAAAATTCAATCGCATCAGCTCTCTATTGTACAAAACGGACGCAGCGTCATCAATTTCAAACTCAAGGGAAGCGATTTTCAAAAAGAGACCTCTCTCATTTCTGTGGAAATTTATAAAAAAGGTGAATGGCGCTTTGCCGCTATAGGCAGCGGCTTCAACGGTGGCTTGGGCGATTTGTTGCGCAACTACGGCGGCGAGGAAGAGACTGACGAACAGCCCGCACCAAAACCACAACAGCCCGCACCAAGGCCACAACAACCCGCTCCGCGAGCTTTTACTCCGGCTGCAGGAGTTGTCCATTCCGGCAATAGAGACAGGCAATTTAATAACTCGATGCTCAACGAAGCTATGCAAAACTTAAAAAAAGTTTTGCCAGGTTTAGATCTAGTGCAGTGCCGCGCTCGCGTAATTCTTGTTATGGAAGCGTCCAAAAATACTGCCAAGTTTTTCTCTGACGGCTCTATGCAAAACTTGATCACTAAAGTACTTCCTTTGGCTTTGCAATTCAACCACAATGCCCAATTAGAATATTGGCTCTACGGCGGTCGTCCCAAAAAGATGTTCCCTATTGAAGAAAGGAATTATGCCTCTGCTATTCCTAACGATTGGGGTAGTTTGATGTGGTCTTTAGGGGAAAACAAATCTGAGACCACAGCTATGACGGAAGTTTTATCGAGTTGTCAGCCTTTCGCCTTTCCCACCTATATTTTGTTTATAACCAGCGGAAATGTACCTTTGAATAGCCAGATAGAACAAATGACAGTCTACTCTTCTCAATTCCCCGTCTTTTGGCAATTTTTGGGTATGGGCGGCAGCCAATACGGAATATTCGAAAATATCAATCGCTTGTCAGGTGCGAGTGTCTGCAATGCTAAATTTGCCTCCATAAGCGGTTTTTCTCAGCATTCTACTCCGGAGCTGTATAAATTTTTGCTGAGTGATTTTGCCAAATGGCGTAAAGAAGCGACCAAAGCGGGTATCACTTCTTAATCTTTACCTTCATCGGAGTTGATAAAATATTCAAAATACTTGAAAGAGGAGTAAGATGGATATTCAGCGCGGTTTCAGAAGCAAATTAAAAAATTATTTAGATATTTCTCAAGAATTCACTCTGGAATTTCAAATTTCCGGCCCTGTACAATGCAGTTACTGTTGCCTGGCTGTAACTCCGGATAATATTCCTTACTGCAGTGACTATATCATGTGGAGCGGCCATACGCATTCGCCTAAAAACGAAATACTCTACCAAGACACAGATCAGGGCGCTATTTGTACGGTCAACTTATCGCTTATGCCCAATCAAGTGAAGAAACTTGTCTTCCTTATAAACATCGAAGACGAACATGTTATGAGCGACATCACTCAGCAAAAAGTTAAACTCAAGCAAAACGGAAACGATATCCTCATTTTTCAACTCAAAGGCAGCGATTTTCGCCGAGAAAAACTGATCGTGTGCTGTGAAATTTACCGAAAAGGCGGAGAGTGGCGTTTAGCTGCTTTAAGTTGCGGCTACAATAAAACTATCTGTGAAATAGTCGAAGAAAGAAAAGCCAACTATGTTTCCCCTGCTGAGGCAAACCAAACTACTACGACCGGCTATTTTAACAGCAGGCAAACAAAACCTAAAGTGCACAAAGCGACTCTGACTATAAGGGGGCATATTTTAGCAGAACCTTTTTCAACAGCTGTCAAAAGTAAAAAACAGACTTCGACTAATATTTTACCAACTAAAGTAATACCTATCCCTATAAAACGAAAAAAGAAAAATCGCTAACCCGGTTTCGACTTGATATTCGGATGCACGGATAATTAGAAAGGACTTAGTTATGAATATCCAGCGCGGTTTCAGAGATAAATTGGGAAAGTACTTAAAAGTTACCAATTCATTCCAAGTAATTATGAGCATAGAAGGAATGTCCAAATACGATTTTTGCTGCTTCGGTGTGGATAAAAGCGATAAACTATCCGATGACCGCTACATGGTTTTCTATAATCAACCAGCCTCACCTAAGAGAGAGATTAGCTTGCAGCAAAGTGACAGTCGCGCTGAATTTACTGTCAACCTTAGCCAATTGCCGGATTTTATAACTAAAATAGTATTTACAGCTAACGTAGACGCCGACAGCCCAAGTTACATGAGCGATATAGCCTCGCATAAAGTTTATGTCATGCAAAACGGCAAGTCTGTATTGGAGTTGCAGCTAACCGGCAAGAATTTTACTAAAGAGAAAGCTATTATTTCCGTTGAAATATACAAAAAGGATGTTTGGCGCTTGGCAGCTGTAGCTAGCGGTTTCTTTGGCGGTTTAGGCGATTTATTACGCTCTTACGGCGGCGAAGAAATTACGGAAGATACATCGACAGCAACCTCCACTTCCTTCCAACAACCAGCAACTCAACATCCCGAGACCGAGCCAAGCCACCAGGTTGCCACCGCTTTGCTTTCTGGTAAGCCAACAGAACCTGCCAGGTTTAAAGTTTCCTTAGAGAAAAGAATTGAACAAGAAGCACCGCAGCTGGTTTCTCTGGCCAAAACCTTTACAGTTTCACTCAAAAAGAACAAACTTGAAGATTGTCGAGCTAAAGTAGCTTTAGTATTGGATATGTCCGGCTCCATGTCATTCCGCTACCAGAGCGGCATGGTTCAGGAATTTGTCAATCGAGTGGTGCCGGTAGCTGTACAATTTGACGATGACGGCGAATTTGATTGCTGGTTCTTCGGCGATACTTATAAAAAGATGCCTTCCGTCAATTTACGCAACTATAAAGATGCCGTTCCTGAAAATTGGTTTAATCTGATGAGAGACTTGGGCTTCTTAAACAATGAGCCTGAAGTCATGCTGGACGTTTTAGGTGCTTTTAAGAACTCTCAGGAGCCTGTTTATGTCATTTTTCTCAGCGACGGCGGCATAAGCCAAGCTAACGAAATTAAAAAAGTTTTAACAGAAGCATCCAAATATCCCATTTTTTGGCAATTTGTAGGTATAGGTGGTAAAATGTATGGCATATTAGAGCAACTAGACACTATGCCAGGCCGGTATATAGATAACGCCAATTTCTTCGCTTTAGATGATTTACATGATGTAAGCGACGCAGAATTATATGATCGTATGCTTCGAGAGTTTCCTCTGTGGCTTAAGGAAATACAAAAGCGAGGCATGATTTAGTTTTGTTATCGATATATTAAGTTAAAAGAGTCGGTTTAGAAAGGAATTGTAGATATGAACATGCAGCGAGGTTTTAGGGATAAGTTAGGAAAATACTTAAACCTGCGGGATAGTTTTAAGGTAGAAATGAGCGTTCAAGGACGAGCAGTCTATGATTATTGCTGCTTTGGTGTGGATGCTGACAACAAACTTTCAGACGATCGCTACATGGTATTTTACAACCAGCCTTTTTCTCCTAAAGGAGAGATAAGTTACAATCGAGTCAATAATTCTGCTATTTTTAATATTAAGCTTCCGCTGCTTCCTTCTTCTATCGAAAGGGTGATCTTTACGGTAAGTATAGACGGAAACGGTACCATGGGACAAATTAATAATCATAAAATTAGTCTCAAACAAAATGACCGTGAAGTTCTTTCTTTACTTTTGCATGGCAAAGATTTTAACGCTGAAAAAGCTATCATTTCCTTGGAAATTTATCGCAAAGAGGTTTGGCGCGTGGGCGTTATCGCTCAAGGCTTTAATGGCGGCTTAAGCGACTTGTTGCGCAACTACGGAGGCGAGGAGTTGGTAGAAGCTACCGACACGGTAGTTCCTATTCCGCAAATGGCTAATTCCTGGGCGACCAATACGGAACTGAGCGCCAATTTAACTGCCGCTCCGCCTACCCCCATACAGCCTTTGGCTTCGCGTCCTGCTTCAGCCCCCACACATCCTTTGGCTTCGCGTCCTGCTTCAGCATCCACACAACCTATCACGGCTATGCGCTCCTCAGTTTCTCCTGTTCAACCTGAAGCTAATAGGGCATTTCAGCCGCTGTCGGTGCCGGAAACAGTAGCCAATTTAGATGCAAATCTTACTCAATCGGTAACAGCCGCCAGGGCTGCCGGACCTGTCCCCTCTTGGTCTACAACAAACAATTCTACTCCGGCAACTGCAACTCAAGGTGTGACTGCACCACAGACAGTTGTCCCCACGCCTACAGCCGAAGATAGTTCAACCACCGTACTGAGTACGTCCAGAGCTCTTAAGCCTGTGAGCTTAAGAAAAGGCCAGAAAGTCAGCTTAGAAAAAACCGGCGGAGGAAAATTAAAGAAAGCGATGATCGGTCTGGGCTGGGATGAAGCCGAAGAAGTGAAAAACTACTACGACAATTTTGATTGTGATGCTTCGGTTATAGCTTGCCAAGGCGGACGTTTAGTGCGTCACGAAGATCTGATCTATTTCCAAAATTTACATCATGATTCCGGCTGTATTGTTCATATGGGAGATAATTTGACCGGCGAAGGTGAGGGCGACTGCGAACAAATTTACATAGATCTTGACAATTTACCCAAAGTTTACGATCGTCTAATAATAGTAACCAATATTTATCAAGCTAAAAGGCGACAACAACACTTTGGTATGATAAATAATTCCTACATCAGAATTTGCGACGCCGACGCCAACAAGGAATTATGCCGTTTTGAGCTCACTAATAAGTATAACGGTATGACAGCCATGATCTTCGGAGAGTTGATACGTACGGGAAACGGCTGGGAATTTAAAGCTCTGGGAGAAGGAACTCAGGATGGCTCTATCAGAACTTTGGCCAGCAGATGTATGGAAAAAGTTTGGAAAAGTCCGAATTAGTTGTTTGTAAAAACATCGGCATAATTGAAAGGCATATAGAAAATGGCTCCCCAAAATACCCAAATCAACGAAACAGAAAGCTGCAGCTGCAGTCAGGATACCGATAGTTGCAACACAGACGCTTTGGTTGTCCGACCCAATGGAGCTGAAGCTGTCGATTTCAAGGGCAACTGTCCCTCTAAGTATCGTTTGTCAAAATGTTCATCAGGAGCCATTCGTTTAACCGACGTTAAGGCGGCCAAGCAATGGCCTGTAAAGTTAAGACTCGTACCTGAACAGGCAGATTTTTTCGACGAAGCTAAACTTCTTTTGGCAGCTGACTGTGCCGCGTACATGTATGCTCCCCTTTACAAAGAGTTTATTCACGGGCGCACGGTTTTAATAAGTTGTCCTAAGTTTGACGATTTCGAATACAGTAAAAAGTTGAGTGAAATCCTGCGCAATAATAATATCAGAAGTTTAATAATTGTACGCATGGACACTCCTTGCTGCGCACGTTTAGAACAAGCAGCTATAGAAGCCCTCAACGACAGCGGAAAGTTTATTCCTTGGCAAGTGGTCAGAATTTCTACTGACGGAGAGATAGCAGAACAAAGGTAGCTCGAAACAAATGGGAAAGATATTGCGCTGTAAAGATATACAAATAGATGAAGAGCCAATTCGTCCTAGGAAGGAGAAATCGACTGGAACAGTTCAGAAAAGTGTTTCTAACAAAAAGCAAAACAGAGCAGAATTGGCTTCACAGCGTAAAGAACAAATATTACAGGCCGCTTTGCGCGTTTTTGCTCGTTCTGGTTCAAAACAAGCAACCAATCAGGCCATAGCTAAAGAGGCAGGTTTTTCTTCGCCGGCTCTCATTTATCACTATTTTACCGATCGCCAAGATCTTTTAGTTCAAGTAGTAAGGCGCTTTCATCCTATCGTCCATTTCTTAGAAGAAGCTGAACGACAAAATTTAAATAAAACTCCTTTTAATTTGCGAGACTATCTACGCAAATTGGCAGAAGCTTTATCCGCCATAAACCAAGACAGAGAGAAATGCGCTTGTTTCCGAGTGATCTTTGGTGAATCATTGAGTCACAGTAGTATACTCGATAAAGTTATGGAAGATGATATAACTAACCAGATTGTCGGCTATTTGAATAAGTTGTTCACTAAAGCTCAAGAATTGGGTATTATTCGCCGTGATTATTCTGCCATGCAACTGGCCTACAGTTTTAGCGGTCTCTTTAGCGTTCAGTTTATTCACGTTTGCTTATTAAACCAGGTTGATTTTAAATTAGATATTGATATGCAAATTGATTGCTTCCTAAATGGAGCACTAGCTAAAGATGTATGAGCATTTTCCCGTTACAATGTGGATTATGGATGGCATCTTTTGGGCATTAGGTTTATTTTTTTGGATATTAACATATATAGCAGCGCCACTTGCCGCCAAGAAAAGCGGTCACAACGTTTCCGGGGTGCCAGGCCTAGCCTTTCTGTGTTTATTAACAGCCGGCCTACTATCCCCCATTAAATGGCTGTCTTTATTGAGTTTACTCGATTTTTCGGTAATTTGGTTTATATTTATAATTTTACGCGGCGATTTTAGAAAGAAGCAATAATAAAAACTCACCTAACACAAAATGTGCTGGTGAGTTTTTCTTTACTTTATATGGTGGAGGTGGCGGGAATCGAACCCGCGTCCGAAGAGGCCTCCACGACAGCCTCTACGAGTGTAGCCTAGGCTTTAGTCTCGGCTTGTCAAGCTCCCCTGGGCCGGATCCCGATAAGCCATACCCTCTGGTGTTTCCCCTATGCAGCCGAGAGACTAGCGGCAAATGGGTAGACGGCGTGGTTCACGCCCGGTACACCTCCGCCGACGAAGGCGAGCGGACGCACCGCACTAGGCGGCGAGAGCCAAATTATCTTCGGCAGTTAATGTTTGAAAGTTTCGACTTTTTTACGAGCTTTCGACAACTCGACTCGCAACTATCGGCAAAGCATCTCCCCGTCGAAACCGGGACACCCCCGAGTTTTGTAGGAACACCGCTGCCTAACTCTTCAAGTGGAACCTTCACTAAAAAGCGCACCGGCACTTTGCCTCCGAACCATCAGCAATTTTACCACGCCAGTATAAGAAAGGTCAAGTTAGCAGCAGTTTAGCACCTAAAAACCTAAAGAGAAAATATTTTTATGGATATTTTTTCTTTTTCTAGGTATTTAAGGACAAAAATAATGTATAATGTGGGCCTGCCGTTGTCTGGCAGAATGTCTGTTGATACTTAAAAGAAGGAAGAAAATGACTAATAAGTACGTAGAAGAAGTCGAGCAAGCTTACACTATGATGACAGTCATGGAGGAAGCTCAGCGCTGCCTGCTTTGCCATGATGCCCCTTGTTCTAAGTCTTGTCCAGCCGGAACCGATCCTGCCCGTTTTATTCGCAGTGTCCGTTTCAGGAACTTCAAAGGTGCTGCTGAGACCATTCGTGAGAACAACGCCCTGGGTTCCATCTGCGCCCGTGTATGCCCTACTGAGAGATATTGCCAAAAGGGTTGCTCCAGATGCGGTATAGATCGTCCCATTGATATTGGCGGTATCCAGAGATTCGTAACTGATTTCGAGAGTCAGGTAGGTATGCAAATTCTCGAAAAAGGCGAGCCCAACGGCAAAAAGGTCGCCGTTATCGGTAGCGGCCCTGCCGGCCTTCAAGCTGCCGCTTCTCTCCTTCGCTTGGGATATGCGGTCAACATTTATGAGAAGAACGAAAAAGCCGGTGGATACCTTCGTTATGGTATTCCGGAATATCGTCTTCCCAATGCTGTTGTTGATCACGAAATTTCTCTTATCGAAAAATTAGGCGCTACTTTTAAACTTAATACCAAGGTTGGTACCGACGTCACTTTGGAACAACTCAAAGCTGACCATGACGCCATTTTAATTGCTATAGGCTCTAGCGAAGCCAAGACGCTTCCTATGTTCGAAGGCAATAACTGCGTAGAAACTGCCGTGTCCTTCTTGGCCCGCACCAAAGAGAATAAGGGTGACATCGAGGTTCCTCAAAACGTATTGGTTATCGGCGGCGGCGACGTAGCTATGGACGTTGTCACCACTCTCAAGATGCTCGGCGTCAAGAACGTTACCGACGTAGTTTATGAAGAATTCTCCGAATTCTTGGCCTCTGAAAAAGAGTTACGCGGCGCTCAAGCCTTAGGCGTAACCATTATTGACGGTTATGTACCTGAAAAAGTCGAAGGCCACACTGTAACTTTCAAGCATCGCCACATTAACAGCCAAATAAACATTGAAGTTGACAAAGTCATTTTGGCCATCGGTCAAAAAGTAAATGCCGAGAATTTAGGTCTCAGCATTGTTAAAAACGAAGTTGATTTTGATGGTTATAAGTCTGCTGATGAAAAAGTATTTGTAGCCGGCGATATAGCTCACGGCGACAAGACTGTTGTATGGGCCGTTAAAAAGGGCAAAGAAGCTGCCCAGGCCATTCACGAAAGCTTGGGAGGCAATAAGTAAATGATCAATAAAGATTTATCCGTTGAATTCCTTGGAGTTCGTTTCGAAAATCCTTTCTGCTTATCTTCTTCTCCCGTAGGCAATTGCTATGATATGTGCAAAAAAGCTTACGACTGCGGTTGGGGCGGCGTTGTCTTTAAAACTATCGGACCGAAGCACTTCCTTATTGACGAAGTATCTCCCCGTTTCGACGCTCTGACTAAAGAAGCCACTCCTTTCGTCGGTTTCAAAAATATGGAACAAATAGCTGAGCACAGCTTAGAAGAGAACTTAGCTGACTTGCGCAGACTTAAAGCTGAGTACCCCAATCGCGTTTTGATCGCTTCCATTATGGGTACCAACGAAGACGACTGGACCGAGTTGGCCCGTTTAGTGACCGAAGCCGGCGCCGACATGATTGAAATGAATCTCTCCTGCCCGCAAATGACTTCTCACGCTATGGGGTCCGATGTAGGTGCCAACCCTGAATTGTGCAAAAAATACTGTGCTGCCGTAAAACGCGGTTCTAAGTTACCTATGATGGCCAAAATGACCCCTAATATTACTGATATGGTTCCCGTGGCCAAAGCTTGCTTAGAGGGTGGAGCAGACGGTATCGCCGCTATCAATACTATTAAGTCGGTAACTAATGTTGATTTAGAGCGCAAAGTCGGTCTGCCTATCGTCAACGGTAAGTCCTCTATTTCCGGTTACTCCGGTAAAGCTGTCAAGCCCGTAGCTTTGCGCTTCCTCCAGCAGCTTCGCAGCGCTGAAGGTCTCCACGATTTGCCTATTTCCGGTATTGGCGGTATCGAAACTTGGGAAGACGCTGCTGAGTTCATTCTGTTAGGCGCTACCACTTTGCAAGTCACCACCGCTATTATGCAATACGGCTACCGTGTAGTAGAAGACATGAAGAACGGTCTTATGCACTACATGGAAGAGCAAGGCGTAGACAGTCTCCACGAGTTGATCGGTTTGGCTAATGCCAACATCATTCCCGCTGAAGAACTCGACCGCGACTACATCGTCTATCCCGAAATTGATGAAGATAAGTGCATCGGTTGTGGTCGCTGCTATATCTCTTGCTACGACGGTGCCCACCAAGCTATGGACTGGAACGAAGAAACTCGCAAACCTTCTTGCAATAAAGAAAAGTGCGTGGGCTGCCACCTTTGCGCCTTAATTTGTCCCGTTAAAGCTATTGGCAAGGGTGAAGTTGTTCTTAAACCCGGACGCACCGGTTGCGCCGCCGATAAGAAAGTATAAAACTTTCTCTCGAGATTCCACGCACTTTAACGCGTTCTTGTAGGTAAAAAGACAGACTTTGGTAAAGGAGCCAGGGTCTGTCTTTTTATTTAGCCTGCTTTTTTAGTGGCGGAAACATTTTGATTTCCTCTAAACAAAAAAAAGCTCCAATACTTTTTTAGTTCTCTGTTTCAATACTCAAAAACTTTGAAAGGAGCCCCAAACAATGAAAGTTATTATTGTCGGCGGCGTGGCCGGAGGAGCTTCGGCTGCGGCCAGATTACGCAGATTAGACGAAAAAGCTCAAATTACTATTTTTGAGCGTTCTGGATTTGTCTCTTATGCTAACTGCGGTTTGCCTTACTATTTAGGCGGAGTTATCGAAGACCAAACTGATTTAACAATACAAACACCGGACAGTTTAAAACAACGCTTCAATATCGATGTAAAAACGGAACACGAAGTAACAAAAATTGATCGTGATAACAAAACTGTAACTGTTCATGACTTGAGAAATGATATTGTCTTTACAGAGAATTATGACAAACTCTTACTTGCTCCCGGAGCTGCACCAGTTATACCAAGTATCCCCGGCTTACCTTCTATAGTGGAAGCTAACTTATCCCACGCTATACCACAAGCTAAAGACAATTACACCAAATTAAATTCGTCAAATATCTACACTTTGCGTACAGTTGAAGACACCTTGCGTTTAAAAGAAACGATTTCTAAAACAATAATTAAATCGGCAGCTATTGTGGGCGGTGGCTTTATTGGTGTAGAAGTAGCGGAAAATTTGCTTAAGATTGGACTAAAAGTTACCCTTATCGAGCGCGGTGATCATATAATAGCCCCTCTGGATCGTGATATGGCTACTTTCTTGCATTCCCATCTTCGCAATCATGGTCTCAATTTAATACTTAATACCAATGTAACAGGATTTAAATCTATAGGTTCGTCAGTCAAAGTCGAGTTAGAGAATAAAGAAAGTATAGAAGCCGATTTAGTACTTTTAGCTATAGGTGTGGCTCCGGAATTTACTTTGGCCCAAGAAGCCGGT
The DNA here is from genome assembly GCA_934621605.1 of uncultured bacterium. Taxonomy (GTDB): domain Bacteria; phylum Vulcanimicrobiota; class Xenobia; order Xenobiales; family Xenobiaceae; genus Bruticola. The sequence continues at coordinate 4,210 of CAKTUZ010000036.1, read as the reverse complement.
TTGAAACTGGGACCGCGCCACAGTATCGCCGTCAATGAACATATGCAAACTTCTGATCCGAACATCTATGCTGTAGGCGACACAGTCTCTATCACTAATTGCATTACCGAACAAAAAGCTGTCATAGCCTTGGCAGGACCAGCTAATAAACAAGGGCGCATTGCGGCTGACAATATAGCCGGCTTAGAGAGTGTTTACAGAGGTTCGGTAGGAACAGCCATCCTGCAGGTATTTCAAATGACTGCCGCCTTTACCGGCTTAAATGAACAAGCAGCCCAAAATGCAGGTATAAAATATAAAAAAGTTATTATTTCTCCAGCTTCACACGCTTCTTATTACCCAGGCGCCAGCGTTATGACCATGAAACTCTTGTTTGCCGCAGAAACTAACAAAATTATCGGCGCTCAAATTGTAGGTTTTGACGGTGTGGACAAGCGCCTAGACGTAATAGCTACAGCTATGCAAGCCGGTTTAACGGCTCCACAATTGAAAGAACTCGATTTAGCCTATGCACCGCCCTACTCTTCGGCCAAAGATCCGGTCAATATGCTTGGTTTTGTAGCCGAAAACATCATCAGTGGCAAAGTAAAACTCTTCTTCTACGAAGATTTAGCTTCTCTACCCCAAGACGGCAGTGTTACTTTGCTGGATACACGCACCGACAGAGAATACAAAGCAGGTTTTGCTCCCGGTTTCATAACCCATATTCCGGTTGACGAACTGCGGAATCGTCTCGACGAACTGGATAAAAACAAAACTGTCTACGTCATGTGCCAATCCGGCCTGCGCAGTTATATCGCCTGTCGTATTTTAACTCAGGAAGGTTTCAACTGCCTGAGCTTTGCCGGCGGCTACCGCTTTTATAAAAGTGTCAGCCAAGAATATTTTGAAGAGAAGTGCCAAACCAGCTGCGGCCTAAACTAGCTATAACACGCTCTATACAATTAAGCTTAAAAGAAAGACCAGGAATTCACTCTTCAAAGCTAAATTCTTGGTCTTCTTATTTATCTTTTTTTACTAATGTTGTTTCTTTAAGCAGCGCTCTAACCCCAAATGGGCATCTTCATGCCCCTGAGCGGCAGCCTTACGATACCACTTTATAGCTTCCTTATTATTTTGCACCACACCTCTGCCTTTTTCATAGCATATACCCAAACTAAATTGGGCTTCTTTGTATCCCTGTTCGGCAGCTTTGCGGTACCATTTGGCTGCTTCCATATCATTTTTAGGAACTCCAAAAACTTTAGAATAAAAATTGCCCAAATTAAATTGAGAATATACGTCCCCTTGTTCGGCCGCCAAACGGTACCATTTACTGGATTCTGCATAATCTTTTTTTACTAATTCACCAGTATGATAAAGATAACCTAAACGAAATTGCGCTCCACAATGTCCTTGCTCAGCCGCTTTACGATATAACTTCATAGCCTCGGTAATGTCTTGATTTAACCCGTCACCTTCTTCATACCGACGAGCCAATTGATATTGAGCTTCAGCTGAACCTTTTTCGGCGGAAATACGATACTGCTCGGTAAGATCTTTTTCTACATTGTAGACAATCCTAGTTTGTCTGGGTCTAAAGGCACCAAGACAAGGGATACTTCCCGAAAAAGAGTTAAAAAACTTATCATTACGGGCAGCTTTACGATACCACTTGGCCGCTTCACTACGACTATATTCAACCCCCAAGGCGGTATCATAGCAAAAGCCTAAACAATATTGAGCCAAACCGTGCCCCTGTTCAGCGGCTCGACAAAAACAAGTAATCGCCTTATTAAAATCTTGTTTAACTCTATCACCAGCAAAATAGCGCAACCCCAACTGATATTGAGATTCGGGAGCCATTCTGGCGTTTTTTACTGTACTACTGTCAGTTAATTCTTCCCCGCCAGGATGACTTTCAGAATCGGAAAGCGTAAGATCAAAACCTTGCTCTTGTAAAGCTTGTAAAAGACGTTTAGCTTCCTCATTGCCGCTTTCAGCAGCTTTATTGCACCATTTGACCGCTTCTTTTATATCCTGACTTAACAGTAAAAGAGCCAAATAAAGTTGAGCATCTATATTACCGTGCTCAGCAGCTAGACGACACCATTTCAGACATTTAGCCTTATTATACCAAGGAGCTCCTTTAGTATTGTAATGAACACTTAAAAGTAACTGAGAGTCCGTATCGCCTTGATTAGCCGCAAAGCGATACCATCTCATAGCTTCCGGTATATCTTGAGGAGTACCAAGTCCTTTTTCGTAACAGATAGCTAAATTGTGAATAGCAGGAGAAAAACCCTGCCTGGCTGATTTGCGATACCACTTCAAGGCTTCGGTCAAATTCTGTTTAACGCCACAACCAAAGCGATAACAAATAGCCAAGTTATATTGGGCATAAGCATTACCCGCTTCTGCCTTGGAACGCCACTCATTTAACTTCTCTTCGTCTATATTGGCAATAAAATCCGGAGTAAGCTCACCACTAGTATCTTTTTCTTGATTGTCGATACCGACACTTTGCAGGACGTCTTCTTGCTGTTGCGCTAAATTCAACCATTTAGCTGCTTCATCTAAATTTTTCTCTACGCCTTTACCATGACCGTAACAAATCGCCAAATTATACTGAGATACAGCGTCTCCTTGATTCGCCGATAAAAGCCACCATCTTACAGCTTCGGCAGCATCTTGCTTAACACCGAATCCACAATCGTAGCAAACTCCTAAACCGAATTGCGCATCGATATGATTTTGAGCAGCTGCCAAGCGATACCACTTTACAGTCTCATGAGCATTTTTAGTTACACCTATGCCGTCACGATAGCAATCACCCAAATAAGCTTGCACCATAACGTCTCCACTTTCAGCTAAAGCGGTAAGCCAACTTATTTTACCCTTTAAGTCTTCAGCCGGATATCCTATATTGCCGCCACCTAAAGGGCCTAAAGTGTCAATTTCTTGAGAGATACGACCATCTTTATAATTGAAGCGCATCCATTTGACAGTTTTTAAAAGCGTAGACTCACGCTTTCCATCTTCCAAAAAAGTGGTACTTCGCAAACTATGGAATAAAACAGATACTACCTCACCTTTGGGAATTCTGCCGAACCATTCCACAGCTTTATCACTGTTAGCTAAAGTGCCCCTACCAAAGCCACAAAAAATACCTAGAGTTAAAATAGCTTCATAATGCCCTTGATCAGCAGCCCGTTCATACCACTTTACAGCTTCATTTATGCTACGCTTAACATTAAGACCATTATCGTAACAATAACCAAGCTTATATTGTGAAGCGCTATCCCCAGCTTCGGCAGCTATTTTCAAAAGTTCAATTTCGAATTGTATATCGTTACGATTCATATTTTTACCCTATATAAGCAAGTTGGCTTAAAAGCGACTCAATAAAACGACTTATACGCTAATCTAAACTTTCTATAGTAATATTTTTGTTAGTATAAATACAAATATCGGCAGCTATGTTTATTGCTTTGGCAGCTATTTCCTCGGCTTCTAAATCCGTATTTTCCAGAAGTGCTCGAGCAGCAGCTATAGCATAAGCCGAACCTGAACCTATGGCAGTGACATCATAATCAGGCTCCAAAACATCTCCATTTCCCGAAATAATAAGCATATTTTCTCGATCGGCTACAATCATCATAGCTTCCAACTTGCGCAGTACTTTATCAGTACGCCAATCACGCGCCAGCTCCACAGCGGCACGACAAACATTACCGGAATAAGATTCCAATTTGGCTTCAAATTTTTCAAATAAAGTCATACCGTCGGCCGCAGATCCGGCGAATCCTCCCAAAACCTTACCGTCAGCCATACGACGTACTTTTTTGGCTTTATTTTTCATAATAGTATTTTGCAAAGTCACCTGTCCGTCACCGGCTATGGATACCTTACCATGACGACGCACACATACAATGGTGGTTGCTTTCATCTCAATTGTTCCTTTTTTATCACTATTTTATATGGTTGGTAAAATATGGTTCTGTTACTTTATCATGTATGCCATAAAGCCTCCAATTTTTCAATATAGCTAATTTTTTGTCGTGAATATAGTTTCAGGCATTTTTTATCGCAATTTTAAGTGCGTTCATTTTATGGCAGGCAGGCATTTTATAGCGGTTGCGAGGCTAAGGTATAAGCGTCAAAGTCTCCGTTTCTCTGTCTGTTGGCTGCGTTTTAGCCTATAGCAAGCTTCAGGCGTTACCGAGCCTTT
>CAKTUZ010000035.1 GCA_934621605.1 uncultured bacterium | reverse complement strand
AAACCTACAATTCCTTCGACTGGTGGCCTAACTGCCGCGAGATGCGCAAAGTCGACATGGCTAGCGTAATTAAGTAGGGCAGGTTGAGGATATTTTACGGTTTATAGCTTTTAAGGGCTATAAGCTGTAGGGTAACGTAAATTGCGAGAGTGATATGTACCCAGGATCCTGGACGCATATTCGCAAGCGACTAAACTAAGCTAATCGCGTGGATGCCTTTCTATATTTTGTAGGAGGCATCCATTTTGTTTTTGATTGAATTCTCTCGTTATTGTAATAATCTATATACTCGTCCACAGCTTTTGAAAAAGTCTTAAACGAGTCATACATTTCCTCGTATCCATAGTACATTTCAGTTTTCATTCTGCCAAAGAATGTTTCTATTATGCAATTATCATAGCAGTTACCTTTTCTCGACATAGATTGTAAAACCCCATTTTCTGCTAATTTCTGTCGATAAACAGTATACTGATATTGCTATCCCTGATCAGAGTGTAGGATAAGTCCTGATATTTTTGGAAATTTACTGAATGCTTTGTCTAATTGATTTACAGTGTAACCTCGATTGCAAAGCTCTTGGTGAATTATTCTTACACCATATCTCCTCTTATTAGTAAAGAATAACGTTCTTCAATTGTCCAAACCTTATTATGACTTGCGTGTTTTAATACTTCAGGGCCACAAGACTCTTTCATCCTTACCCAATCATAAATTGTTTGCCTAAACTTTTTTTTGCTAATTCCAACTGGAGTTTCTGGATACAATCCCAGTCGGTATAGCTCCACACACATTCTTTTAAACTCATAAGAATAACGCATAAAAATACCCTCTTTAACTGGTTGGTTCAGTAAAGAGGGTACATATCAGAGTAGGTCGGAAGTTTTTTTCTATCTACTCTTTTTTTGTAATCAATTGTTATAAAAATAGCCTCTTCGCCTAAAAGGCGGCAAGGCTACATGGCATTTAAATAAAACCAATCTATTATTTAGTTCTGTAAAGATCCAATCCTCTGTCGTTATAGATAACAAAATAACTTCCATCGTCAGCTAGACGAGTGGGGCCAAAGAGTGCAGTTCTTTTACCTAAATCGGCAGTAGGGGTAAGCTTCCAACCAGTTAATTTGTCGGCGTAGAAATAAGTAGCTCTATTTACACGATTTTCTGTGTCGGTACATAAAACAGTACTTCCGTCACTAGATAAGAAAACATTTTTGTAAGGAAACTTAGCGTCGTCAACGATTATTGTTTTGGTTTTTGTTTTAACATCGTAAAGAGCCAGTTGATAGAGATTGTTTGACTTTTGGGTGGCGTAGACCATGCGGTTGGAAGCCCCCCAGAAGGAGATAAATTCTTTGCATTCATCGATTTGGGTTGGCTCTTTAAATGTGGGAGGATTCCAAGCATAAATTTTCATATTGCCGGTTTTTTTATCTTTAGCTGCATAAAATCCACAGTCTACATCAGTAAAAGAATCGTTTCTAGGTTTTAATTTGGCTTCTTGAAGTTCTATATCATAAACTCTGTCAAAAGCCAACACGCCATTCTTAGTAGGATCAAAAGTGGCGGTGCAATCAACGTCGGCAAAGTCTTCGCCATCATAGAAATATCCTCTTATAAACATTTTGCCGTTTGCATAATGGAGAATTGTAGGATAGGCTCTGAAACCAGGTTTGCCAGCTACATGTTCGTGAATAGTTTTTGTTTCACCAGTTTGCATATCTAATCTGGCAAAAGTAGCTCCGGAGCGAGTCACTATAATCATTTCTTTCTGATCGGGGGTGAGCATAGTATAATTTACCCTGGTAACAGGGGCTCCCAAAGGAAGACGTCTGATGCCTTCTTCCACAAACTTACCGTTATGTATGGGAACAACCACAATTTCGCTAAATTGGCCTTTGCGGGCCTGCTCAAAGTCGGTATTTTGTATGAGATACACAAAGTCGCCGCGATGACTAAAGTTGGATAAAACTGTATTGGTGTAATTGACTCCGATTCCGTGTTTTTCTAAGGTGCGTTTGGTTAAACAATCTTCAGCAAAAGCTTGACCAGCATTTAGGGAAAGGATACAGGCACCGGCGATTAAGCTCAAGGCCAATTTTTTCATCATAACAAATCGTGTCCTCCGCATTTACAGTATGGCTTGTTGAGTATATCAGGTTAATTTGTTATAAGGTAGCTAAAATCCTAGCGTTCAGTTCATACTATTTATGGGAAAAAATGAAATCATGGTAAGAAAATAAAAATTTTACTTTCTTCGGTAGTGCCAATGGTTTCAACAATAGTTACGAAGAGATGGCCTCTTTAGATGTTGACAACAGCGGCTCTCTCGAAGGCGCTGAACTCAAGGATCTCAGAGTTTGGACCGACCTCAATGGTAACGGTATTGCCGAACCCAACGAGCTCAAGACCTTAGATGAACTCGGTATCACCTCTATCAAAGTCAGCCACAACAACTATGCCAGCACCTTCGTGCGCAATGGTCAGACCTACAAGTCCTTCGACTGGTGGCCTAACTGCCGCGAGATGCGCAAAGTCGATATGGCTAGCGTAATTAAGTAGTGATTTTCTGCCAATCTAGACGGTGGCTACTTCGCATAAAGTGAGTACCGGATAGTTAAAAGGAGAGCTGTCAACCTTATGGTTGGCAGCTCTTTTAGTTTCAATACGAAAAAATACCCTCCTAACCACTTATCAGGTAAAGAGGGTACTCAGGTAGCTATTTCTAGATATGATTCACTAAGCGCTCATATTCATGATTGCTTGGTAGAGAGGTAAAAATACAGACAAAAGGATAAAGCAAACCAGCATACCCATACCGCCAATCATAATCGGCTCTACCAAATTGAGCATGCTTTCCAAGGCGTAAATGACTTCTTTATCATAGAAGTCGGAAACGCGGGCCAACATACGTGGCATTTCACCAGTTGTTTCACCTACGGCCATCATGCTCTGAACCATGGCAGGGAAGAAGCCATCCTCTTCGATAATTGACGACATGGACTGACCCTCTTTAATGCCATCGATAAGCGGTACGATGACCATTTGCTTGAAATAATCGTTGCCGGAGAAATCTTGCAATATTTCTAAGCTCTTGACTACGGGAACACCTGTGCTTAATAGAGTGGAGAGAATACGACAAAACTGAGCTACCAAAAGTTTCTTATTTAATTCCCCAAAGATAGGAACGGTAAGTTTGAATCTATCGTATTTGAATTTTCCGCTGGGCGATTCCAAATAAGGGCGCATAAAGAAGAAATAATAAACACCCAACAGAGCTATAGTCAGATAAGTGAGAGGACTCTTAGTCAGATCAGTTAAGAAGAACATTATTTTTGTAGGCAGAGGCAAATTAGCCGTACCGACAGTCATTTGCGTAAATACACCCAAGAGTGGGGGCATAATGTAGAAGAAAATGCCACCTATAACCAAAAGGCTGACTATTAAAATAAGAGTAGGGTAAGTCATAGCTGACTTAGCTTTTTGTCTAATGTTTAAGTCTCTCTCCAAAAAGTCAGCCAGACGTTCAAGCAAGGCGCCGATATCGCCAGTAGTTTCACCTACTTTGACCATGGATATATATAATGTATCAAAAGCCTGTGGATGTTTGGACATGGCCCAAGATACCGTAGAACCTACTCGCACATCATGGAGAACTTGCGACAAAATAGGCTTCAGTTTAGGATCTTCTTCTTGCTCTTGTAATACAGTAAGTGCCCTATCTAAAGATAACCCACCTTTGACCAGAGCAACCATACGCCTGGTCATCATTACCACTGATTCTCTTTTTAAAGCCTTAAAGTCGCTGAGGAAGCCCAAAGGGTTAAATTTCTGCGGAGCAATTTCAATAATTTTGAGCTTGCTGGAGGTTAGAGTATCTATGGCCAAATTAAGATTTACAGCTTCTATGGTACTGTTTATGATCTTGCCGTCTCTGGTTTGGGCCTGATACTGATAAGTGGGCACTTTATAAACTCTCCTTAGAGGATGTCCGTATAATCCCGCGTACGGATGATTTACCGTTGGCAAGAACTTGGCCGCTAAGTTCGCAAATAACAGGAAGAAAGCCTGCTAAAATGGAAATTCTGCGGCCGTTCGGATGTATTTTTTAACTTAATTTTCGCTTATAATTTTCTTCGAAAATTAAGCTCAATGGGTTAAATAAAACCTTGCACCGAGAACTATTTCAAAGTTTTTCAGTTTTGATAGGCTCCAAACCGAGCAAATAGCGGAAAATATCGTTGAGTAAAAATTGCATATTGGCATTTTTCACAGTTATACTCGGGGTGAACTGCATCTGACAAACAATATACTCGCCTTTACCGTGACGAACCATGCCCACTATGGTGGCTTCCAATTTACTTTGTATATTTGTGCACCAGATCAGGCGTTCGGTAAACTTCTTATCGTCAACCGAAAGTATAACTTCTGTTCCAGTGTACAGTTTGGCTAAATGCTTAATGCTGTCTGATTTTACATTGGTTAGGGTCTCTTTTTTAAAATCGAAGAAGAAACCTTGATTGTTTGGAGGCATAGGCATCTCTTCTAATTTATAAGGCAAATCGCCGTTCGACTTCTGAGGGTGATACATAACCAAAACGCGTCCACCTTCTTCAACGTAGGCGCGAATAAGGAACAGATAATTATGAATAAACTGGAAGGAATCTGGGGCTACAACGATAGCTCTGGGCCTGTAACTGGTATCTTCAGTAGCTCCTTTGCCCAAAAATTGGCGCTCTTCACTTATTACTTCTGGACTAAAGGCTACAGTGCGATAGCCCATTTTGGCCAGCATCTCTGCAAAGCGTCCATCTTCTTCATCAACAACAATTAGCTGATCGGAAAATTCCTGACGGGAAATGCGATAATTGATATAACGGAAAGCTAAGAAGGCTAAAATCAAACTGAGAATTATAACAATATTGCGAGCCTTTTTACTGAGAAAAATCGGCTTAACATGATCTACAAATCCTTCCAAAGAATAGTGACTGTAGCGGGCCGCTTTTTTTGTTTCCTCATCGACTTTTGCTTTGGCAGCCTTGGCAACGTAGTCGATATCGGGATCGCTAAGTTCGGCCATAAAGATAGGGGAGCCGTTGCAACTTACTTGAACACGATTGTAAATAGCAAAGCGCTCTTCGCCGACACCTTTATAAAAACCGAGATACATAGCCGAAACTGTACAATTTTCTTCGGGATTGTAAGATTCCACTTGCAAGACTTGTTTTTGAGCCATATCGACCCAAACTTTGGTAATAACTGGTGAATTGGCCTCTTTAATTTCCAAAAGGACACAATTGCGGCCCATAATAGGTACCTTTGCCGATACTATCTTAATAGAGTTTATACGGCTGTTTTTTTGCAAAATATAAGGAGCGATAAAAGTTAAAGGATGATTGGGAACAGAGCCATAACTTCTGGGATCCAAGTCTTTAAAACGCGAAGGTAAAGGAGGTTGATTGAGAGCTGCTTCCGGAGTAGGTGTTTCTATAATTTCACCATTTTCCGTCGCAGGGAGAAGTTCTCGATAGGGAAGAGTTTTATAACGGTTAATGCTCTTATCGATGTCACGTATACGACGTAAACCGGAGTAAGAAGCGGAGCCGTCGCTAATCGAGAAACACTGATACTCTAAAGCACCGTAATTGAGATATATGCTGGCACCGCCTACTTCGCTGTCGCTGCTGCATAACACTCCAAAGCAAGAGGGGTGAGGCATGTAAGCTGATGAACTGGGATCCCAAAAGAAGCTTTTTAAAAATTCAGGATCTTGAATAATAAGATGGAGTTTGGCCCGGTAACTTTTGACAGATTCCGCACGATCTACTAAAACTTTTACTACATCGTCAACTTCCAAAGTGGGAATTTTAGTAGCGGCAGGCAAGGAAGTAATAAGCAATAAGAATCCTACCGTGAAAGTTATAGCGATAAAATGCCTGCAGGTTAAATGTTTAGCAAATTTTCTAAGAATAGATCTTTTACTGTTGACCATATCTGCTGCCAAGGAAACGGTCATGAATATACTCCATCATCTTATAAAATGCAATTTTTTTCTATATTTACAATGGCCCTCTGAATAAAAAGCTAAATTTATAAAAATATATTTAGCCTTTTATCGTTAAAGGGTACGTGTGCAGTCATTTCTTTTGTTAAAGAAAGGCAGAAAAAGCTTGAAAATAAAGACTTCTTTACAATTCCTTAATAAAAAAACGGCTGAGAAGGGCCTGGCTTTCTTGGCCTTGGGCTTTTCTTCCTTTTTCTTGTTCTCCTATTTATGCTTAGCTGCAGGTATAATTGGTGGTGTTGTTGGACAAGTTAAAGTATTATTGCTGCAACAATCGATATTTTATCCTTCAGAAGAGAAGCTAAATCATAGCTTAAAACTGGGAATACGAGAGATTATACCTCAGGCAGAGACCACTCTGAATGACAATAGTTTAGGTGTTTCTGATTTAGAAGCAACTTTTAACTCTATACAGAGTAGTTACCCGAGTTTAGCTGGAAAAGCAGGCGAGAGAGCTATTGAATGTATGGTTGAAAGTATTGGCGATCCTTATACTGCGCTTTTAACTCGCTCAGATATGGAAAAGGATAAAATAATGGCTCAGAGTGGACGCTTTGCCGGAATAGGTGTTGAATTAGCTTGGCGCGGCGGTCTGGTAGTTGTAGGAACTTTACCAAATTCTCCGGCTTCTTCTAGTTTGCGTTCCGGTGATTTTATTGCTGCTGTCGATGGAAAAGCCATAAAGGGAATGAGTTTTTACAGAGCCGGTGACCTTTTAGCCGGTGAAATTGGCTCTACAGTCAATTTGTCTATAGTAAGAAGCGGTAAGCCTATGCAAGTGGACATAGTCAGAGCAGCTTTGAGCTTACCATCGGTTTCTGCCAAAACTTTAGAGTCTAAGGTCGGTTATCTTCGTATTGGTTACTTCTCTCCGACTACTGCCAATGAGGTTAGTCAGCAATTAAAAAAGTTAACTGCTGTTTCAGTTGATAAGCTTGTTTTAGATTTGCGTTCCAACCCGGGTGGCGATTTTAAAGAAGGGTTGCGTACAGCGGCTATTTTTAGTCAAGGAGAATTATTGAAAGTTAAGAGACGTAGCGGTCTTAAGCGTATGAATAATTCTTATCCACCAACTTTTAAAGGGCATATAGCTGTACTGACTGATAAAGGGACAGCTAGTTCAGCTGAAATTGTTACTGCTGCTTTAAAAGGACGCCCTAATGTAGTTGTCGTTGGGCAGAAAACTTTTGGTAAAGGGCTAATTCAAACTTTATATCCTTTACCCGGAGGTTATGGTTTGCGAGTTAGTACGGGTCTGTTTTTAAATCGAGATGGAATAGCTATTAACAAGGCGGGTATCACTCCGGATATAAAGTCTGCTTCTTCATATGCGGCTTTGGCTGATGCCGTAGCTTACCTGAAAAAATACTAAGGAGCTAGCCCGCTGTGGAAAAATGCGGCGGAATTATTTTTTTTCAAGGTAAACTCTTTTTTAATTGTTTGGCTAATTGGCAAGCTTCCTTTCTGGCTGGCCAGGTTTTGAGATGGAATAATAGAGGCAGTAATCGAAATAAAATACGTCTTTTCCCTCCATATTGGGGGGTGGCTTTACCTTCTAGAATATTATCCAACTCTTTTTGCATGGATTTCATAAAATCCGGCGCTTTATCCAAATCACGCCAAGTAATATCTACTTCAGGATATTGGCCGTTATAGAGAAAAAGAGACTCCTGCTCTTGAAGAAAACGGGCTCTCATAATCTCCAGTGTCCTTCCTTCTTTCCTCTCCATAAGATCAAGCATGGGATCTCTGTCTAACATTTTTTTTAGAGAATTTTCCCGACTGCTCATCTGAAGATAAGCATTAACTTTGTGCAAAAATTCTTTAGGATCTTTTATAGAAGCATAATGATGGAAAATATAGGGTGCAGCCAGACGTATCCCTTGTCTGCCTATGAGCTGCTCATGTATAGAACGTTCCCATTTCATACCCTTGTGGTAACGAATAAAGAGGTCGTGTCGCCTTTCCAATTTAGTAACATATTTAAAGGAATGGAAGAAACAGAGCCAGTAAGCATCGAGCATTCCTACGTTACTATTTAAATTGGGAATAAGTTCTCTAGTGATGGTTTTCAGTTCATGGGGAAAATGAATTTCGTCGGCATCTAAGCGCATAATCCATTCCGTTTCCGGAGGCAGCATGCTGAAAGTATTGTTGCGTGCGGTAGAGTAGTCTTTGAAAACGCTTTTTTCAATGCGCATACGTTTTTCTTTGTAAAGTCTGGAACTTTCCAAAACGGTTGCATTTTCTTCATAGTTGCCGTTTAAGTCCACAACAGCGTAGTCTATAGCGTCGGCAGCTGCTTCGAGACATACTGATAAAAATGGCTCAGTTTGAGCACCGACTAAAATAGTGGCACAGACAAAAGGGTTAACAGAGTTGGTAGGCATAACGTTCAAAGTATAAACTTTTTACGCTGATAAAGCAAAAAAAACTGTAGTTCGATGAACTACAGTTTTTTTATATTTAGCGTTTCTTATCGCACACAAAATTAAGTCATTTGCTTGTTGGTGCGTCTATTTATCTGCTCAGGAAATAACGCTGTCGTCTTCGTTGCGACAGATTTCATCTATTTCTGACTCTATATCTTCTTCGTCGCGATTAGTTATAAAACCAAATTCAATAGCTAAGGTTTTACGAGCTTGCTTGAGCATTTGCTGTTCTTTAGGGGGCAGCTTATGATTTTTAGAAAATACCGTAAGATCGCGAATAACTTCGGCTAATTGATAAACATCGCAGCTTTTAACTTTGCGCAAATTGAAGTTGTAGCGATCTGAAGAACGAATGGGTAGGGTGTTGTCGGTAGTCTTCAAATGAGAAACAATTTTCAAAATTTCTTCTTTGTCTACTAAAGGTCGAATCATAGCATTCTTTTTGCTTAGATTGACTTTTATTTTTAGACGATCGTTTTGAAACGAGATGCAAGCCAGATCACAATCTTGAGCAAGAATCACTTCATGTTCGATACTCTCTACAGTGCCAAGACCGTGAAGCGGATGCATAACTTTACTTCCGACACTAAACATTATTTACTAACTCCTATTGCTTTTGAGATCAGTACAGCGTTTAACTGGGAAAGTAAATACGCTGACCGATCTCTGCCTATTTTATATAGAGCGGTCATTTGCAGACTGCTGAAATAAAAAACTATTTTTTAAACTGCTCTAGTTTGGCGAGCGTAAGTTCAGGGTGAACAGCCATAGAGGTTTGTAGGGTTAGGGTTGCACACAAAACTCCGCGCTCTACAGCTTGACGGAAATTTAGCCCGTTCAAGAGACCGCATACCGCTCCGGAGGTAAGAGCATCACCGGCGCCTACAGTATCAGTGACAACGGTTGAAATCGAAGGAATAAATTCGCTTATATCTTGTCCGTTCTCGCGATTGGCAATAAAAACGCCTTCAGGTCCCAAAGTAATAATAACCCATTTTACCCCTCGATTCAGTAATTCCAAGCCAGCGCGTTTTACATCTGCAGCACTGCGTAAGGGGAAGCCTACCAAAACTTCCGCTTCTTCGCGGTTGGGCGTTACCATGGTGATTTGATCCAAAAAGGGCACTATCTGTTTTGCTTTGGAAACGGAAATAGGCTCTACACAAATCGGCAGGCTGCGTTTGTTGCATTGCTCAAGGCAAAATACCAAAGTGGGAGTAGGAATATCGGCATCGACTACTACAAATTGAGCCGTATCAAAAAGCTCTATATTTTTATTAAGATATTCGGGAGTGAGCATCTTAATAATATCAAGATCGGCTACGGCTGATTCTAAGTCACCGTAGTGGTTTAGAATTGCCAAGAAGATGCCGGTACGTTGATCTTTAGATACCAAAACTCTGCTTAAATCGACGCCAGCGGAACCAGTTATATCCAGTATCTGCCCGCCGTAAAGATCATCGCCTATGACGCTCAGCAGCGTAGCTTTTACATTCATACGAGCTAGATTTTCTGCGATATTGCGAGCCACACCGCCTGCTGTAGTGCGAACCATACCTGGATTAGAAGTTTTAGCCACATGATAAGAACAGGTGTGACCTTTTATGTCCAGATTGGCGGCTCCTATAACGAGCGCACTGCTCTGAGGGGTCTCCATAACTTTGCCTCCGCGTGATATTATTGCCTATTTTTTTGTGACGTACTCGCTACAGTTACAGCTGCACGAATTTTTAGGTAACTTAGGGGCTCGACCCGGTAAAATACGGTTCTTTCGCCGACTGTTATCCGGTGGGGACGTCTCCTACCCACTTTATTTTTTTATTTGGTCGTTTTGGCGCTATGAAGCAGTCAAAGCGGCGTAAATTTGCTTATAGGCCAAAAAAAGAAAGCCTAACATTGTTACTGATAGGCTATAAACCGCCTTCTGCATAGTATTCGCAATACTTGTGCAGAAAACTTCTCGCTTTACAAGAGATTGTGGCCTTTGTCAGCTTTTCTGTGTGAAAACTAACAAATTTCTTACCATAGTCTTGCCGACGAGCCTAAAATTTTACACCAGTAAACTGTCAATCTGCAATCACCTAACAATTGCAGAAAACAGCAAATTTCTGCGCTGCATTTATAAAAATCCAAAATTTCTATAAACTTTATAGCGTTAGCTAACTACCTGCAACCAAAGCCTGGTAACGGAAAGAGCCGTACCACACAAACGGTATATGCAGTAACCATAGCAATTGGACTCAGCACTATGCCCTTTATTTCAGTTTGCCGAAACTTTCGGGAAGGTCTTTTTCATTATTCAGGATGTACTACTCATATCAATATTTTATTGATAATCAAGATACTTCAACTTCAACTTCTGTCCTGAATATTTCTCTCCCTTCTTACTGTTAAATTTGCCGACTAATTTTTTTTATTTTGCTTGGATTACGATATATACTTAAAAAAATAACGTGATTAGGGTTATCGTCTCCCTACAAGACGTAAAGTTAATAGTTGCATGGTCAATAGTGGATCGCCGCCGGTCTTAAGGCGCAGATCTGCCTGGCATAAGCTGTGAAAAGCATCTGTAAGATCAGCCTCTTTCCAATGGCGCAGATCTTTTAGAAGGTAGTTGATTTGAAAGTCTCTTTTATCGCTCATTTGCTGAGCCAAACTATTTGTACTGAAGCCATATTTAGAAGTAATATCTAAGGCTTGAGCCAAATCTCGCAAGTATTTATTGGTGAAAGAAATCAAAGTCAAGCTGCCTTTTGGCGCATTATCTTCCAGAAGGGAAGAACAAGCTTGCATAGCTTTTTTATAATCTTTTTGAGTGAGAGCTTTGGTATACTCCCATACTTTTGTTTCGTTACTTTGGCGTATGACTTGGATAACGTCTTCGATGTTAATCTGTTTTGAGTCGCCGACGTAAAGGGCTAATTGATCTAATTGGGTGCTTAGATCTAGTAAATTCATGCCGACGCGGTTTTGTAGTTCCTGTGCAGCCTTAGAATTTTTAAACTTGCAACCTTTCTCTTTCAAATATAGATCGATCCAACGGGGAAGGTTATAAGCTGAAACGACGCAATCTATTTCTTGAGCATAATTTTGGGCCCAGGAAACAAGCTTGCTTTTTGATTTTTTTACTTCGTCGTGACTAATTAGACAGATGACAGTACTGCCTTCTTGCAGAGTCTCTTTAAATGTTTCTTCAATCTTTTTTACTGTAGAGTCAGTAAGATTTTGATAATGATGCAATTCTAAAAGACGCTTATCAGCAAGCATAGGCAATTCGCGCAGAGCATTGGTTAATTCGGCGACTTTTAGGGAACTATTGCAATTGAGACGGGTACAGTTAAAATCGCCGAAACTTTCATCTACGATCAGATTGCGTACTAGACGCATCGTCTCGGAAATTAAATATTCGTCTTCGCCGTACAGTATGTAGACGGGTGCTTCTTTCACTTTTTTTGTTTCCAGCAAACGCATGGCGTCTGCTGCATTGCAACGAGCCATCGATAACTCCACAATTTTGGTGCTTGAACTGATAAAATCCGCAGCCCATTTTTTTACTATAGGCTGCGGACTAAAAAAACGCGTCAGTTTGGTTTTTGTTCCAAAACTTTAGAAAAATCGAAAGGAGGGCGGAAGACGCCTTTTTCCGTGATAATTGCGGTAATCAATCGGGAAGGTGTGACATCGAAAGCTGGATTGGCCACTTCTATGCCTTCCGGCGCTATACGTTTACCTGTCATAGTTGTGAGCTCTTCAGCTTTACGCTCTTCAATGGGAATATCTTTTCCGTCATGCAAATTTAAGTCTATGGTTGAGTAGGGGGCTGCCACATAGAAGGGTATGTTATGCTCCTTGCAAAGCACTGCCACGCTGTAAGTACCGATTTTGTTAGCTACATCGCCGTTGGCCGTAATGCGATCTGCTCCGACTACAGCCATATCTATCTGGCCGCGTTGCATAAAATGGCCGGCCATATTGTCGCATATTAAACGTACGGGAATATTGTCTTTGTGCAATTCCCAGGCCGTTAAGCGTGCTCCTTGTAAGAAGGGTCTCGTTTCGTCAGCCCAGACCATTTTTACTTTTCCCTCTTCAAAGGCGGCCCTAATTACACCTAAGGCTGTACCGTAGTCGGCTGTGGCTAAAGCCCCGGCGTTGCAATGGGTCAGAACGCGAGCATTATTTGGCACCAAAGTTGCTCCGTGACGTCCTATTGCTTTGCACATATTTTCGTCTTCGATAGCTATTTCTTTGGCACGTTCAACCATAGTTTGCACGATAGTGGTTGAATCATTTAAGGTTGTCCATACCTTTTCCATCTCTTTAAGGGCCCAGAAAAGATTCACTGCTGTGGGGCGAGTAGCGCCTATAAGTTTGGAGGCTGCGGCTAGTTTCTCTTTAAGAGCGTCAATCGGCAGAGAAGCGTTGTTTAAAGCTGCTAAAGCCATGCCATAGGCCGCGCTTACTCCAATAGCTGGGGCTCCGCGTACTTTCATAGTTTCTATAGCCCAAGCGATTTTTTCCGGAGTAGAGCAACATATCCAGTTTTCCTCAGTGGGAAGAGCGGTTTGATCGATCAACTTAGCGTGATCGTCGCACCAAACAATGGGTTTCATAACGTCCGTTATCCTTTATTTAGTAGTATTTTTTAGCATTATGCTCATTTTAGATTGAGTTTTTCTGCGAAAAAAGATCAAAAAAACTTCTAGGTTGTCTCTTTATGGGCTATTGTTGATTTAGCGGTTTGCGAGCGAAATTCACTTTCCAGTAAACTAAAAATGTGTATATCCCAATAGCGTCCGTCCGCCCAAAATGATTCTCGCTCCGTGCCTTCTTGAACGAAACCGCATTTTGTAAACATGTGGGCCGCTCTCTCATTAAATTCCAAAACATGTACAGTAACTCTGTGTAGGCGCAATTGATCAAAAACAAAGCCACATAAAGCCATAACTGCTTCTTGACCATATCCCTTACCGCGCATAGAAGCTTCGCCTAAAATAATTCCCAATTCACAATTGGCGCAACGCAAATCTAAATTGCGTATTTCTATATTACCTATGTAGGCTCCATCATTCAGTTTAATAGAAAAAATCGCTGTTTCCGGATTGTTGTTGGCACTGGTGAACCAGCCTTCCAAATCATTAAGCGATTTAGGCATAGGCAGGGCGCCGGCATAACGGCACAATTCCATATCGTTGGCCCACTGGTAATTCTTCCCCAAATCGCAGTGTTCCAAAGGCCATAAGCGCAATCTTTCAGCTTGAATCATCATTTTCTCCCATAAAAATAATCTTTGACGAAATTGTTCAAAAAAGCCCGTCTCGGCTTCTGCAAAACCACTCTTTCCGCCTGCTCAATATTGTTCACTAATGGGGGCGTCGCTTTTTTTCTTAAATCAACTAAAAACAAATAAGAGAGCGGCTAATAGGCCGAATTCTCCGCATTTTTATGTAGGAAAAAATAAGCTTAACACGAAATCGACGGAACCGTTTCCTTCTGAAGCGAGCATATCTTTTTGTATATGCATTGAAACGGAATTGCGAGAGCAGTTTAATTCTGATCTCGGTTTAGGCCGAAGGCTGTAATCGGATCGGGAAAAGATAATGAGGGTTTATAACTATAATGGCAGAGTTGTCAGCTTCTAATTTGCAGAAATATCAAACTATGGTAAAACTGCATCCTCACGACGCTGAGGCGTTTTTCCAACTAGGAAGAGAATATCAGATAGCTGGAAACCTTGGTGAAGCTGTCAGAGCTTTCCATCAAGTTCTGAATCTGCAGCCTAATCACGCTTTGGCTTATTTACACCGTGGTTTACTTTTTGCGAAGAATACCGAATTAAAGGGCGCTTTGGAAGATTTTGAAAAAGCTCTGCGTTTTGACCCTCATGTACTTAATATTTTTACCGATCCTGCTTATTTGGCTTTTTATAGAAAAGAAGTTAGGGAAGCTTTAGCTGCTTTTGAACGTCCAGTGGCTCTCAATCCCAATGATGGTTATGCTCATTATCAGTTGGGGCGTGCCAACAGACTTTTAGGGCGTCCGGAAATAGCTTTAAAACATCTCAACAAAGCTGTAGATGTCAACCCTCGTCTTTGGGAAGCTCGCGAGCAAGCTGGTTTGATCTATTCGCAATTGGGCCAAAATAAAATGGCTATTATCAATTTGCGTAAGGCCACCGAAGATAACCCTCGCTCAGCCGAATCTCATTATCAGCTTGGTTTGATTTACGAAAAAGAAAATCAAACTGTGCCGGCTATTAAGCAATTTGAAGCTGCTCATGCTTTAGACGCTAAATGTACTCGCTATTTATTTTCTTTGGGACGTATCAATATGAAGGCAGGCCGTTACAAGCAGGCCATGGTACAGTTCCAAAAGACTCTTAATATTGAACCTAATAATGCTGAGGGATATATCTCTCTGGCTCGTTGTTGCAAAGAGGTCTATCGTCCCGATTTGGCCATGCAAATGTACGAAAAGACAGTTTCTTTAAATCCGGAGTATACGGAAGCTTGGAGCGAGTACGGTCAAATAGCTTTCCAGTTGGGTAATTGGCCCAAAGCTGTAGAAGCTATTGGTAAAGCTTTGGAATTAGATCCTGGAGATTATGAGTCTTATTTCAACTTGTCTCAGGCCTATCAGAAGATGGGAAATTTTGTCGGAGCTTCTAAAGCTCTGACTCAGGCTATTCAATTAAATCCTCGCGACAGTTACAGCTTTTACAACTTGGGCTTGGTTTCCGAGCAGATGGAAAATATCGACGACGCCGTTAAAGCCTTCAGTCAAGCCGTCGCCTTACAGCCGAAGAACTCGCAATTTCATGTCAGCTTAGGTAAATGTTATGTTAAGCGCAGAGATGGTGAAAAAGCTATAGAAGAGCTTAGGACTGCTGTCGAAATCAATCCTAACGATATTGAAGCACAGACAATTTTGGCTTCTGTGTATCGTAAATTCAATCAGTCTGATAAGGCTATTCAGGTTTATCAGCGCATTTTGGAGCTGTCTCCTGACAATCTTAATATTTACTACGAAATCGGTATGGCTTACTTGGAGCTAAATGAGCCCAAATATGCCTTATTTGGTTTCAACAAAGTGTTAAAAGTTAAGCCTAATGATGCTCGTAGCTTAAGGGCTGTTGGTCGCACTTATTTACAAAAATTGGGTAATTATGTGGTGGCTGTAGACTTCCTGAAGCGAGCCTTGGAGGCTAAACCTGATTATGAAGAGGCTTTGGTAGATCTTGGTGAAGCTTATATTAAGCTTGATCAGGCCGATATGGCTTTGGAGCAGTATGATAAAGCTTGCAAGCTTAATCCCACTAATGTTGATATCAGATGTCGTTACGCTTCTGTACTCAGTCGTGTGGGTAAGTCTGCTGAGGCGCTTAAGGTTATTCAGGCTGTTATGGCTGCTTATCCGGAGGCTGTTGCTCCTCGTGTCACTAGAGCACAAATCGCTGTAGCCAGCGGTGACTTTGTAGAAGCTTTGGACCAATATCAGCGTTTGGTGCTTATTGCGCCTAATAATAGCACTTTCTGGCTGGAGGCAGCTCGTTTACAAGAAAAGCTTGGTTATATCGAAGATGCCAAAAAGTCTTATTCCAAAGTACTGCAATTTATTCCCGAACACCCCGAAGCTACCGAGCATTTGGAAAATCTCTTTACCGTTTCCGATGTGGATAAGAGCGATGAACGCGTAGCTGCTGTTGAGGTTAAGCCTATCGAAGAGGCTGCCACGCCCGAATCTAATCTGCCTGAGGAACTTGCCGAATATATCAAGGAAGATATCGCAAAAGGGACTATTGGTGTGTCTTCCGTGCTTTCGGCCCAAGAAATTTTCTCCCAAGGCGTTATCGCTCAGGCTACTGGTCGCTTAGAAGAAGCCAGAAGTCTCTTTATGCAGGCTATTGTATGTGATCCTAAATACTATCCAGCTTATTTACAAACCGCTGTCTCTTTAATTAACAGCGGAGACACTAAAAATGGTCACGGGTTGCTGGAAAAAGGTCGCGTTTTGGCTGTAGAAGCAGCTGATGAGGGCCTTACCAAAATGTTTGACATGGAGCTTACTAAGCTTCAACAAACGGCGGCTGTTCAGGCAGCGCCTCAGGTCGTTGCTGTTCAGCCTACTCAGGTTGAATCTGCTGAGAAACAGGCGCCTGCGGTCGCCGCTGCTACTGGCGTTGCTCCTACACAGGCTGTCGAGCATTATGTCGCTCCGGCTAATGTGGCCGGTGAAGTATCCGATCTTATCGATATGGGATCAGATTTCTTGGAATTGGGCCATTACGAGAGAGCGCGTCAGCGTTTGAGTCGGGCTTTAAAATTGGATGCTCAGAATCTCAAGGCCATCACTTTGCTCGGCGATTGCTATTTTGCCGAAAATAATCCGACCAAGGCTCGCGAGTGCTGGGAAAAAGCCAATTCAATATCTTTTACCGAGCCTACCAGCCGCAAGCTTATTTCTGTCTATATTCAAGCCGATCAGATCAATTTGGCTGTGGATGTTTTGCTCAAATTGCAGGAAATGGCCGAGGACAAGGCGCCTATCGCCGCCGAGATTGGCAACCTGCTTATGAAGAATATGGCTTCTACCGAAGAGACTGGCGATTTGGCAGCTGCTCAGGATGTGCTCTTCAAGTTGCGCTCCATGCAGCCTGACAATGCTTTGGTCAGCCGAGAGTTGGTACGTTTGTATCACGAGCGGGCTGATAAAGAAGAGCAAGCTGGTAAATTCGAAGCGGCTATTTCGATATTCGCCGAGCAGTTTGATCAAGATCTCGATCAGGAAGACGCCAAAAAATCTATTCAGAGATTGTATAATTTGCGCTCTTCCAAAGCAGAAGAAGAGGGCAACTACGAACTGGCCGTGGCTTCACTCAGCAAATTGGCCGCCAGTCGCTTTGCTTCCGACAATGTGGCTGAAGAAATTACCCGTCTGTATGTCGATTGGACAGCTTCTTACGAAGTGGATGGCAATTATGCTGAGGCTCTTTCGCTCTTTGACAAATTGCTGGAAGCTTATCCTGGCAATAAAACTGCCGAGTCTGAAATTAGTCGCTTAGTTCAGGACTGGGCTCAAGAGCAGCTTAGCAGCGGACAATACGAACAAGCCATCAAGATTTACAAGAATTACGCCAAACGCAGCTTCGCTGAGCCTATTGATAAGGCTATTGTGGCTATTTACTCGCGCTGGAGCGAAGAGATGGTCGAAGATGGTATGTACAGCGATGCCGATAAGTTGCTGCATCATTTGGCTAAAGAGCAGCCTGACAACTCTCAAGTGGCTGACTATATTATCAGTTTGTCCGTCCGCTGGAGTCAGCATTTACAAGGTGAGAATAAGTTTGCTGAAGCTGTCAAGGTTGTACGTCAAACATTGAGTGAGTACCCTGCGGCTCAGGCTTGCGTCGACGAGTTGGTTCAGCTTTATGAGTCACGCACCAGAGAGTTGGCTGCTGACGGACTTTATGAAGAGGCCATTAAAGCCTACAGAGGTTTGGCGTCCGAATGTAAGAGCTCCGAAAAGATTGCTAATGAGCATATCGCTCGTCTTTACGGTGCTTGGCTTGATTCTTTGGAACAAGATGGTCGTTATGAAGAAGCTATCTCTGTGGCTAAAAATTGGGCGGCCAGTGTGGCTGATGATCAGGAAGTTCGCAATCAGATTTCGCGTTTGTACAAATCATGGGCCGAAAGTTACGAGAACAACGGAAGCTATTCAGAGGCTATTTCCTGCCTTTCCAAACTGTCCAAATTACAGCCTGAAGAGTCGTCCATTAAGGCTGAAATTGAACGTCTTTACAGCTATTGGGTCGATGTTAAAGAAAATGCTGACGATTTTGCCGGAGCAATTATAGCTTGCGAACATCACTATAATCATGATCCCAAGCATATATCCAGTTTGGATAACATTAAGCGTTTGTATGGGTGTTGGATCCGCTATGAAGAAGCTTTGGGCTCATATTCTGAGGCTGTCGATATTATCCGACAATTTAGAAATCGTTTCCCCGATTTAGCTGAAACTAACGAGCATGAGCAGCGTGTTGCTCTCACTTGGGCTGATGGGTTAGCCGAAGGCGGGGAATATGAAGAGGCCATTAAGGTTATTGATGATCTGATTAGCGATATCGGGGCCAGTGATGAATTGCAGATTAAGTTGCGCTCTCTGCATTATCGTTGGGCTGATGCTTTGGCTGCCGAGGATCATATCCAGGCTGCTTCTGCGGTTTTGGACAGCTTGGCCAAGCGCGAACCCGGTTTGCAAGAGATACGCAAACGCAAATTTACCATTTTCAGCAACAAGGCCAAAGCTTCGGAGAAGGATGGCGACTATGTTGGGGCAGTTACGGTTATGCGTCGCTTCAATAAGCTTGATCCTAGTTTCGAAGCCGGTGTGGCTGAGATTGTACGTATTTATAAGTTGTGGTCTGAGAGTGAAGAAAGGGCCGGGCGGTATGCTGAGGCTGTGCAGCAGCTCGCTAAATTGCAAGACTTCGCTCCTGAAGCGGAGGGATTGGAAGCTTGCTTCTTAGGTGTTTACAAGAAGTGGTCAGCTTCATTTATTGAGCAAGGCGCTTACCGTGAAGCCATTGATGTTATGGCTGGCATTTTGAATTACTTGCCTAAATCAACTGATGCTGTAGAACAGATTGTTAATTTCTACACTCAATGGGCCGGAACTTTACTTCAGAATGGTTGTTACGAGAGTGCAGTGGCCGTTTGTTGCGAGTGTGAAGAGCGTTATTCGGCTAAAGGCAGCATAGAAGACCGTAAAGTTGAAACCTACGACAAATGGGCACACTCTCTCGAAGAGCAGTATGAAACTCGCTGCGCTATCGAAGTTCTGCGCAAACTTTTGGCTGTTGCTCCCGACTTTGATGGAGCTAAAGATCGCTTATCAGCTCAGTTGGTTATTTTAGGCACTCAATTTGAGGATGCTTCTTCTGTGGAAGACGCTTTGCAAGCTTTCTTGGAGGCTTTCAAGCTCAACCAAGACGAAAAAGCTCAAGCCGGTCTACACAATTGTTATTCTCAGTTGGCTGAGTTGGCTCGTTTCGACGATGCTCCCGCTTTGGCTATCGAGCGCTACGAAGAGGCTCTTAAGTATAAGTCTGACGATGAGAACATTGTTGATAAACTTAAAGAATTGCGCCTTGATTTGGCTGATAAGCAAGTCCGCGAGGGCAATATAAATGAGGCTTTGGCTTCTTATAAAGCTCAGTTGGCTATCGAACCTGGCAATATTAGAGCCAAAGAAGCCGTGTTGCAAGTCTTCAAAATTAACAGTGAAGATAGAAAAGAAGCCAAGCCTTTTGGTTATGTCGATTTCTACCGCAATTTAGCTGCCGATAAGCCAGATAGTTCCGCTTTGCAAATTCTTTTGGCACAAGCCTACACTGTGGTTGATAAGCTTCCCTTGGCTATTGTTTGTTTGCGGCGAGCTCTTCGTCTGGGAGCCGGTTTAGAAATTATCAACCAAATAGCTGAAGATTATGTCAAGATTGGTAAGCCAGACGCTTCTATCAGAATTATAGAGCAAATTGTTGGTGAAGAGAGAGCTGGTGCCGATTTTATAGCTAAGCTTATAGAATTATATAGCCAATATTATGCCGAAGATTATGCCGGACGTATTGAGCAATTGATTGCCTATTTGAAAGAACTTGATGCCCAGCATCCTCTGATTATCCGCCTGGAAGCCGAAGCTAAGGCTAAAGAAGAAGCCGAAGCTAAGGCCAGAGAAGAAGCTGAAGCTAAGGCTAAAGAAGAAGCCGAAGCTAAGGCCAGAGAAGAAGCTGAAGCTAAGGCCAGAGAAGAAGCTGAAGCTAAGGCCAGAGAAGAAGCTGAAGCTAAGGCTAAAGAAGAAGCCGAAGCTAAGGCTAAAGAAGAAGCTGAAGCTAAGGCCAAGGAAGAGGCCAAAGCTA
Source organism: uncultured bacterium (assembly GCA_934621605.1). Lineage (GTDB taxonomy): Bacteria > Vulcanimicrobiota > Xenobia > Xenobiales > Xenobiaceae > Bruticola. Next base: position 61 of record CAKTUZ010000035.1, on the reverse strand, counting down.
AGAAAGAAGCTGAAGCTAAAGCCAAGGAAGAGGCCAAAGCTAAGAAAGAAGCTGAAGCTAA
>CAKTUZ010000034.1 GCA_934621605.1 uncultured bacterium | reverse complement strand
TTTGATGATGAACTGAGCATTATACTCGGCTCATGTCAGGCTATGGAAAAGTGTTCAACTTAATATTGCAATTTACGGATAAAGAATTGCTAGGTTTTGGTCTTGACAAGCTCTTGAAAAATGTGCATAATGCCTTCCGTGGTCAATCGATAACGGTTGGCGCTCGCTTGTATGCGGGAGTGGCGGAACGGTAGACGCACGGGACTTAAAATCCCGAGTCCGCAAGGGCGTGAGGGTTCAAATCCCTCCTCCCGTACCACAAACGGAAGAAAAGAGCAGTGGATTTGGTTCCGCTGCTTTTTTTTTGCAAAAATTGCTATAAGGACACATAAATGGTTAACAGTTTCGTAACTAATTATGAAAAGATGCCTTGTTTTTCCAAAGATAAAGAAGAAATTCTGAAGATTTGGCAAGGTTCGCTTTTAACTAAAGTTGGCTCGGGGCTGGCTTTTTTTCAGTTATGTGGTCAGACGGGTGGTTTAGAACAGGAAGCTGACTTTATTTCACCCGTTTGGGGGCAAAATTTGGATAAAAAATTTAGGGCGGCCAGTACGATAAAAATACCGATTGTAGCTGCTTTGTTTTATGCGGCTGCGCAAGGACACATGGAACTGTCTGATTCTGTCGTTATTTCTGAAGCCGATATTGTGGAGGGAGGCATTCTTTGTGAGGTTGGTGTCGGGCGTGAATTCAGTTGGCGTGAACTGGCTCGTTTAGCTATTGTTATTAGCGATAACAGCGCCTCCAATCTGATTATTAAGAAGTTAGGTTTCAAGTTTATTAATTCTTTCATCAGCAATGTTTTGCAAGTTGGGCAAACAGTTTTACGTCGTTACTTTGTGGCTTCACCTCAAGAAATGGGTGAAAATTATACTTCAGCTCAAGATTTAGCCTCAATAATGGCTCTTCTTTGGCAAGGTAATATTTTAGACAAAACTTATCATGAAGAGTTCTGGGCTATTCTGAGTAGACAACAGTTTATTGAAAAGCTTCCTTCTCGTATATTCAGCAAAGTAAAAAATTATAATAAAACTGGTGAGTTGGACGACGGGGCTCGTCATGATGTGGCTGTTTTTGCCCATGATAATCAAGTTTGGGGATTAGTTGCTTTAACCGATCAACAAGAAGTGCCTGACTGGCAAATAGATTTGGCTATGGGAGCTTGGTCTGAACAAATTTTTAATTTGTTGACTAAATGATTGAAATTGCGCTTTCATTTTATTTGCAACAAGGGAAGGCAATCGGATGGAGTGAAAACTAAGCCGTGTTTCTGCGGTAAAAGCTTTTGTAAAAGATATCGGTAGCTTTTAGTCAAAAAAAGATTTTTTTGGAGAATAAATATTATGCATCGTGCTAAAGAATTTCACAGCGGTTTTGTTGCCCTGGTTGGTCGGCCCAATGTAGGCAAATCTACTTTGCTCAATGCTATTTTGGGTACTAAGGTAGCTATCACTTCTGGTATGCCGCAGACGACGCGCCATCGTGTTTTAGGGGTTAGCCACTCGGGCCATTGTCAGATTGTTTTTGTCGATACTCCGGGATTTCATCCGGCGGAAACTCGTTTAGGTGAATGGATGCTCGATTCTGCCAAAACCGAAGGTAGCGAAGCTGACGTCACCGTTATGGTCGTAGACGCTACTTGTAAGCCCAGTGATGAAGATCGTTTGGTAGCTAAATTTTTAGCTGAGGAAGTTCATTCGCCTAAATTATTGGTTATCAATAAAGTGGATAAAGTTGTGCCCAAGGAAGCGTTGCTGCCTCGCATTGAAGCTTATCGCAGCTTAGGGAATTTTGTGGATATTTATCCGGTTTCCGCTAAAAATGGTGACAACTTGCCTGAATTACTCGAGTATTTGCGCAGTATGATGCCGGTGGGTACCCCTTATTTCCCTGAAGATCAGATTACCGATCAAGATGACGAGCGTCGAGCTGAAGAGATTATTCGCGAAAAAGTGTTGCGTTGCACTTACAAAGAGGTGCCCCATGCTGTGGCTGTTAAGCTTGAAGAATGCCGTCCGGCTGTAAAAAACGAACATGTGCAGTATCTCAGAGCGATTATTTATGTTGAGCGCGAAGGACAGAAACATATTATTTTGGGCCGTAAAGGTGAAAAACTGCGCGATATAGGGGCTGCGGCTCGAGAGGAATTGGAAGAATTGTTTGGCAAAAAGATCTATCTTGATTTGTGGATTAAGGTAAAAGAAGACTGGCGGGATCGTCCTGATTGGTTGCGTGCCTTTGGTTATGATTATGAATAGGCCAAAGTTTTGAAGGCTTACGCTTCGGGCAGGCAGGCGTGGGCGTTTTTTTAGCGTAAACCCCACAGGGGGGCTGTGTCTGTGGCCGGGCTGCGGACGAAGAAGATATATTTACCGCGTCTCATGAGGCGCAGGAGGCAGTGTCAAGTGGAAAATAAACAGATTACCGGACGCATGATTGGCGATATGATTGATCATACTCTTCTTAAAGCCGACGCCGTGAAAGAGCAAATTGTTAAAATTTGTGAAGAAGCTCGTCAATACAAATTCGCTTCCGTGTGTGTCAATCCCAGTTGGGTAAGTACCGCTGCCGAAGCTCTGCGTGGTTCTTCCGTAAAGGTCTGCACAGTAATCGGGTTCCCTTTAGGAGCCACTACCAGCTTTGCCAAAGCTTGTGAGACCAGAGATGCTATTGCTAATGGCGCTGATGAAGTTGATATGGTTATCAATGTTGGCGCTTTAAAAGCCGGTGACGACGAATTTGTGGAAAAAGACGTTCGCGCTGTTGTCGAAGCCGCTGGAGGTCGTTTGGTAAAATGTATTTTGGAAACTGCCATGCTGACTGATGAGGAAGTTGAAAGGGCTTGTCGTTTGGCCGTTAAAGGTGGAACCGATTTTGTTAAAACTTCCACTGGTTTCGGTCCTGGTGGAGCTACTGTTCATCATGTTGCCCTGATGCGCAAGACTGTAGGCAAAGACATTGGCGTTAAGGCTTCCGGTGGTATTCACGATTTTGAGAGCGCTGTGGCTTTGGTAGAAGCTGGAGCCAGTCGTATTGGCGCCAGTGCTTCTATTAAGATTATGCAGGGCGATCCCGGTTTCAAAATGTAAATTTTGTTTTTAGCATGGAGCCGAACCTTGAAATTGAGTTTACTTGACTAGCTTTAAGGTTTGGCTTTTTTTTGTTTGATAAACTTATGGGTGAACTTTTTTCCGCTAAAAGTATTGTATTACATCGTCGCCACTTGAACGAAAGTTCAGAAGTGGTATTTTTGCTCAGCTCAGATAAGGGGCGTATCGACGCCATATGCAGCGGAATAAATAAACCGCATAGCTCACTGCGCGGTAAAGTAGAGCCTTTTACCGAATTTGAGGGCTCTTTTGTTAAGGGACGTGGTTCGTTGGCCCGTTTAACGCAAGCCAAAATAGTGAAGGTACGGCCTGTTTTTTATGCTAATTACGAATGCTTGTGTTGGGGCAGTTATTTATTGGAGCTGTTTGCTGCAGTTGCTCCAGGATTGCAGGAGGGCGGCTATGTGGCTGAGTCTTCTGAATGTAATCGTTTTTATGCTATTTTGGCTGAAGCTTTGGATAATTTGAACGCTTATCCTAATAAAGGGGTTGCTGTTTCTATATGGGTATTGTGGCATTTGTTAAAACTTATGGGTTCGGCTCCCAATTTCGCTCAATGTGCTGTTTGTGGAATTGGTTCATCCCTGGAGTGGTTTAGCTCTACTGTCGGAGGTATGCTCTGTGCTCACTGTGCCATTAGTCATTTGGAGTCTGTAAAAATTAGGTCGGATGTTGGATCGCTTTGGCGACAGTTTATGACTGCTCCGCTGGCAGAATCGTTACGAGGGCGCTATTCAGCTTCTGTTTATGCCGAAGCTGAATCTATTCTATGGGAACATTTCTATCTAAATTGGCATATAGATTTAAAGTCGCGTCGTTTATTACAAATAGGGGAGAGAAATCTTGAGAGTTTTAGGCATTGATTTGGGGGAGAAGCGAGTTGGATTGGCTATCTCCGATCCTATGGGGATGATTGCTAGTCCGTATGACGTATGGGATGGGCGTGATCGCGACGGGTTGCTCGGGCGAATTCGTCGTTTGGTAGAAGAACGTTCTATCGGTACTGTAGTGGTGGGGTTGCCCAATCGCACCGATCGTCTTGGCGGTGAGAAGGCAGAAGCTTGTGAAGCTTTTGCTCGAGTATTGCGTGAACGCTTGCAAGTTCCCGTCGAAATGATGGATGAACGTTTAACTACAGTTATTGCTCACCAAGCTATGCGCGAAGGTGGAGTTAAAGAGAAAAAACGCCGTCAATCTGTAGATAAAATAGCAGCAGTTATTATTCTGCAGAGTTGGTTGGATAAACAGAGTAGACCTGGCAATTTTGATCCTCCGGAATGGGATTTTTAGGGCTGAATTTTTAAGTTTTGTTATTTCAAACAAGGACTACGCCCGTTGAGTCAGCAATGAATTACCCTTTCGGGGAAAGAGAGAGCCGCTTATCGTCTATGAAGAAATTTTTGATTTTTTTGCTGATTTGTATGGTTGGCTTGGCAGTGGCTTTTAGTTGCTTTTACCAAAAGTTTCAGGAACTTGATCAGCCTGTAAAGGCAAATGCCCGGGCTGTGATTTATAAAGTAGAACAGGGGGCGACTCTGCGCAGTCTAGGAACTGACTTGGAGCGGCGTGGATTGCTGCGTTCTGCCCATGTTTTTGAATTCTGGGGACGCTATCTTAAAAGCGGTCATCTGATAAAAGCCGGATATTACAGTTTAAGTGCCGCTATGAGTCCCCGAGAAATTTTACAGCTTATTGTAGAAGGGCATACTGCTTCTAAAGTAGTTACTTTCCCAGAAGGGCTCACACTTAAAGAGTGTGCCGCCATTGTAGAAAAAAATAAAATTGGTACGGCTCAAGAATTTTTGCACTTAACTACCACACAAGGAAAAAAGTACGGCAATCTTTTTCCTGATAACATGGAAGGCTATTTTTTGCCCGATACTTATACTTTGCCTTTGGATTGCGATGTTGAGCTTTTGGTCAGAACGGTAGCCGAACATTTCAAAGAAACCGTCCTGCCGTATCATACAAAAAAATCACCTCTTTCACTGTATGATACTATTATTTTGGCCTCTTTGGTTGAAAGAGAAGCTCAAGTCGCTTCCGAGCGTCCCGTTATTGCTGGTGTATATATTAATAGACTCAATGACGGTATAAAGTTGGAATGTGACGCCACAGTGCAATTTGCTCTTGGCTACCAAAAAGAATTTTTGCTTTATAAAGATTTGGAGATAGATTCTCCCTATAATACTTATAAATATGCTGGTTTGCCGGTTGGCCCCATCTGTAATCCGGGGATTGAGTCTATAAAGGCTGCTTGCAGTCCTACTCCCAGTCATTATTACTACTATGTGCGCAACGATGTGAAAGGAGACGGGAGTCATGTCTTTGGACAAAACTTCAGAGAGCACGAAAATAATATCAGGAAATACCAATTGTGATTGTTCCAGCAACGGAGGGGTAAAAGGAGCTGCTTTGATTATTGGTATTGCTGGAGGAACCGGTTCAGGCAAAACAACGGTAGCTCGTAAGTTAAAAGAGTCTTATCCGCCCCATTTGGTGCAAGTTATAGCTCAAGATTCCTATTATAAAGATCAGTCTGATATTCCCCTAGAGGATCGCCCTAAAACTAATTATGACCATCCGGATGCTTACGATAACGATCTTTTAATTCAACACTTAGATGCATTGCGGCGTGGCGAAGAGGTCAATCAGCCGGTTTATTCCTTTATTTCTCATACACGTTGTAAAGAAACCAAACTGGTCAAGCCTGCCCACATTTTAATAGTGGAAGGTATTTTAGCTTTGGCTGATCCCAGACTGCGCGAGCGTATGGATGTTAAAATTTTTGTACAGACCGATGCGGATGTACGCTTTATTCGCCGCTTGCGTCGAGATATTATGGAGCGCGGTCGTAGTCTCAATGAGGTAATTGAGCAATATCAAAAGGTTGTGCGTCCTATGCATATGCTTTATACGGAGCCTACTAAACGTTATGCTAATATTATTATTCCCGAAGGCGGTTCCAATGCCGTGGCTATAGGCATGGTAAGGGCTTGGATTGAGCAAGTTGTCGAACGTGCCAAAGCTGGTTTGCCTCCGAGAGTTAATTATTTTGCTCAAGAGGAAAATGAAGCTTAAGGTTTTTGTTTGAGTTTTTTTTTGAAAACTGTGCGCTGTATTTTGTCAAGAAGGCGGACAGTTTTCTTTTGGTTTAATTATTTGCCCATATAGACAGGATAAAAGCCGATTTTGCTTGAAGCAAACCTACCCAGTTGGCGTGTGATTTTTTTCCGTTTTTTGCGAAGAAATGATGTTCGCGTCGAGTGAAATGCTTGCAACGGAGTGAGTTTGGGATGGTTTCCAAGAGTCCAGAAGAAATTGGTGCTATGCTGGTTGAAGAAGGCTTTATTACCCAACGTCAGTTGGAAAAAGCCAAAGTTCAGGCAGAGAGTACCAAAGAGCCTTTACAAAAGGTTTTAGTCGCTAAAGGTTTTGTCACCGATAAGGATATTGTCGAATCTCTGGGTAAAGCTATGAATGTAGCTTTCGTAGATTTAGACGGAAAAGTCCTAGATGCCGAACTAGTAAAGTCTATCCCCGAGCACCTAGCCAAACGCTATAATGTCATACCGATTGAGCAGCGTGATAATAAACTCACTCTGGCTATGGTCGATCCGCTTAACGTGTTGGCCATTGACGACATTCGCTTGATTACCGGCTTTGATATTAAACCGGTAATTGCCACCGAAGACGCCATTAAAAAAGCTATCAGCACTATGTTCGGTACTACCGATATGGTGGCAGTTGATGATGTAGTGAAGGATTTGGTGGATACTGATTTCGGCGATAGTATGGAAGTTGAAGATGATATTGAAGAAAATGAAATAGATATCAATAAGCTCAAAGAAATGGTCGATGAGGCGCCTATTGTTCGCGTCGTAAACTTGATTATTTCTCAGGCTATTAATGATAAGGCTTCCGATATTCACATTGAGCCCGAAGCTCGTAACGTAAAAGTACGTTACCGTGTAGACGGTGTGTTACATGATGTAATGAGCCCGCCTAAGCATATTCAGGCTCCTATGGTGTCTCGTATTAAAATTATGTCCAATATGGACATTGCCGAACGTCGTATCCCTCAAGATGGCAAGATTCACTTGCGCCATGATGGTCGTGAATTCGACTTGCGTGTTTCCACCGTGCCTTGTATTCACGGCGAAAAGGTGGTAATGCGTATTTTGGACCGCGGCTCTGTAATGCTTGGTTTGAATAAACTAGGTTTCTCCGATATCAATCAACGTATGTTTGAAGATGTTGTAGAAAAACCTTATGGCATGATTTTGGTTACCGGCCCTACAGGTTCAGGTAAGTCTACTACTCTTTACTCTTGCTTAAATAAGCTCAATACAGGTTTAACTAATATTTTGACTATTGAAGATCCTGTAGAGTATCAGTTGCCAGGTATTAACCAAGTGCAGGTAAATAACAAAGCCGACCTGACCTTTGCTTCAGCTTTGCGCGCTTTCCTTCGTCAAGACCCCGACATCATCATGGTCGGTGAGATTCGAGACACAGAAACGGCTCGCATCGCCGTAGAGGCCGCTCTGACCGGTCACTTGGTTCTTTCCACTCTGCACACCAACGATGCTTCTGGCGCTATTTCCCGTCTGGTAGAGATGGGGGTGGAGCCCTTCTTGGTCGCTTCTTCTGTAATTGGTGTGCTTGGTCAGCGCTTGGCCAGAACTATTTGTCCCAACTGTAAAGAACCTTATGAACCTACTCCCGAAGCTGTGCGTCGTTTCGGTCTTTCTATGTACTCTGATACGACGATTAACTTCTATCGCGGCCGCGGTTGTGACAACTGTAAAATGACCGGTTATCGCGGACGTACGGGTATTCATGAAATCCTTACCATTACCGACCGTGTACGCGCTCTCATTCTCCATCGCAGCTCTACTGCTGAAATTAAGCAAGCGGCTATCGAAGAAGGCATGCGTACTATGCAGGACGACGCTTTGGCTAAAGTGCTCTCCGGCGTCACTTCAATGGAAGAGAGCTTGCGTGTAGTTTACGTAGAGAGTTCCGGCGATTTCTGATAAATATTCAATAGCGCTTTGGGCTTGCAGCTGAATATTCTTTTTCAGAACAGGCACTTAGCGCTCTGTTTGTTTTGTCAATTCTTTTTTTTTGTACCGTATTGCAGAGCGTTGGCTATTCGCTTTAGTCGGATGGGGGGAGGAGCGTAATGCCGGACAGAAACAATGTCGGTTTGGTCATTTTTTTTGTTCTGACTGTAAAGACGGTTATGTTTAGTTTACAGACTAAAGCTCAATACCTGGAGGTCACAATATGTCAGTAGCATCTTCATTCCGCTACACCATGGACGACTTGCTTAAACTTACCGTTGAGAAGGGCGCTTCCGACTTGCATTTGTCTGTAGGTCTGCCTCCTATTCTGCGTATCAGCGGCAAGCTTACTCCCACCGAACTTCCCCGTCTGGTGTCAGATGACAGCAAGCGCTTGATTTACAGTATTCTGAACGAGCGTCAGAAAGAAAAGTTCGAAAAAACTTGGGAGTTGGATTGCTCTCACGGTGTACGCGATTACGGTCGTTTTCGTGTCAACGTCTTTAAACAGCGCGGCAATGTGGGCGCTACTTTGCGTGCTATTTCAAGCGTGATTCCCTCTCGCGCGGAGTTGAACTTGCCTCCCGTTATTGAAGATATGGTACGCAGTCCTCAAGGACTCATTTTGGTTACCGGCGCTACAGGCCAGGGTAAGTCTACTACTTTAGCTTGTATGTTAGACTTGATTAACTCTGAGCATAATTTCCATATCCTTACTATTGAGGATCCTATCGAATACGTACACTTCCATAAGAAGTCTATGATCAATCAACGCGAGTTAGGTCAGGATACTATGAGCTGGGCCAATGCTTTGCGTTCCTCTTTACGTGAAGATCCCGATGTTATTTTGGTCGGCGAGATGCGTGACTTGGATACTATGGCTGGTACTCTGACAGCTGCCGAAACTGGACACTTGGTCTTCTCTACTTTGCATACTTGCGATGCTTCCCAGACTGTAGACCGTATTGTGGATGTATTTCCGCCTCACCAGCAACAACAGATTCGCATTCAGTTGGCTTCTGTGCTTGAAGGTGTTTTTTCTCAACAGTTAATTCCCCATGCTTCAGGAAAAGGACGAGTACCTGCTGTAGAGGTTATGATTACCACCTCTGCCGTGCGTAACCTTATCCGTGAAGGTAAGAGTCACCAGATCTATAATGCCATTCAGACTGGTTCCAAGCATGGTATGCAGACTATGGAGCAAGCTCTTCTCGATCTGTATAATACCAAGCAAATTACCATGGAAGAGGCTCTCAACCATACTACTCACGCCGATGATTTGCGCCGCATGATTGAGAGCGCCAATCGCAAGTAATAGCAATAGCTGGTATCCTTCCTCCTATTTAGGAAGGATTCTGGCTCACTTATCGAATGAACGGAAATTGTGTAATTGGGACAGTTGTTCTCTTGAGAGGATGGCTGGGAGATAAATAGGAGGTATTCGCTATGTCAGCTATTTGGTGGCTCGTGCCCGTTATGTGCATTCTTGTCGGTTCTTTGTCTCGTATCTAGTTTTTTTGTTGAAAAGAGAGTTGTTGCAAGGAGGTTAGGCGCCAATGCCTGTCTTCGTATACGAAGCACGTGATCAAGAGGGTCAGATTAGAAAAGACCAATTGGAAGCTCCCAATATCAGAGCGGCCCAAAAGATCGTCCAACAGGACATGAAGATGACCATCGTAAAGATGGAACAGCGATCTGGAAGCGCTGCTGATGGGGATATCTTTGGCTGGCTCCAGAATATGAAGAAAGTTGACGAGCAGGCGCTTACGGTTTTTAGTAGACAGTTCGCCACGATGATTAACGCTGGCTTGGCAATGGTTCGTTGCCTTGACATTTTATCTGAGCAAACTGAAGACAAGAAACTGCAGCAAACTCTCGTCCAAGTTAGACGCGACGTAGAAGGCGGCTCTACTTTATCGAGCGCTCTGCAAAAGCATCCCGACGTTTTTTCCACTTTGTATTATAGTATGGTAAAAGCCGGTGAGATGGGTGGTGTGCTCGATGAAGTTTTGGAACGTTTGGCCGGCTTCATGGAAAAAGACTTTGCCTTGAAGAAGAAGGTGAAGGCCGCTTTGACCTATCCTGTGGTTATTTTAGTTATGGCCATGGGCATCGTGTTCTTCTTAGTTACTTATATTTTGCCTACGTTCGTATCTCTCTTCGAGGGTATGAACTTGCAGTTGCCTCTGCCTACCAGGATTTTGATCGGCGTTACTAAGCTAGCCCGTAATCCTGTCTTCTTGGCTTTCTTCTTTTTGGGGGGCGGTGTTTGTGTCGTACTACTCAAGAAGTATGTTGAAACTCCGGCCGGACGTAAGCAATATGACCAGCTGAAGCTCAATTTACCGGTTTTCGGTTTGTTGAACAAGAAGGTGGCTATTTCTCGTTTTTGCCGTACATTAGGTACTTTGCTTTCTTCTGGTGTACCTATTATGCAATCTTTGGAAATTGTAGGTAAGGCTTCCGGTAACGAAGTAATTGCTGCTACCGTTACCAGGATCAGAGATAGCATTCGTGAAGGTGAGAGTATCGCTTCTCCTTTAGGTGCTTCCGGTATGTTCCCGCCCATGGTTACTCAAATGGTGGCCGTAGGTGAGGAGACTGGTAACTTAGACGCTATGCTTTCCAAGATAGCTGACTTCTATGATACAGAAGTTGATTACTTGCTTTCGTCTTTAACTTCAATGTTGGAGCCTATCATGATTGTCGGTATGGGTGGTATCGTAGGCTTTATCGTTATTTCTGTATTTTTACCGCTGTATCAGTTGGTCGGAAGTATGGCTTAAGTCGCTTAAAAAGAATGGGTATGTATGCCTGCGCTTAAGGCGGGGGTATGTTGTCGGAAAGTTGGGAGAGAACTTTAGCAAATTGTTGGATTTGCGGTAACTCTCCCAACTTTTATTTTTTTGTAAAAATTGTTAAATTAGGGAGCTAATTGGTTTAGTAAGGTTGACAAAGGTGGGGGCGTGCATTAGTATTTAGCCATACCTATAGAGTTGCAGCTTCAGGGCGAAATTCTACTAGGCCTGCATTCGTAAATATTTTGGAGGAAATTTTCAGATGATGCATCGCGTCTCTTCTCGTAAAGGTTTTACCTTGATCGAGCTCATGATCGTTATCGCTATTATCGCTATTTTGGCCGCTATCTTGGTACCTAACTTCATCCGCGCTCGTGCTCAGGGTCAGGTTACTTCCTGCAAGGCCAATCTGAAGAATATCGGTACTGCTTGCGAAATGTACGCTACTGACAATGGTGGTCGCTATCCCGCTACACTCGAAGCTCTTAAGACCGCAGCCAATGGCCAGCAGCCCTACATGAAGGCTATTCCTAATTGCCCTTCCGCCGGCAAAGATACTTATAGCGCAGCTTATAAATCCGCTAGTAATCCTGACCGTTATATAGTGTATTGCTCAGAGTCTAATCATACAGCTGCTGGTTGCGGAGAGGGTTATCCTGCTTTCACTGCTACTATGGGATTAGTCGAAAATGAGCAAGCTGCTGCGGCTGCTAACGTTAATCCTCATTCACTTGATGATAAGTAGTCGGTCTTTTTTTTGACCATGAGTTTTTTTTCCCCCCCCCACTCTTTTGTGGGGGGGGGTTTTTTTAGTCAAGTTTGCTCTATCCTGGGGAAAAACGTAAAACAAGGGAGTGTCCCGTTTTTTATGTTAGAAGAACTGTGTTGCAGCAATCCGATAGGAGCTGTTATTGTTTTTGTTTACGGCTCATTGATTGGCAGTTTTCTCAATGTAGCCATCTATCGTCTTCCTTTGGAACGTTCTGTGGTTTGGCCAGGATCGGCTTGCGGAACGTGCGGTACACCTTTGCGTTGGTGGGAAAATTTGCCCATAGTGGCTTATTTTTATTTGGGAGGGCGCTGTTCAGTTTGCGGCAGTTCTTACTCTTGGCGTTATGCGGCTATAGAAGCTTTCACCGCTTGTATGTCAGTTTTTCTGTATTACTTTTATAATGGAGTTAATGCAGAATTTGTTTATGCTTTTATTTTCTTTTGTTTGCTTATCGTTGTCTTTTTTACTGATTTCGATCATTGGATTATTTTGGATTCCGTTTCTTATGGCGGTATGATCGTCGGCCTTGTAGGCGCTTTCTTTATTCCCATGCGGGCTGATTTTACTTTTTTTGATTTTTCTCTTTTGCCGGAGAGTTTGAGGGGGTATGAGGCTGCCGGAAGTCCTTGGCTCAATGGTCTGTCTTCTTTGTATGGTATGGCTTTGGGAACTGCTTTTTACTGGGCGATCCAATCTATAGGTAAATTTGTTAGCAAACAGGAAGCTATGGGTGGCGGTGATATAAAATTGGCAGCTATGATTGGCTCCTTTTTGGGATGGAATTTAGGATTAATTTCTTTCTTTTTGAGTTTTGTTTTGGGAGCAGCTTTAGCACTGGTAATGATGTTGGTCTCTAGGAAGAGAGGAAAAGATCCGTTACCTTTGGGAACTTTTATGGCTGTGGGGGCTTTTGTATGTTTGCTTTATAAAAATCAAATTGTAGATTTTATAATGAATTGGCCATATTACGCAGGGATTGGCTACTAAATATACTTTGAAGGGGTTTTACATTTTCACTCGAACTGCAAAGATTCTCTGCGAGTGTAGTTTCTTTCTTATAAAAGCTGCTCTTGGAGGTTTTTACAGAACCAGGAAGAAAGCTCCTGAAGCAGTGATCGGCGCCGAGCATATTTGTGGTGCTGTTTAAGAGAAGGGGTCAGTAATGGACTTTATCAACGGGCTGTTGAAGAAAATCTTCAAAAAAGAAGAAGAAGTTTGCGGTATGGATATTGGCAGCAATACCATAAAGGTTGCTGCTATGGTTCGTGGCAAAAAAGGACTTCAACTGACGCGTTATGCTTCTTGTCCTACCCCTCCGGCTACCATCAAAGATGGCGCTATCGTAGATGCCCAGACTTTGGGTGAAACGATTAGAGAGCTACTGAAAGAAAATAATTTTCCTGCAGAGTGCCCCATTGTCAGCGCTGTTTCCGGTCAGTCGGTGGTAATTAGGCCTATCAAGATGCCTATTATGACTGAACGTGAACTTTCCACTTCCATTCAGTATCAGGCTGAACAGTACTTACCTTACGCAGTTTCTGATGCTCAGGTTAGCGGTCTGATTCTTCAGGAATCGATTCCCGACGATCCTAAAATGATGGAAGTCCTTTTGGTGGCAGCTCCGAGAGAGATGATTACCAACACTCGCGAGCTTATTCAAATAGCCGGTGCTATTCCCGAAGCGGTTGATTTGGAGCCATTTGCACTCTTGAGAGCTTTGCAAGAGAGCAATCCTGAGTTTTCTGCTGCTGATAAAACTATTGCTTTGATAAATTTAGGGGCTTCGTCGGGAAGTATTAACATTTTTAAGGCGGGCTTGCTCCGCCAAAATAGAACTATTTCTGTGGCCGGTAATAGCTTTACGAAAGCTATCGGACAGGAGCTAAACTTGTCTTTCGAAGAGGCAGAGCGTTTCAAGATTGAGAAGTGTGTTGTTAGAGTTGGTGACGATTCTGCACCGGTAGCTCCCACTACGATGCGGGTCTTTAAAATTATCGTTCCAGTTTTGAACGATTTGGTTAGAGATATTCAGCTTTCTTTCGATTATTATCGGTCTAAAGAAAAAGCAGAGTCGGTAGACTTGGTTGTTCTTTCCGGCGGTACAGCCAGAATGAAGAATATCGATGTCTACTTGGCGAACGAGTTAAGTATCGAGTGTCAGATAGCTAATCCGTTCCGGAGCGCTTCGATTGAGAACGTTCAGGGCATTGAGGCTGATGATCTCGAAGCACTTGCGCCTATGGCTATGGTTGTAGCCGGCTTGGCATTGCGCAAGCAATAAGTGTGCAGTGAATAGTCGGTTAACTTAGTCGAGCTGATACTCCAAAGGGAGGTGCACGATGACCATCAAGGTCAACCTATTGCCTACTGAGCGTAAGAGGTTTACTTTCGACCCGCTGGTCGCAGTTTTGTTTGTGTGTGTCTGCGCCGCGCTAGTTGGTTGCATAGTTTGGGGATCCCGTCTGCAGTCAGATGTAGACGCTTCTCAGGCTAAGATTGAGCAACTAGACGAAGAGATCAAAAAGACGGAGCAGAGTTTGCCCGTCATTGATGAGATCAAGACGCAGATTGCCAAACTCAAGAGTGAGATTAAAATCATCACCAGTTTGAAATACGACCCGGTTCGGTATGCAAATCTCTTGACTGAAGTAGGGAAGGTCTTACCAGAAAATGTTTGGCTAACTAGCTTGTCCGTTGAACCTTCGACGACGGCCGTTACTATGAGCGGTATCGCTGCTCATCGCCCCGGCAAACCCCCGTTAGCTACTGTGGCTGAGTTTATTAAGAAGATGGATAACTCTCCTATCTTTACGGAGTCTTCTTTGTCTTCTACCTCTCAGACTAAGATTGAGTCTGGTGTAGGCTTTACTTTCCAAATCGAAGCTCGTTATGATGCTGATGCTGCTGCCGGTATCGCCGCTCAACAGCCTGCAGAAGCTTCGAAAAACGTTTCATCCAGTGAAACAGAATCTTAGGAGGTACGATGACTATAAATACACCTGTTAAAATCGTCGTGGCCTTCGTAGTAATCGCACTCATTGTTGTTATGTTCTGGTTGTTTGACTGGAAAGACAAGACAGAACTTATACAACGGAAGAACGCTGAAATCGCAGGACTTGAAGTCAAATTAGAAGAACAGCGCAAGTTGGTCGCTGACTTACCCGCTCTTACTAAAGAGAAGACCGAGCTGGAAGCCGAACTTGCCCGCGTCGTACAGACCAATCTCGTTCCTGAGAAAGCTGAGCTCTTTGTAGCTAACTACATCAAAGAGATCGAGAAGTTGACTGACGAAGAAGGATACCGTACCGGTGATGACTCTTTTGAGATTATCTCCATTACTCCCGGTGCTTTGACTTCTCAGACTGCTAAAGGCTCCGATGCCGACAACACTGAAGCTGCTGAAGAGGACGAAGGCGTTGACGCGACTCCCGATGCTCTCAAGCAGTTCCCTACTCGCGTGTTCCAAATGACTATGAAGGGCAGATATTCCACTCTGATTGAGTTCCTCTATCAGTTAGGCGATCTCCGTTTAGAGCGTCTGGTGACTATCGACAAGATTGCTCTGCAGCCTGAAAGCAAAAAAGAAGGCGACAATCGCAGCCCCGTCTTGACGATTCAAATTCCCATTACAGCATACATGAGACAGGGAGGTTAGAAAAAATATGAACCTGCCTGAATTTGGCTCAAAATTTAATAAGGGTTGTAAAGTTTTTGCTCTCTCTCTCGCTATGTTGGCTTGTGCCGCTTGCGGTGGAGGAGAGACTACCGATGAAACTCCCAACTCTCCTGTCAGCAGTGAAGTTGAGGTCTCTGAAAGTACCAATACTGAAGAGTCCGCTTCTGAAAACGGCGCCAATGCCGAGTCTGCTACCGAAGGTGATACTGAGGTGACAGATGCTGGTACTGCCAGCTCAGGTGAAGGTACCGGAGACGGAACCGCTGTCGAGCCCGCCCAAGGTAGTGAAGTGACTGCCGATAAGGCTGCTGCCGAGCAGAAAAAAGCTGCTCCGGTGAGACGTAAAGTTTCCGTTCGCGATCCCTTCTTGAATATGGTTGTTGGGCCCGCTGCAATTTCTAATGCGCGTCTCTCCAAGATGTCGGCCGCTCAAAGGGCTGCTCTGCAGAGAAGCCAGAAGAAAGCTGTCACCAACACTTCTGCAAGCAAAGCTAAGCAAGCTGCCAAGAAAGTTGTTAAAGTCGTTAAGCCCAGTATTACAGTTAACGGTATTCTGCGCGGCGGTCGTGGCTATGAGGCTATGATCAGCGATGGAAGACAGACCAGATTGGTATCAGTCGGCGAAAGAGTTGATAAGTATCGCATCTTGGACATCAATCCTAAGGCGAAGACTGTTACTATCGGTCTCGGCAAAGAGCATAAGTTCTGCTATACCTTGGAGAAAGAGCAGTTCGGAGACGCTAAGAAATAGCTTTTCTTCCGGATTAAGCCAGTCTCTTTTGAAAAATTGAAAATAATAAAAAGCACGGCCAGGCCTTCGAGGGTGTCTGTCCGTTTGCAGGAAGGTCTGCCTTATGTGGAAAGTGCTCAGAAAACTTTGGGGCTTTCTGAACGGTGGGTCGCACCCTCGGAATGAAACTTAAGAAGTTTCAAGTAATTAAGTTCTTAATTGAACGTGATGGCCAATAGGAGGTGGGTAAAACCAATGCTCTTGTCCAAGCGTAGAAGCATTCAGCTTCTGTTTGCATGCCTGATGGCCGTGGGACTATTCTTGTCTTCGTCCATGGCAGTAACAGCTCAAGGCAATGCTGCAACCATTAACGGTGTCAATTACAGCCTAGACAATGCTAAAGGTCTTATCAAGGTTGTTGCTGATACCACTGCACCAGTCCAGTACAAACAGTCTAAATCTGACAACGCTATCTGCGTTGAGATTTCTCCCGCTGTTTTAGGTAAAAACGTAAAACGCAACCAGAACATCAATACTGGTTTGCTTCAGAGTATCGTCGTCGCTCAGACTTCTGCCAACGTCGTTTTGGTTCGTATGAATGTTAGCGACACTCCCAAGACCAGCTATTGCACCGCTTTGGCGGAGAATAAGGGCGTAGCCGTCGCTTTCTCCAAAAACGAAGTTGCTAGTGCGAAAGTTGCGAAAGCACCAGTTGCTAAGACTGTCGCTAAAGCCGGAAGCAATGTAGCTCCTCGTAAAGTCGCTGCACCCGCTAAGAAGGCTGTTGCCGCTAAGAAGGCCAATAAGGCTGTCAAGAGAGTCAAAGTTGTCAATATGGAATTTGTCAACGCTGACCTCGTTTATATCGTAAAATTCTTAGCTAAAGAGATGGGACGTAATGTTTACGTCGGTCCCGACGTACAAGGTTCCGTTACCGTAACTTTAAAGAATGTACAGCCCGAAGGCGCTTTGGCTTTGGTCTTAAAGATGCAGGAAACTCCTTATGACTACAAGATCGTGGACAATACTGTGATCGTAGCCACCACTGAGAAACTGCAGACCATTGCTGACAACATTCTTACCCCTAAGACCAAGTCCAGCTCTGTTAGGAGAAATCTCGCCGAACAGGAATTCGTACTTGAGGCTGCTCCCGCTGCCAATATCGTAGAGTTCTTGAAAGGTCAGTATCCTGACGTAGTTTTCACTCCCCATCCCACTATCAATGGTTTCTATGCCAAAGGTACTCAACAGGAACTTAAAGAGATCAAGAGCAAGTTGCCCAATCTCGATCAGATTCCCGCTCCTCCGCCTGCTCCTCGCCGTGAGTATATCACTGTGAACTATGGCAAAGCTGACGAAATTCAGACCCTCTTGACTACCTTGGTTCCTGATGTCGGCCTGAGTTTAGACAAGCGCATGGGTATCCTCATTGTCGAAGGTACCGATGAGCAAATTGAACAAGTTCAAGAAGTTTTAGCTAACATTGACCGCCCCTTAAAGCAAGTCATGTTAGACTTCAAAGTTGTAGAACTTAACGAAACCGGTTCTAAGAACTTGGGCGTGCAGTGGAGTGACGACGCCGGTGCTATGGGTATATTCAACACTACTTTCGCTGAGATCGTACCTTCTCTGTTCTATGCTCCCGATAGACACATGATTACCAATGATGAGTTTAGCATCGGTGAGACTGAGAGCGATTTGACCGCTTTTAATCTTGGTACTTTCGGTCGTTCTCCTCTCTTAATCAAAGCTGCTCTCTCCTTCGTAGTTGAAAACAGCGACTCTAAGACCTTGGCTTCTCCTCGTATCGCCACTCAGAGCGGCGAGCAAGCTGAAGTTTACGTAGGTCAGAGATATCCTATCGTATTCTATGATCCTCGTGCTGGTCAGTTCCAGGTTCAGTATGTTGATATCGGTACTAAGTTAGAAGCTACCCCTGAAGTAAAGGATGACGGCCACGTAGTGGTTGAACTTACTCCTACCACTTCCAGCGCTGGTAACTTGGTAAACAACCAGTATCCTATCACCTACGAGCGCACTGCCAAGTCCAAAGTCCGCGTCAAAGACGGTGACACCATCGTATTGGGTGGCTTGATCAGTGACAGCGAGAAACACTCCGTTTCCAAGTTGCCTCTCTTGGGCGACCTTCCCATTATCGGTGCTCTGTTCCGCTATGAGAGCCACAGCTCCGACAGAAACGAAGTTGTCTTCATGGTCACTCCTCACATTATGGACTAATAGTTTGAGCTAATAGTTTACCTAGTGAGTAAAAAATGGGCAGTTGAGTAAAATCAGCTGCCTATTTTTTTTGTTTTAAACTGTCTGGTCGAGCCTAGGGGATGATGCTCTATATAGTAGAGTTTTTATGCAGGAACTGGTTCCGTTTAGTTCGAACTTTTAGCCCTCTTTAGACTTCTCTGTCTAAAAGCGTTTTTAGTCTTTATTTTGGGATATAGAGGCTGAGTGGCACCTACTAAGCAGAGAGGTTTCCACGCGGAGTGCGGTCAACCGCTCCGCAGCGCAGCAGCATTTTTTTAGTCGTAAGTTTACGACCATAAAAATAATAGTGCTTATGCCGGGTGCAGTGGCAATGTCGCAGGACACGTGCTGATCGCATTGAGGTTGACTTCGACGAGATTGAACTAAACGGATTAGTAGATGGCTAACAAGTCGTTTAGAAGGTGGTGTGACTTACGTGGCTGATACCATTGAAGGGTTGATGCAGGAGGCCCGAACATTCGCTGACAGCAGGAGCTGGGACCAAGCCATAGAGAGCTATTCCAGAGTTTTGGAATTGGATGCTGACAATGATGAGGCTTGCAGAAACTTAGCTCAGATCTACGCTTTGCGTGGTATGTTTAAGTCGGTGATAAGTACCTATTTGCGGTTGATGCATATTTATATTGCCCGCAGCGATATGGATAATGCGATGGCTGTGGCTAATTATGTGCTTCTTTTAGAGCCGGAGTCTATTGATGTTCGCTCGGAACTCATAAATATGTATCGCTATCGTGGCGATACTGCTGAGGTTGTAGCCCGTTCTCTCGATTTGGCTCGCCTTTATACTGAGCTTGATGAGGGAGATCGCTCCATTGAGTTGCTTCAGGCCGTCTTGAATGATGATCCTAACAATGCAGATATTTGCCGCGAATTGGCTGAGATGTATATTCAGTATGGTCAAGTTGAGCGCGGCGCCAACCAATACCACCAAGTTGCCGATTTGTATCAAGCCAGTGGTCGGCTGGAAAAAGCTTGTGAAGCTTTAGAACGTATTTTAGTTGTTAATAGTAACGATTCCGGAGCCGTATTCCACTTAGGAGAGCTTTATTCCATGTTGGGACGCTGGGAAGATGCTGAAAAGCAATTTCGCAGTGCTCTTAAGTTCGATTTCGAGAATCTTGACGTTATGTTTGCGTTGGGGGATGTTTGTCAGCGCAAAGGCGATTTAGATCAAGCTAGTTTGGCTTATCGTAAAATTGTTATGACGGCTCCTGATTACGTTTTGGCTCAGGAACGTCTTGGTGAAGTCTACCATTTACAAAACAATATAGAGTTGGCCATAAAATCTTATTTGACTGCCGCTGGTCTTTATGTCAACAATAGCGATTCTGAACATGCGATTTCTCTTTACCAGCGTGTTATTTTTCTCGATCCCAACAATCCTACGGCAACTCGTGAGTTGACTAATCTTGGAGCTCCCGTAGTCGGTAATGATGGTGGTATTCAGCCTCTCGTAAAAGCTAAGACTGCAAAGGGCGCTAAAGGCGAATCTCGTCGCGAAAAGAAAGGTGGCGACCATAAGACTCGCAGCGGTTTGGTGCCCAAAGGTGGTGGGGGCATACGTGCCGGTTTGACTGTTAAAGGAGGCGGCGGTAAGCCTGGGCTGGGTGGCAAGCCTATGCTTGGTGGCGATGATAGTGAGGGGGCGCCTCGACCCGGTTTGATGCGTGCAGGCTTGAAACCTATGGGTGGAGGCAAACCAACTTTAGGTGGCAAACCTACGTTGGGAGGTAAACGTGTTTTGGGCAGTCGTAAGAAGAAAGCCGAAAATGTCCAAACCGAACCTCAAGAAGAACATAAAGCTGTAAGTCTTGCTAAAGAGAGTGAGACGGTTGCTCCTGTTGAACCTGAAATTCAGGTAAAACATGAAGTTGAAGTAGAACATCCCATAGATGCTTCTTCCGAGTCGACTGTAGAACATGTCAATGCTGTATCCACTGAAGAAGATGGCAATCTTTCCACTCACGAAGAAAATGAAGAGGTGCAATCTGGGCAACAGTCGGTAGGTGTCGAGCCTGTTTCTGAAGTTCACTCGGATGCTGAAACTCAGAGTGCTTCTTATGAAGGTTATCAATTTGAACCGCCTCAGGCTGTAGCTGGAGTTTCACATGAAGAAGTTATGGCCGTTGATGAAGATGAAAAAAATGAAGACTTGCTCTATGCTTCTGCTGAAGTTGCACTTGACGAACAGTTCGACGCTGCAAAACAGCCCACCGCTTCTGAAGGATTGACTCCGGGAGAAGATTATCATGGAGCATTAGAAGCTGGATATGATGGTAATCAGCCTTCTTCTGATCATGCCGATCAGCCCGAGTATTATACTGGACAATATGGAAGCGATGTCCCGTCGGAAGAAATTTATGGGACTGCTCCTGAACATACGGAACAGTTTGTAGGGGTAGAGTCTCTTCAAGAGACTCATTATACTGGAGCTGAGGCTCAAGTTTACGATGAACATGGACAATTTGTAGATGTCAGTAATCACGATGCTCCCGCGTATGCTGATTCTAATGTTCAAGCTTGTGCATATGAGTCTGCTATGGGTACCGAAGGAGTCGATGGTACTGCTTATCATGGAGAAGCACCTCAGGTGTATGATGGACAAGGACAATTTGACGGAAGCGAAACTCATGAAGGTGGCACTTATATAGATCCTGAGACTCATGTCTATGCTGACCAACAGCATGAACAACAGTTCCACGGAGCAGAAAATTACGAAGGCGCTTACCCCGAGTATTATGAGATGCGTCCGCTTATCATGGTGCCGGAAGGCCAGTTGATAGTTCCTACTCCCATACTCTATTTAGAGCGTACCGATCTTTATGAGGCTATCTGTCAAGCTGTTACCGAAGCTCCTAATCCTTCTGATATTCCTTGGGAGCCTCTCAAAGATGTGGATGAGGTTGCCATTGAAGAGAAGATGAGCGCTCAGCAAAATGCTGAGACTGTTGCTCAAGCTGGGGACGAAGCTGCTCAAGTTCAGACAGATTTTCAGTCTTCGGAAGGCTTTGATTTCAGTAATAGCGGTGTCAATCTTAGAGGTGTATCTGAGACAGGTTTGCGTCGCAAACATTCAAAGAGTGAATCTTCTGGCCGTTCTTCTAAGCTTATGGGTAGTCAGTCTCTTTCTGAGCGTATGGCTCGTATGCGTGCGGAGAACTCTGACTCTGAGGAAGTCACTGAACATCGTACTATTAGCGGTATCAGTCATCATCAAGACAAGTCTCATAAGAAGGAAAGAGGACGCTCTATCATGGGCGGTATCTCTCGTCCTATCAATCAAATTATTGAAGAGGCCAACCAAAATAATGGAGTCGCGGCTGCTCCTCAGGAAACGGCTCCTGAAGTGCCTCGTCCTGAGCTTACAGCTCCCTCTCGTTCTCGTAGCAGTTTGAGCGAGCGCATCAAGAGAGCCAGAAAATCTCAGGCTGCTGCTAAGGCCCAGTCTGAAGAAATGGCAGCTGTAAAGGCTGAAGAGAATGTATCAACAGTTGAACAGGCTCCTGTCGCTTCCGGTGAGTATATCGCTGTTCAGTCTGATGAACCCCAGTTCGCTCCTCCTGTGGGATATGAACAGTCTGCATCAGCTCCGCAGTTCAATGATTATCAGCCCGAAGCTCAGCCTATGGAAGTTCAACCTGAAGGCGAACAGCTTGTCGGCGGTTATGATTATCAGCCCGAAGCTCAGCCTCTGGAAGGTCATCCCGAAGGCGAGCAGCTTGTTGGCGGTTACGATTGTCAGCCCGAAGCTCAGCCTCTGGAAGTTCAACCTGAAGGCGAACAGCTTGTTGGCGGTTATGATTATCAGCCCGAAGCTCAGCCTCTGGAAGCTCATCCCGAAGGCGAACAGCTTGTTGGCGGTTACGATTATCAGCCCGAAGCTCAGCCTATGGAAGTTCAACCTGAAGGCGAACAGCTTGTCGGCGGTTATGATTATCAGCCCGAAGCTCAGCCTATGGAAGTTCAACCTGAAGGCGAACAGCTTGTCGGCGGTTATGATTATCAG
>CAKTUZ010000033.1 GCA_934621605.1 uncultured bacterium | reverse complement strand
CCCGGCGGCGCTCTTCAGGAGAGAGCGCACTCATTTTTTGGGACGAAACGTCATCCAAGTTGGCCTCGGCAACTGCAGCAGGAGCCTTCACAGCAGTATTATCAGCCTTAGGCTGTGCTACCTGAGCCTTAGTACCACCTGCAGGACGACGGATTATACCTAACGCCCGGCGGCGCTCTTCAGGAGAGAGCGCACTCATTTTTTGGGACGAAACGTCATCCAAGTTGGCCTCGGCAACTGCAGCAGGAGCCTTCACAGCAGTATTATCAGCCTTAGGCTGTGCTACCTGAGCCTTAGTACCACCTGCAGGACGACGGATTATACCTAACGCCCGGCGGCGCTCTTCAGGAGAGAGCGCACTCATTTTTTGGGACGAAACGTCATCCAAGTTGGCCTCGGCAACTGCAACAGGAGCCTTCACAGCAACCGTCTCGGCTTGTTCGACAAGCGCTACCGAACTGGAAGTGGCCAAATTTAGGTCGCTATCTAAGTGCTCGGAAAATTTTAAAGCTTCAACTTTTTTGTCTAACTCATCCGCTGTCGAGCCGTCCATCCCGCAGGATTCGAGAGCCGATTTGGGCTCGACGGTGCGCTTTAAGGAAGCCACCTCCACGGTTTCATCAGAATCAACTAAATTTGGCCTACGCTCTAAATCAGTACCGAGTGAAAAAGAATTGCCAATATTACGGGCAGCTTTATAACCACCGGAAGAAGACGAACGCACCGGGCGCAGAGGCAAATCTTTTTCATCATTGACTCTTTTTTCACTTGAGCGAATATGAGTAGAAAAAGGAGCAGAGCTGCGCACAAAACCTGAATTAGCATTTTGGGCAGGACGCTCGGCCAAGCGACGGCTCAGAGCCAAACCATCTTTAGCAGTAGCAGATTCGTGTTTGGCGTTGATACCGCTGCGTATTTCGGTTCTGTCTATACGAAGCGTCGGTTCTTGAGCTTTATTTTCGTTGAGCTGAACAGCCGATCTTTTTTCGCTCCCTCTCCAATTGCTTTGCATTCTGTCATTAACAGCCGAACGCAAGGAATCAGCGCCGGGATAGGCGGCAACTCCGCGTCTAACCGACGCTCCAACTGGTGCTCCAGCATTGTAATTATCCTTGGCTTCAGTTATCAATTCTGCCTTACGGGCTGCTTCATACTCTCTGTTTCTGACTGAAGCCATTTCTCCGCTGGTATTGCGACGATGAATTTCCTTTAGAAGCTCGTTATGTTCAGCCTTACCCAAACTAGCCTGCCCCACAGAAATGGGATCATGTTCTGCAAAACGAGGAGCTTGTAAACTCTCTTCAAATGATTGATCCGATTTTTTCTCCGCACTGTCATCCTCAAAAAAGCCCCTAAAAGTAAGAGGTTCAACCTTTTCGGAAGCATTCGGCATAATACCGGACTCTTCGTAGAATATAGCTTTCTGTTCTAAATCAGTCGGTTCATTATCTTCGTTATCCGAAACTTTAACTTTCGTATCCTCATCTTCCTGATGAGACTCAGACAGTTTATCCTTAGCACTAATCAATAATACAACGCAATGCTTACCGGCAGAAATAATCCATCCCCACAATTTAGACAGTACGCTGACCGTATAATGACCTAATTCAGATAGCGAACTTCCAGAAAATTGACTCAAAGCTTTACAACCTTCTATTGTTTCTTCGGTGGTAAGATTCCAAGTAAAAACAAAAACAGATAAAAATCCCAGTGAGGCGAATGTCCAGGCTCCGAACTTGCCAATAATCCCCACAATAATATTGTCAATAAACTCGCCTATAACGCCACCCTGAGAGCAGCGAGCCGCAAAAAATACAGAGAAAAACAGCAACAGCGGAATAACTACTTTGATATTTATACGTATGGATTTATTGTTGTAATTAAAACACCAAGAAGCAGCCAAAAAAGCGATCATGGGCATAACCCAACCGGCCATACCCACACATCGATTTAACCCCCAAGATATACCGTTTCCTAAAGCACCACCCCACTGA
The DNA here is from genome assembly GCA_934621605.1 of uncultured bacterium. Taxonomy (GTDB): domain Bacteria; phylum Vulcanimicrobiota; class Xenobia; order Xenobiales; family Xenobiaceae; genus Bruticola. The sequence goes on along the minus strand of CAKTUZ010000033.1, from coordinate 21,454 downwards.
GGTGCAATCAAGCACAATAGCAAAAAAGGCGCAACCAACCACAGCCAAACAAGTCCCCATATGTAAAGATGACTTTCGTCTCGCTTATTGACGGTTTGTCTGGCCAGCGGAGGTGTATTTCCTGCTTGATTGGCTCCTTTGCTTGCGGCAGTTCCAGCTGCCTTGGCCAAGCCGGCGCCAGCTTTCTTTGTACGCTCAGTAACCATATATACTCACCCTATCGCTAAAAATGGCAAAACAAACCTACCCGGCCGGAACTTGAGCATTGGTATCCCCTGTTCTAAGCAAGAAATGGCTTGTCGTAAAAAAACTGTTCTTCTGCTTATTGTCAGATTTGCTCCTCCCCCACTGCCGATCAGTCCCCGAAAAAGACCGAACTCCCCCTAAATAAGGGGGCTTTGTGTTTCAAGAATCAAAGAGCAACTCCTCTATATTGCGAGATCAAGGCTGGGACACTTCTGCACGGTGCCGTCTGTCGAAGCAGGATTTTCCACACTTTAGACGTAAAGAATCGGGATCGAGAAATTGATTATATCATTTGCGGCCCTATCAAGCCGCACGGAGGATTGAGCATGCTCGTAGAGCCGAGCTTGGATGAACTTCTCACCAAGGTAGACAATAAATTTGAATTAGTGACTCTGGCCTTAAAAAGAGCTCGCCAGATTAACGACGGCGGTACCTCGATTGAACATTATAACGCTGCTAAACCTGTGAGCATGGCATTACAAGAAATTGCCAAAGGCGAAGTTTATGTAGATGAAAATGCCGACGCCGAACCTACGGCCGCCAAAACCTCTAATGAAGTCGATATTATGAGCGAAGAAGGCTTGGCTGCTTCTCTGTCCGGTGTCCAAAATAACAACAAGTCTACTTCTGAACCGAAACCCGAAGATACTGTAAGTCTTGAAGATCTCAGCGCCGGAAATGTGGATTTAGAAGCTTTCGTAGCTCGGGAAAGCAATAGCGATAGTTCCATTGATGAGCTGACCGACGCTTACAATTCTGTTGGTAAAGACAGCGAAGCTTTAGACCTTGTATCTGAGAAGACCGAAGAGACAGACTCTTTAATCTAGTCCCGCCATAAGTCTTTCGCCTTTCGGTGCAGGATAAGAAAATGAGGGTACGTTCACTATTTCTAAGCTAATCAATATCGATAAGAACGGCTAGAGGTACTTACTTATGGAAGTTAATGGGTCAGTTCTGCAGGAACTGCTTAATAGAATGACTATTTTGTGCGATCACTTTGCTGAAAGTGACAGCGAAGCGGCTACTGTTCCCTATAAGCTGACCCAGCTTTTGGATATAGCAGTTGCCCACGGTGCTTCCGCCTTAAATATCAACGTCGGCAGCGCTCCTACTCTGCGTATAAACAATATACTCAGTGTAGTTGAAGGTTCTCCTCTGAATGATGCCGATTGCCGTAAGCTTCTCAAACCGGTTCTGACTAGTTATTTAAGAAACCAGCTGGTAAAAGAAGGGCATGCCGAGACTTGTATAGCCGGTGGAGGCTCCGGATTTAAAGTTCATTTATTTTTGGAGCGTAGTCATATATGCGCTTCATTCCACCGTTTGCGCACCGATATTCCTAAGCTCGAAACCTTAGGCTTGAGCGGGAGTTTAGTTGAAAATATTTTAGAACAGCCTTCGGGACTTATCTTGCTTACCGGTTTACCCAGAAGCGGGAAAATTAACACTTTAGCTGCTCTGGTCTCTCATATCAACGCCACGCGTTTAGCCAGAATAGTAACTTTGGAAAATCCTATCCAGTTTTGGCGCTACAACCAACTAAGCACGGTTTTGCAGCGTGAAGTCGGAGTAGACGTTCCTTCATTTTCCACAGGTATTCAGCAAGCCATAGATCAAGATGCTGACGTCTTGGGTATCAGCGAGATTCCCGACCGAGAGACGGCAACTTTTGCTATCCGAGCGGCCACCAACAACAAGTTGGTTATTGCCGTTCTGGATGCTACCAGTCCGGATCGCGGCTTGGATCGCATACTCAGTTCCTTTGACGAACAAGAGCGCTCTAAGATGGCTCCTATTTTTGCTAACGCTCTGCGCATAGTTCTTCACCAAACTTTGGTCAATCGTAGCGATGGGCGCGGCGTAATTCCCGCCTTCGAAATTTTAGTCAATAATGACGAAATTCACGAAGAGCTGAAAAATGGTCGAACCGATAAACTTACCTGGATTATGCAAGAGCATAATATGCAAACTTTGGGCAAGTCTCTCTCCCGCTTAGTATCGGCCGGTCTGGTAGACAAAGAAGAAGCTCTGCATTATCTGTCCGATCCTTCCGAATTACAAGTCGATAAGGACAGTTTGGCCAATCTGGGCGACTATGACAGTGAGCCGGTGACAGATGTCGACACCAATGACACTCCTCTAATGTCTTGGCTTTAGTCATCTCTAATTAAGTAGAGTTGTCACCGCAACAATAAATAAATAAATAAATGCCCCGCAAGTTTTTCAGAACTTGCGGGGCATTTTTAACTAATCTAGACAAGCTGTCATCAGTTTTAATTTCTGTTCATAATAACTTCTAAAGCGGACATAGACTTAAAGAAGGCATACTCTTTCAGACGCATATCAGCATCTTGATCGTTAAGCGATAGACAAGTGCTTTGGTCCTGACGGCCTAAAACACCGGCAATAGGATCTTCCAAAGGCTCGCGCCAGTCTTCATTAGCTCTCAACATAGGCTTGGGCTTCTGTGCAGTCACAACAGGCTCAGTCGGCCCCAAAATATCACGCCAAGTAATTACTTTTTGTCCGTTACTGGCCAATTGCGGATTACTGTAAGCTTCCTGCTCTTGCTTAGGCATAGCCGGTGGTTGTACAAATTCCATAGCGCTAGCCATTAAATAAACATGACAATTGAAGAAATCGCTATCCTGATAACAAAGCTTGAGAGGGCCTAAATAGCGATCAAAACGACCACTGCCCAAAACCTCCTGAGAAATGAAACGACTAGCTTCTTCTTCATACTCTAAATCGGGATAACGCTTATCACTAATAAAGTCGGCTTTGCTTTCTGCTTCTTGCCAATCGGAATAAATAGTATCCCACACATGAGCAGCCATGGAAGCGTCAGCCCTGGTTTCGTCATAAAGACGGTGCATAGCTGGGACAGCATAATTTCCTAAACAAATACTTAATACTCTGTCCAAATTAATGCCATTATATCCGAAAGAAAAATCTTCATCTTTAACCATTAGGCTACACCTTTCGCGAAAAGCAAAGGTACCTAAAGGCAAAGACTCACGACGACGGTAATAAGGATAACGCTTTACCGGAGAAACTGCCACTTCTGCGTTTATACATCCTTTATATTTAGCAGCTTGTATAAGTAGAAACTGATAGCAATCTTTATCTTTTTGTCTGGAAAAACCAAAAATAAGACTGTCCTTAGTAGAGAACTTAAATGTCTCCCTATATCCGTTAAAATATAATTTAACTGCATCTAAAATAGCCGGATAAACTTGGATGGGCGTTCTACTGGCAATACTCATACGAAGATCAAAAAAACCGCCCCTTCTCAATAAAGTTTGTTATTAATCGTTCATTTATTTTCCAACAAGTTGATAAAATCCTGGCAAACTTCCGGAAGTAAATTACTTATCTCAGAAGCAACAAGACCGCGATCGGAATATTCGTCAGTAGCCTTATCTCCAGCAGCGCCATGCCAATAAACCCCCAAAGCTGCAGCTTCAAAAGGCTTCAAACCTTGAGCCAACAAACCGGCGATTAACCCAGCCAAAACGTCACCCGAACCTCCCTGAGCTAATACAGGGCCACCGCTACTATTAAGCCAACAACGCTTACCATCGCTAACTATAGTAGGGCTCCCCTTGGCAGTCACCGTACAATTATATTTTTGAGCGCACAAATGGGCATAATAAGGTAAGTTTTTCTGCAACTCGATTGAATCTATATTCAAAAGTCTGGACAATTCACCTAAATGCGGAGTGAGTACACAATTTTGGCCCAGATCAACCTTCTCAACAGTAGCAATTTTACTTAAATGCCACAAAGCGTCAGCATCAATCACCATGGGAACGGAACACTCTTTAATTAAAGTGCGCACGGCTTCAGTACTTTCAACTTTTCTGCCCAACCCCGGCCCTAAGCAAACAGCTTTAGGTGCAGGCCAAGGACAGGAATCAACTGCCGAGCTCTCTTTTTTATCTTTAAGCCAAGAAAAACGTTGCAAATCATGCCCAGTAAGAAAGCCGTCATTTTCTAAAGGACAGCGCATAATCTCCAAACAATCGCTGCCCATTTGACTACATACAGAAGCCGGAGCAACCAAAAGAACCAACCCCGCTCCAGAACGCAAAGCAGACCAAGAAGAAAGAACCGGCGCCCCCAAATAATAATCGGATCCTCCTATCACCCAAACGGTGCCAAAGGTGCCTTTATAGGCATTTTTAGCTCTGATAGGCAAAAGAGAAGCAGCTAATTCTTTGTCAATAATTAGACTCTCCTTACCCGGATCCTCGGTTAAAATTTTAGGAAAACCGATATCGACAACTTCAACTTTTCCAACCCGACTGCGCCCTGGCTCCAAATACAATCCCCATTTGGGCAAACCTATAGTTACAGTCAGTTGGCAAAAAGGCGCATTGCCTAAAATTTGTCCACTGTCAGCTTCTAAACCTGAAGGCAAATCAATAGCTATCACTTTGAGATTATTTGAACTTTCATTAATAAGTTCCACTATCTCGCCATAGGGAGCTCTCAAATTTCTGTCCAAACCGTTACCAAAAAGTGCATCCACCACATATTCAGTATCCGCTAAGTAATGCTTAAACTGTTCTAAATCAGCAAAAACAGTCACCTCGCCGTACAATTTTTGATAAACAGAAGCATACAATTGAGCGTCGCCATGCAAAGCCCCAATTTCTTTCATAGAAAGACAAGTTACTTCGGCTCCAGCTTCATTAAGATATCTGGCCACCACAAAGCCGTCTCCCCCATTATTTCCCGGCCCACATAAAACTAAAAAATGCTTATCTTTAACTGATCCAAAATTCTTAACAATGGAAGCAAAAACAGCCCAACCGGCTCTTTCCATTAGTACGGCGCCGGGAATACCAATTTTATGTATAGTATCGCTATCGATAGCCGCCATTTCTTTAGCTTTAACAATACGCATTTTTATAATCCTCCTGATGCCGACAAATGGAAAAGCATTTAAAAACAGAAGAAGCTGCTCAACCATAATGGTTTAAGCAGCAACCTCGATAAACGTTCTAAGTTCCTAAGCAACTCTCAAAAGAGTAGCCGGAAAACTAACGTTTGGTCCACTGGAATCCGCGACGAGCACGCTTGCGACCGTATTTCTTACGCTCTTTTTCACGAGAGTCACGAGTCATGAAACCAGCTCGCTTCAATTCGGTGCGAAGGGTTCCGTCAAAAGCTTCTAAAGCTCTGGCGATACCGTGCTTTACAGCTCCGGCTTGACCGGAAACGCCGCCGCCATCACAAGTGGCGTAGACGTTGAATTTGCCCTCAGTCTTGGTGAGTTCCAAAGGAGAGCGCACAAGCATCTGCTGAGTAGCGCGAGGGAAGTACTCCTCGTAAGGGCGCTTGTTGATGATGATGCGACCGTCACCGGGTACCAAGCGAACGCGAGCGACAGCGCGTTTTCTGCGGCCAGTAGCCTGATGAACCATCGACTGGATTGCTAACTTTACTTTAGGCATTAACTTACCCCTTTAAAGATTCTTGAAAGTACAGAGCGCTTTTCCTAAAACTCAAAATTATAAGGTTTCGGGAAGAGGGCGAGGCTGCTGGGCCTGATGAGGATGCGTGCTGCCAGTATAAACTTTCAGCTTGCGCATACGAACGGCGCGCAGTTTATTCTTAGGAAGCATACCGTCTACGGCAGCCTTGATAACTCTGTCAGGGAATCTAGCGATCATTTCGCTATAAGCCACGGTCTTCAAACCGCCGGGATAACGAGAGTGTCTGATATATTCCTTGCTGGTGGCTTTGTCACCAGTGAGCACCACTTTATCGGCATTCAATACTATAACAAAATCGCCAACATCCATGTGAGGTGTAAATGTAGGTTTGTGCTTACCGATGAGCACGCGAGCGATCTGAGTAGCCAAACGACCCAAAGTTTTGCCTTCGGCGTCTACTACGTACCAATCTTTTTTTACCTCGTTGGCCTTGACGGCATACGTCTTCACTGCCAGTCCTCCACGTCGTGCCGGCCAGACCCTAACCTCTAAAAGCGGGGCCAAAAAAAAAAGCCGGTCTCTAAAATCTAAAATCTACCAACTTGCTACAAAAGCAAAAAAGGCAGTTCCAAATCATATGCGGCATAGTAACGCCACGCCGCTTTCTAGTCAAGGAACTCTGCAAAATCTTCCTAACGGGGACAAGAAGGCTTCGAAAGATCTAACCTTAACAAAAAGTTACGATTCAGCTAAGGCATTATACTAAAAAAAAACTTTAAAGTGAAGACCTGAAACCCACTTTTTTAATTTATTTTGTAAAAATTGGCCGATTCCCCCAACAAGAAGTAGACTGTTCCTATAAGATTATTCCTAAAGAAGTTAAACGCAAAACATGGTGTTTTTACCGCCAATAGCTGCATAATTAAAGAGGATTACATGACTCGCCCTGCAAATATGGCCCCAGTAATAGGGTGTTTTTGCATTTTTTACATCGAAGCTGTTGTCAAAATGAAAACGCCAAACGAGAAAGGGCACTTTGGAGTGGACATTTTTTCCGCACCGATAAGTAACATACTGTCAGGCTCGGCATATACCAGCTATAGAGCGGCTTTGCTGAGTATGCAAAAAGTTATGGCTGAGTCTGTGTCCGCTTCTCTGGGCGTACTGTACACAAACGGAGAAGAAATATCACATTATTCTCTGCCCCATGACGAGGTTCATCGCACCTTCTTTGCTTCAGCTAAACTTCGAACAGAAGTTGCCAAGCGTTTGCGTTTGCATTTACCCAAGAACACTTGTGCCGAAAATGCTTTTACCTTCACGCTGGTAGGCAACCTGTTTTTCTCCGTATGTCCGGTTTTTAATAAAGCAGATGCCTCTCCCCTAGCTTATGTTTTAATAGGCCCTTTATGGCAAACTTTTCCCAACGACGAGCAAAGTCAGGAAATACAAGAATATTTCGGCTGGAGTAACGAGCAACTGGCTGCCGCTTTTTACAATAATACCCCTACTAGGTGCATACCAGAAGCAAACTGTACGATTCTGGCCAACTCTGTAGCCGATTTTATAGCTCAAATGAGTGAAATGCACACCAGACAGCAAGAAGCGATCAATACTTTAAGTTGTCTGTACGAAATGAGTACTGATATAGGCCGCTCTCTGGATGTAAATGAAATTTTGCCTTCTATCCTGGATAAAGCTATGCGAGTTCTTAAAGCCGAGTCTGGATGCATTTCTTTGCTAGATGAAAGCAAACAGAACCTACATCTTTATGTAAAAGAGGGCCCGGACAAGCCGTTTAGCTGTACCCACAACTTACCTATAGGTAAAGATTTACGCGATTGGCTCAATGAAGAAAATTGCGAAAGTATTATTGATGAGCCCAATTTATGCACTCTGAAAGTTCCTTTGAGCGACGAAAGCTCATGCATAGGCAGTATGAGAGTATCTTCTCCCGTTAAAGGATACTATAATTCGGATGATCTGCAAATTTTGCGCATTATTGCTAGCTACTCAAGTTCCTCTTTAGCCAAAGCTATCGTCTACCAAAAGGCCATGCGCCAGTATGAAGAATTGCGAGCCTTACAAGAAATAGGCAATTCCTTAAATTCCAGCATAGACGTTCCTCGAACTTTGCATAAAGTGCTCGATCACGCTTGTTCTTTACTGGGAGCCAAAAATGCTTCACTTATGCTTCTGGAGCCAGATCGCCAACATTTACGTATTCGTGAAGCTAAAGGTTTAAGTCAACAAGTAATTGCCAGTACTAGAGTAAAATTAGGTGAACGCGTCTCCGGCAAAGTAGCTTTACAAGGTCAGCCAGTAAGTTTACCTCGCGGCCTCAGCTCTACTGGAGAAGAGTTGGAAGCGGCTCTTTGCGTTCCTTTAAAAGTTTCTGATAAGGTAATCGGTGTACTTAACGTGCGCGGTCACAACGATTCTAACGAGTTTACCGACGACGATATCGATCTGGCCACTCGCTTGGCTTCCATGTCGGCAGCCGCTATAGAAAATGCCGAATTACACAATAAACTGCAGAATTTGTTTGTTGAATCAATTACCGCCTTAGCCAACGCTATTGACGCTCGCGATCCTTATACTCGCGGCCATTCGGAGCGCGTGGCTGCCTTCTCTGTACTTATCGCCGAGCGCTTAAATTTTACCTCCGAAGAGATTTGGAATTTGCGCAACGCGGCTTTACTACACGATATAGGTAAAATTCGCATTCGCGATAATATTCTCAATAAACCAGACAAACTGAGCAACGAAGAGTACGAAGAGATGCAGCGCCACGCCGTCTATGGCGCTGGTATTATGATGCCTGTAAAGAGCTTTCGTCCGCTTATTCCCTATATTTTGCACCATCATGAATGGTACAACGGGGCCGGCTACCCAGATCGCAAACGAGGTAACGAAATTCCACTCTGTGCCCGTATCATTTGTGTGGCCGACAGCTTCGACGCTATGACTTCCGACCGTCCCTACCGTAAAGGTATGCCTATTGAAAAGGCCATAAAAATTATTCGTGAAAATCGAGGTTCGCAATTCGATCCCGATATTGCCGATATTTTTATCGAGCTTTACTATGAAAGTAAGTTACAACCGATTATGAAAAGCCTCAATAGTACAGGTTCACGCGACGCTTTGGAAGGTGACGGGCAACACAACGTCATTACTTCCGAAGCCGGCGGCAGAGCTGTCGTTTGGCGCAGCGCCATCAAAGAGGCGATTGAAGCTGTAAAGAGTAAAGAGGCAACCCGAAGTTAAGCCTTTAATTTGTAGGAAAAAACTGTCAGAGCCAACTCGCGGGCAAACTCCGCTGCCAAACGACCGGTTTGGACTAAAGCTCCGGCACTCTGATCTTGCACGGAGACGCCACACACTTGCACCAAAGGAACGGGAGCCCCTTCCAAAGAGCGTAAAGCTTTCAAAAGCTCTCTGGGTTCATAGCCGAAACCGGCCGGACGCTGTACGGCTGGAGCCCACACGGGATCGACAATATCCATATTTAGGATAACTCTGCTCTGCACTCCGTTAAGTTCTGCTAAGGCAGTCTTTATGGCAACATCGAGATTTACTTCGTGAGCGGCCAACAAACGCTGATTATACCGGGCCCAATCACATTCTTCTGAAGAATAATTGCGACTTCCTATATACCATACGGTGCGTTCTTCAGGTAAGACCCCCTGATTGTAAGCTTCACCTATCGATATGCCCATATAAGGAACATTTATAGTAGACCCTATATAAATGGTGGGAAGCTGAAAATCGGCGGAAGTATCCCCCAAAAGCAAATTAACTCCATCGAGACGTTCATTACTGTCATAAGCGGAAAAATCGGCGAAATTACGTCTCAATTTCGGGGAATAAGTGGAAATGCCAAGAGAATATTCCCTAATTGCCGCAGCGGTATCGTCAATTCCATAGATAAGCAAATCACGCTGCAGGTCAACTTCCTGTTCATAAAGTGCCTCAGTTCCTAAAAAACCGACCATCTCAGCTTTCCAACCTTCTGTTTCAATTTAAAAAAAATGCAGTCTACTGTACAAGCATATCCCACCCGTCGGCGACTCCGCCCCTTTTCCACACTGAATAGCCTTTCTCCCCTTGCTTTTTAAGGCGGCTACCTAAAAGCGGACAAGATTCCTGCCTAAAGTCATATTTTTATCCTGCATATTTTTTTACCACAGAAGGGGTTATGTTTTTTTTGTGGTATAGTGAGTGTAGTTTTTTATGTGTTCTGATCAACGCAGCTTTTGCAAAAATTTAGTTGCCGTTTTGGTGTGCCTTACGGTGGTGGGCATAGCTGTTTTTTTTATCAAAGCGTTTCCGGTATACGCTGAAGAAGGACGTTATCCTGAAAATTTAGCTTGGCGCTTAGTCACCGAACGCGAATTGTCACTTCTCACCCAATGTCCTGAGACTTTCCGTGAAGGCGAACATTCCGCACTTCCTCTGTTTGAGGCACCTTCCATACCTATGAGCGGACTGGAAATTTTTACCGACTCCTCCGCAGAAAGCTTTAGTTCAGGTCACGTTCCCTCCACCTGGGAAGTGCCCCCCTTTGCCGTAATCGGCCCGCCTCTTCCCAAACAGGAAGAGAACTCTGTTTCCCAAGTTCCAGCTGCCTCGAAAGCGCCCGATAGCTTAAAAAACGCTTTCCGAGTTTCCGATACGGTGATTGTACCGACAGTTTTTGGCGAGATTTCAGCCAATTCTGACCAAACAGAGTTGCCTGATCCGCGCTTGCGTCCCTTAAGAGCACAGTATTTAAATAAGTTAAATCAGCCCGATTCTCAGCTGCCGACACCTTTTAGTCTGCGTCGTTACCATACCAAAAGCTTGGGTTTTTTCCAAATTGCTCTATATGGCAACAATAAAGGACTTTTAGCCGAACGTACTTTCAATACGCTTAAAGCAGCAGCTCCAAACTTGCGCTCTCTCAAAGGTTTTGGCTCGAAAGCTTTTATTTCTTTCCTCCCTGCTCCAGAGCCAGAAAAACCTTTTGATTTAGAGACCGCTAAGGGTGAATTTACATTTTCAGCACTTGAACCTGAAGGAGATGTTCAATTTGATCAGCTCGATCCCGGACTGATAAAAGCCAGAACCGCTCCCAGTTTTAATAAAATTCCCGTCACTCCCCTTCCCAAAGGATTCGACGAAGACTTACGCCGTCAGTTGGCGGCTTCTCAGTATAAAAATATCAGGATCGACGACGATCCTGCGTCTAGCCAGTCACTTTACGCTGGAGTCAGCTCTGGTAAAGAAGACCAGTTGGATGATGAATCTGACAAATCTAACGACCAAACTAACAACAGTAACAGTGCTGGGGATCTTTTTGTCGGCAATTCAACAGCGTCTGCCAATGACGCCGATTCTGCGGACATAAATCCCTTTGCTGTGAAGACTAACTTTTCCAAAGACCTTAAGGGCATGTACGTAATGGAAATTTATTATCCGCAGCAGAGTTTAGTTTGCGAACTGGCTGCCGATACTCGTTTTGCAGATCTACGCGCCATGCTCGATATAGCTCTTTTAGTGCAAGCACGTATGCAAAGGTGGTAATTATCGTCCAATCTCCATAAGCCCGAAGCGACAAAATAAAACGTTTTACGTCTTCAGTGGTCAATAACGGCATTTTTTAGTGAGAACGGCCCCGGTTAAGCTCTATTGTTCCTCAAAGCGAGGTAACTTCTGTTTCTTGTTGTCTTTTTTACAAAAAGGGCTTTATTTTTTGCGCAATTGTGATAATATAGCGCTTGCATGAGACCACGTATGTCTGCCAGCAACACAGGGAGGTCAGTAGTTGGACGATTCGGTCGTGGAGTTCCGAGACGTAACTCGGCAATATGGCTCTGTGACAGCCGTCAACCGGATGAATTTATCTATTCATCGCGGTGAATTTTTTTCTTTGTTGGGCCCTTCGGGGTGCGGCAAGACGACTACCCTGCGCATGATCGCAGGTTTTGACGAACCCGACAACGGGGAAGTCTTCATCAATGGACAGGAAGTAACCCATCTTCCTCCGTTTCAAAGGCAAGTAAATACTGTTTTTCAGAATTACGCTCTGTTCCCGCATTTAAATATTTACGAGAACATTGCTTTCGGTTTGCGCCGTAAAAAAATACCTGAATCAGAAATTGCCAAAAAGGTAAAATGGGCTTTAGAGCTGGTACAACTTGAAGGTACCGAAAAGCGCCAAGTAAATCAGCTTTCGGGCGGACAGCAACAGCGCATAGCTTTGGCGCGTGCTTTGGTAAACGAGCCGGAAGTTCTCCTTTTGGACGAACCTTTGGCAGCTTTAGACCAAAAGCTCAGACGCGAAATGCAGTTTGAATTAAAACGTCTCCAGCGCGAATTGGGCATTACTTTCGTATTGGTCACTCACGACCAAGAGGAAGCTCTTACTATGTCAGATTCGGTAGCCGTTATTTGTCAAGGCAAGCTGGAACAAGTCGGCAGTCCAGCCGAGATATACAATCACCCTTCTACCAGATTTGTAGCCGATTTTATCGGTACAGCCAATTTTTTGCCAGTACATATCCGCCAGATACATAATGGCAAAACAACTGTAAATCTGACTGGGCGTGATATTTTGGTACCGACCAGAAAAGGTCTCGCCGAGGGCAGCTGGGCCGATTTATCGATTAGACCCGAGCGCATCCAAGTATTGAAGGAAGCCATCGAGGACGGTATCAGCATACCGGGCACAGTAATTGACAGTGTCTTTATGGGTGCTCATACTCGCATAAATGTGCGCGTAGGAGACAAATATACCGTCATGGCCGAGCGTCAAAACCAGGATCATATGTATAATTCCGAGTTTTCTCGCGGCGACTCCGTGTGGCTGAACTGGGGTATATCCAGCGCCACTCTCCTTCCCCAATCAAACAATAATTAGTAAGCCTATAATGAAAAAGCATTCTTTGCGAGTGCTGGCTCCTGACGCCTCTCTTTTGAGTAGGCGTCAGTTTTTAGGATACACAGCCGGTGCCATTCTAGCTATGTGTATGCCTGGCTGCGTATCTTCTTCCGAGCGCAGACTCAACATATACAATTATTCCTACTATATAGCTCCAGATACAGTAAAAAATTTCATTCAAGAAACGGGTATATCCGTAGTTTACGATGAGTTTTCTTCTCAGGATGTGCTTTTTGCCAAACTTAAACTTGGCGCCGGTTATGATTTGGTAGTAGCTTCCGATTATATGTTGCGTCGCCTTATTCGCCAGCAAATTGTAGATACGGTTGACGGCTTCAGGTACTACAACGACATGATCGATTTGGTAAAAAAAGAACCGTGGACTTCGATGTGTCGTTACAGCGTTCCCTATCTCTGGGGTACTACCGGTATAGGCTACAATCGCAAATATGTAAAAAAGACTCCGACTTCCTGGGCCGATCTTTGGAATGAAGATTATGTAGGCCGAGTTACTATGCTGGACGAAAAGCGCGACGCTATAGGTGCAGCTTTAATTAAGCTTGGCTATAACGGCAACTCTTGCGATCCCAAGGAGCTGGCTGCGGCCCAAAAAGAGCTTGCCCATCAGAAACACATTTTGCGTCAATATACCAACGATTATATCGACGGTTTGGCTAGAGGCGAAATTTGGTTAGCTCAGGCATGGAGTGGCGATATTTCTCGTGCCAAAGAAGCTAATCCCAATATTGATTATATTTTGCCCAAGGAAGGCAGTTTCTTTTTTGTAGATTCTTGGTGCATTCCTAAAGATGCAGCTCATAAGCGTGAGGCTGTTGAGTTTCTTAATTTTGTCATGCAACCGGAAATTATTGCTAAAGTGACTAACTTTACCAGTTATCCCAACACTATCGCAACTTCCATGCCTTACGTCAGCAAAGAATTGATAAATAAGCCTTTAGGATATCCGCCTGCAGAAATGATGAAGCGCACTTTTGCTCAGGACGATATTGGCGCCGAAGAAAAAAATTGGGATAAAATGTGGGAGAGTATAAAATTTAAAAACTAATGGCTAACAATAATTTATCTCCTCTCGATAAAACCGAGCAAAAAATCGACGCTTCAAACCACAAAGATAATTTTATAGAAAGCGGACAAGACAATAATTCAAATACGGTGTCGCCAGCCCCGATTAAGCCTGTCAAACAAATGAGCAAAAAGGCCATCGGTATCCTTTTGGTGACGCCTTTTGTGCTTTATATTGTCACTTTCTTCCTATTGCCTTTGGGCTCGGTTATTTCTATGTCTACCCATACAATCAATGATGATTATATGCTAACTTCGGCTTGTAGCTTAGAAAATTTCCGTACCGTATTTAATGCCGACAACTTGCCTATTTTGTTGCGTTCAGCTAAATATGCGGCTTGCACAACTTTATTTTGTCTGTTGCTTGGCTACCCCTTGGCTTGGTATATCGCTCGTTATGGTGGCAAGTATAAGCCTTTATTGCTTATTTTAGTTATGTTGCCTTTCTGGACTTCATACTTAATCCGTATTTTTGCCTGGATGACAATATTGCAAAGTGAAGGCGTCTTAAATACTTTTTTGATCAGCGTAGGCTTAATATCCGAACCGCTAAACTTATTAAATACACACTTTTCAGTTATATTAGGTTTAACTTACGGATTTTTGCCTTTCGCCATTTTGCCTCTTTATGTATCTTTGGAAAAATTGGATATGTCTCTTCTGGAAGCAGCTGCCGATTTAGGAGCTCCTCCGAGCGAAACTTTCTTTAAAGTAATTTTTCCTCTCTCTTTGCCAGGTGTTACTGCGGCCAGTTTGCTCACTTTTGTGCCGGCCATGGGCGATTTTGTCACTCCCGACGTTTTGGGCGGAGTCGATACCATGATGATTGGCAACCTTATTCAGCAACAATATTTGGCCTTTTTCAATTGGCCATTGGGCTCAGCTTTATCTTTGGTATTAATGGGCATTATGCTCCTCTCTATTTTGGCCTTCCTTAAAATGTCCAACTCTATGGAGTCTTTGGTATGAGTGTACCTCGCCTTTCCGAAAAAAAACCTCCTTGGTACTTGCGCTTGCATACTTTGTGCGTGTACCTATTCTTATATGCTCCTATTATTGTTTTGGTGCTTTTCAGCTTCAATACTGATAGGCGCAACACAACTTGGCAAGGCTTTACTTTGGATTGGTATTTTAGCCTTTTCCAAAACGAAACTATTTTACGCGCTTTAGGCAACAGCTTAAAAGTAGGCTTATGTGCCACATTTTTTGCTACTTTAATAGGCTCATTGGCCGCTTTGGGCTTATCGCGCTATGAATTTAAGGGGCGAGGCTTAGTCGGCTCCTTAGTATTTATTCCCCTAGTTGTTCCCGAAATAGTTATGGCTATTTCTATTTTGACGCTTTTCCTCAGCTTAGGTGTAAAGCTGTCATTATTTACAGTAATTCTGGCCCATATTGCTTTTTGTATTGCTTACGTAACAATTACTGTACGCACTCGCTTAGCCGGCCTCGACCCTTCTCTAGAAGAAGCGGCCGCCGACTTGGGAGCTACCCGCTGGGAAACTTTTCGCCTAGTCACCCTACCCCAAATTTGGCCCGGCATCATTTCTGGCGCTCTCCTTTGCTTTACGCTTTCTTTTGACGATTTTGTCATTACCTTCTTCAACGCCGGCGTAGGCGCAGGCAACTTACCTATGGCTGTGCACTCCATGCTAAAATTCGGTGTTACTCCGGAAATTAACGCTATTTCTACTATTATGCTCGTTTTCAGCATATCCTTAATGGTAGTTTATACCTTTATTGATCGCCCCAAATCATAATAGCGCCAAGTGCAATATTTGCACGAGCGCAAAGCCGTCAAAGCCGCCTCTCACTAAAGTGATGGCGGCTTTATTTTTAATTGAAAGTAGCTTTTATTTTTCGCCAAAAAAATTCACTTGTACCATATTTGCTATTGACATATATTGGTAAAAGTTATAGTATGTGGTTACTTTCTTGTACCACAACGAGAAACATTTAGGTTGCTATGATCAGGTAGTATACCTTAAAGCAACGGCCCGGCCGCACGTTTTTCGTGTGACCGGGCCGTCTTCTTTTAACCATATTTTGTTCAGATATTTGCGATCTGGGCCTGATATGCAGTAGCTAAACGACCGACTTTTGCTTTTTTTTGACAGCTTATAAATTAGGTGCGAAAGTTGGCTGAAATATAGCGGCCTTCTAATTAAGGGCACCTTTTTAGAAGGAGAGATATATGCATTACATTTTGGGCCTAGATATTGGTATTACATCAATTGGCTGGGCAGTTATTGAGAGCGACCAAGACGGAGTTCCATTTAAAATTGCTGATTTAGGCGTGCGCATTTTCAAAGCCGCCGAACAGCCCAAAACTGGCGCCAGCTTAGCCTTACCCAGACGCAGTGCTCGTTCTCTAAGACGTCGCTTGTGGCGTAAAGCTCATCGCAAAGAGCGCATTAAGTTCCTTCTGGATAAAGTAGGTCTTATCAGCAAAGAGAATTTAGAGGAACTGTTCTTAGCCTCAGGCTTTGAAAAAGATGTTTATACTTTACGTGCCGAAGGCTTAGACCGCAAGCTCAATAATGAAGAGTGGGCCCGAGTCCTCTACCATTTATCCCAGCGCCGCGGCTACAAATCAAGTAGCAAAGCGGAAGAATCAGATAAAGACAATAAAGAAGCTGGAAAATTACTTAATGCCGTTAAAAGCAATTCCGACAAGATGAAGCAAAATAATTTCCGCACAGTTGGCGAAATGTTTTGCAAAGATAACAGCGATTTATTCCAAGTAAAAGATGGTAGCGGCCACATTGTAGGACGCAAGACTCACAACACCTCAGGCGTCTACGATCTTACTATAGCTAGAAATTTAATTGAAGCAGAAGTACACAAACTTTTTGCTGCTCAAAGGCAATTGGGTAACGCTTTTGCTACTGAAAGTATAGAAAATGAGTATTGCGAGATACTTCTTTCCCAACGCCATTTTAGCGACGGCCCCGGTGGCGAGCGCACTTTTAAATTTGATTTGCGCGGTAATTGTACTTTCGAGAAAGACGAATTGCGAGCTTTTAAAGCTTGTTACACCTTTGAGTATTTCAAATTATTGCAGGATATAAATCATCTGCGCATCATTCCTGAGTATAGAAAAGGTTCTGCTAAGCAAACTCGTCCTCTTACGCCAGAAGAGCGACAAAAGATTATCGATTTGTGCCTAAAATCTCCGAGTATAGACTTTAGCAAATTGCGCAAAGAGTTAAAACTTGCCGATAATGAGCTCTTTAACCGCGTTAATTATGATGTCAAAAAGAAAAAGGGCAAAAAGAAAGACACTGAAGAGCAATCAGAAGAACAATTAACTCCCGAACAACAGCGTCTTAAATGCGAAAAAGCTGCAAAGTTCCAGCAGATGCAATCCTATCATGAGATATGCAAAGCGTTGGATAAAGTTGCCAAAGGTACTATTAGCAAACTTTCTCA
This sequence comes from uncultured bacterium, assembly GCA_934621605.1. Taxonomy (GTDB): domain Bacteria; phylum Vulcanimicrobiota; class Xenobia; order Xenobiales; family Xenobiaceae; genus Bruticola. The sequence goes on along the minus strand of CAKTUZ010000033.1, from coordinate 4,327 downwards.
TGATCAATTGGATGCAATTGGCGAAGCTCTCAGTCTTTATAAAGCTGACGACAAGCGCCGCGAACGTTTAGAGCAGATCGGCCTTAGCAACGAAGAGATAGAAGCTTTGCTGCCACTTGATTCTACTAAAGCTGGCAACTTATCTTTAATAGCTATGCGCAAGCTCATTCCCTACTTAGAGCAAGGTTTAACTTACGACAAAGCTTGTGAACAAGTGTACGGCGATCATCGCGCTCAGTATAATGGTGAGCGTATGCCATTGCTTTCTTTTGGCAATCTTAAAGAAGAAGGTGCCTTGGATTCAGTAAATAATCCAGTCGTCTTGCGTGCCATTGCCCAAACTTTCAAGGTAGTAAATGCCATCATTCGTCGCTACGATTCTCCCCAAGCTATTCATATTGAATTAGCTAGAGATATGAAGCGCAACTTTGCAGATCGCCAAGATATTAAAAAGAAGCAGGACGATAACTGGTCTAAGAATGATAAAATACGCCAAAAAGTTGAAGAGCTTAAAGGCTCAGCAGCTACTGGTCAAGACATTGTCAAAATGAAGCTCTATGAAGAGCAAAATGGTGTTTGCCTGTACTCAGGGAAACAGCTTGATATTCGTAGGCTTTTTGAAATTGGCTATGCCGAAGTTGACCACATTGTGCCTTATAGCAAATGCTTCGACGATAGCTATAACAATAAAGTTTTAGTTTTTTCTTCAGAGAACCAGCGTAAAGGCAATCGCTTACCTTTAGAATACATGCTGGCTGAAGGTGACGAAGATAAGCTTGATAATTACGTTACTTTAGTGGAAGCCTTTATTAAGAATACTCGCAAAAAGCAGAGGCTTTTAAAACCTTGTTTAACTGAACAGGATATTCAAGATTGGAAAGCTCGCAATTTAAGCGATACTCAATATATAACGAGTGCTGTAGCTAATATTTTACGCAACTACCTGGCTTTTGAAGAAGACTCGCCTTTTGCTAAAAAGCCAGTTCGTTCTATAAATGGCGCCGTTACCGATCAAGTGCGCAAACGCTTGGGATTGCAAAAACATCGTGAAGAAGGCGACTTACACCACGCTATGGATGCAGCCGTCATAGCTGTAACTACTGACGGCTATATTAATAGAATTAGTCGTTATACTCAGCTTCGCGAATTTGGCAAGCGCATTGGCTGCTATAAAGACAAACAAACCGGCGAAAAACTGACCGAACAAGCGTTTGTTCAAAAATACGCCCCTACTTTCCCTGCCCCTTGGGATAGATTTACTGAAGAACTGAAAGCCAGGATGGCTCCCAATTCCGACGAAGCGATTCGCCAGCTTTATTTACCTAGCTATGGCTCAGAAGAAATAAAGCCTATTTTCGTTTCGCAAATGCCAGATCGCAAAGTTAGCGGCCAAGCTCACGAAGAAACTATTCGCAGCGCCAGGGTAGGTATTGGCAAAAATGGCAAAGAGATAACTATTGCCGTAAGCAAAAAAGATTTAACCAAATTGCAACTCGATGAAGATGGCGAAATTAAAAATTATTACATGCCTAGTAGTGATCGCTTACTTTATGAAGAGCTAAAAAACCGCTTAAAAGCCTACGGAAATAATGCTAAAGAGGCTTTCAAAGAGCCTGTTTACAAGCCCAAAAAAGATGGCAGTAAAGGCCCTCGAGTTTATAAAGTAAAAACTTATGAGCCGACTACCTCCAATGTAAAGGTCGCTGGTGGTATTGCTGACAATGGCAGCATGGTCAGAATCGATGTTTTTTACGTTCAAGGAGATGGTTATTACTTTATTCCTATTTATGTAGCCGATACGATTAAGAGAGAGCTACCCAAAAAAGCTGTAACCAGCAGTTCTAAGGGCTGGAAAGAAATGGATGATAAAGATTTTATATTCTCTCTGTACCCTGGAGATTTAATGAGAGTTGAGCATAAAGATCAAATTGTCCTGACATCAACGAAAAAAAACAGCAAAGAAAGTATATCACGTAAGGAGTTCTTACTTTACTACGTAAAAGCTGGAATTTCAAGAGGTACAATTACAGTTAATAATCATGATCGAAGCTTCAAAATGGATAGTTTAGGCATAAAAAAGCTACAATCGTTTGAGAAATACGAAGTAGACGTTTTAGGCAACTATCACAAAGTGCGTTTGCCTGAAAAGCGTCAAGCATTCAATTTAAAATATAGCCAGAAGCAACAATAGCCAGTGGAGGGCCGGTGGAGTTTAAGTCTATTTATATAGCCAATCCGGCCCGCTTGACGGTGCGCCGAGAGCAACTGGTAATAACTCAAGATAGTGAAGTTACCATTCCTATGGAAGATATTACCAGTTTATTGGTCGAATCGCGTCAAGTTTCCATTACTTCAGCAGCTTTGCAAAAGCTAGCTGAATATGAAGTGACCGTTTACTTTTGCGATGAACAGCACTTGCCCTCGGCCCTCCTCTTGCCTTTAAATTCTCACTGCCGACAACTAAAAGTTTTACAAGCTCAAATAGCTTTAACTAAGCCTCGCCAAAAGCAACTTTGGCAGCAAATAGTGGCAGCTAAAATAAATAACCAAGCCAAGTGTTTGGAGCTATTGCAAAATAATGGTTATCTCTATTTGCGAACTTTAGCTAAGCAAGTACGTCCCGGCGATCCCAATAACTTAGAAGCTATGGCTGCTGCCTTTTATTTTCCTAATCTCTTTGGAATAAATTTTACTAGAGAGCTCCCCTGCCTAATTAACAGTGCTCTAAATTACGGCTATTCTATAGTGCGCGGTGCTGTAGCCCGCAATTTGGTTACTCGCGGCTTAGAGCCCTGCTTAGGCGTTTTTCACCACAGTCAGCTTAATCAATTTAATCTGGCTGACGACCTTATGGAACCGCTGCGACCTCTTGTCGATCTTTTTGTAGCTTCCAAGCTTAAAAGTGAAGACGAAGAGCTGACTCCCACTATCAAAAAACAACTTTTCAACCTTACCAACTATATGTTAAAGCAAGGCCCCAAGCGCTATCGCTTAATTTCCGCTATTGGAAAAATGGCCGATAGTTTTAAACGCGCTTTAACTGACAAAAGCGAGATTTTAGAACTTCCCGAGCTTATACCTTTGGAGTCTTATAAATATGAGTAAGCTTATGAGAATGATCGTTTTTTTTGATTTACCGGTGCAAACTAAAACTCAACGCCAAGCGGCCACCAAATTTCGCAATTTCTTGCTTAAAGATGGCTACTATATGGTACAATTTTCCGTCTACGCTCGCATTTGCAATGGTTTTGATTCCGTAAATTTGCACGAAGAGCGCTTAAAGAAAAATATCCCCGAGCGTGGCCTAATCCGTTTACTTACAGTTACAGAGAAACAATACGGCAATTCCAAAGTATTGTTAGGCCCGCGCAACGTCTACGACTACCCTATCCAATTGGAAGAATTTTAAAAGTAAAGAATCGCCAGTCTTTACGAAAAAAAAACTGACGATTCTTTACTTTGTGAAAAGCAAATATTCACTGTTTTTTCAAGCTCCCAAAGCGCAATTTCCGCCTTTTTATCGGCAATTGCACCCAAGCCATTATACCACAACGAGAGACTCTAGGGAACTACAACTGCTGACAACGCAACAATAATAGGTATCCCATTATACCACAACGAGAGACTCTAGGGAACTACAACGTCAAGCTTATTTCCAAGTTTGGTGGGCGGATTATACCACAACGAGAGACTCTAGGGAACTACAACTATTTAGTGCATGAAAGGTGGTTATTATGGATTATACCACAACGAGAGACTCTAGGGAACTACAACAAAAGCGGAAGTCTTTACAATTCCATCAAGATTATACCACAACGAGAGACTCTAGGGAACTACAACAAATAAACTTCTATTCCTATTAGACCTATTATTATACCACAACGAGAGACTCTAGGGAACTACAACTGCTAATGTTTATAAGCAAACAATTAACTAATTATACCACAACGAGAGACTCTAGGGAACTACAACCTTATGTTGGCTTTGTCAACTTTTGGGGCCATTATACCACAACGAGAGACTCTAGGGAACTACAACTCCTAGAAAATGGACGAATTAAGCCGCTGAATTATACCACAACGAGAGACTCTAGGGAACTACAACTTTATTATGTATTATAATTATGAATTTTTAATTATACCACAACGAGAGACTCTAGGGAACTACAACGGGTTGGTTACTGAAAAACCCGTAGGAGAGATTATACCACAACGAGAGACTCTAGGGAACTACAACTGCGGAGCAGTTCATTTTGCGGATTGTAAAATTAAGTTGAACACATAAAAAAACCATAGCCTCGCTCATGTGGTAGAGTATATCTGCAACA
>CAKTUZ010000032.1 GCA_934621605.1 uncultured bacterium | reverse complement strand
GCTCAGCTTGGATAGAGCGCTAGCATGGGGCGTTAGAGGCCCCCGGTTCAAATCCGGGCACTCCGACCACAATTAAGGGAGTTGCAAGATTCTCTTTTTTGTTTTTAAAAGGTAGAATCGCCTTTAACTGCGGAGCGCACGGGAATATAAGCCTACGTAGAGAGCTTAAGTATCTATAGCTTATAGAAACTGCAATGACTGTTACCGTTGAATCAGTAAGCTCCCAAATCTGTAGGCGGGGGTGCGTTTGCATTCATGAAGATAAGTACTATGCGCTTTTTGGATCAGTGGGTGGGAACTCCCTTATGTGGATTAGCCAGGTTGGCAGCTGGTTCTGTAAAACACCGCAAGCTAACCCAAGCTCAGCTAGAACGTCCCATTCTAATAATTCATCTCTCTGAAATGGGAGCTATGGTGCTGGCTCAGCCAGCCATTCGAGAGTTGCATCGCCGCCTTCCTAACACGCCGCTTTATTTCTTAGGTTTTCCTCCAGTTACCGAATTGCTGACTACCTTAAAAGTGGTACCTCAAGATCAAGTGTTGACTCTCGATCCTAGCAATTTTACCAGTTTAACTACCAGCGGCCTTAAAGCTCTAAAGAAAATACGCTCACTGCAACCAGGCGGAGTTATCGATTGTGAAGGTTTTTCCCGCGCCTCAGCTCTGCTAGCTTTTCTGGCTTGCCCGCATGGGTTCCGTCTGGGTTGGCATCCTTACTATATCCCTCATCTTTACAGAGGTAATTTACTTACTCACCGAGTGCAATATAATCCCCATCAACATGCTTCTCAGGCTTATTTAACTTTAGTTAGCGCTCTTTGGGCCGATCCCACTCAGGAGCCTTTCCCCCAGCAGCCGTCCGCTTCGGCCTTGCCGCCACAAACTCCCTTGCCTTTTGCCTTTAATTATCAACCTGCCGAGACCGATTGGCAATATATCGACGCACAATTAAAAAAATGCAATCTTACCCAAGATAGTGAATTGATTGTAGTCAACCCCAACAGTTCAGATATGTTACCGCTGCGTCGTTGGCCTCTGGAAAAATATGCCGCTGTGCTACAGCAGCTTAAAGAGCAGCACCCCCATTTGAGCATTATAGTGACCGGTACAAATTCGGAGCATCAAGGAGCTATCAAATTAAAAGAACTGTTGCCTCATACACCCATTTACGATTTTACCGGCCGCACCACTCTTTCTCAGCTTTTAGCCTTATATAAGCGTTGTCGTTTACTCTTAACTAACGACAGCGGTCCGGCTCATTTGGCTGCCATTGCCGACTTGCCCAGTGTGGTGCTTTACGGACCTGAAACTCCGGCTCTGTTTTCTCCCTTAGGCAGCAAAACTCGCATTATCTACGAAAATTGGCTGTGTAGCCCCTGCGTAAGTCCTTACAATGGTAAAAATAGCTTATGCAAAAGCGGAGCTTGTCTAAGCTCCATTACTGTAGAAAAAGTCGTCCATGCCGCCTTAGAACAACTATAAGATATCTGCACCCGCGATCATTGAATACATGAAGAAAACTACTCTACATGTTTTGTTGTACGCGCCAGAAAGAAGTCCGGCCCCTTCGTCTCAAATAATATAAGGGATACGCCAAGCAAAAGGCCAGTATGAGCTGATGGATCGCCAAGAGGTAGCGAATAATCGTTTTGCATACGACGAATGCGATATAATATTGTATTGCGATGAGTGAAGAGTGCCTCACTAGTCATTTTTAATGAGCGACCACAAGTAAGATAATAGTATAATGTCTCACAATATTGAGTTTCTTTCTCTTTATCGTGTGCAGCCAAGGCCAGTAACTCTTTAGCTATCAAATTGCGATGATCTTTAATACTTTTTAGCAACAATGGTGTACGTAATTGTGCAACTGTACAGACATTGCCACCGTTAAACCGTACATCCTTCATCAGATCCAACGCTTCATGGGTAATACAGTATAAAGCAGGCAGTGCGAATAAATCTTCCAAGCCTTCAAATACGATGATTTTCAAGCGTAAATTATCTGCTAATGCATAAAGTTCCCTAAGTTCCGATCTATTTTGCAAAAACAGAAACACTTCTCCACAGTACAAAAAAGAATGAGCATTGGGGAATTTTTCATTCAGCTCATCCAGAAGATAATGTTTTCCCGACTCTAATATGTTGTATGCAGCTAAATCAATGAGCGCAAAGCCGAAAGGACGGAAATCATTTAAATACGTATTAGCCGCTTGGAGACGAAAATAAGGTGCCGACGAGAAGCCACCTTCCAATAAATGTATCAGAATTTCTTCAGCAGTTCCAAACGGTTTATCACGTCGATTTGCTTCGATAAACATTTGCTTGGCCAAAATCTGTTCTACAGTTTGCCAGATTCGATCCGGAATATCCTGTAAATGCTCATCAACATCTATGCATACAAAGTATCCCAGCCTGACTTCAGCACTTATAAGAGGCACAAAACGACGCCGGTAGACGCTTCCCTCAAGTTGTATATAATCTGCCGTTCCGGAACAGAGTGCCACACTTTGACTAATCAATGCCCCAACTTCATAAGTAATTTTACCGCACTGCACAGCGTCCTGATATAATGGATCAGAAAATCCAAGCGGCCGATAATGCGCCACGACGCGAAAAGTATCATCCAACAAGAGAAATGGACACTCCAGAAGCATACCTACATCATCAACAAGATTTTTCAAATTGTCCCGTGAGAAAAACTCGCTCAAAATTGCTTCGACGCAACGACTGTCCCAATGTGTCCTTCCCATAAATGCCATCGCTTTCACTTATGCTTAAAGCACAAATATTTATATTTTTATTGTATCGACTGCCCATTGTGTTATCAAGCAAAAGAAGCGAAAATGTGACCGTGAAGGAGAGGTGGAAGCGAAGCTTAGGATTTACTTCCTCCCTTTCGAAGCGTTGAGTTTTGCATATGCGCTCGGCTTTAGTGCGCTGAGCATAAGAGTATGAGGGTGGGTGCTTTTGTGTTAGCGGTACTGGTATATGCCAGTTAAGGTCGGACAGATTGTATAGTTGGAGGCGCTGTCATGGTACCGAGTATTTATGGTGAAAACATGTTTGATGATTTCTTTGGTTCTCTCTTCGAAGGTCGTGATCCACTGTTTGGTAAACATGCGAGGAACCTTATGAAGACTGACATTCACGAAACCGATGACGCTAAGTCATACAAATTCGCTATTGAGCTGCCCGGCTTCAAGAAAGACGAGATCAGCTTGAACGTCAAGGACGGTTATTTAACTGTCAGCGCTTCTAAAGGTCTTGACAAAGACGAAGAAGATAAGAAGGGACGCATCTTGCGTCAGGAACGTTATTCTGGTGCTTGCTCTCGTAGCTTCTACGTCGGCAATGTGAAACCTGAAGATGTAAGAGCTAAATACGATTCCGGTGTTCTTACCGTGCTTGTTCCCAAGGAGGGCGTAAAGAAGCTCTCTTCTGGTAATGCTGTTGTTATAGAATAATGTTTTAGGTTGAGACTGCTGCTTGCGTTACGCAAGCGGCAGTTTTTTTTTTGCAAACTTAATCTGCCTAGATTGACAAAACATTTAATCACAAAAGCGGTTTTTTGCTCTTCACGTCGAAGCCACACGGGCAGAGCTCTTTTAGGGAAGCTTCGTCGGCTTTAAGGAAGATTTTTTGTAAGGGTATTTTAATGACTGAAGAGTATATAAACATTATCGTCAACAATGAAGTAATGAGCATCGTTCCCAAAACAACTGTGGGCGAGGCTCTGCGTGCTGATAAAAACCCGGATATTATCGGCGGTCTAATTAGTAATGATGTAGTGGGACTAAATACTCCACTGAGCGTACCCGTCAATCTTTATCCCGTCTTCCGCAACAGCAGAGAAGGCCGCCAAATTTTCAACCGCACTTGTTCTCTCTTATTGGATTACATTTTAGCCATTCACTTTAAAAATTACCGTTTCCAAGTTGGCCAAGCCTTTAACCAAGGCTGCTATTATGAGCTAGTGAGCACAGAAGAGGGCTTATCTAAAAATATAGACTTTACTAAATTAGCCGAAGAAATTGATAAAGCTGTCAGCGAAGCTATTATTTCCGACTTAAAATTCACTACAAAAATTCATAACGTGGAAACGGCTTGCGTCCTACTCAATGATCGCAGCGGTTCTATGATCCGTCTCCTGGAAACTTGGCCTTATTCTCAAGTACCTATAGCCAGTTTAAATCATTTCCATGTCATCCAATATGGTCCCATTGCTCCCTCAACCAGATATTGTAAGGGTATTCGCATTTCAGCTTATGAAAAAGGTATCTTCCTCCGATTCAATAGCAAACAAGCCGCGCCGGTGCCAGATTCCAATATGTGCTTATTCTCGGCTTATCGAGAAAACCGCAATTGGAATAAAATGATTGGTGTAGCTACAGTAGGTGATCTGAACGAAGCGATATTAAATGGCCGTATCAACGAGATTGTTCGTATCCAAGAGGGATTGCACGAAAAGAAGATTATCCAAATAGCCGATCAAATTGCCGAGCGCAAGAATAAATTGCGTCTCATTTGCATCGCAGGCCCTTCATCTTCCGGTAAAACCACTTTCCTTAAACGCCTTTCTGTACAGCTCAGAGTAGCCGGTCTCGATCCGGTTACAATCAGCTTGGACGATTATTATCGCAACATCGAAGATCGTCCCATGGACGAACATGGCAATATTGATTATGAAGCTTTAGAATGCTTGGATATTCCCTTACTTACCGAACATTTACAAACCTTAGCCGAGGGTGGCAAAATTATGGCTCCCCGTTACGATTTTGAAGCCGGAAAACGCGCTCCAGCCAACAAGTTCATACCTCTGCAGCTCAAAGAAAATCAAATATTGCTTATTGAAGGTATCCATGGTCTCAATCCGGCCATTGCCGACGCCGTGCCAACCAGTGCTCGCTTCCGCATCTTCGTAAGTGCTCTGACTCAGCTTATTATCGACGAGCATACGCGCATACCCACTTCGGATGCACGTTTGATGCGCCGTATCGTGCGCGACCGCCGCTACAGAGGAACTTCCGCTGCCGATACTATCGACCGCTGGCCCAGTGTACGCCGCGGCGAACAGCGCAACATTTTCCCCTTCCAAGAAAATTGCGACGTAATGTTCAACTCTGCTTTAGTTTATGAAACGGCCGTTTTAAAAACTTTCGCCTGGCGCTACTTGCTGGAAGTTCCTCGCAACTCTCCTGCCAGGGTGCGAGCCCAACCACTTCTACGTTTTTTGGATCTGTTCGTGCCTATCTTCCCCGACGATATTCCTTCTAACTCGCTATTACGCGAGTTTATAGGCGGTTCCAACTTCGCCTACTAGCGATTTATCTACCTCAATACAGAAAGCGCCCCCTCCCAGACTTAGGAGAAAGCGCTTTCTGTATTTTGTAAGAATATCGTCCTTAATGCGAAAATTTATACATCTTCTTCCGACAAAGTAGAAGCGGCAGCATCTTCTTCAGGATCAACCAAACCGGCACGAGTTAAAACGCCACGGTCAATACAGTGATCGAAAGCTGTCTTAGTATCGATCCAGCCGCTCTTACAAAGTTCAATCAAGTGAGTATCCATAGATTGCATACCTTCTTCGGCTCCCATATGAATGAAGGAAGGAATCATCGCTGATTTTGCTTCACGAATCAGACCGGCGATACCGAAATTGACCAACATAACTTCCTGTACAGCCACACGACCTTTGCGGTCGCGAGTACGCAACAATTGCTGAGCAATTACAGCTTTAAGAGATTGAGAAAGCATCTGACGGATTTGCTCCTGCTCTTCGGCAGGAAATACATCGATAATACGATCTACGGTACGAGCTGCGGAGTTGGTATGCAAAGTACCGAACACTAAGTGACCGGTTTCAGCGGCTCGAATGGCCTCGGAAATAGTCTCCAAGTCACGCATCTCTCCCAGCAGAATAATGTCTGGAGATTCACGCAAAGAAGCACGCAAAGCCTGGTTAAAACTTCGAGCATGAGTACCAATCTCACGCTGCTGAATCATGGACTTATCGGATTTATGCACAAATTCGATAGGGTCTTCAATAGTAATAATATGTTTACGTCTGGTCCGATTGATATGGTTGACAATAGCTGCCAAAGTAGTCGATTTTCCGGAACCAGTGGGACCGGTAACTACCACCAGACCTTTATCGAAGCGAGCAATATTATTGACGATAGGAGGCAAATTCAAATCGTCAAAAGTAGGAATACGGTTGGGAATAATACGGAAAACTCCACCCATGCCGCGACTCTGCAACAAGAAATTGACACGGAATCGAGCCATACCTTCAACTTCATAAGAAAAGTCTACACTGCCGGTATCAAGAAACTCCTGAGACAAACGCTCTGACAGAATGGGCAAAAGGATATCTTCAGTCTGTGTACTCTCTAAAGGAGGTTCTTCTAAAAATTTTATATCGCCGTTAATACGCACTGCTGGAGGGGCGCCGGCTTCAAGGTGAAGGTCGGAGCCGCCATAATCGAGCACAACTTGCAAGTAACTTTCAAGAATCGGACTGGCACTCATATTATTCTAAGTAGCTCCTTATCGCATTTACAAAAGTATTCTTGTCAACAGCACGATCCAAGGCTTCATGAGGATCGATTTGATGGCTCTCTACCAACTCTAAGAGGGAGTTATCCATTAAACGCATTCCCTGTCTGGCTCCGGTTTGAATGGCGGAGTTGACCTGATGGAGCTTGGCTTCGCGAATGAGAGTACTGATAGCACTGTTACAAATCATCAACTCGGTGGCCACCACGCGGCTATTGCCGTCGATACGAGGAATCAACTGCTGTGAAAGCACACCGCGCAGCGACTCAGCCAGCATAACTCGAACCTGAGATTGACGAGAAGGTGGGAAAACGTTTACCGCACGGTTAATAGTTTGAGCGGCAGACAAAGTGTGCAAAGTACCCAACACCAAGTGACCTGTTTCAGCCGCAGTAATAGCCAACTGAATAGTATCTAAGTCACGCAACTCACCAACCAAAATAACGTCGGGGTCTTCACGCAAGGCCGAGCGAAGAGCAGAACTGAAAGACTCTACGTGGGTACCGACCTGACGCTGCACAACCATGCACTTATTCACCGGATAGACAAACTCAATAGGGTCTTCGATGGTAATCACGTGCAGCGGACGCGTATTGTTAATATGGTTTACCAAAGAAGCCAGAGTAGTAGTTTTTCCCGAACCGGTTGGGCCAGTTACCAATACCAAGCCCTGGTGGAAGTCGATAAGCTTCATAACTTCTTTGGGAAGCAGAAGCTCATTGGGCGTAGGAATTTGCACCGGAATAGTACGCAATACAATACTTAAACCGTGGCGCTGGTAAAAAGCACAACCACGGAAACGACGTACACCAAAACCCGGCAAACGAGCCTCATAGGCGTAGTCGATGTCCTGTTCTTCTTCTAAACGCTCAAAGTCAGCCTCACTAACGAAACGGCGAACAATATTTTCAACCTCTTGAGGGGTGCTTTCCGGCATATCAAGCGGCTGAAGCAAACCATTTACTCGCAAGGTGGGAGCATGACCAGAAGTAATAAACAAGTCGGAGCCATTCTTGGTAAGCAGCTCCAGCAGCATTCCATCAATGTTTATCCCCAACTGAATCCTCCAAACTAAAAGCGCCCCCAATCAGTTCAGGATATTACCAAACCCCAAAGGCGCCCAATAAAACTTTAACATTGCCCAGGCCAAAAGGCCGGAGACTTTCGAGAAATGGAGCACTAAGGCGCCACCCTCCAAGGAACCTGCCCATAGCCCCTTGCCTAAATTTTCGAAGGTGAAGCTAAGCCTATCAAAGACCGGACATGCCAAAAGCTCCAAAAATGGGCTATCAACAGCTACACCAAAAATAAACAATGCCGTATCGGAAATTTTAGTATTCCCTTCAGCTTCAGTTTTAGCAGGGAGGAAACAGCAAAGAACCGAACAGCTCCGGGAACCTTCGACTTGCTTACCAAAAGGCCTTCCTTGTATAGTGTAGAATGGGAGGAGCAGAATCGGAGGCTTGACATATATTTTTATATCGGCATGAACAGGAAGCCAATAGGCCGCACAAGAGAAAAGCCTTCAGCAAAGGATCTATCTTTGCCAATACGTAGACAAAGACTTATCGTTTATTGGTTGCGAAAGGAATATTTTTATTATGTCTTTAGAATTAAATGCCCAAGATTTGCAAATGGGCTCCTCAGTGTATAGCAAAAGTAATGACAAGATTGGCGTTCTTCGCTTTGCCATGTCTATTCCCGCTCCGCCTTATCAAATTTCCCAACTTTTGGTAGATCGCGTCGACGGAGTAGATGGAGGTCTTTTAGTCAGTGTAGACTCTATAGAGTCGATAAGTAACAATTCCATCCATCTAAGTATCAGCAATGAAGAGTTTTTTGAGTTACAGCCCTTCGTGGAAGCTCAATGGTTCTCCGTTCATCCTCCTGTAGCCCGCGATCATCGTACATTGGGCAAAAGCAGGACTCCTCGCCGCCAAGATCGGGATCGCCGTCCTCGCTATCAACCTCGCCCTCAAAATAGAAACGTAATGTAATCAGAGAGAGACTGCCTGTCGTGGATTCATCTGCCGTTAAAGCTTATTTAGCCGATTTGGAACGAGCTCGCCTGCAAATAGAGGATCGGCTGATCCACTTGCCCGAAACGAGTTCTATTTTAACTAGGTTTGAATACGGGTTAAATATAAATATTAAAGATTATTTGCACGCTATACCTGTTGTCTCATCCTTAATACGCAGTTTGGTTTATTCCCCGCGCACCAACGAAACAATAAACCAACGTTGTTTAAAAGCAGGCTTTTCCTGTCCTTTCGATCCGGAAAGAACTGGCCGATCACTTACTATTTTCGCCTTTGCCTATATCTATAAAAAATGTGCCAAAGAAACCCAATCTGTAGAATTTGCCAAAGAATTTTCTACAGTTATGTGTTTAAGTACTTACGACTATACGGCATTGAAAGAAATAGATTGGGCTGTCAAAGTCTTGACCGAAAGCAAGAAAAGCGGTCTGGATAATTGGCTAGCTCCGGCTATGTTACTCACTGTGCAACTGACCGGTTTTGAATCCAGCGATAAAGCCCGCGCTTTAGCCGGTTTTGTTGAACAATTCGAAGTTTATGTAGGCAAAGTTTGGGAAGCCGCCAAGAAGAATCAAATTCTTATGGATTTTCCTTGGTAAGGGATGTTTTTTAACCTGATTTTAGGAATAACTGGAGCGTTTTTTATTTGGTTGAGCCAAATTTTTAAACGCAGTATTTCAGCCAATTGGGAATTTTACAAAAATGATCCCTATTCGAATGTAGATGGCTCTTGGCTCTGTTTTCTGCAATTGATTCCTCGTTTTTTCTTATTTTTGGGTTACTTCTGTTGGATAGTTTGTCTTAGCGTCGATCTTTATTGCTTGACTATATATTTGCTTAATCAATAAAGTAAAGAGCAGCCTGAGTATAATTCAGTTTGAGGAGATGTTTTTTGTCTGCATGCATAATATAAAAGAAGCTTGGCACAAATTGAATCTGGCCCCCAATGACGCGATTCTCATAGTGGCCGATACCGATGAAGGGCCGGAGTTTTGCCATATGGCCAACCAAAATATCACCGAAAACCTCATAGTCTATGCTGACAATAATCTGTCCAGACGTCAAAAAGCGACTTACTGCCGCGCCGAGGTAAAAACAGGTACATTGGCACAACTGGCCGAGTTTAAAGCGACTTTTACCGAAGGTTACGGCTTTACTAAAGCAATTATTGTTTCTGATAATTTAGCCTCATGTATCTTACCGGTTATAGACACTTTAGCTAAAGGCTCGACACTTGTACTATGCTCTCAAGATCCAGAACCGCCCATGCTGGATTTCTCTACCGGTCGTCTCCATTACGATCAACTGACAATTATTAGCGTTTGAAAGCAAAAGTTTAAAGGCATTAGCTGATAATATTATGAGCACATTCTTTCGCTTGCGTGAACTTTTTGAATATGCCATAATGCGGCGGAGAAAAATACCGACAGAAACCTAGTTTAGACAATTACAGAATTTGCCGTTTTTTGCTGCAATAAGCAAAATATTCGGTAGATCTTAGGAGCAAATTCAGGTGAAAATTCCTAAAACCATGCGTGTGGCTATGGCCCACGATTATGACGATATTCGCGTAGAAACTATGGAGGTTCCTCAGCCGGGCCCCGGTGAAGCTTTAGTCAAGATTCACGCTTTAGGCGTATGTATGGGCGATGTAACTCCTTGGTATGTTCATAAGAAATGTCCTATTGTTATAGGCCACGAACCGACCGGAGAGATCGTGCAATTAGGCGAAGGGGTGAGTAAATTCAAAGTAGGCGATCGCGTTTATATTCATCACCACGCTCCATGCATGAAGTGTCGCCATTGCCAAAACGGCAACTTCGTCATGTGTCAAACTTGGCGCAATTCTAAGTTAATTCCTGGCGGGGCTGCTGAATATTGCCTTGTTCCAGCCAATAATTTGGACAAAGATACGCTCATTCTTCCCGATTCTATGTCTTATGCAGAGGGAACTTTGATTGAGCCTCTGGCTTGTGTGGTCAGAGCTTACAAACGTGCCCGTTTAATTCCCGGCGATACAGTAGCTATTATGGGCTTGGGTGTCATGGGACAGATGATGGCTGTTTTGGCCAAGTATATGGGGGCATCTAAAATTATTGCTTCCGACAAAGTTCCTTTCCGTATGGAACACGGCCTGAAACTCGGCGTGGATAAAGTTGTAGATTATACAAAAGAATCTTTTCCTGAAGCAGTTTTTGCTGAAACAGAGCAAAAGGGTGCCGACATTGTCATGGTTTGCCCCACCTATCCTGAAGCTATGCAAGAAGGCGTCCGGTGTGCCGGTCGCTCTTCCCGAGTATTGCTATTTATGGGCCCCAAGCCCGGCACTATGCTCTCTGTAGACATGAACAAGATCTACTTCGATGAAATAGATCTTATTTCCAGCTATTCCTGCGGCCCTACCGAAACTAGAGAGGCCCGTTGGCTAATAAATCACGGCGTATCGACAGCAGAGCAAATGATTACTCATCACTTCCCCTTAGAAAAGATCAACGATGCCGTAGCCCTTTCACGCCAAGCTCAAAATTCATTGAAGATAATAATCGACATCAACAACTAAATATTTTGGCAACAGTATCAACAGCCCACTCTCTTAATTAGGAGTAGTGGGCTGTTGATTTTTCTCGCGCTTTGTCAAAAATTGACTACTCGACTGTAGCTTGTTCATGGTTGAAAAAGAATTGTAAGGAATAAGGTATTACAATTAAAAGAAAAAGCATTATTCCATAGGCTGAGGCATTAAAGACATTGCCTTCCTGAATTTCCATAAAGATGTAAGTAGAGAGAGGACGCCATTGGGGCGGGCAGATCATTAAAGTAATGGCCACCTCCTGCATACAAGCTATAAAAATCATAACAGCTCCGGCAACTACGCCAGGACGAATTAAGGGTGCGGTTATCTTGACAAAAGTCAGCAGAGACGATGCTCCCAAAACAGAGGAACTCTCTTCCAAGCTGCGACTCACTTGACTGAAAGAAGCAGTTATAGAGCGCACTCCGTAGGGCATACTGGTAAGTATATAAGCGCAAACAACCAAAGCTCCGGTTAAATGTAAAGCTAAGGGCGGCCCGTTAAATGTACAAATTAAGGCTATAGCAAAAACTACTCCGGGCACAATAAAAGGTAACAAGATGCAAAAATCAAGTATATGTCGCCAACGACTGCTACTCCTGGATATAAAAGCAGCCGACACAGTTGCTAAAAGCAACGACCAGAAGAGCCCAGGTATAGCCAGCATAAAGGAATTGGCCAGCGGAGAATTAGAAGCCCAAGAAGCTTTCCATACTTCAGCATAGCGACTTAAAGTGTAAGAGCTGGGCAATACTTCTATACCCCAAGTACCGGCAATGCTGACTATAAAAGTAGTAATAATAAAGCAAAGTGGTACAGCAAAAATGAAAATACAGAAGAAACCAGCTGATATGCGCAACCAAGGATTATCGGAACGCGGCGTATCTAGGTTAACTTTACCTCCCACGACTTCAAAATTGGCTCGACTTAAATAATACTTTTGCAAACTCAGCCAAACTAAAATGGTTACCATCATCAGCACTGAAAGCATACAAGCTTCACCCCAATAAGTAGAACCTGATAAGTCTCGATAAGCTTCCACCACAATCATGGGATATTGCATAGGCATAAGCAAACTTATAGCTGAGAAATCGCCAAAAGAGCGCACAAAGACCAAAAAAGCACCGCTTAACAATCCGGGTAAAAGTAAAGGAAGACGCACTGTCAAAAATATAAAGCTCTTGCTGGCTCCCATTACTTGTGCAGCTTCATTTAAAGAGGCATCAAAATATTCCAAAGCGGCCGACACAGTTAATAAAACAAAGGGAAAATAGAGAAACACCTGTGTCAAACCAGCAGCTAAAACAGATTGAGCTTCAAAGGACACACCCCACCCCAAGCTGGCTAAAGCTTTGGTCACAACCCCATTTATACCTAAAATATTTTTTACAGCCAAAGCGCCCAAAAAAGAAGGTAAAGCCAAAGGAACTATGCTGAGAGCTTTAAATAGCCCTCGACCAGGTATATTCACCCGCTCTATACAGAAAGATGCCATAACGCCAAGTACAGAAGCTGCCACCGTCACCGAAGAGCAAAAACCGAAAGTTTGTAAAAAACGCGCCTCCCAAGAGTGTTCCGGAGCCAACCAATGCATAAAGTGATAAAGTCCGGTACTTTCCGACAACCAATTTTGCCAAGTCAACGAAAAAACAGTCAGCAGAGCAGCTATGAATAAAGCGAAATTTAAGTTTGGAAAACGATCCATTCTATCGGCAAACTTGGCAAAAACTAAGCTAATTAAGTTGCGTCCGACCAAAGCCATAAGCAAAAACAAAGCGGTGAAACCCGGTACCAAACCAACAGTATTAACTAAACCTTGGCTATAACGTTTGGTATCTAATAATTCTCTGTAATATTGAAAGGTAAAATTGTAACTAAGCTCCTGCCAAGCACTCAAGAGCTGCCCTTTGACAAGATACTCCAAAATAGGAATGGGCTCACCCGTAAAGCTGGTAAAACATAAAACAGCAATAGGAATTACAATAAATAAAGCCACAAATAGGCCGACTCCCAAGCCGACTATCCATTTCAAAAGACGAGCCAATTTTATCTGCGTCTCCTCTAGAATTAAGACCGCCCCCATTTTACCACGAGTGCCGTAAAGCCCCTGCCTTCAGGCATGGTGATAAAAATACGTCCACCGAATCTGTGTAAGCAATTGAAGGTGGACGGTTATTGCGTAGTTGCTATTTATATATTTTCAAGCAGAAAGTTCCTTGGCTGCATTCTCGTATTCCTACTTTATGGACAAATAGTTATTTTTGCTTTGACGACAAGTTTTTTGTTTTCTTCATCCTTAACAACACCTCGGCGCTGTACTTTAGCTAAAGGGATACCAACAAAAACACAAATTACACCTAACCACTGTATTAACGATAGTGGATCTGACAAAATAAACGCTGCCGCCACAATAACCAATGGCCTCTGTAACAAATTAAATATGGACATGTTGGTTGACCCGACTAATTTTATAGCCCACAGAAAAGCCACATTAGCCGCTGCCGCCGCCAATCCAATCCAAATTCCAATGGATAGTGATTCTTTGGGAAAAGGTTCTTGAAAAGGCCAAATAAATACGATAGCCACTAAAGCATTGATCCAAAAAATCCAAGTAGAAATTAGAGCTGGAGCAAAATCTTTAGTTAATGATTCCATACGCACTCTGTATACAGTAGAGCTAACTACGGCTCCAATTATGGCCAAATAGCCAACCCAACTGTGCGAAAAAGCCGCCGAGCTGCTACCAAAAATATCTATAGTCAGCAAAACACCTATAAAGCAAAGTGCAAAGCCCGCCCAAAAGCGCCAAGTTAAAATATCGCGCCCTAAAGTCCAATTGACCATAGCTACAATAGCCGGAGTGGTCGTTACAATAGTTATAACTTCAACAGCGGAAATATACTTCAAAGCATAAAGTGTGAGTCCGTTAGTTATCAACAACAAAATACTGACGCTGCCTATACGCAAGGCATCAGTATAATGTACTAAGCGAAAATGCCTAGTCATAGGCAAAATAACCAGCGCAGCTACCACATTTTTAAGCACTAAGAGCTGCAAAGGCGTAACAGTACCTCTGTAGCCCAATTTTACTAAAATTGGCTCAATAGAAGCTGCCAAAAGAGCTAAAAGTACACAGATAGCGCTACCATTCATGCTAAGCCAACCATTCTCTCAATTCAACACAGGACATTTCAGACCAACCGAGCTTTTCTAAGGTACGCCCACTTTGCAAAAAATTTTCTCCGATTAAAACTTGAGCGATATTTATAATGGCGTCAGCAATAGGAGTTTCCACTCCGGCCAATTTAGCCAAATAATGCATAGGCACTAGCGTTGAGCAAACGTCTTCGCGCAAATAGCGGTGATTAAGCTTATCTGGAGCTACACTTGTCTTATAATTAGGTACGGTTTGCATAGCTTTAAGCAAAGAGTGTCCTCTCAGATCACAGCCGTAATAGTTATTTAACCATTCTTCAGCAGGAAGCAAACAGGTATCATAAGCTTTGGCTACAGCTTGAAACTCTTTTTCCAGAGCTCGCATAAGTTTAACAGTATGTTCAGTAAAACCCTCGCAGTAAAAGAGAAAATTTTCCGCCCTGTCCACTCTGTTCATATTGGCAATCATAGTCAGAGGATGGGCTAAGGCTCCGAAATCAGTAAGACCACGCTGAATAATATTGTCGGCAGGTTTGAGACCGGGGAAAAATGCTTGCATTAAAGGTAAAACTTTCTCCAGATTGCGACGCTGTGGAGTACAAACAAGATTCCAGCCTTTTATGCCGCGCACCCAAATTTTGCCGTCCCGTTGCAAGCGAGAAGCAAAAAGCGCATCCGTCTCTACTACGGTAACTTTTCTCTTAAGATTAGAATTACACTTCCAAAGTGTATGTTCAAATTCAACCGAGCCGGCTAATTTTGAAGAAAAAACTACGATTATTTGGCCAGATTCAAGACAAGGAGCCAGACGAGTAGCTATATCGCGATAAGCAGTAGTGACAGTGGCCACAAAAATAATTTGGCAACCACGCACAGACTCTGCCAAATTGGAGCTTACTGAGTAAAGGTAAAAATTGCCCTCCAACTTACCATAAGCTTGGATATGATGTCGATTAACAACACAAGGACACAAATGGCTCAAATTGCGAGCCCACATACGAACGGAACAACCAAGCTTGTCAAGGTAACAAGAAAGAGAATGAGCACAATTTCCACCACCCAAAACAGCGACGGATAATTTTTCATATAACAAAGAAATCACCTGTTGTTAGGTGAATAAATAAAGGCACAGCTCATTGGCGTACAGGTTATAGCATAAATTATTTTTTTCAGTCAAGAGCTTTTGGGAAGTTATCGTAGTCCTATAACAGCTAAAAAACTTCAAAATGCGCAAAAAAAACAACTTATTGCAAAAATTAACCAGAAATAAAGGTTTTTTTACTCAGTTAAGTTGAAAGTTCTTCAACGCAATTATTTAAAACGCAAAGAAATTAAGATTGTCTACTCTCATAAGTTCTCGATCTGGTTTCTTGGACTCTAACAAGGAGAATATACTATGCTTAAGCACAATAGTAATTTTATAAAAGGCTTAGCTGTAGTTTTGGCCGTTTTAGGCACTTTTATAACTTTGAGCCTCAGCAGTCGTGCTGCTTCGCCCTCTATCAAAGTTTTGGTAGACGATAAACAATTATCCCAGTCTGGCGTTATGCTTAACGGAGCAACTTTAGTTCCTATGCGAGCCATTTTCGAAGCCTTGGGCGCCGAAGTAAAATGGGAAGGCGCTACTCGTACAGTTACCGCCACCAAAGGCTCTACCGAAATTCGCCTCAGCTTAGGCAAAACTGACGCTTATATTAACGGCGCTTTGAAAGTGCTCTCGACCCCGGCCGCTTCCGTGGATGGAACGACCATGGTGCCTCTGCGCTTTATCGGCGAAGCTTTGGGGGCTGAAGTAAAATGGGAAGGCGCTACCAAAACCGTTTACGTAAATAGCAAAGATGCTTCTTCCGGCAATTTAGCCATTGAAGAATTGATAGTCAGCCCTCGACGCGCTCTGCGCACAGGTGATACTCTTACTGTACAAATGCGCGGTGAAGCCGGTTGCAAAGCCACTTTCGATATCGTTGGTTTCAAAACCGATATTCCCATGCATGAAGACAAAGACGGCGTCTATTCCGGTTCTTTAACTGTCCTTAAAAATATGAAAGTTTCTGACGCTGTTTTAGTTGGTCGTTTGGCTAAGGACGGCAAAAACGGTTCCAAAGAAGCTGCTCAGACAGTCACTATCAACAGTAAGTCTTCCACTTCTTCCTCCTCTGCCGTAAACGTAACCGACGATCCTAAGTTAAAAAAATTCTTTACCGCTATCAATCCGGCGCCCAACGCTTCCGTGCGTCGCGCCAATTCCGTTAAAGTGGAATTTGTCAACAAAATCAGCGAAGGCTCTATCCGTCTCTTCTTAGATGATAGTGAAGTAACCAGTTCTTGCGATTACGATACCAGAGCCATTAGTTATGTCCCCGAGAACAGTTTTGCTGTCGGCAAACACAGCGCCAAAGTTTTGGGTATAGACAACGAAGGACAAAAGATTGATTACTCCTGGAACTTTACTTGTGGCAAGAAAAGTACCGCTTCCAGTTCAGCTTCTAAGGACTACACTCTTAAACTCAGCGTTCCCGAAGCCAACGAAAAAGTGGGAACAACTCTGCACTTAGTGGGCACTACCGCCCCTAAGGCTACCGTCAAATTTGAAATTGTCGGTAAAGCTTCTGTAATGAACCTTATTACCATTAAAGGTAAGGCCGTAAATGTAGAGACTGTCGCCGATTCTCAAGGCGCTTTTGATACTAAAGTAGATCTTTCTTCTATGCCTTCAGGTATGACTATTACCATTAACGGTGAAGCTTACCTCAACGGAGAAAAAGTGGCTGACATTAATCGCACTGTTACTCGCGACTAATTTTTAGTTGTTTAACTAGTGTAAAAAGCTCCCCGCTTTCACATTCCAAGTTTAAGCGCGGGAGCTTCTTTTGTTTGCATCAACATATTGTTGTATATATGGCTACCTCTCCTATCGAAAGTTTTGGTTCAATTACTGGAATGACAACCGAGCTTATTTAGTTGGTGGTTGACATACTTCCCATGGCTAAAGCCAGAGGATTCTGAGATACTGACGAGCCTTGCCTACTGAGAATCTGCAGGTCTTACGAGCTCTCTCTACAATGGACAATGCCCTGCCCATACACTTATGTACTAACTATGCGAAGAGAATACGATTGCCTTCACGCTCTATATTTACTGAAGCATTTCTATCACGATTATGTCTGCTGCCACAATTAGGACAAATCCATTCTCTGACTTTAAAATTCTTGATCTCTTTATTTTGGCAGCCACAATCTGACCAAAGTCAAAGCCGACACTTTTACCTGTTCTTGCCAAGACTTTATTTTCTGATGTTTCGCAGACGAAATACAAATATATATCGCCTAAGGCATCGCGCTTGATAGTTAATATTTTTATATTACCCATTATTTCTCTTGACTCAGCGTAGCGATAACGCTGTTTGCCAATAATAATACTATTATCTGATTCATTGAGTTTCCAGCCAACTTGTTTCAATGTGGCAGGAGCTTTACGACACTCGTGGCAAACAAAACTTTACCAATAAAACCGAGTAGCCATCTTCGCTTTACATAAGAATATAAGTAAAAGTTAAATAAATTATAAATTTGAGACTAGACTTTTTACCTATTTGTCGGGATTAAATCAATAACCAAATAGGCCAAGGAGGCGTCATGTCTTTTAACTCCACTTCCTTAACAAATCTAATGTCGTCTATTACTGGTAATATGCCTATTTTGAACAGCCAAGATTTCGCTGCTCAAATGGGCGTCAATTTCAATATAGACGACTCTGTACAAATTACCGGTTCTGCCCAAATTGAAGGTACCGAAGATGCCGAAAAGGTAGCCAAAGCTCAACGAGAGAATTTTGACAAGTCTTTTACTACCGAAGATGTAGCCGCTTTATTCGGCAAAGACGCTAGCGAACTCACCGACCAGCAGAGCGCCGATTTAGGCAATCTTTTGTTTGAAATAAGTCAAGAGAATGCCAGACGCAAGGAAAGAGGCGAGAATCCCGTCACCAAAGACGAATTAAATGAGTTTATTAACACCTCCATAACAGATTACAAAACCCAAATTGAAAAAGGTGAAAAGGCCGATAAAGCTAAAAGTGGCGAAGTCGATGCCAAAAATGGAGACGACAAAGAAGTCAAGTCCTTAGGTAAAACTCTTTCCGAGCTTGGTATTGAAGAATTGAACGATGAGCAAATGGAAGGCATCAATAAAGCTCTCGATCAGTACGAAAATGGCGAAGAAGTAACTGCAGCCAAGGACGCCAAAAAAGCTAAAGAGGCCAAAGAAGCTGAAAAAGCCGAAGAAACCGAGCAAACTAAAGCCGCTCAGCAAACACCCCAAGCTCAGCAAAATCAGCCCAGCCAGGGCAATTCGGGAAATAGTGGTGCTGCCCCTGTAGGTTCTTCCGGCGGTGCGGGTCGTCCGGGTTCAGTAGGCTCTGTCGGCAACGTAGGCAGTAATAGCCCGGCTGCAACTTCTACCAATAAAGCAGATTCTTCTGCTTCAAATGTTCCGGAGATGGCCGAAGACTTACAAGGCTTGCAACAGCAAAAGGCTGAAGCTCAAACCAAAGCTGGTGACCTTGGCTCTCAGGTTGAGTCAAAAAAATCTGAAATAAATCAGCGCAAAGCCGATATTGCTAAAGAAACCGGCACCGACGGTTTGTCTCCTCAGCAAAAAGTCGAGCAGCAGAAGAACCAGGCTGACTACGATAAAGCTAAGGCTGACTACGACAGAGCCCAGCAAGAAAAAGCCAAAGTTCAGCAGGACAACAACCAGACCAACCAAGAGATAGCTCAAAATCAGCAGAGCCTCTATACCAAAGCTGCCGAAAAGCAAGCTAAAAGTGCCGAATTGAGTTCTGCTCAGAGCGAATTGAGTTCTCTTACTCCTCCTTCAGCTCCCAGCGGCGACGATAAAGAAGCTAAGGCTGCTTATGAGAGCGCCAAAGCGCAGTATGAAGCCAAAAAAGCCGAATTGCAAGCGAAGGTCGATAAGCTGAAGGCCGAAGAAAAGGCTATTCAGGACGATATTACCAAGCTTGAGCGAACTAATTCCAAGTTAGAAAGAAGAAAAGCTACTCAAGAGCAGCGTCTTACCAACTATGAAGAGCAAATGACCAGAGCTCAGTCCATTATGGATGAGAAGATGGCCGCTATCCAGGAGGGTAATCCTGCCGTTAAAGAGGCTATCGAGCAAGATGAGCAACTTCAGGCCTTAGAAGCCGAAATTTCTACTCTGGAAAGTCAGAAGAAAGAGCAAGAGCAATTCATCAGACAGTTGGACAACCAAATTGCTTTAAAAGAAAAGCAAGATAAAGCTGTTCAGCAATTACGCCAGGAAGAAGCCAAGAGAGACTTCGAAGATGCTCTTAAAGATGCTGGCAACCCTACTGGAAAGTTTACTAATCCCGAGCCCTATGACCTTAAGAGTCCTTTAGGCATCCATAATCCAAAAGAAGATGTCGATGTTAACGATCCCGAACAGGCAAGCGAAGCTATCGAATGGGCTCGTGAGGCTTTAGAGAGAAATCCCCATGACGAAAAAGCTCAGGCCGTTTTAAGCTCCGGTTCCGCTTACCTCGAGCAGAAGCAAGCTGCGGCCGAGAATGCGGCTGTAGAAGCGGTTAACAATTTGCCTGACGGCTTAAAGGATGACGCCCATGCCTACATTCAAGAAGCTGTAGACAAAGCAGATGGTCGCAATGTCAACGATGTAGTTAGAGAGGCTATTGCTGATTATACTAAGGGCTTATTGGATAAAGACGATCTTTCTGACGAAGACAGAGCCCTGGTACAGACAGCTGCCGATGCTACTGCTGCCAGCGTCAAGGCCGATGAGCAGTATCACCAGGTACTGGAAGCGGAGTCTGACGTCGAGTTCTATAAAGCCGTAGACGAGCTTCCCGAAAATGCTAAAGCCGAAGCTTATGCCATGCGCGACTCGATCAACGCCTTAGATCGCCCAGGTTCTTGCCAAAGCGTAACCGATGCTTACACAGATATTGCTGAATATTTGGACAAGCATCCCGACGCTGATCTTGATATGCAAACTGCCAAATCTATGTTTGGCGACTACGGCCCTGTGGCTTTGGCTGCTCTTCAGGACGAGAGCGGTGAGATGGCTACTCAGCTCCTTGACGAGAATAACTATGCCGATGGTAAAAAGGGTATGCCTTTGCTTACTCCTGGGCTCCCCCGCATCTTTGATTTGCCCGGTTTGAACTTAGAGCCGGAAACCGTTCCTCATGGTGGCGGTTACAAAGGTGATACCACCTCCATATATCGTGACAGCATTATCGACCTGGCTAATCGCAATGTAGAGAACTTCTCCGAGAGTTACAATGAAATTTCTTCCGGCGATTATTCTCCCTACAGTCGTGGATGGAAGAATGTAAATTCTATGGCCAAAGATGCTGAAGGTTGGCAGAACCTGTCCGACGGTTACAGCACCAAAATAACCAAAGAGAAAGAGACAGGTTACGCTGAGCGCATTGCTGTCGGTACCCTTTCTGAAGCGGCCATTAAAGCCATGAGTGAACCTACTTTAGAAGACTTAATGAGCGGCAGTACCGAATTTGGCTTACAAATTGCTGATAGTTCTATGAAAGAGGCTAACAGACGCGGTACTACTGGATGGTGTTATGCCGGTGTTGCCACTGCTTTAGGCAGAGTAGGTATCAGTATTGGCGGTCCCAGCGCCTTCTGTGCCGTAGATGAGCTTGATTCTAAATATCCAGATCGCTTTACTAAGTTTACTAGTGCCGATATAAGTAAAGACCAACTTAGAAACCTTCCTGCCGGCGCTATTGTAGTTTACGGTTCCGGCAGCGGCTATAACGGCGGCTATCACGGCCATATCTACGTATCTCAGGGTAATGGTCAAGAGACATCAGACCATGTAGCCAATGTTTATCCCGAAGGTTATGGCAATGAATACTATGTCTACTTCCCCAAGTAGACACTAAATGACGGCGGTCAGCTCTCAGGCTGGCTGCCTTTATAATTACAAACAAAAGCTCCCAATTTTCTTCTGAATTTAAAAGAATTGGGAGCTTTTATTATGTGCTTTCCATGTACTCCGTTAGAGTTCAATCACTTCATTGCGGGTATTTTTTATTTGAGCAGAAAAGCTGCTGATCTTTCTTTCTTGCGGATTATTCATATTAATTAACAGAGTAACTTCTTTAACTAGACTACTGGCAGTAGCTTTAGTTTGAACTACAAAACAATTTCCCGGTGCTTTAACCGGCTTAGAAGTGACTTTTAAGTCTTCAACTTTATCTACAGAACCGCCGACCATGTCCAAAAGTGAATCTACCGAGATTTCCATCTCCGGAGAAACAAAACGCAAAACAGCTGTGCGATCATTATCAACCAAAGCCGCTTTAGCAAAGGCTAAGGACAACTCTTGAGGAGACAATGTATTTAAATTTCTCTCAGTAGAAACAGACAGCCCGCGACAAGCCACTAAATTGCTAAGCGCAGCCAAAAGAACAATACAAAGCAACCAGCGCCAAGAAGAGCCAAATATCTTTCTACTTTGGCAACAACTTATCATTTCACTAATCTCCTACTACTAAAGTAAAAGGCGCCGCCTGAGCGCACTCAAAAGGTGCGTTATCAAATCGTAACAAAGCAGGCTTGGCAGTAAATTCACCTTGATATTTCAATTTGCCCCTAAGTTTGAAAATATGCTCCCCTTTGGGTAAGAAAGTAACATAAAGACGATTAGTTTGTCTGTCAAAGCGAGCATTCAGCCCCTCCAAACCTTCAACTTGAGAAATTTCCCAACTACCCAAGTAAGGCAAATCTACAATAGCGTAACGTCTATTTTCTTTGGAACATACACTAAGACTTAATACAGTCGCATCATCCAAACGTCCAAAAATACCCTCACCTACAGGATGGACTTCGCCTTTCTGTGATCCTATAATTTTGCATTCACTACTTATAAAGAAAGGAGCTTGAGCAGCAGAATCTGTATAAGAAGAATCCGTTTCCTTTCTATAGCCAGCTTCAGGTAAACCATGCACAGTAAGGCTTTCGTGAACATGAACCCAAACTAAATCACTGCCACTCTTAATAACCTTAACGTTTAAAGGACTGTCAGGAAGCTGAGCAACACTTAAAGCCAAAGAGCGATGCCAATTATGTTTTTCAGTTAAGCCATTGTCACTTTCCAGTTCATTGCCGTTGATCCAAATACCGTAACTGAATTCCTTAGGAGCTTCATAGAAACGATACATATAAGCAGATACAGCTTCTAACGCGACTAAAGTATCGGAAGCTGTATTCCAAGCCTGTCCACAACGATTGGACAAAAGCCAATTGAGCAAAGCTCGACTCTTGGCACTATCCCCTTCCAAGCTTAAGTTGGCAATTAAAGCTAATGCAGTGGTTTTACAATCGCTGAATAAATAATCCCCCGACCAAAAGATTGACTTAGTCACAAATTCGCCCTCACCAGTAAAAGACGAACTTTCTTTTGTTTTATAACGCTTTGAAGCAGCCCTCCAAAGTTTTTTGGCCTCATCGCGTCGGTTATTTAATTCCAAATAGCGTATTAAAGCTATAAAAGACGGATTATCCAATTTATCAACATTTTGCAACGCTTTACTTAAATCAGCAGCCGAAATTTTAGGATCTTGGAAAGCAAAACTTAAAACTAAACGTTCATTCAGACTTAACTTAGAACGCACTTTTTGTAAATAAGCTTCGCCACTTTTAATTAAAGACTCCGCTTCACCTATTCCAGTTTCATGCAAAGCGTTAAGATAACGTATAGTCAGAGCCGTATAAATGGGATCTGAGGCTAGTCCGGAATGCCAGCCGAAACCTCCGTCCTTATTCTGAGACATTTGCAGAGAAAGCAAACTGTCTTGAGCCTGCTCAGGAGAAAGACTGAAATAAGCCGGAATTTTGAGATTATGCTTCATAAAAGGAGCGCTGCAAATAACCGGAGCAGCCCAAGCCGTAAGTACGGCTTCACTATTGATTGCTGATAAATTACTGAAACTATGTACGGAAGAAGCCAATACTCCGGCTAAACCATTCATAATTTCAATATTTAAATTGCGATCAAAAACGCGTCCAATAAAATCTTTGCGGAAACGATCTAGTTTCAAATCAGCTTCCCTGCGCAAAAGAGCATTAGCATCTTGGGAATAGACAGTAACTAAAGGCAAAACTTCCACCGGTCGAGTATAGCGCTCTAATCCGTTGTCCCCCTTTATTTCAACTACAATATTGCTGGCTCCAGGCAAACCACTCTTAATCATAAAGTTGAAGATTTTACTTTCATGCGCCTTAAGAGTAATTTTTGAAGTTTCACCAGAATCGAAAGCAGAGCGACTATCCTGAATCAACAATACGGAAGTATCCTCAGCCTTTACTGCCATAGTAAAGTGAAGTTCTTTATCGGTACAATTTTGCAAACTGAGATTGTATTTGGCAAAATCACCACGATTTATGGCTGCAGGGCCAGTAATGATCGCCTCAATATCTTTTTTCAAAATAAAAGGCAATACCGTTTGCCCGATCTTACCGTCCTCAGTCACACCGGTTATTAATAATTTCCAGCAACCTTCTTCAGACGGCATAGTTACAGAACATTTAGCAGAACCACTATCGGGGGCAGTACGTACTTTAGCTGCTTCTATACAACGATTCTCAGGATATAAAATCGTAGGTATAAAATCGGCTGCGCCATCATCGGAATCATGATGTTCTCTATCGTCCACACTTAAAGTAGCTTTTCTCCAGTTATCAGGAGAACAAAAAGCGTTAAAAATGCTATCTTGACATAAATAAGGTTGCTCTTCAGGACCAATAAGGCGCACATTAAGTAAGCTCACTAAACGTTCACCCTTATTATTTAAAGCAACTAAATTTAACTCGGTAACTTGACCGCTGAGAGGACGACCGGCCCAAGTAGCCTTGATATTGAAAACTTGTTCGGAATCGTGCACATATACCAACTCTTCCGCTTTTTTAAATTCACCGTTCAAATAAGCCAAAGCTATAATTCTTACAGTAGGCGCAAACTTTTTCTTAAAAGGAAGGGTAAGAGAAGCGCTACCATCAGTCAAATTAACGACATAGCGACTTAAAATTCCATCTCGATCAAAAATTAGTAGAGCTTTTTTCACAGATTTAGGAGCATATAATCTGATTTCACTGCTCTCACCAACTTCAACGAAACGCTTGGTAATGTCTATATCGAAACAATCGCCACCTTCAGCTGCAACTGCTACAGAATTCCTAGCCTGCAACTTGGTTAAATCAAAGTTACCACCAACTGAGGATTTTTCCGTTTCTCCCAGAGCTCTAACCGATACAATGTAACGCCCTTGCACAGTAGGCCGCCAAGTAAATAAACAGCAGCCCTTATCATCAGTCATAAACTTGCCAATATCAATAGATTTGCCACTTTCACTTAAAGCAGAAATATCCAGCTTAATACCGCCTAAAGGCATACCGGAAAAATCAGAGGCCTGAACCAAATATTGAGCAAAGGAATTCACTCTTATTTCTTGCGGACCGTTTAAACTTAAATATCCGGGAGCAGAAACAACCGAAAAACTGCAAGCCGAGCGATAAAGGCGATTTTGCGCTCCCCTAGCTGCAGCCTGAACACGCACAACAGCCAACTGCGCATCACCGCTAATCGAAGACGGACAAGAAAACCTTACTTGAGCTTGACCGGCCAGGTTAGTATTTGTTTTGACAGCAGGCAGTTTACCAGAAGGGGCAAAACTGGAATCTGCCTCAACTCCTAAACTGCCTACCTCATGACCGGCCTTGGCCTTAATCTGACACACGCTAAAACTTAAAGTTACTTCACGTCCGGTTATAGGTAACCCCTCGCTATTGGTAAGGGATAAATTAAGCAAAACATCTTGCCCCACAGTAAAGAATGGCTTACTAGGTTCAATTTTAAATTTTACATCCGAATATTCAGGCAAAGCGCTGGCTAAACCGCAACCGGCCACTCTGGCTCCCCGACTGTCTTCAAGTACCAAAACATAAGGCTCACGAGGTAAATTCTTAGGTATCTCTATAACTCCACTCAGCGTACCACTAAATCCCAAAGCAGCCTTAGATTCAACTACGATCTCATTGCGTAGAGAGCATAAACGAACTTTGAAAACTTCCTTGGCCGCTTCACTCAAAGTCGCACCGCTAAAAACATCATGGAGCACGGCTTTATAAGTCAGAGTTCGACCCGGAACAGCCGAACGCGAATCGCACCACAAAAAAGCTTTCCAACGTTTAGAAAAACTCGACCGATCGGAAGAAACAATCACTGCCCTTCGTTGCCCTTTACCCACAAGACAAATCGAAGACATGCCTTCAGAAGAGGAAGGCAAATTTATCAATCCTTTAGGAGAGCAATTTAAAGCAACCGAAGTAGACTTTTTATTTCGAACATAAGACTGGTAAAGAACTTGATCTACCGCAACAGGATCACCCGTTTTACTGTCCAGAACCCACAAGATCCCCGAGGTGGATCCAGAATTTAGATAAGCTAAACGTAAATCGGAAACATTAATTATCTGAAAACTATCCTGAACTTTAATTTGCTTGTCATCAGAATACAATCTTAAAAGATAAATACCGTCTTTAAGTTCAGGCAAGCCCAAACGGTAATGACACAAACCATCTTTCTCTGTTGCAACTTTATCCGAAAGAACCAAATCTACTTGAGACAGCGAAAGCGTTTGCCTCTCTGTTAAGGCAAATTGTAAACTATTAAAGTCGTCACTGCTCAAATCGGCATAATTGACCGGAAGATTTTTGGCTAAAGCTGCCGATAGCTCAAAATTGTAAATATCCAAAGCCAAGCTTTTTGGCAACCCATCGGAAGCAAAAAATTCAGCATCAATATGCTCACCGGAACCGACACAATATAAAGGTTTAAAAAAAGCGGCAGATAAACCAGAACGGATATTTTCCTCTTCAGCATCTGACGGTTTGGAAACGTTCTGAGCAAAAACCGGTATAACCAGAAAGGCTAAAACAGCTAATATACTTAAAAATAGCCGCAACTTTTTCATTGTAACTCCGCCGACGGTGAAATAAAAAAACCCCGACTACCCGGGGTTTTAACTGGTGGAGCTAGACGGATTCGAACCGACGACCTCCTCCGTGCAAGGGAGGTGCTCTCCCAACTGAGCCATAGCCCCAAATTGATAAACTTGGGAAAAATGATATAGGAGCCCAAAGAGCCCCTATAACTACCTACCAATATGGTGGGTCTAATAGGACTCGAACCTATGACCTCATCCTTATCAGGGATGCGCTCTAACCACCTGAGCTACAGACCCATGTATTGCTGCCCATTCCCTTTTTCCGTAAGCTATGGCACCCACTTACGCAAATACCACATACAGAAGAAGCTGTGGTGGGTCTAATAAGACTCGAACTTATGACCTCATCCTTATCAGGGATGCGCTCTAACCACCTGAGCTACAGACCCAACTCCGGGAACCTGTCGAAGTTTTACAACTTCTTAGGCAACGCGAAAATATTAGCAAAGGGAGAACCTTTTGTCAACAGCTATATAAAAAAATGTTCATTTCGTAAATTGCAATATTAAGTTGAACACTTTTCCATAGCCTGACATGAGCCGAGTATAATGCTCAGTTCATCATCAAA
>CAKTUZ010000031.1 GCA_934621605.1 uncultured bacterium | reverse complement strand
TTGCAGATATACTCTACCACATGAGCGAGGCTATGGTTTTTTTATGTGTTCAACTTAATTTTACAATCCGCAAAAAAATTATTTTTTTTCATTCAGACCGTCATCTTCCACTTCTTCCATTTTAGCAGCTCCGGAAACAGCTCTCACCATAACAAAGACTATAGCACCCAAAATAAAATAAGGTACCAGCAAAGCAATAATATAAGCAATTTGAGCACGGCTGCCGTAAGCTCCGGAAGGTTGTTCAATGCCAGTCAAAGGCACTTTATATTTGAGCAACAAGTCAATAGTATAGCTATCAGAGACACTGCGCACAAAATAAGCCTCTTCTTTGTTTTTGACATAAAGGACGTCGCGGTACATATCAACAGAAGCGACCTTGCCGTTTTTAACCTCTTCTACAAATTGATTATAGTTTTTTTCTAAAGCAGGCGACTCGGCACGACGATGCCAGCTAGCCATAGCCAAAGTAAGACAAAAAGACAATAAAGCCAAAACTACGATAGATAAACCGATTATTTTTGGCAAGGGTACTTTACCCTTGTGGGAATTTTTTTTAGCTACCATACAAACTTTTCCAAAAGCATTATCGGCCTTTCTTCAGAAAGACCGATAAATTTTACCTTGATATATTAATTATTAGACCCTTCCGAATCAACCGAAACTGTTTTATCAGGAAGTTGTTTTCTAATCCAATCTTTGGCCTTCTGTCGATCTAAGCGGTACAAACGATATGAATCGGAATCTTCAGGATAAGGATTATTCTTAATCTGTTCATCTAAACTTTGACTTATTTTAGTATAGAAAGAGCTGAAATCACCGGAAGCCGAAACAAATTCTTTTCCATCCCAGTAATAAGGAGAAGGCACATAGACAGCATTGCCAGGATCTGTAGAATTGGCCACTATACTAGAAATCCAAATCTCAGAACGTCCGTTATTGTCATGATCGGCCACATCGAAATGGATATTGCCACTACGCTCAGTAGCTACAATTTTCTTACCGATACAACCAACAACCACACCTTGCAAAATATCAGGTTCATCCAATAAGTTCCATACTAACAACACTTCTTCTTTGCTTTGACTGCTAATATTGGCACATTGCATACTAACTAAGTGAGGAAAGCCTTTTATCTTGTGAGCATAAACCTCGCGAAAAACCGAACCGCTCCAAGAATAGACAGCGAACTTTCCTGTAAGAGAAGCTTTGGATACCGTTTCTTTTTCTTCGGCAGCATTGACTAATTCAGAAGCAGAATCATCTGAACCGGCTACCAGTAACTCACGCTGACCATTGCCTGTCATATCTACATAAGTACAACCCACACGCGCTTTATACAAATGAACTCCCAGAGCAGCCAACTTTTGTGCATCCTTTTGCTGAGCCCCGTCGGAAGAAATCGAAATGCTACCGGAAGATAACGAACCGTTTACAATAGAAAATACTTCGTAATATGGTTCCCAAGAGACAGCTAAACTCTGGGCCATGGTTTCCAATTCTTGATTGGGCCCCAATTCCAACCCCTGGCGGCAGCGGATATAAGCTTCACCTTCCAGTTGTTTGCTTTGAAGCTCTTGCGCCCAGTTAAACATACGTACTTGAGCGATTTCGACCGAATAGGGATGAACTTTAGAAATTTCCAAAGCTTGATGGGTATAACTGTCGGCAGCACTGTACACGTGAGAATTAGCTGCTTCTCTTGCCAATCCCAACAGAGAAGCCACATATTTAGCCCGTATATTTACATCGGAAGGAGAATTTTGAAATTCGATACGCAATTGATCGCTTTCAGAGCTAAAGTCACCATCTACCAAATCGGCAGTTCTGCCCTGCCCCAAACTAAGCAAATCAATTTTTTTATTATTTTGCAAATAAAGCAGTCCGCCTATAGCCAAAATGGCAATTAGCAAACAAGCAACAAGACAACTCGATAATGAAAAAAGAGACTTTCCGGAACGCAGTCGCTTACGTACGGCTGAGACTTCTTGGGCCAACTCCGGATCGAGACTTTCGGCTTGTTTTAGTGTCTCTTTAATATTTTTGGCAGCTTCTTGACCACTTCCCCACAACGAAGCACTGCCAGAGCCAGAATCGACAGACATTGAAGCTCTATTTATAATCACCCGAGCCAAATCTTTGTTGAGATCTTTTTTTAATTTTTCATCGGCGACCTCAACAATAGCTTCATAAATAGCATCTTTTTCCAAAGTTACAGCCTGGGCGGGATCACTTTTCAACCATGTATAAACTTTGGCTACAACATCACCCGGCAAATTTTTACATTTACCGGCGAGACGACGCAAATCGGACACAGCCCCGATATAATTTTCTTCATGTAAACA
The DNA here is from genome assembly GCA_934621605.1 of uncultured bacterium. Taxonomy (GTDB): domain Bacteria; phylum Vulcanimicrobiota; class Xenobia; order Xenobiales; family Xenobiaceae; genus Bruticola. The sequence goes on along the minus strand of CAKTUZ010000031.1, from coordinate 26,158 downwards.
GCAAGCAGCACATAATACCGAAGCGTCAGCTATGGAAATGCGATTTTCCAGAAGCTTGCGTCCTAAAGCTCTGGCTTTGAAATAATTGCCCTCCCTATATAAAGATATAGCAGTAGAAACAGAAATTCGGCTGGCCTTAATAGTAACGACACGTTCTCCGCCGGAAGTTTTAAAAATCAGCTTTCCCTCTCCAGAGCTGCTTCCCAAAGCAGTCATATCCAAAGTGAGCATAATTCGCTGATTGTTACTGGCAAATTCTTGAGGCTGAGCAATAATCCAATCTGCATCGGCACGCAAAGTACCATAAAGATAGCCCCTGCCAACATTGCTAAGGTTGACAACAGTATCAAACTCATCATCAGCACATTCAACAGTCAAAGACTCACTGGAAAGGTTTAAAATCGGCTTGTCCACATAACCTGAGGACTCAAAAAAAACTTCCAACCCCACAGAACGTTGGCGATTCAATATCCTGGCTTCTTTAGCTTTTTGGGCCAGTTCTTCGTAGCCATTGTTAGCCAACCAATATTCAAAATCGCCGTTATACAAATAGCGCACCGAAGAATTCCAGTCACTGTCGGCCTTTTGAATTAATTCTTTATCTGTACAAGCTTGCCAATGTCCCTTCGCAGAATTGGAACTAAATATTTTGCCCACAAAACGGCCCTCCAAAGGTTCCCCGCATTTGGAGCATAAAGAAGCTTTGTATGGGTTGTCATTACCGCAAGCTTGGCATTTTATTGTTGTAGGCAAATTCAAAGTCTTGGAAACGGATTCAGAGTGAGTACAACGACAACCAAAAACGGCACAGCGTTCAATTTTATCCCAACATTCATCATGATAAAGATACCCACACTGGCCACACAACGTACACCCTAAAGCGTTGCCGCTACTTCCATCCTCATTCTGTTTGGCAAAAGGTTTGCCGCAAATAGGACAAACTCTCTCAGATAGAGACATAAAAAACCTTCCGTTTCCTTTGCTTTATTAGAGCCAAAAATCCCCAAAAAATGCGCCTTTGGAACTATTCTCAAGAAGGTACTTATTACCTGCTTGCCTATTTGAAAGGCTTTACACCATCAATTTTCAACTCCAAAGATCATTTCTACTTGCTGTAATATTCTTATTATCATCTATCGGCAGGGAATTGCCTCCAAGTGTAAAAATCGCGCCCAGCGAAATGGGGGAGGGGTGGCAAATTGGAGACGGAAACATGAGCAAAAAAATAGTAAAAGATGTTACCAAAGCCAATAAGATACGCAACAGCAAAACCAATATGAAGCTGGCTGCGCCTTTAGAGGCAATACTGAGTCCCATAAACAGTTTTATGAATATGGAAACGTCCGGAGGTATTGTCCTTTTATTAGCGACTGTAGTAGCCCTTGTTTGGGCGAATTCTATGCCTGACAGCTACCTTGGTTTTTGGGGAACTAAAGCTCGTATAGGTATAGGCGTTTTCAGTTTGGAGCACACACTGCTAGAGTGGGTCAACGACGGTTTAATGGCCATCTTTTTCCTACAAGTAGGCTTAGAAATAAAACGTGAAATGCAAGTCGGCGACCTTTCTAGTTTTGGTCAGGCCATTCTGCCGGTTATTGCCGCAGCTGGGGGTATGTTAATACCGGCCATTCTCTTCAGCTTCTGCGCCATGGGTACCCCTTACACTAACGGCTGGGGTATTCCTGTAGCTACCGATATAGCCTTTGCTTTGGGCGTAATTACTATGTTAGGCAAACGCGTCCCCAACAGCTTGAAAGTTTTCTTGGTGGCCTTAGCTATTGCCGACGACTTGGGAGCCGTTTTGGTAATTGCCTTATTCTACAGCGGCAACATTAACATAACTGCTTTACTTTCCGCTTTAGCAGTATTTGCTATTCTACTTCTCCTCAATAAACTCGGAACCCGTTCACTGATTGTCTATTCTTTAGGTGGCATTCTTCTCTGGCTTTGCGTACTCCATTCAGGTATTCATGCTTCCTTGGCGGGCGTTTTATTAGCCATTACTATCCCCACCTGGACAGCTTTGGATAAAGATCGTTTGACCAAAGCTTTAGCCACCGTTCGAACCGCTTTAGATAAACGTCCCGATAATGACGAAGGAGCTATTGGCGATACCAAAGTTATTTCTGCAGTAGAATTTTTACACGAAAATGCCTCCAAAGCCCTGCCTCCCCTGGTTATTATGGAACACTCTATCAGCACTTTCGTTTCTATGATTATTATGCCACTATTTGCTTTGGCCAACAGCGGCGTTATCATCACAAAACTCGACCCCGGATTCTTGAGTGATACTCTCACCCACGGTATTGCTTTGGGTTTAATTGTCGGCAAGCCGGTCGGTATTACTTTAGGAACTTTCCTGACTATAAAGTGCGGCTTAGCCAAATTGCCACGCGGTGCCAATTGGATTCAACTTTTCGGCACTGGTATGCTTGGTGGTATCGGTTTCACTATGGCCTTATTTGTTTCTAACTTAGCTTTAGGTGCCGGTTCACACTTGGATACAGCCAAATTGGCCATCCTCTGTTCCTCTACAACAGCCGGTATTTTAGGGTTCGTCTGGCTCTATCTCCATCCACAAAAAACTGATGGACAGAGTAGTGAAGCAGACATACAAGTAAAGGATAAACCTACTGCTCAGGCGGCAGCTCCGTCTCAAGCCTAAAAGGCCGAGCTTTTTTCAGCAATAAAATGGGCCCGCAGATTAGTTTTGCGCTAAACGCCGAACGACTGCGGGCCCGTTTTGCGCCGCGATAAGCCGAACATAAAGACAAAAGAAAGAGCTTAAGCCTAAAGGGCAGAAGGAAACTCTTCACCCGATGGCTGTTTTTCCATAGTCACGCTCAATAAGCGGCTTATGCCCGGTTTGTCCATAGTTACCCCATAAAGCCGCTGCGCGAACTCCATAGTTTTGCGATTGTGAGTGACAATCAAAAATTGCGAAGAGGCAGCAAAATCGAGGAGCTTACGCGCTATTTTTTCTACATTGGCGTCATCCAAAGGGGCATCCAACTCGTCAAAAATTACTACCGGACTAGGCTTGTGGGTAAGTAAAGCGAATAGGAAAGAAATAGCAGATAAAGCTCTTTCTCCTGAAGAAAAAAGAGTCAAATTTTGCATTTTTTTACCAGGAGGACAAGCACAAATATCCACACCGGAATCTAACCAATTGTCAGGCTCGCACAATTCCAGCTTAGCCCAGCCGCCGCCGAAGATATTTTGAAAAATAGCTGAAAACGTTTTATTTACCTGGTTAAACACTTGTTTAAAGCGCATAACCAAAGCTTGATCCATTTCGGCAATAATACGCTTAAAGCCGTCGGCCGCTTGTTCAATATCGCCAATTTGAGTACTCAGCTCATCAAGCCTGGCCTTAAAACGTTCGTATTCCTCACGCGCTCCCAAGTTGACAGCGCCAAAATTGGCCAAATAACTGCGCAATTTGGCGGCCTGACCGGCAACTTCGGCAGCATTGACTTTTCCGAATTCAGGCGCTTGTGTATCGTAACGGCTTTGAGCATAATTCTGCCAACGAGATTGTTCGGCTCTAAAACGCGCTTGCCATGTTTCTCTATTGACCATAGCGCTGCTCAAAGCCTCACCCAATTCCCGAGCCTGACGCACCGCCTTGGCTTGTTCTTGACGCATTTGCAACAGTTTGCCGTTTTCTTTTTCCAAAAAAGAAGAAGCCTCTTCCAAATCTTGAACGGCTTTACGCAACCGCTCTTGTTTTTCGGCAATAGAGTGGTTTAAACTATCTCCTTCGCTTTTAGCACACATCTGAGCGGCAGCTAAACGCTGCGCTTCAGCCCCGGCTCTTTGTCTATCTTCATCTAGTTCGTCTAGATTGCGTTGCAAATTGTTCAGTTCTCTTTCCCTGGCTGCCAAAGCTTCCTGAGCACTTTTTAAATGCATTTGCTCTTCTATTAAGCGCACTTTTAAAGCGCTGCGCTTAGCCGTCAATTGCGTCTCCTGTTCTACAGAAAAAGCCAAACGCTCATTTAATAAAATCCACTCCTGAGCCAAAGTTTCCATTTCGGTTTTGTAATTGGCCAAAGTTTTTTCTCCGTCAGCTAAACTGTTCTCCAGGGATTTTATTTCACTATTTAAGCGCTCGCGAATCGATTGTAAACGCATTTGTTCGCGCTCAGCTCGCCTATTTTCGGCCTCTAAATCGGCCAATTCTTGTTTAGCTAAGCGTTCTTCTTCGCTCAAAGAGGCTACCTCGGCTTCAACTGCAGTCAATTGCTTTTCCAAACCTTCTTCTCGACGATTCAATTCGCTTAGTTTTTTTTCTAAATCGGTTAAGTTGCGACGCGCTTCCTCACAAGCCCGCACCCTGACAAACATGCCAGTCTTTTCTGTGCGACTGATGCCGCCGGTAACGGCACCGACAGCTGAAAGGAACTCGCCTTGCAAAGTCACCAAATGAGGCCGTCGCCCTTTGAAACGGTCATACAAATTTAAAGCAGCTTCTAAATCTTTAACTACCAAAGTTTGACCTAAAATTTGACTGAGTACTGGGCGCAGCTTAGGTTCAAAGTCGATAAGCTCCAGAGCATAACCAACTACTCCCTGGCGAGTGGGCAAAGGTATAGGCTCACTTTCGCGACGCTGCAAATCTAAAGGCCAAAAAGTAACTCTGCCAGCTCGTTCCCTCTTTAAGCGTTCTACTAAACGCGAAGCGGCAGCGCGATCTTTTACCACAATGTCATTAAGGCGGCCACCTAAAGCCACTTCCAAGGCAGTTTCCATGCCCTCATGAACTTTAACCAGTTCACCGATAACTCCAACAGTGCCTTGGTCTTGCCATTTCATAACCGCCTTAACGGGCAAAGGCACGCCCACTCGCTCTTCCAAGGCTGCTTCTAATTCCATCACCCTCCCATTCAAAGGGCGGCGGCGACGCTCCAATTCAGAGCGCTGCGAGCGCAATTGCAAAAGTTCACCTCGCAACTCTTTTAACAACGCGATTCCTTTTTCTTTGCGTTCTTTAGCTTCAGCACAACGATCTAGCAAAGCCTGGCGCTCTTGTAATAGCTCATTGACACCTTCAGTTTCACCTTGAAGCTCAGAAAGTTCTTGCCTGGCACTTTGTAAGCGATTGGTATCTCGCTCAGCTTCATTTTTTAATACTTCGGATTTAACGCGCAGCTCTCTTTGGCGCTCTTCATTGGCAGCTAAAGACTCACGATAAGTGCGTCCTTTGCCACCAACTTCCTGAGGCAATTCGTCTATTTTTTGTTGAATTTGCGAGCAAGCTTCCTGAGCTTGAGTACACTTTTGGCGCAATTCCGGCATCTGTTCTTTAAGCCGAGCTAGCTCTTCATTTCTCTCTGCATAGCGAGAGGCTAAGCTTTGGGAATGCTCAACAGCCGCTTGAGAATCGCTCTCCAACTGGCTCAAACGTCGGCTGACACCATCTTGAGAGGCTTTGGCAAAAGACAGCTCGGCTTTTAAGTCGGCATTTTGGCGGTGCAAAGAGTCACGCTGAGCGCGACGTTCATTCTGCAATTTTTGTAAAGCTTCAACTTCCTCCGACAAGGAATTTTGACGTTGATCAGCTTCTTGAGAGCTCTGTTGCAAAGCGGTAGTCTGTCGTTCAGCTTCTTGAAAAGCTTGCTCGGCTTTACAATATTGAGCCCAAGTCAACCTGGCTTCGCAAAGTTGTAAATCATCCTGCGCTTTGCGATAGCGTTCATAGCGAGCCAAAGCTTTGCTGCTTTCCAAAGTGCTCGATTCCACTTCTCCATGCAAATCGTGCAAACGCTGCAAATTTTGCTGAGCTTGCTCTAATTTGCGTACCGCCTCTTTGCGACGAAAACGATAACGATTGGTACCGGCAGTTTCCTCCAACATCAGCCGCCGATCTTTAGGGTCGGAAGAAAGTACCATATCAACTTCACGGGCCCCTAAAATATAAAAAGAACCGGGGCCTACCCCAGAACCCATTAAAAGTTCTTGAATATCTTTTAATCGACAAGAAACCTGATTGATATAATATTGCGATTCGCCTTGGCGATTTACTTTTCGAGTTAGAGAAACTTCCGAAAAGTCTATAGGCAAAGTGTGATCCTGATTGTCGAAAGTAACAGTAACTTCGCAATTCTGGGCAGGACGCCGTTCGGGAGAGCCGGCGAAAATAAGTTCTTCTTGTTTAGCGGCACGTAAATTTTTAGCGCTCTGTTCTCCTAAAACGTAGCGCACCGCATCGGTTAAATTAGACTTCCCGCTGCCGTTAGGCCCCACAATAGCCATCAGGCCGGGAATAAATTCTAATTCGGTTTTATCAGCGAAAGTTTTAAATCCGCTTAGCTCCAGTCTTTTGAGAAACAAAGAAAAACTCCAATAAAAAAATAATCCAAAACTTAAAATTTTAAGTTTTCGGACACCTTGCCCCCGCAAGCAGGCTAAAATACAGCCCTGTCAAACTTTCATTCGCGTCTTCAAGGACAATTTTCGCGGCAGGTTTTACGCTAACTGCGGCGCACATTCCCCCTATTTTGGAGAGAAGAAAAAAACTTAGACGCTCCAGTTCAAAATAAAAGAAAGAAACGGAATGGTCAATATTACCGAAAATAAACATTCATTTGAAGATTTGCTTCCCGGCGCTCGCAACGCTGTACAGACTTGCCTGAATGTCCAGCCGGGACAGCACATTCTTATCGTAGCAGACGAACACAGCCGCCGAATCAGCAACGCCATGGAACTGGCTGCCAAAGAAGTCGGCGCTTCCTGTCGACGCGTCATTGTGGAAGAATTAGGGCCACGTCCCACTACAGCTTTTCCCGCTGCTTTCCTCGATTCCTTAAAAGGATTGGATGCGGCCATTTATTGCGTTTTTCCTCAAGCTAACGAGTTACCTTCACGCATTCAATTTACCCGCGCTATAGAAGCGAACCATATAAAATACGCCCATATGGTGGGCATTACTGAAGACATTATGTGCCAAGGCATGCGCGCTGATTATAGAAAAGTAGATGATGTCAGTAGACGGTTGCTCAAGTTAGCACAAAAATGTCGTACAGTCAGAGTAAAAAGCCGAGCTGGCACAGATTTGTTAGGCACTTTTCGGCCGGACTACACTTGGCGTAAAACCAGCGGCATTATCGAAGAAGTATGGTCTAATTTGCCAGGTGGTGAAGTATTTACCTGTCCGGCCAGCGTAGACGGCATTTTTGTAGTCGATGGCACTGTAGGCGATCATTTCAGCGCCAAATACGGTGTGTTAAACAAAACGCCCATGACTTTGGAAGTGGAAGGCGGCTACTTAAAGAAAGCTTACTGTGCTAACAAAGAGTTGGAAAGAGAGTTTTTGGAATACTGTCATCGCCATCCCTACTCCGACAGAGTAGGTGAATTTGCTATCGGCACTAATTTGGCGGTATTCGAATTTACAGGTAACTTACTGCAAGACGAAAAGATGCCCGGCGTCCATATCGCTTTTGGCGATCCTTACGGCAGTCAAACTGGAGCCGATTGGTCTTGTATGACTCACGTCGACGTAATTACCCGCTCTTGCGACATTTGGATCGATCAAGAACAGGTTATGCAACACGGCATCTTTATTTCTGAATCACTCGGCATCGATTACGCTTACTTATATAACGATCAATCGCTTATGGAAGTGTATTCCTCTAATCCGGTCTGGAAAGATACTTAATCTTTATTACCGTTTCCAAACGGAGCTCTCAATATTGTCTTCACCAAAGCCGCTTTTACTGAGCCAAAAACTTAGAATAGGCGGCTTTTTTCTGTATTACAAACCGAGGCCGACAAAGTCGACAGCAGGATCTTTAGTCAAGGTAAAATAATATTTTGTGTGATTATGATTAACAGATATTCTCATACATTCCCTTGGTCTGTTTCTAAACTGGGACAACCCAGCGATCTGCCGGATGTGCTCAGAGAAGATCTGTTGCTAATTGTGCCAGTGGATCCCGGCAAGATTTTTGCAACCTGGAATATTTCTTATCAAACTCAAAATCAGCTGGCAGCTAATTTGGGGGAAAAGGCTTTTGCTTCCAGCCGCCTGGTAATTCGCTTAGAAGATATTGCCAACCGAGAGCTGAGCATTATTTATGACGTCAGTGGCCCCCACCGTTCCCGCTATCTTCCTGCGGAACCGAGCTTAGTCAGAGAGAATAACTATGTGCGCCTCCGAGCTCAGTTGGGCTACCTGTCAGCTGATAGCCAATTTTACACTATAACCGGAAGCAACGCCGTTTTAATGCCCACAGGCCAATCGTGCGGTATACAGACAGAGTTGCCTTCCGTATATGCCGGAGCTTGCAATATCGAAGAATTAAATTCAGATGCCACCACCGATAATTCACACCATTTAGCAAAACGTATAAATATCGACTTAAAAAAGATGGCCGCTCTGTTCGATTTACAAATGGGAAGAGTACCTATACCGGAAGGGATTCATCCGCAGCTATGAGCTCTTTGTTACCTCCGCTTAAAAGTTCTTCAGGATATTTGGCTATAGTTTTAAATGCCCACACTCCTTATATTCACCATATAAAACCTCAGCTGCATAACGATGACTACTGGCTTTTTGATCATATTTTAGACAGTTATTTCCCTTTTTTGGATATGATGGAGCGCCTTTATGCCGAAGGTATCCCTTATCGTTTAACCCTATCTTTATCGCCCACATTATTAGAAATGTTGGCCGATCCTCAAATTCAAGAGCGCTTTGACCTATATTTAGAAAAAAAAATCAGCCTGGCTGTACGTGAAGCTGACCGCTGTCTTTTTGAGCTGGAGCTGAGCGAACTTGTCGATCATTATTTGACCAGACTGCGCTATTACCGTGAAAAATTTAATTTTGTTTACAATAGGCAAATTATTGGCGCTTTTGCCAAACTGGCTAAGGATGGCTGTTTGGAACTGATTACTACTGGCGCCACCAATTCAATTTTGCCGATTCTTTATCCTTACGGAGCTTTGGGGCGAGCCCAGATAAAAGTAGGTATAGACACTTTCACTCGCCATTTCGGCTTTAAACCGCAAGGTTTTTGGCTACCTGAATGTGCTTTCAATCCGGGCTTAGAAAAGTTGTTGGAAGAAAATGACTTAAGATACACTTATACAACCGTCTGCGAAAATGTAGGTGCTGTTCCCCACCCCAGTTCCGCTTCGGTTTCTCCTTTGCGCAATTTAACAAACTTCGTTTTTTTTCCCGGTGATACCGAATCAGAATTAGAAGTGTGGAGTGCTAAGGGCGGTTACTATACCGACTTCAGCTACCGCAACGGCTTCAGAGATTTATGTGACGAAGTGCCAGATCTTGATCTAAGCGATTTTATGCCAACTAGCCAAGAGCGACCACAGACGGGCTTTCGTTATTTTAGTAACGGTACGGCCACTTCTTCAAAGTATTACAATTTGGAGCAAGGTTGGACTATGGCCAAAATACATGCCAAAGCTTTTATCGGCAGCCGTTTGCGCCAGATCGAACGTTTAAAAAATAAACTTCCCCATCCACCGTTACTCACCTTGGCTTTAAATGCTGAATTTTTTGGTTGTCTTTGGTACGAAGGTTATGTATGGTTAGAACAGGTTATACGCTTAGCCGCCAAAAACCAAGAAATTATCAGTTTGGCTTCCAGCGGTCAGTTGCTGCAATATAGTGAAAATTTTGACTTTGCCATACCTAATATAGGTTCTTGGATGGACGGCGGCTTTGGAGCCAGATGGCTCAATAGTGGCAATGATTGGTTAATTATCGCTTTAAGCTTAGCCTCACGCCATATCTATGAAATGGTCGAGATGGCTAAAAATAATGCCGAGCTGGATCCGGCTGTAAACCAAGCCCTGCGCGAACTTATGTTGGCCCAATCAGCTGATTGGCCGCTGTTACTTTCTTCCGGCCAAAATGTTCAGACAGCTAGAAAGAAGCTGCGCAATAATTTAGTGGCCTTTAACAAGTTATATGAAGACTGTTGTGAAGGCAGGTTAGATTTGGAGTCCTTACGAAATTTGCAAAAGCGCACACCACTTTTTGCTAATTTAAACTATAAAGATTTTTTTTGTAGAGGTTAAAACCGTCGCCATGGAAGCAAATAATACTGCATCTCAACACCAAAAAGTGCTCAACAGCCTTACTGAGCTGAAAAATAGCACCGAAACTTTATTAGCAATTTGTCGTCAGGCTGCTGCCAACCCAGCCGAAGCCCAAGCCAATAGAGCCGAAATATCGCGTAAAGCAGCTTTATCCGTAGGCTTAGTAGAAGAACTGGCTTCTATTGTTGCTGACGAAACATTACTTCAAGAGTATAAAAAATCGACTGCTAACTTAGAGGCTTTAGTCAAAAAAATTACCGAAGCACAAAGTGCTGAGCAACTTAAAGAATTGGAAAAAGAATCTCCTTCTATAGTCAACGCTTGGAGCGAATCTGTAGAAAAGCTCATTCGCCGTCTTTTGGCCACCCGATAGACCGTGTTTAAAAAACTTCTGAAGAGCAGTTGCTTCCATACCTTAGTAATAATTTGTGTAGCTGCTGGCTTAATTTTTACGGTTATAAGGCGTGCCGACCGACGCCAAGAGCAAATAGCCCAGTTGGCCAACTTAGGGAAGAATACGGCGCTTACTGCAACTCAAGTAGCTTCCTCTGCCAATAGTAATATCCGCTTAGCGCTAACAGGCAATTTAGGCGGCACGCTTCTAACAGCACTACTAAATAATAGCGAATTTACTGTCAGTACCGTAACTAATGAAGCCAATATTATCAATAGTTTGCAAATAGGCGACTGTGATTTTGCCGTTTTAGAGCTTAGTCAAATTGTAAAAACGGCAGCTTTAGGCGCTGATATTCAGGCTTTCTTTCCTTGCTATTCGGAGAGCAAAAGTTATGGTTTGGTAAGCAAGGCCGGAGCCAATGGTCCTTGCCGCTCATTGGCTTATATTGTCGGTACTCCCAGCGAATACTATTCGCTATTTTTATATAATTCGCCAACTTCAATACTAAGTCCTGACTTTAAGCATATACCGGTAGCTTCGACAGAAAAAGCTATCAAGTTAGTTCAAAGCGGCGAAGTCGAGGGAGTATTACTTAATTCTGAAGACAAATTGCCTTCTGGCTTAAAGTTTATCTATAAGTTTAAGCCACAAGTCTTCCACTATATGTTGGTTCGTCGTCAACATTTCACAGATAATACCGCTTCTGTTCCTCTCGACTCGGCTCAAGCTCGCCTGGACAAAGCTTCAATAGAACTTGTAAAGCTTCTCTTCAGTTTACAAGCTAGGCTCCAAGATCAAGGCAAATACGGATTGCTGACCAGCAATTTGCGCCGTTCGGATCCTAACGCTTTGGCCTCACTTAATTGCAAACTAAATAGCGGTACCCTGAAATATATCGGTGCCGATTCTGATATTACCCAATATCAAGAGTTTATTTCTGAAATTTTAATGGATTGGAAGCAAAGCCCCGAGTATAGCTTTCCTATTAAGCAATTATCAGACGAAACTATTAAGAGCCGGGCCTATAATATGGATTTTGCTTTATCTTGCCGTAACGCCTTGCCTAGTGTTGGTGTCAACACCGTCCCTGGACTTTCGGAGCCTACTTCCAATGACAATTCCTCCAAGGTAGAGCAAGAGCCATCCAACTCTACTTCTCAACCAAGCACAGAGAAAGAAGAGCCGTCTTCCCTAGACAAAACAGCACCTCAGGAAGAACTTCCTTCTCCTTCGCCTTCTTCGGCAAATTCTCCAACCACTAAAGCCGATACTAGTAGGCCAGTCTCAGACAAAGAAATTTTCAAAGAAGAAATCGAACAAGGCTTACTTCCGGAAACTCCTTCTGTCTTGCCTGCCGCCCCCAAAGCTCCCCCTCTTCCCCAACAGAATCCTTAAAGTCGCCAAGCTCTGCTAATTTGCAACTTGGCCTCAACTTAAAATAAAAATAAACCAGCCGCCCCTATAAAAAAGAAAATGGGAGCGGCTGATTTTTTTATGGCGCTATAAAAGCTAAAACTTAGAAGAAAGGAGTACCCAACTTCATAGGTTCTACGCCAAATACTTTAGCTAAAGTAGCAGAAATATCGGCGAAAGTATCGCGAGTGCCCAGATCTACTCCTCCGGGGATTTGCTTGGAGAAGACTAAAATGGGAGCATATTCGCGAGAATGATCGGTGCTGGGACTGGTGGGATCGTTGCCATGATCAGCAGTAAGCATGATCAAATCGTTGTCGCCCATTTTGTCCATGATAGTTTTTAAGTAGCCGTCGAAGGTTTCCAAAGCTCTGGCAAAACCGGGAGCATCCTGTCTATGGCCATAAAGCATATCAAAATCTTCAAAATTGGTGAAGATAAAGCGGCAATCGGTATCCATAGCTTCCAAAGTAGCTTTAAAGTGCTCTTCGTTGCTCTGAGTGCGCTTTTTCCAAGCAAAACCGCGTCCATCAAATACTTCCGGCACAACACCTACGCCGGCAACTTTAATGCCAGCAGCGGCCAAATGGTCAATAATATTTTCCGGAGGCTTAATGGGGAAATCTTTGCGGCGCTCGGTACGATGGAAAGCGCCCGGTTTGCCTTCGAAAGGACGAGCGATAACGCGCTGCACACCGTGGTCGCCAACCAAAATTTCACGAGCGATACGACACATTTCGTAAAGACGCTCTACAGGAATAATGTCTTCGTGGCAAGCGATCTGGAATACACTATCGGCACTGGTATACAGAATAGGTTTGCCAGTAGCCATATGTTCGGGGCCTAAATCGTCGATAATTTTAGTGCCGGAAGCCGGATAGTTGCCCAATACTTGAGTACCGATACGTTTTTCAAATTCGTCGATAATCTCTTTGGGGAAGCCGTGAGGATAGGTGGGGAACGCTTTTTCTACAGTAACTCCCATCATTTCCCAATGTCCGGTAACGGTGTCTTTACCACCTAAAGAACGCTCGCGCTGTTTGCCATAGCAACCGATAGGATGAGCCAAAGGAGCTCCGCCTACCAAAGTCAGAGCGTTACCTAAACCTAAGGAACGCAAAGTGGGAATAGAAATGCCGCCGACAGCTTTAGCTACGTTTACTAACGTATTGCCGCACAGCTCGCCCTTATCACCAAAAAGCTCGGCGTCGGGGGCAGTACCAGCGCCGCAGCCATCCATAACTATAAGAATAGCTCTTTCGATCATGATGGCGAAAAAATTCCCAGAAAGGATGGCAATTCCTGCCTAAACTAACTTTGCTATTGAGCATAAAATTATAGAATAACGCCAAGCTCGTGCGCGGGAATGGGCAGCACGGCTTGGCGTTTGGATTTACGGTAAAAAGCTTATTTTTTTGAGCCATTTAGGTATGTGCAATGGACACTATTTTCGTATAGTTGTTTGCACCTTATTTCAACCAGATGATGTTCATCATCGTCTCCCCAATAGGCTCCGTCAATATGCTCGCTTTCCTCACTCACATACCATTGTCTAACATTCATGAAAAGATCAAGATCCTTTAGAGGTTTAAAAGCTTCGTCTTTTTCTATAAGAGGCTTAAAATCGATACGCCGAACTTCATTGCCCTGAAAAAGAATTAACATAGTGTAATCGGAGAAGGGTTCGAGAGGATTAGTAAAACCTTCAAAATCCACCGATTCTTCGTCATCAGCCTCCTCTTCGACATCATAACTGTCAACATCACAACTCAATTCACTTTCTTCTGATTCAACAGTGTCCTCTTCACTATCTTGTGAAGAATGCGGGTAATGAACACTACTTAATTCGTAGAGAGTTTGGGAATCAAATCTGATCTGACAATTATCTCCCCAACATAGACCTGCTGTACCTTCGTCGACAAATGTTCTGACAGTGTCAAAAGTGTTCGCATTACCAAAAAGTTTAGAGGTCTCTTCTTTTTTCATAAGAGAGCTGAGAATTAAATATCTCTCAAATTTATCGGCTATAAACCTTAAACAAATGGCGCGGTCAGGGTCATTGCTTGGTTCCAAAAAAGTATATCCAACATATCCTGAAATCTCGGCGAAAGTTGGCTTGGGAGCTTGATCAATAAAGCGATTTATATAATTTTGACAAGCCTCAGGAAGGTCTTCCCTGGTGCAAAAGAGTGATACTAGAGAGAAGACAGTCCCAATATCAAATAGATAGACCTTTTTGTTAGCAACGTCAACATCGTAAATAATAATACCAGCGCTACAATCACCTATATGGCAATCGTAAAGCTTGTTTGCGTTGTATTCAAGTTGCGCATATTTATCGAGAACAAGTTCGTGGGATTCAAACTCGCTACCTACTAAGCATCCTCTTTGCCTAAATGCTTGCATGATTTTTTCAAATTCAAGCTGCAGCTTGGGGCTCAATTGAATGTAGTCTAAATGCCGCTCATATCTGCGAGAGTAAGCAATTTCGTAAGTCATAAGTTGGCTATAACTCCTTTTACTCAAGAAAAAAATAGTCATTTTTTACACAAACATTTATGTACAAAATATAGCATTATATATTTTATAAATCAATGTTTTATACAAGTAAATGTTTTAATACGTATAAAAAATAGCAATTATAATAATAAATAAATATTATTTTTACAATAAAATATGCATATATACCATTAACATACCCAACATTTTTAATACAGTACAATTTTTGTACTTTAAAAAATAACGCCAAGCTCGTATGCGGGAATGGGCAGCACGGCTTGGCGTTTTGGGTTTTAGTTAGCGTAGAGTTACAAGCTATTTAATGATAACTTTAACTCCTCCGCTGCGGCCGAAGACTTCAGGAGCGTACATTTCTTCAGCTTTGGCTGGCGGCACTACGAAAGTGCCTGGAGCTGTAGCGCGGCAAACGAAGGAATATTCATATTCGCCACCAGGAAGAATGAGGCTGAAAGCTTCAGCTTTGTCGTCGCGCAAGTTCTGATGATCGAAGGGAGAGCGCCAGAAGTAAGACCAGTAATATTTAGGCTTTACTTGATCGGAATCTTTAGGCATATCTTCAGTCATCTTGAGAGCGCTATTTAAGATTTCGCAACCAGCAGGTAATGGCACGCTTAAAGCTACATGAGCTCGACGGGCTGGAGCTACCAACTTAGTAGTACAGCGAATGCGACTGCCCAGCTTAAATTGCCAGGTGTTGGCATCTATGCGCTGCACATCGCCAGGATCGTCGGCGCCTTCATAAGTGCGCACTACAGCAAAGCCAGCTTCTAAAGGTTCGGGAGTAAGATCCTTAAGAGCATACTTCAAACCTAAGCGATAGTAGAGGCGGCCTTGACCTTTTTTATCTAAAGTGATGTTGCCTTTTTCGGGAACAACATTCATAGGTACGCTACTTACCTGATATTTATTGCTGCGACCTTGGTATTTATGTTGACCTACATAATCGGGCCCCAACCACATATTGACGGCAAAATCAGGAGTTACCGCTTCATAAGTGCGGAAATACTTATCTAAAGCCATAACAGCCATAGCGTTGCCTTGAGTAGTACCCCAATGACCGCGCCGACGACCGTCGAGCAAAGAGCGCACCAACTTAGGAATAACGCTGCTCTTAGGCTCATCGTACATCAGAGCGGAAAGCAATACAGCCTCAGTTCTAAAGTTGGAACTTAAGATTAAATAACCATCGTTAGTTTCCTCAAAAGTGCCAATATTAGCTTTACCAGCAGTTTCCACTACTTTATTGTTGATTTGACGTTTGATTTCAGCAACTAAAGCTTGATCGTTAAACTTATCTTTGATAACGGGCAGATACCAACCTAAAGTATCAAGATAAACTTTAGACAGATCTTCTTTTTTAAGTTCTGTGTAGTGTTTGGTAACCTCGCGTCCAGCTTGCCACAAAACATTATCAGCATAAGCAGCCACATTTAAGCGAGCTTGGCGCGAATATTCGCGACTATTAGTCTTATCGTAAGCTTTAGCAACATACTTCAAAGCGCGATCATACATTTTTTCGTCGACTTTGAAACCGTGAGCTTTGGCACTAACTAAAGCTTGAGCACAATGCACAGAAACAAAAGGCAAGGTCTGCTTATCAATTGTCCATAAGCCGAAACCGCCATCATAGCCCTGGCGTTTTTGCAACTCTTTAAGTGAAGAAGCCATATAGTCGTTGATCTTTTCTTGACTAGGCAAACCTTCAGCTTTAAAGCTGCGCAAGACGTCATTTAAATTGGCCAAGACAATAATGCGCGAAGCTAATTGCTCGGAGCAATCGAAAGGATATTCGCAAAGGTAGATAACTGCATCAGTCAATTCTTGCAAAGCTGTGGAGGAAGTAGAAATTTCTAAACCGCCAAATTGCTGGAAAGAATCTTGAGGACGTTGCATCGGTTGCACCAAAGTTCGCTCGCCATCTGCAGTACCGTAAGTAGCAAAACCTTCGGTAGTGCAAGGAGTATAAACGGGCAATTTACATTGGGCACTATCAGCATAACGCCCAGAAGCAGCTGCTACTTGAATAACGGCTTCACCTGCCGACTCAGTTTCCATAGGAATAAGCACTTCGCGGCGGCTTTGGGCCGGCACTTGACAAATATAAGCGCCAGGCTCAAGCACTTTTACATTGGCAGCTCGGGCGGCAACTTGTACGCGCATATCCTGAGCGGTTTGGTTATGTAAAACTACAGGCAAACTAAACTTGTCACCAAAGTTTAAGAAACGCGGAGCGCTAGGACGCACCATTAAAGGCAAGCGAGCCGTTAAGCTGCTTTCACCTAAGCCGAAGCGCGAATCTTTATCAGCTGCTACAGCTACTACGCGGTAGCGAGTTAAGTTGTCAGGCAAAGTTACCTTTTGAGTAATTTTACCGTTAGCGTCAGTTTTCAAAGCCGCTGCAAAAATGGCCAGCGGATTGAAATTAGAGCGCAAGGCAATAGCAGAATTATCTGCACCAGAATCGCTCTCGGCCGGAGCAGCTCCAGCGGTACCATCTTCCATGACCATTTCCATTTTATAGCTGCTGTAAGCTTTAGAAGCTCTAGGAGCTTGAACAGCGGAATTCATCATGAAAATACCGTCAGCTCGAGCATTCTGGTATTTAGCTCCGCCCAAAGCACTACTCTGAGCTTTATCAATATTTTGACTATTGAGTAAAACCAAAGAGCGAAGATATTTAGATACAGTGTAAGATCCACGCCGAGCGTAAAAATCTTTAATAGGATCTTTAATTGAGTATCCGCTTAAAGCCCAGATGGAATCGTCCACTACAACTAAAGCAACTTCCGCATTGGCAACAGGCTTATTATCACAATCGGTCACACTGATATTAATATCTGTTTTCCCGCCGGGCTCTAAACCGAGCTCTTTAGGTATAGCTTTAACGTGCAGTTTTTTCTCTTTGGTGCTCACTGACAAATTCAAAGAATTAACAGCATAAGCCGGACGAGAACTGTCTTTCAGTTTATTACCAGCTAAATCCGACTTAATGTCGGCGCCACTAACGAAAACTTTCAGTTCAAAACCTGGCAACCAGTTTTTATTGATCGGAATTGACAAAACAGCATTGGTTCCATCGATTTCAAAAGTTTCACTCTTAGCGACACCGTTACGGCAAATGGTATAAACACCATGTTTAGCCACAAAAGGAGACTGTACGGTTATTTCCGCCGTCTGACCGGGCAAATATTCTTTGCGATCAGGAATAAGCGTTAATTTTTGCTCTTCGACCTTATCTTTAACCGCATCAGCAGCTTGGAAAGAACCGACCCAAATACGCACACTAGTTTCATTTAAGCGTCCCTGTTCGTCACGCACTTGAGCACGTACACGCCATAAGCCAGGCTTGCTAAAAGACATCGCTTTACGCACCGCTTGGTTAGACGAAACAAACTCCTCGGTGACAACATCAAGCTCTCTTTCCTGCAATTTGCCTTCTGCATCATAAGTAGATTCCATACGAGCTACTTGCAAGCTGATCTTTTGCTTAGCTACAGCTTTACCATCCAAAGAAGTGACGATAAAATCTAAGTTAGGCTTAACTAACTGCTGATAGCTGAATTTATCGACTTTAATACCGACATAAAGATCGGCAGGATGAACTAAGAAGGAAGTACTGTCCGACCAAGTCTGACGATTAACATCACTAATAGCAGCAGAAACGCTCAAAGTTACCGGCGTAGGAGGCAAGTTGCGCCCTAAATCAATATCTACGGCACTTTGTCCCAAACTATCAGTATTTACCGTCAAAGAATGCTCGGCTGTTTTGTCCTTAACTTCCTCCCAGAAACACCCCCACCAAGGACGCCACTGTCCAAAAACAAAGCCATCCCATCCCGGGGGATTATAAGAGGATTCTCTGGAGGAGGCTCGCCAAGTAACCGGAGCGGAAGACAAAACTCCTCCAACAAAATAACTAGCTTTGGCTTCTACCGAAGCGCGACCATCCATAAAATGATCAGCGGTATCAGCTTTGACACTCACTTCAAATTCTGGACGACGAAACTCCTGAACAGAAATCCTACGCGCACTGCCATATAAAATCAGCTTTTCATCCTTGGGAAGAGATAAAGAGATCTCGGCTTTGCCCAAATTGATATTTTCAGGCAGCTCAATTTGGAAATCAAAACCGCCACAATCGGAAACTGTCGTAGAGCCGCTGGACAACTGAGTACCGCGCGGATCCGACAATTTCCAGTTTATCTGCTTCAGTTCAGGTGCTAAACGTACATTGCCTTCCGGAGAATAATCAAGAAAGCGTAACCATCCCTTAACACTAACCGTCTCTCCGGGACGGTAAAGACCGCGATCATCAAAAATACTGCAAATCACAGTATCGTATTTAGACAGTGGATAGATACCCGAGGCCACCGGAGCTAAAATTTTATCTTGACCGCAACTGACTGAAACGCACACCTTGTTACGCCGTTCGGCAGTAAGTGTCGGCAATACAGCTCGGCCCGTAGAATCAGTTTGAGCCTTATGGCCTTGAGCTTCTACAGCGGCGCCCGAAACGGCCTGACCGGTCTTGAGATTGGTAACATAAACATAAGTGTTTTTATTATCGTTGACACTATCCACAGCCAACGAAGAAGCCTGTAACCAAATAGCTTTAGAAAAATGGGTATATTCCTTACGATTCCCGGCTTCAATAGCCAACAAAGCCAGACAAGGGCCGTCGGCAAAAGCTTGGGAAACATCAATAGGAGTTTGTACATATTCGTTAGCCGAAGCTTTTACCTTAAAAGTTTTCTCCCAAACTAACTTACCAGCGCCTTGATATTTACCTAAATCATTGAAATAAAGGGGCGTTTTCTCCGAGAAAGCAGCAAAATCTACTCGAAAGAGTTTAGCTTTAAATTCTTTCAAAGCTCCAGTATAAACTGAATAGAATTTAGGACTGGCCGGATCTAGAATATTGAATCCTTCGCCTGGCGCATTGATAAAAGCATCTAACTGATCAATTTTAAAAGTAAGCGTTTTAGCTTTGCTACCCAGTCTCTGAGAGTAGATATCGCAAATTTCCGGGTTGAGTTTAACGGTATAAGTGGTATCAGCCTTAACTTCACCGGTAATAATAATAGAATTACCAACTACGGAGACATGCATACCTTCAAGTTTAGGACTTACATTTTTTACTAAACTGGCAGTCTCCGAATGTTTTACTTTGAGATCATTGTTAAACTGGATATTCCATTCATCATATACCGATAACTTACCGTCGCGCCAACTGTGATCAGCATTGGTGCGTAAAATTTCCAAAGGCTCAAAAGTCTCGAAACAAAAACTCTGATCGGCTTCAGTAGTAAGGGGCCCTTCCCAAGCAGAACTGCCCTTACGCAAAGTGACAGAATATTCAGTATCAGCTTTTAAAGGTTTTTCGGGACGAAAAGCTAACCAGCGCCCTTCCGGAACCTCTTTTAATACTTTGGCAGCCCGCGAATCCTTGGGCAACTGACTTAAAGATAAGAACTCTAAGCCAACTCGCGTCGAAAAGAGTCCATTTTGAGTCAATTCTATCTGTTTTTGTGTCTTGGCGACATCTATTTTTTGATTAAAAACAATATATCCGACCGGGTTAGGGCCTATACCACGGCTGCTGGGATAAACTTCAGTAAATTTTAGCCTTTCGGTCTGGAAAGAGAATTTATACTCTTTGCCCAGCGGACGTCCAGCCACATCTTTTAAGCTGGCTGGAACTGTGACTTCAAACTTGGAAGACATAGGCATATGGTGATCGGCAGGCTCAAAAATAGCTGTTTTGGTGCCTAACCAACGCCAATGGCCCTTTACTTCTGGCTTAATTTGAGCAGGAATAAGAGCGTCAGCAACATCTACGCCGCTGAGTTCAACTATAGGTTGACTGAAAGTTAAAGCCACACCAGGCACGGCTTTGACAGCACCTTCAGGAGAAAAGCGCTCTAAAACTGTCGGCGGAGCCATAGGGGCAATAGTTTGCTCGTAAGAAAGATGCATTTCTTTCTGGGGAGGGAAAGTCACTTGCACCGTCTGACCACCGCGAGGAGCGGGAATAGAATCGACCCGACGCTTAAATTCTTGTTGCAAAGATGCGCTTTTAGGCAAAGCGGGCAAGCGCTGCAACAACTTTTCTTTACTATCAGCTCCTAAAGGTGCACAACTAACGGTAGTTTGCTCTGCGGAGCTGACTTTTACTCTTCCCTCCCCCGGAATGAGAGTGAAATCAAAATTGTTCACGTTATGCTGACCTCCGCTATCAGGGTTTTCTCTGGAAACGGCCTGCTGAAAATTCAAACAGGCCCAGAGTGCCAGAGGAAGGATCAGCGCTATAAAGAGGACTACTTTCCTGAACACCATAGTGATGTACCTCCAATAGTGCTTATTATTTGGCCTTAGCTCAAATCAGTAGAGACATGAGAATTATCAATTGAAAGCAACAAACCGGCCAAGTGTTTCGGCAGCACTTGGAAAAAAGCGAAATATACAGTTTTTTTTCCGAGCTAATTTAACACGGCACCTTGTTCCTTTGCCCTATCCAAAACCAACTTGCGCAATTTTTCGTAAATGTCATCAATAGAATCGGGATTGAGCGCCGGCACTTCCAGCCAAGAAGGAGCATGTTCTTTGACTTCTAAAACGCGGAATTCCAAAACGCCTTTGTAAATAGCTCTGTCATTTTCGGCAGGCAATTTGCCTAACATAGACATAACCAAACCGCCGACAGTTTCGGCCTTTTCGTTTTTGAAGTTGTCTTCAAGCTTATCGATAACCAATTTCATATGTTCTTTAGCAGCTTGCTTGGCAGCTTCGTCTATAAAGTCGTCCAATTCCAGTTCTTCTATTTCATCTTGAACCAGTTCATCTAAACGCTGATTAAGACGCTGTTCCCCTACTTGTAAGAGCAAAGTACGCCCCAATTCATGGCGTAAAACTTTTTCTCTCTGAGGACGAAGTTTTTGACTCAGAACTTCATTAATATTAAAGCTAAGTTCTTCTTCTAAAGCTTCAGTCATATCCTCAATCAGATCTTCTAAGGACACAACTCCTTCTACTTCCCAGCTCTTGCAACCTAAGTCGAAGCTAACAGCTTGGCGCTCTTCACCTTCAAACTCGTCGTAAACATAGCCCACAACCTCTTCAAAAAGGTCTTCCATAGTGACAATACCAGCAATACCGCCTTTTTCATCAACTACAGCTGCCATGTGTACTGACTGAGCGCACATTTCTTTGAAGGCTACATCCAAAGTGACCAATTCGTGAATAATAGGATAAGGCTGACTGTGCAAACGCACCGGCTCTTGGCCTTTGCCATCACGCATGGCTCGATAAAGATCGCGCACCAAAACCATACTGTTGGTATCGTCTAAATCTTCTTCATATACTGGATAGCGACTGCAACGATATTTGCGCACCTGACGCAACGCTTCTTGAACGGTGGTACTACCCTCAAAAGCCAAAACTTGAGTGCGAGGCACCATAACGCTGCGCACAATTTCATCGCCAAAGTGGAGCCACTCTCTAGCCCAGTCACCAGCTTCATCATCGATCAAACGCTCATTTTGGAAAGTTTCCAAAGCGCGATCTAATGTTTCTTTAGAGACATGCTGACTTAAGTCTTTTTGTACAGGAATATCCATACAATGGAGCGCCCAGTTGGTAATGTGGGTAAGCATTAAAGCTAACCAATGGAGCAATTTATTACTTACACACATAAAGCTATAAGTCAGTTGGGCAGCTTGCACAGGCTTATGCAAAGCGGCCGTCTTAGGAATCATCTCACCGGCGACTACATGTATGTAAGTTAAGAGCAGCAAAGACAAAATAGAAGCAGCTCCATGGACAGTGGCGTGCATGGGAGTTCCTGCTAAGCCAATATTAAAATGCTCAGCTAACTTAATAAAAAGGCCGGCCAGAGCATGTTCGCTATAAACACCTAAGCCTAAGCTGGAGCAAGTGACGCCCACTTGGATCACGGTCACATAATTGTCGAATTTTACCGAGTCGTTTTTTACTTCCAAAATATGGCTAGCCCAGTTGGCTTTTTTGCCCTTGGCTTTAGCTTCATCGATAATATTGCGCAATTCGAGTGGCTTAATGTTTAATAAAGCAAACTCGGCAGCTACGTAAGCAGCGTTAATGATAATTAAAACGACAATAACGCCCAGCTGAATGAGAATATCGTAAATCTCAGCCATTGCTTAACGCACCTCCTTTTGTTTGCTCAAAGGCCCTTCTTTGGCACCAAGGCTGCTGGAAGCGCCTGAATGAGTAGTGTTTTTGGAGCGTTTCTTGCCTTCTTTTTTATTGCCGGAAGCAGCTGCATATTTAACGTCGGCTTCATCGATAATATTGTTACCAGACAAAATTTCCAGTAAATCTTCCAAAGTAAGAACACCTAAAACTTGTCTCTTTTCATCCTCTACGATAGCCATAGAAGCATATTTTTCTTTCATTTCTTCTCTGACGTCATCAAGCTCGTCACTTAAGCGACAATGCAATAAAGAGTCACGTTTGACAAAGCCGTGAGGGAAAAGAATTTCACTTTGAGCTCGATCGTTGGCATAATTTTCGGCCATCTTGGCAGCACGTTTATTTTTACGCTCGATAGCTTTTCTATGCTCGGGACGCAGCTTCAATTCGAGCTGAGTTTCCGAATCGATCTTCTTGATGGCTTCTTCGCACTCGTTATCGATATTTTGTTGAGTTTTCTGATCACGAGCTGCAAAAATAGCATCGCATTCTTTCAAAGTGAGTTCATGCATATGCTTATGACCACTCTCACGCAAAGCTTGTTCAAAAAGGCCATCAGCTAAAGCTAAACCGACATCTTTAATGTGAACTAAACCGATAATAAGAGAGCTATTTTCACCGCTTCCGTATACTGGCAAACGACTATAGGGACTCTTATCAAAGATACTTTCCACTTCAGCAATACTATTTGATTCGCGCAAATAAATTAATTCATGCGGCTTTAATTCTTCAGAACTGGCGGCATTTTTGGTTGCCTCGCCATCGTCTTTTATTTTAACTCTTACAGCAAAGCGAATCGGCGTCGCTTTATACTCCGGAGAGCCAGCCTCTGCATTTTCAGAATCGTTTTTCTTGGTTCCATCTTGGCTAACTTCAGTTAAGGGATAAGGAATAAAAACATCAGAGACGTGTTTATTGGGAAACTTCAAAGAAGAAGTAACACGCTGGCGCTCAGTTGCCCCAATAAAACCAGTCTCGGCGCTAATGTTAGTCATGGTAATTAGATCTTTTAAGCTAGCCGAATGACTGTGCTGACTGTCCAGATCAACAAAAAATTTTACTATAAATAAACCCGAAACATTAAGAAAATTGACAGCCCAACCAAAGTGGCGCAGAAACCAATCTACAGTTCCAATACAACCAAAAGCAATACCTTCAGTATCACGAGTAGCTACAGATTTAGGGATCAGTTCACCTACCACAACTTGCAAGCAAGTAAAGAAGACTACTAAAGCGATTCTGGTAACTTGTTTGGCACCGTCTTCATCCATACCAAAGAAATGGGTAAAGGGTATGATGCAATATTCTGCCAAATATTTTTCACCAATAGCACCAATAAGCAAACTAGCAACAGTAATAATAATTTGACATGCGGCCACGCAATGGTCTAAGGAATAGTTATCCTGGATGTGCGGCAGAAGGCGTACAGCCCTTTTGTGGTTGGGATCTTTCTTATTATTGGCAGCAAACTTAATACGTTCTTTATCTACTGCCACAATGGCAAACTCAGCCGCTACCGCAATGGCAGTAGCTAAAAGCAAGACAACTATACAAGTTACAGCAAAAAAAAGCGTATACATAGGCGGAAACAGGTTCCGACTCAATTCCTCCTATTGGCCTATAAAAACCAAAACATAAAACCAGGTAATATTAGGCTAAGCTTTGTTCTTCCCTTTATTTTTTGCGATTCAGTCAAAATTGCCCCCAGACTTTGATCGAAGCTAACCAAGAGTAAACTAGACAAACAAGCTCGCTCCCGCGATACGGGGGGAATTAGTAAATATAAAGAGAAAATCCTCAGAGCTTTTGTGCCTATTTTTATATGAGGAGTTCTTCAAAAATTACTATGAGTAATGATACCAATGCTCAGGCTATAGCCAATGATCACGTAGTGGGAATCAACTACATTCTTACCGACAAAGACGGCAATATTCTCGATCAGTCCGAAGGCGAACCTTTGGAATACTTGCACGGTCATAACAATCTTATCGTCGGTTTAGAAAAAGCTCTCGAGGGCCACAAAGTAGGCGATAAATTTAAAGTTACTATTCCCGCCAAAGAGGCCTATGGCGAACGCGATCCCGAGCGTATTTTCGATGTAGATCGAGCCGATCTGGGCAGTGCCGGCGAACCCAAAGTAGGTATGACGGCCCGTCTGAGCACCAACCAAGGTATGATCGTGGCCCGCATTATTGAAGTTTCCTCGGAAAAAGTAGTCTTTGATGCCAACCATCCTATGGCCGGTGTAGACCTGACTTTCGAAGTTGAAGTAACCAGTCTTCGTCCCGGAACCAAGGAAGAAATTGCCCAAGGCAGCCTCCACTCCAGCTGCAGCGGTGATTGCCACTCCTGCGGCGGTTGCCACTAATATACTTTTACGCGCAGCTGTCAAAATCATAAGCACAGCGCAATCCTGGCAATATAACTAAAAGGAGCGCCGCAAGGGGTTATGCACGACGAATCAGCTCAAAATAGTAACATGTATGGAAACGGATCAACTTCTTTGGCTGCTTCGTCGTTTGACGCTGCCACTAAACAGGTAGAGCTGCAACCAAGTGCAGTTCATACGGGCCCGACTGTACGCACCTCGACGCCCCCTGTCTCGTCGGCGCCTTCCTTTTCTTGGCAAAAAACTACCAACACTGCAGTGTCAACTCCGGTATCCCAGGCAACATCTGCACCCGTTTTAAGCCAGCGCCTTCAAGTCAAAGGGGCAGTCGGCAATTTAGCCAGTCTGCGCAATGTTGATCCCAGATATTCCGCTGCAGAAGAAGCTTTGCTCAGCGACGTTATTCCCTCCGATTCCCCTGCTCCTTCGCCGGTAACTCCAACTATTGCAGTAAGCACCGAGCGCCGCACCACCCCTTCAATAAGCCCCAGGTTGCGCTACACTAGTCAATCTAGGCGTACAGCCGCTCCCATTCAGGAAGTTTCTCCAGATTCCAAAGCAGCTCTAGCTCTGGAGAAACCGAGCCAGA
Source organism: uncultured bacterium (assembly GCA_934621605.1). Classification (GTDB taxonomy): domain Bacteria; phylum Vulcanimicrobiota; class Xenobia; order Xenobiales; family Xenobiaceae; genus Bruticola. The sequence continues at coordinate 550 of CAKTUZ010000031.1, read as the reverse complement.
TTTCCTCTGCTCAGCTCCAAGCAGAAGCTACCTCCCTTCCCTATAAACCGCAACCTTCCCAACAATTAAGTCGTTTGGAAAGACCGATCCACCATACCGCGACACCAATTACCAATGCGCAGCCGCGCTCTACTGCGCCTACATTAGGTGCGCAGACACAGCCACGACAGCGGGCCGCAGCTCCTACTTTAGGTGTACAGCCTACACAGCAGCACCCGACTCCAGCTTTGGGAGCGCAGCCTTATCAGCCACGCACAGCTGCCTCTTTGGGGACACAGACACGCGGTGCCGCACCCACCGCACCCACATTAGGGGCTCAGCCACAACAGCAGGCCGCAGTTCCCACTTTAGGTGTACAGCCTACACAGCAGCGCCCGACTCCAGCTTTGGGAGCACAGCCTTATCAGCCGCGCACAGCTGCCTCTTTGGGGACACAGACACGCGGTGCCGCACCCACCGCACCCACATTAGGGGCTCAACCGCAACGGCAACGCACTACTGCCCCTACATTAGGCGCACAGACGCAGCCACAGCAGGCTACAACTCCTAC
>CAKTUZ010000030.1 GCA_934621605.1 uncultured bacterium | reverse complement strand
TAACTGCAGCTAACACAAAATAGCTAACGGCGGGCCTACCCTATTAGCATTGCTTACGTAAAAAATTGCGCCAACATCAACATACATAAACAAAAAAAATACATAGTAAAAATCAGAGTTCCAATGATTGTTCTCCATGCCTTTCCACAAAAGCTTGGAAAACCTCACTGCGATCTAACATAGCCACCAGCTTGCGCGAGCGTGATGATTCCAGAACGGGCAAACATCCGCAGCGACAACGACACATCAAATGCACGGCAGCAGCCAAAGAATCATTAGGAGTTACAAACTCAACATCTGTACGCATAATTTCTTTAACGCACGTTGATTTAGTATCATGGCCACTGCGACGCATACGCCAATAGATAATATCACGACGATCTATTTGGCCGCAAAAATTTCCTTTTTTATCAATAACAGCTAACAATGCATAGCCAGTTTCTTTTAGCTTGGCGATCGCTTCATGGACAGATGTATCCGGACTTATAGATGTAAAATTTGGGCTGATTACTTCAGATACATTTATTTTTTCCAGCGGACTAATTAACACACCACTTCCTTGCTGCATGTCTAGAACACTACGGCTCAACTTTAACGTGTAAAGCGATTCCTTATCTAACACAGAAGCAAATAGAGCAGCTACTACCGAAGCTGCTAAGATGGGCATAAGCATGTAATAATTGGTAGTAGTCTCAAAAATCATAAAAACGGCTGTAAGCGGAGCTCGAGCTGCTGCAGCAAAGACAGTGGCCATACCTATCAAAGCGTAAGCTCCGGCTGCAACTGTACTAGTAGGGAAAAGATAATTTACAAAACAACCGTATACACCGCCCAACATGCATCCTATAAAAAGCGAAGGAGCCAAGTCGCCGCCAGCTCCTCCGGATCCTAAAATCAACGAAGTGCCCACTATTTTGGCTATTACCAAAGCAAACATCAGCGTTAGGGTCAAATGACCATTCATAGCCTCATTCATGACAGCGTAACCACCAGCCATAATTTGCGGGTAAAAAACAGCTATAACTCCACAAAACAGACCGCCCACAGCAGGCTTAAACCATACCGGACATTTTATTTTACCGAATATTTTTTCACTTAGAGCCAATGAGCGAGTAAAGGCAACTCCTACTAAAGCAGAAATCAGTCCCAAACCTAAACAGAGAACCATCTCCCAAGAACTCTGCAATACATAAATAGGTACTGAGAACTCAGCCAAATCTCCAACTAGCAACCGTGTAGCCACACATGAAGTTACAGAGCTAAGTACAATTAAGCCAAAGGAGTGATAAGTAAAACGAGCTAAAATAATTTCTAAAGCAAAAAAAATACCCGCAATGGGAGCATTAAAGGCTGAAGAAATACCTGCCGCTACACCGCAAGCCAGTAATATGACTGTATTATGCTCAGATAGCCTTAAAATCTGCGCGAACTTGGAGCCTAAAGAAGCGCCAATTTGCACAATGGGCCCTTCTCTTCCGGCGGAACCACCGCTGCCTATGGTTAAAGCAGCAGATATCATACGAATTAAAGCTACTCGACCATGGATTAAACCATGCTGAGCAAAGACACTGGTAATTACCCCCGAAACACCTCCGGGATTTAAATCATTAGAGCGCCACCATAAAAATAATCCGGTCAATAAGCCGCCAACAGAAATTGACAAAGGAATCGCCCACCAAGTTACCGGCAAAGCCAATACCGAAATCTGATGAACGCTTTTTATCATAAAATTAAAACAAATGGCAGCTAAAGCGGTAACAAAACCGACAGCCAAAGCGTAAAAGCATTCTGCCGCCAGAGCGTTATAATTGGTAAGAGAGCGCCTCACAACTCGAAATGTGTTGCCGTCTACTTTCACTGACTTACAGCTCCCTTTTGCCATACCAATTCTTTTAGAGGCGGGACGTTCTTGCCTCTTGTCAAGTGCCCCTGCCTCAGCCCTGCGACCCACATTTAAACTTCACCAAGAATAAACTTGAAAAAGGAAGAAAGGTAAAAAAGGCTCTTCCCTTTTTGGCAGGGAGTAAACATACCAAAAACAAATATTAAGGACGCTCTTTTTTGTTGTCCGCATGGATAAATAGATGAAAAGCAAAGCTATCCAAGGCGTTTGTTCTAATGCTGGCTAACAATATAAACAAAGAGAGAATATAGTCGAGGCAGAGTATTATTGTGGTTCCATCAAATATCGGCGTCTATGAGGTAATTGAAGAGGTAGGCAAAGGGCCTTCTGCCGCAGTCTATCAAGCGACCAATAAGAATACGCACAAAAGAGTAGCTTTAAAAGTTCTTAATGCGTCTCTCGGTTCAGACGAAGGCTTGATTACCGACTTGCAACGCTCTGTGGTTGTCTCTTCGTCTCTCGAACATGCCAATATAGCTAAGGTATACGACTTAGGAGAAGACTTAAGCTATCATTTTATCGCCGCCGAGTTTATTGACGGCGTAGCTTTGCAGACCCTAATTGAACATTATAAAAAGTTTGATATAGATCATGCCTGCCGAATTATGCAAGAAGCAGCTAGGGGGTTAGGCTTTGCCCATAAGCAAGGCATTTTCCACGGTTGTTTGCATCCCGGCAACATAATTATCGAAAAACAAACAGGCAGAGTAGTTATCACAGATTTCGGAACTTCCAGAGCGCTGTTTACTCACAATAGTGAACTTCAAAATGATCCTAAGCGCTTAGGTTTTATTGCTCCTGAATTCTCTTCCAACTCTGCTCCAGACTCTCAATCAGATCTCTTCTCTTTGGGCGCAGCTCTCTATTATATGGTGACAGGCGAACGTCCGGCTCCAGGTTTAGTTTCCACTCCGGGAACAGCCTTACCTCAAATGCCGCGCTTACGGGCTCATTTGCCTAAAGCGCCAATTTGGTTAGAAACTTTGGTAGCTCGCTTGATGTTTTCCGATCCCGTTGAACGAGATTGCTCTATAGAAGATTTTATCGAAGAGATCGAAGTAGGCCTTGAATCTGACAAAAATGGAGTTTCTGATATGGCACCTCTAGGCGAGAATCCCTTTCAATCGCAGGAGAGACGCAGCGATCCCGGCAGCAGCTTCTCCGGCTCACAAACTTCTTCCGGCGGAGATATGCGCTTATTGCGCTCTAAAACCGCTGGCGGAACCTTAGGAATGTTAATGCGCAAACAAAATGTTTCCTCTGATATGGAAGCATCAGTTCAAGACGCTGAAAAACGCTTACTAAACTTGGAATTTAATCCACGCGACAATGAACAAGGAGTTTCGCGCGATCCGCGTCCAAGTAGTCTTTCTCGCTCTTCTGCATATCCCTCCAGCAGTGTTCCTGCCAGCGAAGAAGCTTTAGAGGCGGCTGCCCCCACTGCATCTCAACCAGTTCCTTCAACTCCTCCAGCCAGACCTTCACGTCCTACTTCGGTAGGAGCCCGTCAATCCAGGCGCAGTCAGATCGTTCCTCAGTCGCAGCCTCAGCCTCAGTCGCCTTATAACGACAGTCAATACCCCCCTCAACAAGATAGTTATCCTCCTCAGCAGGGTGGTTATCCTCAGGATAATTATCCTCCTCAACAAAGTAATTATCCCGAACAGGGCGATTATGCTCAGGATAATTATCCTCCTCAACAAGGCAATTATCCTGAACAGGGCAGTTACCCTCAGGATAATTATCCTCCTCAACAGAACAACTATCCTCAAGGAAATTACCCTTCCCAGCAAGATAACTATCCTCCTCAACAAGGTAGTTATCCTCAGGATAATTACCCTCCTCAACAGGGAAATTATCCCGATCAAGGTAACTATCAGCAAGGCAATTATCCTTCGCAATCCGGTATTTATCCAGAACAAGCAGCTCCTCCCACGTCTGCAGCTAGCGATTTTGGGCGCAGTTCTGGAGATTTTGGCAGCGGCTTAAGCAATACAAGCATGGGATTTGATCCTAACGATCCTCAACCGGTACCTGTTCCCTTAAGCGGTAGTCGCTTTGATGCTAGTTCGCAAGATTTAAATGAAGAGCCGTTACCAGACGATATCCGCTCCATGGGCTTCCCAGAAAGTCGCAGTCAAAGCCAAAAAGCCAGACACAGCGGCGTCGGTTCACAGCAGCTTTTTGTGGAAAATCGCGAACAAGCCGGTTTGGGTGAGCCTATGCAAACCGGGCCTTTTGTATCTGCTCAACCAGAAGAAGGCAACGACATTGCTAGTTTGCGCAGCGGCGGAGCTATGGGTGACGCAGTTATCAATCCCAACGCCCCTCCCAGCTTCCCTCCTGGCAATACTCCCAGGCGTCCTTCTTTGACAGACGGCCCAGGTACAGTACGTATTGCCAAGCAATTGCAACCTCAGAGCAACGGCAGCAATTTTATGGGCATCATTATTGCTCTAGTAATCATTATCTTACTTGGCGGCGGAGGCTACTACTATTTCTTCTTCCCCAAAGGGCAAGTAAAAATAGCGGTCAACAATGTTTCCAACGCCAAAGTGTCTCTAATTATGCAAGATAATGTCATTAAGACCGAGGATATTGTCGACGGTAAATTAACTTTACGCATACCCTTAAATAAAGAACTAGTAGTGAGAGTGTCCGCTGACGGATTCAAAAATCATGACACCAAAGTTAATCTCAGTTCCGAAGCACCTGTTAAGGATCTACAAATAGATATGATGGGAGCTCCTACCGGTTTAACCGTGCATATTACCAATGACAAACTTCCCTCTCAACCTAAAGTAAAGGTAACTTGCAACGGTCAACTTATAAAAGACGGCGAAATGACTGCAGCCGGAGGTTTGGCCAGATTTGAAGTGCCTACCGAAAAGCCTTTGGAAGTAACCGTTACCGCTCCCGGTTTCTTGAAACATCAAGAAAAGATTACCGTTGATCCCAAAGAGGGAGATAAAGATTTACAAGTTACCTTAAGTCGCAATAAAGGCACAGTAAGAGTCACTCCCAAAGGTGAACGTTTCTCTCAGAGTTCTTTGACTGTAGTCCTTATGCAAAATGGCAAAAAACTCACTGCAAAACAAATTTCAGGCGGTCAGTCTGCCGAATTTGAAATCGACTTAGGAAAAACCTATACCGTAAAGGTCAATTCCAATTTGCACAGTCCGGCCAAAAAAGATGTAAAAGTCAACGCCAATAAACCGGATGCGGAAGTTGTCCTCAATATGAAATTAATTCCCACTTTGAGAATTTTCACCACTGCCAACGCTGTCGTTTATCTCAATGGTAAGTCCGTAGGCAAAGCTGATGCCAATGGAGGCCTGACTTTAAGTAACGGTTTAATAACCGGTCAACAGTATAAAGTTACTTGTAAGCGAAGCGGTTACAAAGACGGCTCTTCCAAGTTAACCATGAAACCCGGTGACAATAATCGAGTCGATCTCCAGTTAGAAAAAGCTCCCGAACCTAAGAGACAACCTACTTATGTTTATGAAGAAGCTCCGTCTAGTTCTTCTTCTAGCAACTACAATCCCGGAGGTTACGGCGGTAGCAGCTACGGCAGCGGGGATGCCTATTATAGCGGTGGTTCATCAGGTAGTTACTCCGGAGGAAGTTCTACCTCTTCTAGCAGTTCTTCCAGTAGTTCTTCCAGTAGTTCTTCCAGTAGCTCCGGTGGCGGCGGCTCTTGGGGCGGCGCAGAAGGCGGCTGGTAAACAGCAGTGATTCTGATCGTATCTACAAATCCTACGGTTGATAGAACAATAGAAGTTCCCTTATTAGTTCCCCACCAAGTCCACCGCGCTATCAGTTTGCGTATCAGCGCGGGTGGCAAGGGAATCAACGTAGGAAGAGCCAGTAAGACTCTAGGAGAGTCTTACCTAGTATCAGGTTTCTTGGGCGGCTCATCTGGTCAGCTTTTGCAACGTTTGACCGCTCAAGAAAATATCGCTTCTTCTTGGCTCAAGTTCGATGACGTAGAAACTAAGATGAGTCATCTGCTGCACCATAGTCAGGGTGACTCTACCGTCATAAACGAACCGGGACCGACGCTGAGTAAACGCCATTGGCAAGATTTAGTCACCTTTATCATTGAGCAAGGTGATCGCAGCCAGGCAGCTATTTTTGCCGGCAGCGTCCCTCCTGGCGTCAGTGCTCAAGATTACAAACAGCTTTGCGTAAGCTTAGCCCAGCGAGTCGGCCCAACTCTGGTAGATACTCCCGGAGATACTTTGAAGGCGATTATAACCGATCCTCAAGGTCTGGCAATTAAAGTCAATTGTGACGAACTCAGCGAAGCCCTTGATATGCCGGTTTCCAACCTGGAAGAAGTCGTCGATGCGGCTCGTTGTGTTTTTGAGCGCGGAGCCGCTTTAGTTTGTGTAACTATGGGCGAAAGCGGTGCAGTAGCCCTCAATACAAACGGTGTTTGGCGCTGTTCCTATGCAGTAGACAACCTTGTCAGTTCTGTAGGCAGCGGTGACTCTTTTAGCGCAGGATTGGGCCTCCACTGCAGTAGACATCTGTCTTTACCCGAAGCGCTGCGTTGGGCAAGCGCTTGCGGAGCTGCTAATGCTGAAACCGAGCTTCCCGCCGTCTTTACCCTAGAAAGAGTAAAAGCTTTACTACCTCTAATCAAGATTGAAAAGCTCTAAACTCACCCGCTCACAAAATATGTGTCAATAGTAAAAAAATGTAGCCTGCCAAAGTAAGATTTGACAAGCTACATTTTTTTTGTACTTTATAGCGCCACACTATAGCATTTGCTTATAACAAAAAGCAAATACACAAGCAATTCGACTAGCAGGCAACCTGAGGAGCATCACCATCCTTGGCTGCAACCGCTACCCCTTCAGCAGATTTAGTCGGATGGAGCATAACGCTATGTTTATAACCATATCCCATATAAACAAAAGTACCTACGATCATCCATACAAAGAAACGAACCCAAGTTATAGGGGGCATACCAGCTACTAAATAAAGGCAACAAATAATACCACCTATCGGTATCCAAGGAACCAAAGGAGTACGGAAAGGACGCTCAAGGTCAGGACGCTGACGGCGCATAATAATTACTCCCAAACAAACTAAAATAAAAGCAAATAAAGTACCGATATTGCACAGTTCGATAACAACACTTAAATCCATAAAACCAGCAGACAAAGCCACTATAATGGTGGTTCCCCAAGTAGTAATGTGCGGCGTACGGAATTTTTTATGAACTCTAGCAAAAAACTTAGGAATCAAACCGTCGCGAGCCATAGCGAAAAAGATACGCGGCTGAGCGACTTGGAAAACCAACAGTACAGCGGTCATGGCAATAACGGCCCCAATAGCGATAATAGCCGAAACTTTAGGCATATTGATAGCCTCAAAAGCTGTAGCCATAGGTTCGGCCGTACCTAATTGAGTATAAGAAATCATACCAGTTAAAACAGCAGCTACGGCAATATATAAAAAAGTGCTAATAGCTAAAGTAACAACCATACCTAAAGGCAAATCACGCCCAGGGTTTTGGGTCTCTTCTGCCAAAGTGGTAATGGCGTCGAAACCTATATAAGCGAAAAACACCAGAGCAGCACCGGCTTGAATACCGGCCCAACCATTGGGAGCAAAAGGAGTCCAATTTCCGGGATGTATATAGACAGCACCCACAGCAATAACCCCTAAAATGATTAGAATTTTAAAAGCTACCAAGAAATCATTGAAACTGGCCGAGCACTTGATGCCACGCACAATAATACAAGTAAGCAAAACAACAATGGCAATGGCCGGCAAATTACACATAACAGGAATACCAAAGATATGGGGAGCGCTAGCGATTGCCTCAGTAGAAGCGGTAAAATAGCTATCCGCCAACCAAGCCGGATAGTTGATACCAAATCCTCTTAAAATGGACAAAAAATAACCAGACCAAGAAATTGCTACTGCAATATTACCAACGGCATATTCTAGAATTAGGTTCCATCCCAAAATCCAAGCTACATATTCACCTAAACTGGCGTAAGCGTATGTATAAGCACTACCAGCAGTAGGAATAACCGAAGCGAATTCGGCATAACAAAGTACACATAACAAGCAAGCGACAGAAACAATTAAAAAAGAAATCATCACTGCGGGGCCTGCAGCGACATAATCTCTGCTTCCGGCAGCGGCTAAACCTGTAGTTACAAAAATACCGGAACCTATAACGGCTCCTACTCCAAAAGCGACCAAATCTTTAAGCTTAAGAGCACGTTTTAAAGCTTCACTTTGCTCTGAACCAGCCTCTAATCTAAGCTGTTCAACACTCTTAGCTTGAAAGATCCGCTTCAAAAGCGTCATTAGACGTTCTAACATTATCGAAAAACGGCCCTCTCTAACTAGAAATAAACAAAAAATACAATTGGGGACAGCTTCTAATTAACTTTTGCTTGTACCTTGCTTATACGACCTAAAATATTAATAATGCAATTATATTTTCAGCCATTTTCGGCCTTTATACACAATGTTTACTATTAGATAAGGACAAAAAATAAAAAATTTAATTTGGTTTTACTCCCAAAACATCCAGCAAAAAAAGTCGCCTGCTTTATAACAAGCAGACGACTTGATAAATTCACACCGAACGCAAACTTTTTATTCTATAACCTATCGAGGAACAAGATTAAGCAAATCAATTATTTAAAGTGGCTATGGTAGCACCGATACCGCCCTCAGTAGCTTTACCCATACGATATGAAGCAATAGAAGGGTGATCTTTTATGTAATCAATTACGGCTTTACGCAAAGTACCTGTACCTTTACCGTGAATAATCTCCAATTGATGCACTCCACTCATAAATGCATCATCAATTTTAGCGCCCAACTCCCAAAGAGCCTCATCAACATTTTTGCCATGTAAATCGATACGACTGGAAAGCATGGTCATGCTACCACCTCTGGGAATAGAGCCTACTTCACTCTTTTCCGGAGCTAAAACTTGAAGATCTTCCTTTTTAACTTTTATACGAATGACGCCAATCTGAACTTCTGCCTTTTTATCAGAAAGAGAAAGCACGGTACCGTCCTGACCGTAACGAGGCACAAACACGTGAGCCCCTACCTCTAACGGCAAATTAACAGCTTGAACTTCTTCTTCCCGGTGCTGCTCCTCTTCTTCAGTTTTAAAACCATCCAGACCAAGTTCATCAGCCAACTTAGCTCCTATAGCTCGGCTTTCGCTTACGGCCGAATTGGGATCAGCCGAAAGACTTACTTCCAAAGCTTGAGCAGCCGTGTTTTTAAGTCGCTCTTTTAATTTGCTATGTCCGGGAATCTTAGGAGCTCTATCCCTTAAGCTACTAACTTCAGTGCTGATACTATCTAAATTATTCTCAACATTCTGGGCCTGCTCCCTGACGTATTGATCGAGCTTATCCAAACGCGAAGAACCATTCTCCGGCTTGTCGGGTGTTTCCGAAACGGAATAGTCGCCAATATCTTCCTGAGCTACACTCAATTGCAAATTATTATCATCTATACCGTCGCTACTCTGCCCTGCCAACGGAACAGTAATGCCAACTTTAGGTATAAGCCCTTCGCGCTCTTTGCGATAATCGACCGCTTCATGCAATGCTTGAGCTAAAGCTTTAGAAGCTACAGGATTTAATTCTATCAGTTCTTCTAAAGCTTCAAATTCTACCAAAGCCCGACTGAGCTCGGCAGCAGCTTGACGCAATTCGACTATGGACTGGCGACGAACACTGCCCAATTGAGCCAAACTGCGACGCACACTGCCGGTAAGCCCACGCAAATGGCGACGCGAAGATTCAACCAATTCTTCCGTTTCGGAAGTAGCCTTGGCAACCATTTCCGAACATTCTCGCTGAGCATTTTCAACTTTTTGTTCGTAAGCTGAGCGTAAACGACCAACTTGAGCTAGCTGATCGCGCAGACGCTTGGCCAAACGTTCATTAACTTCACGTTCTTTGTCTAACTCGCCCAACAGACCGTTGATTTGAGCAGTATTTCCACCTAAAAGTTCAACTGCTCGCCGTTCGATTTCGGCAGGTAAACCTAAGCGACTAGCAATTTTCAGAGCATTAGAACGACCAGGAACTCCCATAATCACCCTAAAAGTAGGCGCTAAAGTATCACTGTCAAACTCCACAGCCGCATTTGTCATGCCTTCGTGCTGAGAGGCAAAATTCTTTAATTCAGAAAGATGAGTAGTAATTACGGTAAAAGCACCTTTGGAATGGAAATATTCCAAAACAGCTTCAGCCAGAGCGCCGCCCTCAGCCGGATCCGTACCTGCTCCCAACTCGTCAAGTAAAAGCAAAGTGCGCTCTTGAGCGTGAGGTATCATACGCAAAACCTGATTAATATGCGCAGAAAAAGTAGACAGATTCTGCATAATGCTCTGCTCATCACCAATATCTGCCCAAACTTGCTCAAAGAAAGGAATACAACTTGAGGAATCGGCCGGAATGGGCAAACCGGAAACAGCCATCATTACCATTAGGCCTATGGTTTTTAAAGCTACGGTTTTGCCACCGGTGTTAGGGCCAGTAATAATTAAAGTGCGATTATCTTCCAAATCAAAAGTCATTGGCACCACTTTGTCCCCCAAACGTTCGATAAGCAAAGGATGGCGGGCTGCTGCAATCAACAAAGGCGATTGATCTTTAACGTCAGGCAAAGAAGAACCGGAATGAACCGCATATTTAGCGATCGCTTGCAAAGCTTCCAACCAAGCTAGTTCTTCTAAACTGTCGGAAAGCTCACGTCCATTGGCTCCCACTAATTCGGTTAGATTCTGCAAAATACGCTCAATTTCGGCAGTTTCAGCCAAAGCTTTGGTACGGCTGAGGTTACTCAATTCCACAACAGCCAAAGGCTCCATAAAAAGGGTAGCACCGCTAGCTGACTGATCAATAATAAGGCCAGGGAAATGGCCGCGATATTCGGCTTTAATAGGAATAACCTGACGACCAAAGCGTGTAGAAATAACCGGATCTTGAATCATACGCACATACTCAGAATTGCGCAAAAAATCATGCAAACGTTCTTCTACACTGGTTCGGGCAGCAGCTAATTCCTGACGTATACGAGCCAAATTTGGCGTAGCGTTGGGGGATAATTCACCGTCCGGAGTAATAGCTCGAGCCACTTGTTTTTCGATATCGCGAAACTGACCTAACCGTAGAGCTTTATCGCTTAAAAGCGGATAATCTTTACAATGGGAACGCAAAAAAGCACCCACTTGACGCGAGAGCTGAGCTAAACGCAAAATGCCCAACAATTCTGAAGGTTGCAGAGATTTATGGCGTTGAGAAGCTTTTATAGCCGACTGAACATCCCCTAAATTATCAGTATAAAGATTGTAGCCCTTGTCGACATTTAGGCGCATAGCTTCTTCAATTTCCAATTGCCGTGTATGGACATCTTCCAAATCAGCCAATGGATGTAACGCCTTTATTATCTCGATTGCAGGCCCCCAATGGGCATATCCGGTTATAACCTCCAAAACTTGATTAAACTCTAAAGTTTTACCGCTCTGAGCATTAATAAGTCTTATTTCATTTTCCTGTGCATTTTGTTTATAAAAGCTCATCTCTTTTTCCTCAAATAAAAAATACCGCACTCTCTCCAATCGGCGAAAAAGCGCCCAATCAGTATCGATGCCCCATATTTAAAGCAAACACCGAGAACCATTTAGCTCTGATCACAGCCATAAAAACAGTTCAAATACGCCTGATTCTAGCGCAATTTCATACGATTGTGAAGCGCCAAAGGCTATCTGCACAGTTAAACAAATAGTCAATGCACTAAGATTATTGAGAAACTTTGTAGGCTTTTATTAACTCGGAGCGAATTGGCGCAGAACGTTATTATGCCTAAAAATAAGTTTTTCTCGCTGAAAATAAAAATGCTTTTGGCTTTGCTGCCACTGACGGTCTTCTTTGTCTTTTTCTGCTTTGCCGTCATTAAGGGGGGCGAACAAATTTCCCTCACCCGTTCCTTAGCCATACGAAGCGAATCATTGGGAGAATGTTTAGCAACTATGAGCGCCGATTCCTTAGCCGATCCGGGCAACTATGCTAAGTCGGCTAAATTGCAGAGACAAATCTCCGTATTAGCCGAGCAGCGCGGCGTCAATGCTCTGGAAGTTCTTAACAGTGCCGGTAAAGTAAGGGCCGGTTCAATATCTGCAGAAATTGGCTCAATAAAAGGTGATGAGCAGACACGCAAAGCGTTAGGATTATCAGTTATTCAAAGCGGCTTGGAAACCTCAGGAGACACCAGTTACATGGTCAGTAGTGTCCCGGTACGTTCTTCCGATAGTAGTTTAGGCGTAGTCAGAGTATATCTCACTACCGACGAGCTGACAGCCGCATTCAGCGGTTTAAAACGTCAGCTGTTGGGGTTAGTATTTATTCTGATTTCTGGTGCTCTGGGATTTACAGCTTTTGTATCTTACTTTTATGGCAATCCATTGCTCAATTTAGCTGAAGTGGCCGATCAGATGGCTCAAGGTAAACTGGAAACCAGAGCCGATCAAAATCGCCCCGATGAAATTGGTTTGGCCGCTTCTCGATTAAACCGTCTTTCTGAATATATTCAGAAACTTATCGCCTCTTCACAAGCAGAAGAGACAGAAAAACGCGAACGTATTCACGCATTGCGCAACTTCGTAGACGGAGTTTTAGCCGGAGATACCGAGAGTCAAGCCAAAGTGGAAGATATAGACGAGCTGGGCCAACTCTCCATGAGTATAAACGAATTGGTGCGCCATATGCGTACTTTAAGTGCGGCCGAACAGGCTTTACAAGAGCGCGTCAACGAATCCGAATATATAGATGTAGGTTCCTGCCCCACTATCGGTGATTTGCCCGCCAAAGGAGTAAAACAAAAATTAAACGAGTACGATCTTTCTGCTGCCTCATCTACTCCGCAGTATTATAAAAATCGCTTGCTGCCTGAATCGGAAACTGTTATTGCTATGGCGGCTCCAACTCCCAAACACGCAAAACCAATCCCTTCCGAAGCTCATAAATCTGGAGATACTCCTATCCAAGATAACAGCGACAATTCTTTTGTATCCTTCCGAGAAGATTACAGCTTAGCTCAAGGCGGTGAGTTAAACAATTCACAACTTGATTATGTGAATAAACTCAGTCGACTGGGCGCCGGTAAGACCGCCCTTATTGCCACCGGAGGTGCAGAAGATTCCTATCCTTTCCTGCGTCGTATTTTGGAAGATGAAGGCTTTAGCGTCCTCTATGCTTCGACTATAGGCGAAATGTTGGAAATAACTTCTTATGCCAAAGTAGATTTGGTTATGGTCGAATTTAATGATATGGACGGTGGCAATCAACATGCAATCAATAGACTACATAGCATACCAGGCGGAGAAGACATTTCTGCCATAGTTCTTGAGGCCACCGAACATACAAATATTCCTTATGCTTCTATGCAAGGGGTAATTCAGATTATAATTCCCAACGGTGATGACGAGCTCATTAGCATGATTCGCGAAGCTCTGGCTGAGATAGTCTTGACCGGAGGTAGTAATCCTTTCATTTAAAAATCATCTAAATATTGGAAGAAGAGCAACTTTTTCTCTTAGTCCGACTCTAACCAAGAGGCGACACATTTTTTAGAATAGAAGAAGCAGCCATGATGAGCACGTTATTTAATTCAGACAATAAAATAAGTGTGGATGAATTACCCAATATCCCTCAGCAAGGCAATCCTGTTATCTTACTGGTATTGGCCTTAGTGTCTGCGGTTATTGGCCTACTGCTTTTACTATGGCCTGCTTCCTTTTAATCGTTGTCTATTTTCTCTTTCTTTACGCGACCATTCTAAACGCTTAATTTGACAATGGGCGCTGTTTTTTCTATCATTCTATAAGTTTTTTTAGAAGAGGTAAAAAGAGACAATATGTTCACAGACTCTTTGGAAATGGCTAAAGCTATTGCCGACGTTTGCTATCAGAAGCTAGGAAAAGATACTATCGTATTGGATATGAGCAAAGATTCAGTTCTTTGCGATTACTTTGTGATTTGCGATGCTCCAACTCGCAACCAACTGCGCGATATTGCGGAAAATATCGACAAGAAGCTATCAGAACAAGGAATTGAGCCTAAGTCTATTCAGGGGAAAAATGATAATGCCTGGACTTTAATGGACTACAGCTCAGTAATCGTACATCTGTTTATAAGCGGCGAGCGTAGTTTCTACAATTTAGAAGGTATGTGGAAATCAGCTCCTATAGTTTATGCTCCGGATGCCGAAGAGGCTAATAAAGAAGATAAAGCTTAAATTTCTAAAAATTCCTAAGCTTCACCAAACTAAGGTAATGTTCTTGAGGTAATTCCGGAAGCTATGAAAGGTTTAATATGATCGATAAGATTAGAAAGAATCTGCGCGGCAATACCGCAATTACCGTTATCTGCGGTATTGCTGGCGTATTCATAGGCGCTTTCTTAGTTTTTATAATCGTATATTGTACCCCCTCTATTAAAATTTCTATGGAAAAAGAAGAGATCGAGCCTCCTGCAGTAACGACAGAAACTAAAACAGATTCTGATCAGTCAGATAAGGGCGCAAACTCTTCAGATTTTAATATAAACTATAATTCTAAGTCTAATGCTGTCATGCCTAAGGGCAGCAGTGCTGTGGCCGATGCGGTCGCCAAAGTTGCTCCCGCAGTCGTCAATATAGACACAACTATGACTACCAGAGTTTACAGCACTCACGGCTTTGGTTTTATCGATCCGTTCGATTACCAAGTTCAGGAAATTCCTCGCGGTATGGGGACAGGTATTATTGTCAGCTCTGACGGCATTGTTTTAACCAACAATCACGTTATCAGTGGTGCTAAATCCATAAAAGTAACTTTAAGTGATAAGAGTCAACACTCTGCCAAGATTATTGGTACAGATCCGGTTTCTGATTTGGCAATTCTGCGCATTGAAAATAAAGATCGCTCCTTCCCTACTGCTTCTCTGACCAACTCAGAGAGTATGCGCATCGGCGATTGGGTAGTGGCTTTGGGCAATCCCTTAGGAGTAGGTCAAACAGCTACTCTGGGTATCCTTTCGGCCAGAAATCGTACTTTGAGTGACAGTAATGTTGACTTACGCAATTTACTGCAAACTGATGCGGCCATCAACCCCGGCAACTCCGGCGGCCCGCTTATCAATCTCAAAGGCGAAGTTATAGGTATAAATACGGCTATTATACGTGCCGCCCAAGGCATAGGCTTTGCCATTCCCGCTGAAACGGCTTATACGGTTATGAAAGAATTGCGTGATCACGGCAAAGTTTCTCGTCCTTATTTGGGCATAGCTATGGCCGATTTAAGTCAACCTGCTCGTAATTATTTAGGGTTGGACAAAAATATTCGAGGAGTGATTGTCGGCCAAGTTCTGCCCAACGGCCCTGCCAACAAGGGCGGAATCAGGAGCAATGACGTTATCGTTAGTATAAACGGCACAGAAACTCCTACTGCGTCCGATTTGCAATCTTTTATGCGTTCGTTAAAAGTAGGTTCCACAGCTACCATTAAACTTTGGCGTGACGGTACTGAAAAAGAAGTAAGCATAAAGTTGGAAGAGCAGCCGTCCTCCCTTTTCCAACAATTTAGAGAACCTTAAAAGTTTTCTACTGACCTGACAATAAAGAGTCGATTTCTGCTTGGGAATCGACTCTTTTTGTAAATAATATTGGCAATATCTTAGGCATAAAAATCAATAAATATCACCATTCAATTATTTATTGTATGTACTATTTTATATTTTCTAACAAGACATATCCCCATAATTAGGCTGTTTTTACTCCTGATATAGAAATCAATTAAGTTAAATTTTTGTAGATTTCTTTAAAAAAATTGTTTAAAATCAGACAATATATACATAAAATGTTTACATTTTTACATTATTTTATTCATTAAATGTTCCATTTATTGCAGGATTAGACTATAATGCTTAGAAAATTACAATATATTAACCTCCTGTGAGGTTTTATTGTTGTTTAGTTGTTGAAAAAACTATTACTACATAGATTTCATCTCCTTGGCAAAGAGATGGGATATAGAGAAAACTAAGGAGACCATAATGCGTAAGCTTTGGGCTTATGTGTTGGTGGCATGTATCTGGGTTGTACCGGTTCTACTTTTAGCGCAGAATGCTTGCAGTCAAGATCTGGACAATATGCCTCCGGCACCTTCTCTAGTGTCTGTATCGCCTAAAGAAAGTGGCTTGTCGCCCAATAGAGTTAATGCAGAGACTGTTGAAGTCGAAACAACAAAAGAAATAGAAGATGTTAAAGTAGACGAGGCGAAAGCTCGTGAAAATAACAGCAATCACATAAGAATTGCTGACTCTTTGGCCTCTTCATTTATTCACGGAGCTGCAACCAGTGATGAGTACAAAATAGTCGCCGCTCCTGAACCACAGAGCAGAACTATTACAGTAACGGCTTATGCCTACTGTTTGAATGGTCGCACAGCCAGCGGACACTATACAGGCCCCGGTTGCATAGCTGTAGATCCCAGTGTTATACCTATTGGTTCTAAAATATACGTTCCCGGATATGGCTGGGGGGAGGCCAGAGATACCGGTGGCGGTATTTACGGAAATAAAATAGATATTTGGCTACCTAGCAATGCTCAGTGCTCTCAATGGGGAGTACGTACAGTAACGGTCACTGTGACCGAATAAAAGAGATTAAGCCGCCTCTGAGGCGGCTTTTTCATTATTTTAGCAGGCGGCAAAATTTTGCTTTTATAAATTGATTTTGCGCCTATCTTAAATGTGGAAGATATGGGAGAAGGTACTAAGCTCTATAATGGAAAAGGTACCTTACCATTTCAGTGAAGATTTTCTTGGAGATATTTTTTGATTATGAGCTATAAAGTTGCCGTTCTTGGTTCGGGAAGTTGGGGCACAGCGCAGGCTCTGCACTTACAGAAAGCCGGCAGCGATGTAGTCGTATGGGGGTGCGATACCACAGACTTAGAATCTATTAAAACAGGTTTTAATGTCCGTTATTTCGGCGATATGCGTTTATGTGCTCCCGGAGATTTGGGAGTAGCATACAATTTGGAAGAAGCAGTTAAGGGTGCCGATTTTATAGTTTTTGCTGTCCCTTCCGGAGCAGTACGCAGTGTGGCTGAAAAGGTCAAAGAAAGTGTCAGCCCTTCAAGTGTTATTATCAGTACAGCGAAAGGGCTAGAAAAAGACAGTCTTATGCGCATGTCTGAGGTACTTTCCGGAGTATTGGGGCGTTTAGAGCGTATCGTAGTTCTTTCAGGCCCTTCTTTCGCTGCAGAGGTAATAAAAGAATTGCCTACAGCCGTAACTTTAGCTTCCCCAGTACCGCGTATTTCTTCTCTGGCGGCCAATCTTTATCATTATAAGTATTTTCGCGCCTATGCCTCTACCGATATAGTGGGCGTAGAGCTGGGCGGCGTCTTAAAAAATGTGATTGCTTTAGCTGCAGGCATGATTGACGGAGCCGGTATGGGAGCTAATGCCAGAGCCGCTCTCCTTACCAGAGCTCTAATTGAAATCAGACGTATAGTTATGGCTATGGGAGGGCGCTCCTCTACCGTTTCCGGTTTAAGCGGCCTGGGCGATCTACTGCTGACGGCTACAGGCGATTTGAGTCGCAACCGCCAAGTTGGTCTAATGTTGGGTAAAGGTCAAAAACTTTCCGAGATTATGAAAAAGATGAAACAAGTGGCCGAAGGCGTAACTACTGCCAATAGTTGCTTACAATTAGCCCAAAACTTGGGCATAGAGACGCCGATTATTAAAGAAACTTGTCAGATCCTGTCCGGTGAACATGATTTACAGCAAGCCATTATCAATTTATTAGCTCGCTCACAAAAGTTTGAGTGAATATAGCCCCTGGAGAGGCTGATTAAATTCAGCTGCCGTACCGACCAATACCAAGGTATAAAGAAGAAATACCAAGCGCAACTTTCTAAACCGAAAGTTGCGCTTGGTATTTTATTAACTAGGCAATATTCAGAATTGAATCATAGCTCCCCCATACGTTGGGCTTGCGATATAAATTAGCAGGGTCTTCAAACCAATCTTTTTCATCAACTCTGAATTTATAACGATACCTTCCCGGCGGCGGCGCATCTATTTCAACTTTCCAAGTGCCATCAAACATCTCATGGAAATAGTACTGATGAGGCGTCCAATCATTAAAGTCACCCATCAATTCAACTTTTTTGGCAAAATAATTAACAAAGACAAAGCTCAATTTGCCGTCTAACACCAAAGGAGGACGCAATTCGCAAATCTGATCGTGTGTCCAAGCTTCATGAGCTTGCTCAACAGCGCGACTGGCATTAACAATACCGCAACCCTGAGCCAAGATATCTTTACCATTTACACGGTCAGCCGTAGACATAAAAATCTGACGTATAGCCGCAGGAGTCAGCTGCGGATTAGCTTCCAGCATTTGGGCCGCAATGGCAGCTACAGTGGGAGCCGCAAAGGAAGTACCATCTACATGCTGATAATGGCGTCCCACAACTTTATCATCGATAAGCCATTTATCTAACTTTTGGCTGAGTTCTTCGCGGCTCAACTTATACAAATTGTCGGGTAAGCCCACACCTTCGGGCATTTCACTAAGCAAATTGAGTAACGGACCGCCGGTTGTCACCGCTAAGTCGTAACAATATTGTGCCCGCTTGTACTGCACCGTACCGGGAAGAATCGGAGCAGCCACCCAAGCAGCCGGAGCAATAATTTCCGGCTTAACTACCAAATCCAAAATAACACCATAACTGCTGCAATATAATTCTACTTCTTCGGGAGTACAAGCGTTACGTGAAACACAACCGCCCACAGTGAGTACAGAAGGAGCATTGGCCGGCGGGCGAGGCAACGTGCGCGTATTTCCAGCAGCAGCAATAACTAAAATCCCATGAGAAACAAGTTCTTCCGAAGCCTGGGAAATTTCGCAATTTAATTCTTTAGGATCGAAATCGCTGCCTACGGAAATATTTAAAATATTGATATTATATTTGGCAGCATTATCACGCACCCAATGCAGCCCTTTTAATATTAAATCATCACATATCATACCGTTGCGACTGCATTTTATAAGTACAACCTTAGCTTCAGAAGCTAGTCCTCGGTAACGTCCTCCGGAAAGTGAACCGTCACCACACGCAGAAACGGAAGTCATCATTCCGTGCCAATTCCAACCATTGCGATTAGCATGAGGATTAAGGTCTTTAGTTTCCTCACCTAAATCGATATAAGCGGCTATACGGTCTCCTAAATCAGGATGAGGATAAAAGCCGGAATCCAAAAAAGCGATAGTCACTCCTCGCCCTCTCATATTGGAATCGGCATGCAATCTTTCCGCCGTGCTGGGTACTGAATAATCGTTAAAATTTACTAAGGTAGTTTCACAATCTTTAGCAAGCATATTTTTTTCTCTAAACAGCAAAAAATCGCGGTCTTCTTTTGGCGCTCCTGACCCCATTCCTGCCTACATAAAAAGGCCGTATCATACCGACAGCTATAACTTTCGGCATGGTACGGCAAGATATGCGTCAATCTTCCAGATAGATAGCTAGTCAGATCGCTCGTCTAGGCTGCATAGCTTTCTTTAGCTCTAAGGTGCGTTTATTCGGCCTGATCGGAATCGGTAGACCAAGTGATGGAAGTATCCGGACGATGACCCGCCCAATAAGAAGCACCATGTTTACCCGGCTTGGAATGCCCATATTCGTCTTCATCTTCCGTAGGCTCTAATTCCATGTGAGCAGAACGCTCAATATGAATATCTGTTGGATCATAAAGTGAAGGATGATATGTATCTTGAACCAAACCGGCCAAACCGTAAGCGGAAACGATAGCCAAATAGGCCTGAAGCACAGAAGCTAAGATCCATAAAAAGAAACCATTAAACCATAAAAACTTTATAGATAAAGAAAAAATGAAAGCAACAGCAGCACAAAATATATAATAATTTGTTCCTAAACCAGTAACACGCTGAATAACATCCAGTATTTTAAAACAATCAGAAACAGTTAAACTTTCACTAAAGAAACTAAAAGCAGCTCCGGAAACAAGCAAACTCAAAAAACTGACTATAAAAGCAACAAGAAATAAAACTAAAGAGGTAAAAAAACTACCGCCTTCTCCACCTACGGCACTGACAACTAATAAGGGAGCACCACAAGCGAAAGCTAAAGCCAACCCCAAACCAACAAAGAATGCAACATAGCAAGCCAAAGCTGCAGCCAAAGAAACACCTTTAAAGACGTAATTGCCAAAATCTTCCCATTCCGGCAAAATAATCTCGTCATCTTTACCATCGATATAATTGCGGTACAGCATAACGCAATAACCTAAGGCCAAAATCCAACCGACAACAGGCACAAACATAACCACACTGAGGATTGCCAATTTGACGATAAATTTGGGGTCTTTGCGCATAAAGACAAAAGCTCTAATCAGCTCAGAATCCAAAGTTGTCCTCCAGAATACTCGAAAGACTCAAAAATCGAGTAATATAAAATATGATTGCAAGTTGGTGTTTCTAACACCAAGCATGTTAATATTAAGTCCTTCTAAAGAAAGAAGCTATAGAAAGAGCTGCAAATTTTTTCCCAAAAACAAAAAAAATACGAAGAACTTTAGTCAAGAAACTGCCCTCTCTATAGCTATTATCAAAATACCATAAAACTAACGATGCATCTTCCAGCCACCGATAGCTCCTGCTGTGAAACCAACCATGGAAGACGAGAGTTGAGAGACTAAATCGTTAACTAATTCTCCGGCTGCCCTGGTACCATTTTCTATTGAACAGCTGACGACTCCCCAATTTACAGTTATAAAGCCAGCATGAGCTAAAAGAGCCATGAGCAAGAGAATAGACCCCAAAACTAAAAGAACGATCCTGAGAGCAGCCTTAAGCGAATAACCAACAGCCAAACCGGCTACGGTACCTCCACTTAATTGTAATAAACAAGCTTGCCAGGGAAATGCTGCTGCAGCGGTACCCGCTCCGGCAGCCATAGTCGTTTCATCCATAAAAATATCACCACCTAAAAGAGCAGGCCCATTAAGAACCTGCCCCTCTGCTGTCCTACTTCTTTTCCGTTTTCGTATCTTTGACCTTATCCAAACGGACCGGACGCCCATTTACAGTAATTTCCGTGGATTTCCCCCCTGTAACTTCCACATCACTGTCGCGCACCGGACCAGATGGAAGTTCTTTAACTCTGCGTCCGGGACGATTCTCAAACATAACAGAATTAATTGAGCCGCCATCAACGAATTGAGGAGCATTTCCTCCCCTAGCGTTCCAGTATCCATCCTCAGAATCGATAAAATCTACCTGAGTATCCTGACCTTCACGTTTCTGGGCAATTTTATTACGCTGCTGCTTAGATGTAAAGTTCTTACGCTCTTTACGTTCTTTTTGTGATTTTGTGCCTGTTTTAGAATTGTTATCGCTGCTTTGAGCCAGCAATTTGGCTTCATCGTTAAGACTAATCGCAGAAGTATACTGTAAATCAGAAAAAAGTTGATAGGCTTGAGCGTCACTGTAGCAAATAGCACTCCACAAAGTTCCTGTTACAGCGAACATAGCTCCCCAGCTAAATAACTTTTGCTTTATTAGCATAACGTTGTGTATACTCTCCTTCACAAAACAGCTTAGAACCGATTCTTAATCTCGGCAAATATAGCAGAAGTGCACTTCCGCACTGACAGCTTCTTCCCTTTGCCGAGTCATTTAAAGCTCTAAAAGTTTGCTTAAAAGTAAAATTAAGCCCTTAATAACTATGGCAGGAATCATTACTTGTTTTCCCAAAAGTTGCGGAGCGCGGTCACTGTCTAAGCGGCAACGCACCTTCTGGAATATGCTGGCACTTTCAAATTTTGCCATAAATTTTTACGGTCGGAGGCACAATGTTTATAAAACCGATAGCCACTCCCTTTAGCGAGTGGAAAGCAGATTTGCTGGTACTCATATTGGACAAAAACGAAAAGTTTTTTGATATTGAAGATGAGAAAATAAAAGCTCAAGCGGAAGCCTTACAAGCAGAATATGACAGCGACAACCGCAGCGGTTCTTACTTATTCTTCGAGCCCAGTCAGAGCGAAAATATCGGCGCCATTCTCACTTATTATACCGGAGACTATAAGGGGTTCAGTACAGCGGAAGTTGTTAAAATTTGCGTTGCTGAAGCTATAAAGTACGCCTCCAAAACAAAACGCTATAACGTACTCTTCGCCTTAAACAGTCCTATGGGTCTTCAATATGTAGGCAAAGCTACCGAAGCTGCCGGCATGGCTTTATGGTCTTTCGACAGATATAAAAAAGATAAAAAAGACGTCTCTGAGAAGATGACCGTTTCTTTTGCAGTCAGCGAGTATCAGCCAGCCGAACGCGCTTTAGCTGAAGGCTTAGTATTGGCTAATTGCGTTAATATGGCCCGCAATCTCTGCTGTGAGCCCGGGGATGTAATCAATCCCCAGACCCTCTGTGCTATGGGCAAGGAATTGGCAGAAGAATTTGGCTATGATTTTGTTGAGTATGACGAACCGCGCTTAAAAGAAGAAGGTTTTAACGGACATCTTAAAGTGGGCAGCGGTTCTCAGTATCCTCCCTGCATGTTTGCCATCACTTATAATCCTAAACCTGCCCAAGAAGGAGAAAATGATGAATCTATCCCCCACTTCGCTATGGTAGGTAAGGGTCTCACTTTCGACTCCGGTGGCATTAGCATTAAACCAGCTTCCAAAATGCATGAAATGAAAGGCGATATGGCAGGCGCAGCCGCCGTTTTGGCTACCATGCGGGCTCTGGGTACCCTTCGTCCTAACATTAAAGTTACAGCTATTATTTGCAGCGCCGAAAATATGCCAGATGCTAAGGCTCAGCGTCCCGGAGATGTTGTTGTTTATAAAAACGGAAAATCGGTTCATGTCGAAAATACCGACGCCGAGGGCCGTTTAGTTTTAGCTGATGGTCTGATTTTAGCCGGAGAACTCGGTGCTACCCATGTTATTGATATTTGTACTCTGACCGGAGCTTGCGTACGCGCTTTAGGTGAATCTTTCACCGGTATTATGGGTAACAATCGTTCTTTGGTTAATGCCATCACCTTTGCCGGCGGAGTTCAGGGCGAATCTTATTGGAAGTTGCCTCTTCCTTTGGAGTATAAAGAAATGCTCGACACGCCTTTTGCCGATTTGAACAATGTAGGCGGCCCCACTGCTGGAGCCATTACAGCTGGACTTTTCTTGAAAGAGTTTGTTCCCGAAACAGCAAGCTGGGCTCATCTGGATATAGCCGGTCCCGCCTGGCGCAGTAAGGCTTGGAAATATTACCCAGCAGGACCTACCGGAGTAGGCGTCAGAACCCTCACCGAGTTGGCTTGGCATTGGGATGAATACTTTAAAAAATAATCACTAAAAATAACCACAGAAACTGATAAGCCCTTCCACTTAGGCGGAAGGGCTTATCAGTTTTCGGCCGATTGACTACCACGCTTAAAAGCAGAGGCTTTACGACACGACACTCGTGGTAAAATTGCTCAATGAACAGATTCTGCTCCAGACTCAACTACCGAAGGCACTTCTACCTCTTCGGGTAAAGGAGCACTGTAGTCATCCACCGGGGGTAAAGGAGCTTGCTCGACTATACTGTTCTCGGTGGTTTCAGTAGGTTCCGGAGCAACATAATCCTCAGAAACTGCAGGAGAAGCTGATTCTTCAGCATGAGACTGCTCCTCAGAGGCAGAGCCAAACTCACGATTAGAACTACTAACGCTACCATCACTATTTACTTGAGGATAGCCACCGTCATCGTAAGCGTTACCATAACTGGAATTAGAGCCTGAATAATTTCCGCTGTCAGAAGAATGAACTTGTTCTTCAGTATATCCTGGAGAATACTCTTGATAATAACGATTATCATTTTTAGGATTCTTGTAAGAACTGCCCGAATCGTAGCTGCCACAATTTACCCTATCTTCACCTACTAAAATAGTGACATCCGCTTTACGCTTATCATAAGGCAATTGCTTAACTTCATAATAGCACCCCAACAGAAGAGATTCTAAGCAATTACGCATAGCTGCGCTGTTTAAGTGATCGACAATAGTAGTAACTTCACAACGTTCCTTAGCTTTGCCTACATTAACTACGCGGAAGCCTTCTTTGGAAAGGTACTCGGCAATACGACCTTCCAAACCCTCCTCACTACTGCCGTTAAGAACTTCAAGACGCACATCCTCACGTTGTAAAGAAGAAGGATCTTTAAGGAGTTCCAAAACAGTCTTTTCATTCATGGGAGCATAAGGGATAATACAACTCATACCGTTAATATCAGTATCATCTCCTACTATAACTCCGGTCTTCATACGTTTGCGATCAAAATCTTTGTAGAGATAGGTGAGATCGAGCATATCCATCAAACTGAAATCAGTTTCGATATTATCCTTGACGGCTTTAACAATAGATTGTAAGCGCAAAACGACCATAGGATCTTTCAAACGCTTAATAACAGACATCATCACTTGTTGTTGACGACGAATACGACCGCGATCACTTTCGGCATCCATACGAAAACGCGCATATCCCACAGCCTGTTCGCCACGCAACAGCTGCTCGCCGGCTTTTAAGTGAATATGCAAATTACCCCAGTTGTCATCATAGTCCATATTTTTTTCAACATCGACAACCAAACCACCCAAAGCATCAACTAACTGGGAAGCACCGCTTACCTTAATAATTACATAATGATGAATAGGTATTCCTAAAAATTCGGAAACAACCTTACGGGTCAGCTTTATGCCTCCATACATATAAGCGGCGTTAATTTTGTCATATCCATAATCTTCCCCCAAAAAGACATAACAATCACGAGGAATAGATACTACATTGAGAGTTTGCCCTTTGGCGTCGATACTGACCACAAAAATAGTGTCAGAACGTGCTCCTTTGGTATAGGCCATTCCACGCGAATCTCTATTATAATCGATCCCTAAACACAAAACATTCATGCGCTCGCTACCTTTAAAAGCGCGTTCCCCCGAATAGCCACTTATAGTACTGAGTGCTTCGGAAATAAATCCCGCCGACCCCTCTCCGCCATTCTGCACCGTATTGATATAGAACAATCCTCCAATAAGCAACACGATACCGATTACAACCGCTAAGGTAGAAAAACAAATCAGGCGACGAGCGCTGGGTAAACGTCTGAGCCAAGGGATATTAGTAGTCATCTCATCGTTGTCACAATCATCATCTTCTTCTGCGTCAGCCACAGATAAATCGGCTTCATAAACTTGAGCGTCCTGTAATGGTTCCCGATTAGCGGCATATTTATCTTTCAATTGACGATAAGCTCCGGGAAAAAGTGTCTGTTTTTCTTGTACAGAAGACTCAGAATTCTGATTATTATTAAAGTCACTCATAATAAACCGATCGGCCTAAATTAGGCAATTCTATCCAAACTTTTCTAAATAGCTTGGCGGAAAGAGCACGGAACGTCGAAAGCTGCGGGCCGATCCCCCAAAATTCGCCCGATTGTTCTATAGATAAGATAAAAACTCTTGCCTAAAGTAAAAATTTAGGGCAATATTACTTCTGCGATTAAGTTAAACAAGGAAATCAAAAAAATAATGTCCAGACGTCCTCTCGGTCAGCATTTTTTAGCTGACCGCAATATCATAGGCAAAATCATAGAAGCAGCCGATTTGCATGAAGACGACAATATTTTAGAAATAGGCCCCGGTCGAGGAGCTATCACCTTAGAAATGGTAAAAAAAGTCCGTCTAGTAAAAGCCATAGAGGTAGACGAAGAATTAGCCGCCAAATTGCCGGTTTTGCCTAATTTGCAAGTAGTCCATCAAGATTTTTTAAAGTTAAATTTACCCAAAACTTTACAAACCAGTAATCTATCTGCTGACGGAACTCCCAAAAAGTGGAAAGTAGTAGCCAATCTCCCCTACTATATTACTACTCCGATTATCGAAAAATTACTTATAGACGGCAGTCCCTATATAGATCGCATGATTATCATGATTCAAAAGGAAGTGGCCGATCGTATTCAAAGCCTGGCTTGCCGAGACAGTAGCGCTTTAAGCTATTTTGTAGGTTATTACGCACAAGCCAAGACCCTTTTTAACGTAAAACCCGGTTCCTTCAACCCACCACCGCAAGTTGATTCTAGCGTAATGGCTCTTAATATTTACCAGACTCCTCCCATAGAAGCTCCGGTTAAACTTTTTTTAACTTTAACCAGAACTTCTTTCAGCATGAGGCGCAAAACTCTACGCAAATCGCTTAAAGGAGTAGCAACCTCCATGAAAGCCGATTTGGAAAAAGCCTTCGCAGAAACAGGCTTGAAAGGCAACGAACGACCAGAAGAGCTTACCTTGCAACAATTTTCAGACTTAGCCATGGCTTTGTTCAAAACAGCTACTGAGCACGTTTAACAGACTGTTGCCGGACTTGATTTTAATCAGCTACCAAGACCACCTTTTCCAAACCGGCTTGCTTAGCTGAGTCGATGGCCATAACTACCGTCCCGTAAGGAGTATTACCGGCAGCTCTTACGGCTGCTTTATCGGTACCCTTTTTAGTTTGATACAATTTCAAACGCGAAACTAAAGAAGTATGGGGTACCGGTTTAGTTTCTTCCTGCACGTATATATTGCTTTTTTCATCGATACTCATAACTACCGTATCGTTAACAACCTTGAGATTGGCTTGAGCAGAACCTAAAGGTAAGTTCATATTAAAAGCAGTCTGGGTGGCAGCCGTAGCTGTTACCAGAAAAATAATTAACAGAACCAAAAGCACATCGGTTAAGGGAGTGATATTTATATCTCCCATTACCCCAGACTGCTCATCTTCAGAAAGACGAAATCTGCGTTTTTTAGCCACTTATTTCTTCGCCTCCGTAACGGTAACAGTCTTTATTTTCGGAGTAGCTGATTTGTTTTTGCTGTCATACTGGGTAGCTAAAGCGATATCAGTTAGACCAGCTTGCCTAGCTTCATGCATGGCAGAAATAATATGGATATAATCGGCCTTTTTATCACCATTGATAATAACTCTATTGGTATGCTTTTCTTTACCCAATTTTTTGAGCATAGGCTGAAGATCTTTTTTATGACATTTCATATTGCCTATATAAGTGGCACCATCAGCTGTTATATCGACAACGATACTGATATTTTCTGCTTTTTCCCTAGTTATAACATCGGGAAGTTTGATATCGTGAGATGGAGCAGTTATAGAGGTACCGGTAATTAAAAAGATAATTAACAGCACCAACAGCACATCGGTCAGAGGAGTGACATTTATATCACTAAAACCGCTGCCCTGTTCCCCCCTATTTTTCCGTCTTCCAATCATATCAGCCTATCTAATCAAGCAGATCTTCGGGAAATTCTTTACCCTGACGCACTAACTCGAGCATCTCGGAAAGGCGAGCTGCCGCTCCATTCATGTCAGAAACTATACTACTGATTCGGGCACGAAAATAGTTAAAGAAAACAACAGCGGTAATAGCCACGAATAATCCGGCAGCAGTGGCAACTAGAGCTTCAGCCACACCAGCCGCCACCACAGCTACACCGGCTTGACCTTTAGCAGCTACGGAATCAAAGGTGTGCATAATACCCACTACAGTGCCAAAAAGTCCGATAAAAGGAGCAATAACCGCAATCGTACTGATAATAGGTAAACGCTCTTCCAACTTAAGTCTTTCTCTAGCGATTACAGTTTCCATGGCTGCATCACTCATTTCTTGACTCATATCGGCTCTAGCTAGACCAGCTTCAAAAACTCTAGGCAACATACCGCCTATACCTTTCACAAAAGTGTAGGCTTCTTTCACTCCGCTTGAACGCAAAGTTTCGCACACAAAATGGTGCAACCAAGCGGAACTGACTACACTTTGCTTGTAGGTGTAAAGCCGCTCTATAACTACAGTAACGACAACTACCGAACAGATTAGTAAAAGCACCAAAGTGCCTAATCCCACGGCAGATACATCATTTAAAAATTCCAGACTCATGTTCACTTCATATCGAGTCTGAATAAACTTTATCCTTCTTATTTCGGTATTCTTTAGTTATTTTTGACTTTAAGATCCGACCAAGGTATTTCATTGGGCGCAGGAAAGAAGGTAATTTAGGAAAATGTAGCCTAACTTTCAGCTGATGGGCAGGTCGCTCGCTTTGATCACAGCCTTAAACGGTAAGACTTTTAAAAAGATATTTATAGGCGGAGGGCGCTGGCTGACTTTGCACCGGCATTTCCTTAACAGACTGAACGTCTATCCAGTCCCGGACGGCGATACCGGCACAAATATGTCTTTTACAATACGCGGAGCTCTGCGGGCTTTAGCTTACTCTCCGTCTTCACAAACTATAAGTCAAGCGGCTCAAAAAGCAGCTTCAGGAGCGCTTTGGGAAGCCCATGGAAATTCCGGCGTCATCTTGTCGCAAATTTTGCATGGCTTTGCTTGTAGTTTGAACAACAAAACCGAAGCTTCGATTAAAGATTTAACCGTCGCCTTGCGCCAAGGCAGTGAGTTTGCCTATCGCGCTTTGCAACGTCCGGCAGAAGGTACAATTTTAAGTTTCATAAGAATTTTAGGCGAAAAAGCTGAACAAGTTTTGTCACAAAAAAGTGAGTCTGATTTAGTATCTTTTTTGCACAAGATTCTTACTGAAAGCCAAGTTTTTTTTGACTTTACCGATAATGACGACCGCCCGGAAGCTTTACGTCAAGCCCAAACAGTAGATGCTGGAGCCTTAGGTCTTTATTTTTTCTTCGCCGGTATGCTGCGCGTAGCCCAGAGACGCTCTCTTTGGAGTTGGGAAACGAACGACAGTGAAGCAACCTTTATAAAGAGCTTAAAATTTGGCGCTATTGATTCTGTTCCTTTTGCCCAAATACCGAATTATCAATATTGCAGCGAGTTTTTATTGACAGATTGTCCTGAAAATATCAAGGAAGAGATAGAGACAAAATTGGCAACTTGGGGTGATTCTTTAGTCATGGCCCAAACTCCAAAGTTGCTTAAAATTCACTTGCACACTAATAACCCGCAAGTTATCAGCGATATTTTGCTGCAATACGGCCGTTTAATAGATAGCAAAAAAGACGATTTAACCGAGCAATGCAGAGTTCGCCAAAAAGAGATATTGTGGAAACGGAATCCTAATCCTCAAACTGCTTCTCACAATATTGAGCAAAAGGGCTACTTTAGTGCAACTCACCTTTCAGAAGTGGCGATCGACAGTACGCATAATTTTCTGTCAACTACCCCTGCGCCTATACAAATTATAACTGATTCAACTTGTGATCTCAGCCCTGAGCTTCTCAACACCTTGGGAATTATTTCAGTGCCTTTACGCATCAATCTAAATGGTAGAAGCTATTTGGATAATCATAACTTTAGTCCCAAGCAGTTAGCAGAGCTTCTTAATCAACAGCAGGAACCTATGGAAATTTCCACAGCCCATCCTTCTCCTTATGATTTTGCAACCATTTATCAGTCTTATCCAAATCATCTAATTCTCTCTTTGCATCCTTCAGCTTTTTTATCAGGCTCCTACAATGCTGCTTGTCAGGCAGCTGCTCAAATTGATCCTAAACAAGAACGCATTAAGGTTATCAATTCCAATAGTATCAGCATCGGATTGGGATGCTTAATAATTGAAACAGCAAATTTTATAGCAGCCAATCCTCTAGCTGATCTGAATGAAGTGAGTAGTTATTTTGAGTCGCTGGCTAAAAAGACACACTTACTCTTTACTGTGCCCAGCCTCCAATATCTTATTAAAGGAGGACGTTTGCGAACTCCCAAGCAAAAATTGGAGCGTTTACTCAAAGCTTATTATATATTTAGCTACAGTGGCGAAACTTCGATAGCTCCTCTAGCTCGTTCATTGAATTTAGATCGGGCATTGAGTGATATTGCTCAAAGAGTTAAAGCAGAAAATGCACAGCATCACGTCCGTAAAATTTTTGTAGCTTACAGTCCTAATCTGAAGTCACCCCAAAACACGCCTGTTTTGGATCCATCTCAAACCATTTCTTCACTTAGCCGAGAATTGCAAAAATTGAATTTGCCCGCTCCCCTTTTCAAGACGGAAACGGGCTGTGCAGTCAGTGTACATTGCGGTTCCGGAGCTGTGGGCATAGCCTATTTAATCGATTGATATATACCGCCGCAATTAAGGCTAAAGTCCCTCTTCCATTTCTGCCAAATCGATAAATTTAAATAATTCCACATCGACTAAACCGACATCGCTCAACTTCAATTGGGGAATAACTGGCAAAGTCATAAAAGCCAAACTCATAAAAGGACGCTTCAATTTGGAACCCAATTTATCAGCTTCTCTGTACAACTCAGTTATAGAAGCAGAAACTTCAACTAAAGGTTTATCAGAGACTAAGCCACATACAGGTAAAGCTGCCGAAGCTTTGACCTGACCGCCACTAACTACAATTAAACCTCCGCCCAAACGTTTTATTTCCTCTATACAAACCAACATATCGTCATCATTATCACCTACGACCACTAAGTTGTGAGAATCGTGAGCCACGGTAGAAGCAATGGCACCGCCTTTAAAACCGAAACCGTGCACAAATCCAAGGCCAATGTTGCCTAAAGCTTTATGACGTTCCAAAACGGCCACTTTCAGAAGATCGCGACCGGTATCGGCTTTTATTTCATATTCAGTAATGCCGTCGTGTTGGTAAACTTGGGCCTCCATATGCTCAGTTAAGTGTTGGCTAACTATACTACCCGCAGTTACTCCAATAACATGAACCTTATGTTTCCCGGGAGTTTTCGTCTTTACTTTAAGTTTATCTGGAGTTACTTCAGCTAATTTTATAGAGTTATCGGCCATGGCCCCCAAAGGCACAGAAGGCATATTTTGCAAACAGCGACCATTTTCAGCCAATAAAATACCGTCTCTATAGACTTGCTGAACCGTAAAACCTTGGGTAAAACCTTCTTCAGCAGTGGCCAAGACAACTAAATTAGCCCTATATCCTGGAGCCAAAGCTCCTACTTTAGGTAAATTAAAGCATTGAGCCACCCCCCAAGAAGCCATAATAAAAGCTGCGGCCGGATAAACTCCACGCTGAATAGCTTTGCGACAAAGGTAATCCATATGACCGTCAGCTTGCAAATCTTCAGGTTCCCTATCATCAGTAACTAAAAGCAAACGCTCCAACACTCTGTCAAAAGCTTTTCCTTCAACCAGAGGAGCCAAAGCCTCCAAATCACGGGCTACAGAGCCTTCGCGAATCATAATGCGCATTCCTAAAGAAAGCTTTTCCTTAGCTTCAGCTAAATTTGTACATTCATGATCAGTACCTATACCAGCTGCCACATAAGCTTGCAAATCGTAACCGCTCAATCCGGGAGCATGACCATCTACATGACGGTTTTTCCCCAGAGCTTCTATTTTATCATATACAGACTGATCGCCATAAAGCACGCCCGGATAGTTCATCATCTCCCCTAAACCGACAACGTGAGGCAAATCCTTTACAGAGGCAATATCGGCAGCACTCAGAGTGGCCCCAGCATGTTCCATATTGGTAGCAGGCACACAAGACGGAACATCGATATAAATATCTAAAGGTAAAACTTCGGCGGCCCTCTCCAAATATTTAATGGCTTCCAGACCGGCGACATTGGCATATTCATGCGGATCAGCCACAACTCCAGTAGTTCCATGCGGAATGACCGCAGCAGCGTACTGATCGGGGGTAAGCATAGATGATTCTAAATGAACATGACCATCTATAAAACCAGGCACAATATATTTGCCGCTAATATCTATTACTTTATGAGCAGGACGCTCACCTATACCAACTATTACGCCTTGGTAAACAGCCAAATCGCCTTCTACAAATTGTCTGGTAAAAACATTCAGGTACTTGCCGCCACGCAAAAGGAAATCACAGGGAGTAAGTCCACGGGATGCTTTTACAATAGAAGCTAAATCAGCGCTCATATACTTTTTCCACCTTGAAGTTTAAAATTAAGCGGACCTCCCCCGCTCAGTACTCCCAACCGCAATGAAAAAAACGATAGAAGTCGTCTTGACAATTCGCTCTGCAACATTTTTTTCCGCCATCAGTCGATAAAGTAAGATTTTTAGCCACATGACATAGCTCTTTAAAAACTGGCGCCATTCATCACACGGCATAAATAGCATAGTTTTTCTAACTGATACCTATTATAAAATATAACGATTTTTTTCCTATAGGGGCCTTGCAAATTGTGGGCTGACCTGCTATTATCTTTGGGCGCTAAAGAGTGTAGTTCTCAAGCGCAGTGAAGTTTATATCGGGGTGTAGCTCAGCTTGGATAGAGCGCTAGCATGGGGCGTTAGAGGCCCCCGGTTCAAATCCGGGCACTCCGACCACAATTAAGAGAGTTGCAAAGCTCTCTTTTTTGTTTTTTGAGCCGTTTTTGATTTCACTTTATGCTATTTTTAACCCCGTCAGTTCCCATATACCAAAATAATAGTTTTTTTTCATAGAGGCCTTGCAAATTGTGGGCTGACCTGCTATTATCTTTGGGCGCTAAGGGGTACAGTTCTCAAGCGCAGTGAAGTTTATATCGGGGTGTAGCTCAGCTTGGATAGAGCGCTAGCATGGGGCGTTAGAGGCC
>CAKTUZ010000029.1 GCA_934621605.1 uncultured bacterium | reverse complement strand
ATTATGAATTGGGCATTATACTCGGCTCATGTCAGGCTATGGAAAAGTGTTCAACTTAATATTGCAATTTACGAAAATAATTTTTTTTGAAAATGTGTTGACAATAGCTACACATGTGTGTATACTTCAGGAGCGGTTGAGAGATACCGCAAAGCGCGATAGCGAATATCGCGGGATGGAGCAGTCCGGTAGCTCGTCGGGCTCATAACCCGGAGGTCGTGGGTTCAAATCCCTCTCCCGCAACCAGTTAAGAAGATGGTGCAAGCCGTCTTCTTTTTTTTTGTTTTTTTTTGGTTGTGGACAGAATAAGAGCCAAACAGGAAAAAAGAATATTTTAGAATATTTAAGAAAGCGTCTGGAGGCGGGGAATTTTTAAGACGTTCCAAGGGGGATATTTGCCGACTTTTTTTAGCAAGTCGACCTGGATTCATAGTTATGAAGAAAATTTATTCGTTAATTTTTGTAGTAAGTTTATTGGTTTTCTGTAGCTTTGCTAGTCAAGCTCAGGCTCAAAGTCAGACTAGAAATAAAGTCTTTCGACTAGACGGTGCTAGCTATTCTGTCTCTTGTGTAACTTTGCCAATATCGGATGGTAAGGAAGGGCGAGAATCCGAGCGCTTATTTTTGCTTATGGGTAGTGAGGAGGCTGATCGCCTTATTGCCAAATCGGGGCGTCGTTTTTGCTGGTCAGGTAGCGGAGCTACTCTTATGGTATTTTCTGCTTCAGATCAGTGGACAGTTTCAGCAGATAGTCAGGAAATAATTGGCCCCAACAAAGAAGTTGTGCAAGCAAAGGGGCTTATGCATATAGATTCCGGTCGACGCTTACTTGAACCGCAACTTTTTGTGCAATTGTTGGATTTAGTCGCTGATAACCAAATAAATGACGTCTTTTCAGAAACGAATTTGGCTCATAAAATTTATGCTCCGGTTTTGAAAAATGATGCTGATGGTACCAAACTGACGCTTAATTTAAACTTCCGTCCCAATTTTAAAGTGATTGACTCTGATTCTGAATCGTTAACTATCCGCTTTGATAACTCTGTTTGGGGGGAAGAACAAAAACAAATTCACCTAGGTCATGTTACCGTGCTCGCTAAGCAAGAAACTGAGATTGGCAGACCTAATCTTACCTTGGTTTATAAATTGCCTGCTCATTGGTCACCAATTTTGCGCGAATCGTTTGATAGTAAGTCGCTTAGTATAGCTTGCCTGCCGCAATTCTCTCTTTCGGCGACTCAAAACGAGCCTTCGGCTCTCACTTGCTTAGAAGCTGAAATGGTTAACTCGGAAGAAGACGGTGCCGAGGCTGAAGATATTTTAATAACTTCTTCTTCGCCTTATCGCTATTTTTGGCATTATTGCGTTGATTGTCGCAAACTTTGTCTCTATTTAGATAATGTTGATATTGATGAAAGTGTTAAATTGCCTGCCGATGTGGGTAAGTTTTGCTTTAAAACAGACGTTGCTCAAGTTGGTAGTGCGCAACATCCCATCCTACGTTTGGATTTTCTGCTAAATCAGGATACAGCTTTTAGCTTTCCGGAGAGTGAATTGAATACAACTGCGGCTGTACGTTTTTTTAAAGGCGATTTGCAGTCTTTTGCCCAAGATGACAATTTTAGTGGAAAAGGTCACACTTTAGGTTTTGTCGATAAACGAGGCGTTATTGTGATCGATCCCGGTCATGGTGGTGGCGATCCCGGGTGCTACAGCCGTCACTTAGGCGTTTATGAAAAACAAATTACCTTAGATGTCGCCAAGCGTTTGCGTGATTTATTGGAAAATGAAGGCTGGGAAGTTGTTTTGACTCGTGACAGCGATAGGGATGTTAGTTGGTT
The DNA here is from genome assembly GCA_934621605.1 of uncultured bacterium. Taxonomy (GTDB): domain Bacteria; phylum Vulcanimicrobiota; class Xenobia; order Xenobiales; family Xenobiaceae; genus Bruticola. The sequence goes on along the minus strand of CAKTUZ010000029.1, from coordinate 31,569 downwards.
AGGTTCGCCTGATTCTGTTGAATTGCAGTCACGTTGTGACGCGGCTAATGATATTGGTGCCGATTTCTTCATAAGTTTGCACTGTAATGCTAGCGTTTCTTCTATTCCTAATGGCAGTTCAGTTTACTGGTTTAAGCCCGAAGATCAACAGTTGGCTAAAGCTTTGGAATTTTCGCTCAGTTCATTGGGGTTTTATCAAATAGGTACTTTGCGTGAAGGTTTCTATGTCTTACGTAATACCGACATGCCGGCTGTACTGGTGGAAATGGCTTACTTGACTAATTATGAAGACGGAACCAAGTTGGCTGATCAGGACTGTCGTCAGACTATCGCTGAAGAGCTTGCTCAGGCTCTGAACGAGTTTGTCAGCCAAAACAGAGGCAGCAGCGATATAGGTGGTCGTACAGTGCGTTCTGCGCCTTAGTATCAGTGTCTAAAACATAGTAAAAAGGCCTCCCGTTCATTTGCAAGAACTGAAGGCCTTTTCTGCTTTAAAAAATTAGAGCTCAGTGTACAATTATTTGCGCATCCTTTAATTCGGCCTTGTAAGTTAGAGTGCGTACTGAACCTCTAAGTTGAGCTTCCAGATAGTAGTGGCCCTCAGCGGGCAAAGTCTGTAATATTTGGGCAGCATTTACAGTATTAGCTGCGTAAGTTGCCGTTTTTATTAACTGACGCTGCCCATTTTGATAAGCATATAACTTAATGGTTGTCTCCTGGGGCAGCACGTCGGCAGGCATACTTTTAGCCACTTGCTCAAGAGGACAGGGATGATTGCTTTCCAAATAGTGACGGCCGGGATTGTTTTCGTCGTTGCCGGTACAACCACTCAAAACTGCGGCCGTCAGGATAATAAGGCCAAAACGCAGGATTGATTTCTGCATATTTTCTATCCACCTCGCACTGTTTAAGTCTGCGGTGAAATTCGCTTGCAAAAGAATTTCTCCCCTAATTTTGCTATAGAGTGCGTCTAAGACAAAATTTCAGGAGCTGCTGCAAAAACTGTATTGACGTCTTCCACTTTGGCTCCAAGTTTTACCAATAATTCTTTTTGCCATCGTACAGCCATAAGCGCTGGGGCTAAACACTCTCTGTTGCCCCATACTATAGTGAGGGTTCGTCTGGTTTCGTCATTAGTTTTGGTGCGTTGTGAATCTTTGACCGGATTAGCGCAGGGGCCTTCTTGGTCGCGCATTACAATCAGTCCTTTGAGGGACATTTCTTGGCCCGACTTATTGAAGACGTAAGATTCATTTTCTTTACCTAAATCGATGTGTAGTGGAGGTTTGCACAAATCCAAATCTATGACCCCTATGGGCAAACCTACATGTAACGATACACTATTAAGTACATCTACAGCGGCATTAATGGAATTTAGTTCACCGGCGGTAGCTGCTTTAACTAAATATTCGGCTGCAGGTTTACTGCGGCCGCTAGGTTTAAATCCGCCCCAGCGTAACAAAGAGCGGTACATTTTGAAAATTTCTTCTTTGGGAGGAAGCTCTCCCAATGGTCGCTCAGCTTCACCTTCTAAAGTAAGTAAATGTTTGAGCCAATTGGGACTGGTCATTTCTTTTAAAGGGCGGGGGAACTCACTAGTAAACATGATTGTTTGTAATAATGGATGATAAGCTTGAACGATTTCCAAAGTTGCCTCCTGATATTTTGACTTGGAATTGTTGCCCATTTGCTTTATAAGAATGCGCAAAAATAGAGAAGCATTCTGCATAAGCATACTCTTTCCCCGTTGCTATTTACTCGGTTGAGTGAACAGCAACTTTTAGAAAAAATTTGTTCATATCGTCAACCGAGCAAGATTTTTTTGTCTAAATGAAGAAATATCAGGCACTTTCTCGGCTCGCAGGGCGCTATTTGGGGAGTTGTTGATTTTTTAACATAAAAGCTATTCACTTCTGCATAAAAGTTTTTACAATTCAGAGTAGATAGTTATACATCGGAGGATTAGTCATGGACGCAATGCGGGGTTTGGACCCTTCAACTAGTATGTTTCAGACTCAGGCTACCAGAAACCTGAGCCACATCGGTTTCGGTGCTGTTCGCTCTCAAAAAGAGGTTACTCAGAAACAGGACGAGACCACCCAGCATGAGGTTCGCGACAATGTTCAGTTATCTCTGGCCGGTCAGACGGACGAAACTCCCGAAGCCGATGAGATGACCAAGAACGCCGCTCAATCTGGCAGCCTCAGCGAACTCTTAGAAGACTCTTATGATGATGAGGATGAAATTAGAGAGCGTAAGTTCCGTGAAGATCAGGAACAGTATGGCGCTTTAGGTGAAGTCCCCACTCACGAGTTGGGTGAAAACATTAAAGCCGAAGATATCAATCGTCTTAAACGTATGGACGACGATGTCATGGCTGCCAGAGAAATCCTGAGTGATGTTCCTGCTCGCAGCTTAGAGCCCGCCAAGAACTATGTCTCTAACATGATTCATGAGAGCCGTCCCGCCGAAACTTTGGCAGCTTTGACTCCCGTTGAAGGCGTCAACCAGATAGAGTTTACTCCTGCTCAGAATGTCGGTATTTTGGATATTCACGATAGTCAGAATAAGCCCATGATCGCCGAATCTGAAGAAGAGATCGGCGCTCAGGATAAGCAGAATATGGCAGAAAATTATATTAACAATGCCATTAGTAGTTTGCCTGAAGATCGTCGCGCTATCGTTTCTGAAATGAAAGATGCTGTACAAAACTGGGCCGGTGCCAATGGGTTGGATCCTAAGGCCGCTTTTGCCGAGAAGTTGCGTGACCTCGCTGCCGGTTGGGATGATGAGTCCCTGCAGGCCGTGGCACAGACTTATATTGATGCCGATCGTGAAATAGCGACTTCGGCGGCAGGTTAATTTGGTAAACAGAAATCGTAACCATTACGGCTCGCCTGCAGCGGGCCGCAGCGCTACAGGCGGAGAAGCTCGGCTGGCTAAAGGCCGGGCTCGTCAGAGCGCATCTTTAAGACGCAGAGGCCGATATGGGGCCGACACTTCCGGTGAGCGTTTAAATGTTTCCGGTGGTCGCGGTGTGCGGTCTTTTCGTATGAATGGCCGTCATTACGCCGATATGCCCGGCATAAGACGTGCTGCTACTGCAAAGGTAGAAAGACAATATCGCTACTTGGCTTTTTGGAAGCCCTGTGGAGTAGATGTAAAGTTTACTGGTGAGCGTATCGAGGGAGAGCTCGATTATTATATCGACGTTCCTGACGTTCGTCCGGTCAATGTTTTGGATAAGGAAGCTGAAGGGTTGATGATTCTGACCAACAATCCGGACTTCCGAGCTATCCTTACCCATCCGCTCTGTTCAGAGTTGAGAACTTTTCTTATTCAAACTGAGGGTATCCCCAGTGAGGAGGCTATCGAAGCTTGGCACGAGGGAGTTTGTTTAGTTGAGGGAGGAAGAGCCGACAGCGTAGAGGCCGAAATTATTCCGGTTCCTAAGTTGCCCTCGCGTAGCGTACCTATACGAGAACGCAAAAAGATTCCCACCGCTTGGTTGGAGTTAAGGGCTTTGTCTGGTAATAGTCGCAGTATTCGCAAAGTCTCCGCTTCTTTGGGAAACCCGGTTTTGCGTTTGCTGTTGTGGGGCTTTGGTCCTATAGCCTTGACGGGGATGGTTCCCGGTCAATGTAGAGATTTTCGTTATGAAGAAATGCGCTGGGTGGAGTCTACCTTGGAAAAAGCGGACGAACCTGCTGAAAAGCGCCGTCTGATTAGCTCTGGCAATGCCAGAAAGAGTCGGGCTGCTTCAAGTTCAGGACGCTCAAGCCGGGTTAAGCGCGGTAAGGGGCGCTCTTCTGGAGGTTTCGCTTGTCGCGAAGATAGTCAGCACAGAGGGCGAGCTTCGGTTCGTGGAGCAAAAACTTCTTCCAGACGCACTTCACCGGCAGTAGAAGGTGTCAGGAAGCGGCGTTCCGGTTCCGCCCAGTCATCTACCAGGGCTGTATCTGCTCCCACATCAGATAGGGGCCGTGCTGGCAAAGGATATGGACAGCTTCGAATCTATCGAGGTCAGGAAGGCTCAGGGCGCAGTTCTGCTCCTGCTTTTTCTGGCATCGTTATGGGTGCAGCTTCCAAAATGCGAGGCGGCAGATTTTATCGCGACAATTGCTAGCAATTGGAAAAGGTAAGTACATTGTGTCTTTGCTTAAGCGGAGGCACAGTGTATTTTTTTTTGTCTATAATTTCATAAATTTAAGCTCATTCGATTGTAGGAGGCTCATCTCACTGCTTAATAGCAATGTTTTTAAGGAATTAAAAGTAGGAGGAGTCGTTCGTTATTACGACTGGGCAGTTGACAAATATTTTATAAGAAGTTGGTATATACAAAATGGGTTTTATTGACGAATTTAAAAGTTTTATCGCTAGAGGCAATGTCTTGGACATGTCGGTTGGTGTCATTATTGGCGGTGCCTTTGGGAAGATTGTTTCTTCTTTAACTAGTGATATTTTAATGCCGCCTATCGGCGTTTTGATGGGCCACTTAAATTTTGCCGATTTACATATTCCTTTAATTACCGATCCCAGCAAATTTCTTAACCCTGGTGAGGGCTTGGAAACTGTGCAGCAATTAATGAGTATGCCCTTGGCCCAAGTACGTGCTAAAGGTATACCAGTTATTGCTTACGGTAGTTTTATCAACGAAATTCTTAATTTTTTAATTATTGGTTTTTGTTTATTCCTTGTAATAAAAGTTGTTTCTATGTTGACAGCCAAAAAAGAAGCCAAAGAAAAAGCTTCTCCTACAGTGAAGATTTGTCCTGAATGTTTAAGTGAAATTCCCATTAAGGCCAAACGTTGTAAATTCTGTACAGCTGTACAGCCAAGTGCCGAAGCTGAGAAAGAAGTCAATAAATAGAACTTGTCTTTTTAACGAAGGTTTAAATAAATAAAGCGCCGCAATCCTTAGAAATAGGAAAGCGGCGCTTTATTGTTATTAGCTTAAGGTTTCGCCTATATGTCCGTTGCTCATTTGCAGTGCGTTTATTCGTTCTGTTCGACTAAATTGGCGAGAGGCTAAGATGCGGTAGCGGCGCAACATGAAGCAAAAAACCGTGCCTATAGCGATCATACACAGTCCGGCTATAGTAAAGGTGGCTGGTATGCCCAATTTGTCGGCACTGATACCGGAAAGTAAAGCGCCTATGGGAGCTCCGCCCATAAACATCATGGCATGAAATGACATGATACGGCCACGCATTTGATCGGGGACTAAACTTTGCACCAACGTATTGGAAGAAGCCATCTGTCCCATTATGCTGAAACCTATTGGCAGCATTAAGATAAGCGACCAAGCTAAATTAGTAGAGTTGCCAAAAAGTATAAAGCAGACGCCGCATAAAATCATACAAAATGCAATCAGTTTTTCCATGCCACTTATCGATTTTTTTAAGGCTAAAAGTAAAGCTCCAACCAGAGCGCCAATACCCGACATCGACATTAGATAGCCCATTGTATTGGCTTGACCGTGCAAAATTTCTTTAGCTACAGCCGGCATCATAACCACCTGAGCGCTGGCCAATAAGCTTAGCGAACCGAGCATAAAAAGTAAAATAGTCAGCGGGAAACTGTGGATAATAAAATTAAAACCTTCCTTGAGATTATGCATGGGATTGCCTGAAGTGGGAATAGCTTTTTTAGTATTGTGAATAGCCAGCAGTCCCAGAATAACGGCTATATAACTGGCAGAATTGGCAGCAAAACACCAACCTTCGCCGACCCAATCGACGATCATACCGGCCACGGCGGGGCCTATAAGGCGAGCTCCGTTAATGAGCGAAGAATTGAGTACGATAGCATTGGACAAATCTTCCTTACCTACAAGTTCAACTACAAAAGCTTGACGGGCGGGCATATCAAAAGCTTGAGTCAGGCCAAAACCGAAAGCAAAAATGTAAAGGTGCCAAACTTGGGGCTTACCGTATAAAGTCAAAAGAGCCAGAGCTGCTGCCAAAAACATACAAGTCGATTGAGTGCGTAGCAGGATTGATTTTTTTTCGTATCGATCGGCTACAATGCCGCCAAATACAACCAGACAGAGTACGGGCAATTGGTTGCAAAAATTAACCAAACCAAGAGCTTGATGGGAACCGGTAAGTCTGAAAATCAACCAAGATAGGGCAAGACTTTGCATCCACATACCGATTAGAGAGAATATTTGGCCTGTGAAAAAATATTGATAATTTTTGTGCTTCAGGGCACGAAACATATCGCTGATATAGTTCATAGGCACTCTCCTTGCATGAAAACGAGTTGAAAAGAATTTCGCTCTTTATAATAATTTTGACCACGACACAAATCAGTAGCAATTCGATGTACCTATGCCGCGAACTTCCAGTTTATCAATAAAATTAAAACTTTACCATAACTAAAATAGTAGCTTAGTCTGTTGAAAAGAGGAGGGCGTAGGTTCTGCTTAGAAAAGTGGGCTGTTTATTGAGTAAGTTTTATTATCAGGTGTCTATTTTTCGGGAGGTACTTCCATGATTACTCTGGCAGCTAAATTAGAAAATATTATAAATCTAGCGATTAAAGAAAAATTGGGCTTAGAAGATGCTTTACCTCTGCTTATGCCTACCAAAGATGAAAAACATGGTGATTACCAGTGCAACGCGGCCATGGGACTTTCTAAGCGCTTGAAAATGAATCCGCGCCAAATAGGGCAGCAGCTGGCCGAAGCGTTTGTAGAAATAGATAAAAGAATCGCTCAACAACATGGTCAAGAGCCGATTGTTGCTGACTGTGAAGTAGCAGGTCCGGGATTTGTAAATATTACTTTGCAAGAGCATATCCTAAGCGATATGCTGAAAAATATTAGTGAAATTCAGGAAAAACAGGAGCAAAAAGTTATTGTCGACTATTCCTGCCCCAATGTTTCCAAGCAACTTCATGTAGGTCATTTGCGCAGTACCATTATAGGTGACGCTGTTTGTCGTATTTTGGGCTATTTAGGTTACGAAGTCAGGCGCGACAATCACGTTGGAGATTGGGGAACTCAGTTCGGCTTACTTTGTGCTTGGATTATGGATCATGCCAAAGTGGATTGCGAAGAGGCCGATCTCAGCGATTTGGAGGCTTTATATCGCGAAAGTCAGGCTTTAGCCCAGGAAGACGAGCATTTTAGAGAACTTTCTCGCGCCAGAGTAGTAGCCTTGCATCAGGGTGATCCCGATACCTTGCGTGTGTGGCGTTGTATTGTCGATAAATCGTTGGAACATATTTATAAACTTTATGCCAGACTAAACGTGTTGCTTACTCGAGAGGACGTTGTAGGTGAAAGTTTTTATAATCCTATGTTACCCGAAGTTGTGGCTGATTTACAAAAGCGTTTTCCCGCCGGTAGCCGTCCCATGGAAGTTGTTAAAAACCAAGGTGCTGTCTGTGTCTTCATGTATAAAGAGGACGGCACGCCTATGTTCGCTAACCCCGAAGGGGAGCCTTTACCCTTAATTATTCAAAAAACTGATGGCGCTTATCTTTACGCTACTACTGATTTGGCTTGTTTGCGCTATCGCACTCAGGAACTGAAAGCCGACTGGATTATCTACACTACAGATTTACGTCAGAGTTTGCATTTTAAGATGTTCTTTGCTGCTGGTAATATCGCCGGTTGGGTAGGAGATACCAAGTTGGAGCATGTACCTTTCGGATCTGTATTAGGCCAAGATAATAAGCCTTTAAAGACCAGAGCCGGACGCAATATTCATTTAGCTGATTTGTTACAGGAAGCCGTGGACATAGCTCATAGCAATATTCAGACCGGTCAAGGTCGAGAGTTTAGCGAAGCTGAAATTGAAGAAATTGCTGAAGCTGTGGGCATAGGCGCCGTGAAATATGCCGATCTTTCTCAAAATCGTTTGAGCGATTATGTCTTCAGTTTTGATAAAATGTTGGCTATGGAAGGCAATACTGCTCCTTACTTGTTGTATGCTTATGCCAGAATTCGCTCTATTGTACGCAAAGCAGGTGAGTTTGAATTGGGCAAGATTACTATCTCTCACCCGGCCGAGAGGCGTTTGCTTTTGCAATTAGCGCGTTTTAATGAAATTATTGCTCAAGTTGCCGATGGTTGGAGACTCAATTTACTGTGTGACTATCTTTACACTCTGTCCGGCCTGTATATGAAATTTTACGAAAATTGCCCTGTATTGTCGGCTCCTGAAGCTGATATTCGCAGCTCCCGCTTAACTATTTGCTCGGAAACGGCTCGCGTACTTAAGTTAGGGTTGGGCCTGTTGGGCTTAAAAACTGTTGAGCGGATGTAACTTTTGATTATATAACTCTTCGGCCGAGCCTCTGACTCGGCTCTTTTTTCTTAGAGCTTTCCGTTTTTTTATGAGATGGGATAAGTCTAAGTTTTATGAAAGGAGCGTCCGGAGAACGGAAATTATTCTATGGAAAAATTTTTACTTAGGCTTTTCTACGTAATTTTAATTATTTTTGGCGGACTGTGTGGATATAGTCTTTCTATTCATACCGAGCGATTCTTTTCCCAGGGGCTGCCTCCGAGTTTGCTCTGGAGCAACTCGGTAGCCATGATCTTGTTCGGTATTTTGATCGGCTATATTTTGGCTCCTGTATGTACTTTTTTAGTGATGAAAGCTGTGGTCGCTTTGGCTTCCACTTTGAAAAAGCTTCCTGTGCAAGAAGTTTTGATGGGATCTATCGGACTCTTGTTCGGCTTGATTGTGGCTTTTTTCGTAAATTTAGCTTTGGAAAAAGTATCCTTTAGCGCTATTCCGGTGATCGGCGATTATTTAGGGCCGATGTTTATCGTTATGAGTACGATCTTTTTGGGTACTTTAGGTGCTTGGTTTGGCAGCCAATTGGTATATGTACACAGTTTGGGTAAAGTTATTTCTGCCAACGGGTTTGTCGGTTCGCGTATTGTCTTGCTCGACACTAGTGTTATTATTGACGGACGTATCGTTATGCTGCGCGAGTCTGGTTTTTTGGACGGAACTATAGTGGTGCCGCGTTTTGTGTTGCAAGAATTACAGACTTTAGCTGACTCTGAAGATATGCTTAAACGCAATCGTGGTCGTCGCGGTCTCGATTTGCTTAATGACTTGCGTAAAGCTGATGATATAGAAATTTTCAATCGTGACTTTCCTGAACACGGTGTAGATGCTAAACTTATACAGCTTGCTCTGGAACTGTCGGCGCATTTGTGTACTACAGATTTTAATTTGGCTAAGGTGGCTGCGGTACAAGGTGTAAAAGTACTCAATGTCAATGTTTTAACTAGCGCTTTAAAGCCGGTTATCATTGCTGGTGAAACTATGAGTATCAAAGTTATCAAAGCTGGTAAAGAAGCAGGTCAGGGCGTCGGTTATCTTGATGACGGTACCATGATAGTGATAGAAGGTGGCCGTCGTTATGTTGGTGAGATAGTTGATGTGGAAATAGCTTCAGTAGTACAAACTACGGCCGGTCGTATGTTTTTTAGCCGTTGTTTGGGGAAAAAAGGTTGTGCTGCTCATGCGAGCTCAGCTCCTGCTAATTAGTTTCTATTGTCAATGTTTAAATAAAGATCAAGAGGGTGTCAAAGAATTATGTCTCTTAGTGTGATTATTACAGCTGCCGGAAGTAGTCGGCGTATGGGTGGGATCAATAAGTTGATGTTACCTTTGGGGGATAAGCCCGTTTTGGCTCACACTTTGGAATTATTTAATCGTCTTGATTTTGTAGATTGTATTGTTGTCACCGCTTCAGCTAATTGTATTGAAGATTATCGTCATTTGTGTAAAGAATACGGAATCAATAAACTTTTAGCCGTAGTTGAAGGAGGAAAAGAACGCCAAGATTCTATAAACATAGCTTTAAATGTCTTGCGTTCTACCAAGTGCAGGTTTGTAGCTGTACATGACGGCGCTCGTCCTCTGGTGACAGAAAAGTTAGTTTCCGATTTGTATGCCAATTTGTTGCGCAGCAGTTTATCTGGCAAAAATTATCGCAGTCAAGTTGATGCTCAGTTTAGTTACAAAGATTGGTTGGAATTGGAAAAAAACCTGGATCTCGTCAATGATTTCAGTTATGAAGGTTTAACTAAGAGTGGTTTGTGGGGAAAAGACAGTAAAGCAGAAGCTCAGGCTGGAGGCTCTGTTTGGGGAGTAATTCCCGGTGTGGCCGTAAAAGATACTATCAAGTGTGTCGACCAGTTCGGTTGTGTGCGCACAACTTTGAAACGTGCTGAATTGCGGGCTATACAAACTCCTCAAATGTTTCGTTTTGAAGCTTTGGTGCGAGCTTACGAGGAAGCTGAGCAGAGCGGCTTCTTAGGTACCGATGACGCCAGTTTAGTAGAACGCTGCGGTGGTAAAGTTTTAGTTTTGCCGGGCGAATATACCAACTTAAAGATTACCACTATAGATGATATTGCTGTAGCCAGACGTTTGTTGGAGGAAATCTATGTCTAAAGAGGGAGCCGACCATCCAAACGGTGAGCACGATGGTCTGCAAACCGCTGAATTGCTTCAGTATTTAGATGCTTCTTTGGCTGATTACGGCAAGTATGTCAGCCAGATTGGCAGTTTAAAATATACAGCTGCCCAACTTCTTTATTATCGCGATGAAGTTCAAGATATGCTGGACGCTTTGATTAATGATAAAGGAATTGATCTTAAGAGTCGCTGGATTAAAGTACGCGAACTTGACTTGCAACTGCGAGCCAAAGCCAGTATTTTTGTGCAAGAAGTCGGTCATGCTAATTTTAAACAATACCAAATTATCAATAATCCGCCAATTAGCCGCTGGTGGTGGTATCTGAATCGTACTACGGTGAACCTTGATCATAAAATTCCCTCTTGGCAGTGGTGGAAAAGGGATGGCAGCGGTATTTAGTGGTTTTTGGGGCAACCTCAGCAGGGGTTGCTTTTTTTTACTTTTTTTCTACATACCCCTTGACAGACGATAGCCAAATGGATATTATACTGTCGTTGCCCGCCTAGATGGCGGAATTGGTAGACGCGCGGGTCTCAAACACCCGTTCCCGCAAGGGAGTGCCGGTTCGACCCCGGCTCTGGGCACCATAAAGAAGAATCCAAGCAGCCTAGCCGCTTGGATTGTTTTTTTTTATGCAGATATTTTTAGAGGATTTGATCGAGTATGGATTCTCATCACACCCCACCTATTGTCGATACTGTGGAAGCTCTGCACTCTTTAATTGAAGAACTGCGTGGTATCAAACTTGTCGCTATCGATACCGAAATGGATTGCTGTTATCATTACCATGATAAAGTTTGTTTAGTGCAGCTTTCTTCTCAAGATACCGATTATTTAGTCGATCCTCTCCATTTAGATCTTTCTCCTTTAAATGAAATTTTCAATGATCCAAATTGTACGGCCATTTTCCACGCCGGCAGTAACGATGTCCCTCATTTGCGTCGTGATCACAATATCGTTTTTAATCGTATTTTCGATACTTACGTAGCTGCTGAGTTGCTAGACTTACCCAGTAAGGGCCTAGCCGGTTTAATTAAGCTTTATTTTGATATAGACTTGGACAAGCAGTATCAGAGAGCCGATTGGACTATTAGACCGCTGCCGCCGGAAATGGATCATTATGCCAGATATGATACCCGTTTCTTGATAGAATTGCGTGAGTTGTTGTTGCCAAAATTGGAAGAGGCTAATTTGACAAGCGTAGCTGAGCGTATGTGCGAAGGTATTTTGAAAACTCGCTTAAATCATAAGGAATTTTCGCCTGACAACTGGGTTAGTGTTAAGAATGTGCGTAATTTACATGCAGCTTCTTATTCTGTGCTGCGATCTTTGTATATTTGGCGTGATCAGTTGGCCAGACAATTTGATTTGGCTCCTTTTAGAATTATGTCCGATTACTCTTTGGTTCGCTTAGCTGATTGCGCTCCGGAAACAACTGAGGAAGTATTAGCCTTTTTTGCTAAATCCAGCCATTTGGAAATGATGACTAAAGTTAGTAATTCACTTGTGGATGCGGTACGTCGGGGTAGAGAAGAAGGCCCCATAAGTTGGCCCCAAGAATCTCGCAGAGAAGGCCATCATTTTAACGAGAAGCAGAGTCATCTTTTTGATCGTTTGCGTTCTTGGCGCAATAAATATGCCAAAGCCGGTAAGATAAACAGTGCTCTTTTAACTAATAAAATGTTGGGTATATTGGTTGCTAATTCGCCCAAAAACCAAGCTGAATTGGAAAAGCTCGATATAGCCTCTCCGGATCTTATTAAGGAGTATGGTTCAAAACTTTTGGAAATAATCAATTCCTGATAAGTAAAATTGCCTACTTGACAAGAACAAGGCAGGCAATTTTACCACGAGAGCTATTTGTTTGTTTAACTACGCTTGGGCGCTTAAATCGGCCAAACGTACAGATAAACGGCGAGCAATAGAATCAAAAGCCTCTCCGGATGGACTATCCGGCTCCGATACGATAATGGGAATTCCCTTGTCGCCGGCTTTGCGAATATCTATTTCCAAGGGAATAGTGCCCAATAAAGGCACTTGCAACTCTTGACTGATATTTTCGGCGCCGCGGGTACCGAAAATGTTTTGCCTATCTCCGCATTTAGGACATATATAATAGCTCATGTTTTCAATGAGACCAGCAATAGGCACTTTTAAAGCTTTAAATAAGTCAACAGCCTTGACGGCGACATTTAAGGCTAAATCTTGAGGTGTAGATACTATGACGGCTCCAGAGATAGGAGCCAGCTGTCCCAAGGACATTTGAATATCTCCGGTTCCCGGAGGTAGATCCATAATAAGATAATCCAGTTCACCCCATTCTACATCTTCTAAAAATTGTTGCATAAGGTTGTGCAACATCGGGCCGCGCCAGAGTAGCGACTTACGATTGTCACCTAAGAGCAGGCCGACTGACATAATTTTTACACCGCAACGTTCCATAGGAATAAGTTTATGGTTTTCAGTCGTAAGTAACATAGCCCGTTTTATACCGAGCATAATGGGCAAACTGGGGCCATAGACGTCGGCGTCCAAGAGACCGACTTTAGCTCCTGCTCTGGCCAGAGCACAGGCCAGGTTGGTTGATACTGTACTTTTACCAACTCCTCCTTTACCTGAAGCAACGGCGATGAATTGCCTGATAGAGCTTTGCTTGAAAACTGTGTCTGGAGTTATTTTCCCATAAGGAATTTCCTGTTCGGTTTCCAATTCACAAACAAGCTCGGGCAATTCTTGGTGTAAAGCTGCTCTGAGTGAGTTTTTTACTTGCCAGGCGACATCTTCAAAAGGGACCGGGACAGACAAGTGAATTTTTGCATTTTTTTCGTCGTTGATGACAAGGTCTTTAACTAATCCTAAAGATAACAGATCTTTCGAGCCATCAGGCAAGCAGATTTTCTTTAATACTTGAAGAATTTTTTCTTTCATAATATTTGGCCGTTTCAACTTTAAACTTGCTAAAGCCTTTTACTTTTCAGGTTTGGATTGTTTTGGCTCTTCGACGATTTGTAGAGCCTGTCTGATAATTTCGATTCCCGAACCTGGTTTATAAGCATTTTCAGCCAGAAAGCGTCTCCAAGCATTAGCCTTGTTTTGATATTGATATAAACCTAAAATATGACGTACAAAATGTGATAGAGCTATACCCTGAGTCAAACCCTCTTCTGCATAAGGGATAACTTTTTCTTCTATAAACTGAGCGCGGCTTAAAATGGGATGCTCTACCTCAAAAAATAATTTGTCAACTTCAGATAAAAGGTAAATATTATGGTACAGCGATCTCCCCAACATAACGCCGTCAACGTATTGCAAATGTTGCAGGGCTTGCTCATTGTTTTTTATGTCACCATTAATAACCCACTCTAGTTCCGGATATTTTTCTTTCAAACGATAAACTTTTTCATATTCCAACTTAGGAATAGAGCGATTTTTGCGGGTGTCCAAATTCATATCAGCTTTACGGGCATGTACAATAAAACAGCTGCAACCGGCTGAAGCGTTTAAGTCTACAAAATGTAACAGTTCATCCCAGCTATAATCTAAGCGGCTGCCCAGGCGACATTTTAAAGTTACCGGCAGAGGAGAAGCTTGGCAGCAAGCTTTGATACATTTAGCTACTAACGGAGCGTCTTCCATTAAGCAAAGGCCAAAGTTTCCGCTCATACCTCGGGGACTTGGACAGCCGACATTAAAATTTATTTCTGCAAAGCCATATTGGCAAGCTTTGGCGGCGGCTGCTCCTAGGTCTTCAGGAACACAACCTATAAGTTGCAGAGCCACCGGAGCGGCTTTGGCGTTGTCTGCCAATTTGAGGCTGTATTGGCCAACAGTTATGGCATTAGAGTGTACGAGCTCTGTATAGGTGAGAGTTTGTGAGGAGAGAAAACGGGCAATTTGACGGAAATGGCGATCGGTTATGCCCAGCATGGGGGCTGTACAGTAGCGATGAAGACTATATTTTTTCACGATTAGTAAAACCTTTGGAATTGTCCCATCTATGCTGACAGGGTAGTCATTGAAAGATGGGCTCTTGGAAAAATTAGGCTGCTTGGCGGCTTTAGGAGGCAAAAAGAAAGCCCGCACTACTTTTTGTCTTAAAGGTAGGCGGGCTCGGCAATTAGCTTAAAACAGCCGCTTAACAAAAAAAGTTATTTGACGTCGAAAATGCGCATGCCTTTGTCGGTAAATAAGAACATTCGCTTACCGTCATTGGAAAGTCGCTGTAAACCGTAGCTCAGTTCGTGGTAGCCTTCAATAGGTTTTACTTGCCAGCCCTCGTCTTCTCGGGCATAGAAAGTTCTGGTGCGAGTGTCATCTTTGTTAAATTCACTGAATATAGCAGTTCTACCGTCATGGGAAAGGAAGAGGTTGCGATAAGGAGTTGGCTGACTGGTTGCTATTTCCACTTTTTTGTTAGTATTTGCGTCGTAAAGCATAAGATCAAAACTATTTTTGTTGCGCTGCAGAGAATAAAGCAGACGATCGTTAAAACTCCACAAACCTACAGAATTATAACCTTTATCGAAAGTTTTGAAATTAAGGTCTTTATCTTTGAGATCCCAGACATGGTATTCGACATTGCCGCCTAAATCGTCAGTAAAGAAAGCGTATTTAGTAGAAATTAAATTTTCAACATGGAAATTGGCGTCGCGACGAGCTTTATTCTGAGCTTTTTGAACTTCAGTTATCTTAGTGAAAGCCTCCACGCCTGTTTTGTCGGGATCCAAAACCGCGATAGCATTTCGCTCGGCGTAGTCATCTTTATCATAAAAGAAACCATTGACAACAAGTTGATCGTTATAAATGGCGATGACCAACGGATAACAGCGAAAACCGGGCTGTCCAGTTTTATGCTCCAAAATAGTGGAAACTTTGCCTGTACTTAAGTCTAACTTTTGGAAAGTCGCTCCGGAGCGACTGGTAAAGACTACCGCTTTACCGTCAGGTGTATAGCTGACTTGCTCAATAAAAGGAATATCTATATCGTATAAGCGCACTTTGTCGATAGCCAATTTGTTGTCTATGTTCAAAACAGCCATACTGTATTTTTTACCTTTGGATATGCCCTCTTTGCCATTGTAGAGAACACCCAGTATAGATTTTCCATCAGGAGAAAAACAGACGGGCTTAAATTCTTTGGCATCAATACCATTTCGCTTAAGGTCGGCGGCAGTGGTGAAATGGTTGTCTGCTTGAGCAATACCTGCGCCAAAAGTCAAGGTGGCTAAGCAGGCAGCTGCTAAGAAGAATCGTTTGAAATGCATTTGTGCCTCCGCAATATTTCTATGCCTTCGCTGATGTGAAATCAGTCTAGGAAGTAGTGCTCCTTGGACTTAGATAAAAAATGATTGTTTCCTACTGGCGGGAAATTTTCTTAATTTCAAAAGCCCTAAATTTAGGCGTATGATCAGAAAAGAGAGGACCGTTGTTCAATTGGCGAAAAATAATGGTAAAGCTCTTGCTTTTGATAATTTTTTATTGTACGATCATAATGTAAAAGTCGTTAAAGGTGTGTCGTGCGAACAACTAAAATTAAATTATCGGCTCACCTGAAGGGAGAACAATATGAATTACAGATATATCGCTCTAGGACTACTACTATCTGGCGCTCTACTAGCTGCCCCCTCTTTCGCCGGTGTTACCGACGTGACCGGAGGAACCACCACTAATACTTACACTCACACCTACCACACTAAGGTAGATGCTCACGCCGACATGACCTTCTGGCATTACGATACTGACAAAGATGGCAATAAGATCTCTTGGACTACTAGTGGTGTTATCGATCACGAGAGCGGTTTTATCAAGGGTAACGTTTCTGACAGTGCTGTGCAGGCTGAGGTCGCTAAGTATTATGCTATGGTAGACAGCTATCGTCACAGTTGCACTTACAGTAGCAAGAAGGTGGTTTTCGACCACTTTGAGAGCTCCAATATCATTAATACGAGCGGGGATGCTATCCTTGTTGGTGATATTGATGATTTAGCCAATGCATATGGCGCTCAGGGAAGCGTCAATAAGAACTTGGATGTTCACGAGTACCAAGTTTACCAGATCAATGAAGCTTACAGCGTTTCTCCTATTATTCTCGACTTAGATGGCGACGGTAAGATTGAAGCTTCTAACGGCAAGTACTTAGCTCATGCCGATTCCTTCAAGTCTGAGGGCGCTACCATGTTCGACTTCAACGGTAACGGTTTCCCCGTTTATACTGAGTGGGTCGGCACTAACGACGGTTTGCTTTGCCGTCCCAATGCCGATGGTACTGTCAATGGTACCAACCTCTTCGGTACTGCCAATGGCTACGCCAACGGTTTTGATGAGATGTCTTCCTTGGATAAGAATAATGATGGCATGTTGAGCGGTGCTGAGCTCGAAGGCCTCTTCGTATGGCAGGATAAGAATGCTAACGGTATCGTCGATGCCGGTGAGCTTACCTCCGTGCAGACTTTGGGAATCACTTCTATCAGCGTAAACCACGACAATATGGTTGGATCTTTCGTTCGCAATGGCCAAACCTTCAAGTCCTTTGACTGGTGGCCTTCCGTGAAAGACGTCCGCCGCATGGATGTTGCTCGCTTATAATAAAACGACTGTAGTCAGTTCTAGGTTTGAGCTTTGTTAGAGCTTGATCTCTAGGACGGAAAGACGCTTCTCTCCCTGGAGCGTCTTTTTTTATTCTTTTTTACCACGAGCAAGGCAATTTCAGGAGGAACCATAAAAAAACTCCAACTACTTGCAGAGAACTTTTGTGAAGAGCAAATAACTGGAGTTTTTATGGCTTTTTTATTTAGTTGCTGAGTCGGTTAAGCGAATATTTTGGCGATAATCCAAGAAATAATCGAAGCGATAATGCCCAAGACAATCCATAAAAACATATTATCGTCATCAACAAAGCTCCAAATAAAGATAGCTGCGCAAACAACGGTGAGGAAGATCTTGAGAATGGAGTAAGGACGATTGCCGGAGATTGTACCTGTTTGGCCATTAATTACAAAGTGGTATACAGTGCCTTTATAGCGATAGCTAGAAAGCCATAAAGGCAGTAAAATATATTTATAATAGGTTTCATAGAATTTAGCATCGAGAGTATTTACACGCGAATAGCTAGTATTGTGTCTATTTTTGATTTGCTCATGAGCCATACTTTTGAGCACATCTTTTAATTCGTCTTGGGCAGTCTTCCAGCAGTCGTTGACCCCTTTGGCGTAGCGTTCGGAAATAAAGCCGGCTACATACTCGGGCAGATATTCTTTACAAGCCTTCATATCGAAAGGCTCGATATCTTTGATTAAATCTGCATTCTGTTTATCCGCTGAAAGGATAAGCTTATCGTCAAACTGATGTTCAATTTCGCCTTTGGTGGAGTACCAATCAACCTTAGTATGAGTATTGCCTTCGCTGTCCGTTTCTTTGCGTTCTACACCGTATTCGCCCTTATATTTAGCCTCGCTGGAAGTATCGTAAGACCAATATGGAGCATACATGCCATTGATTTCACCGCGAGCAGCGCGTTTTTGTAAATCGTTGGGGGCAAACCAAAGGCCTTTGATCCAATTGGAAAATTCTTTGCCGGCTTTTTCTTTGTCGACACTGAAAGGAATAATTCCCTGAGGAGCCATAACTTTGGCTTCGTTTTCTTGAGTAACCAAAGTTGAATCGCAGTAAGGGCAAGTATCAGAAATCTGTTTGGCGTCATAAATGGCAGAAGCGCCACAGGACTTACACTTAACGATTTTCTTCTCTTCACCCCAGTTGGTGTTGGCTTGTTCGGGAGCTTGATCGATAGGAATTCCGGGAATACCGTTGCCACTTTTGTTACATTTGGTATTGGACGTCTCTTGGGGAGCGTCCTGAATATCGTTGGCAGCAGCTCCTTCGGCAGTGGCCGCTGCAGCATCGGTAACAACTGCAGCCGTAGCGGCAGCTTTAGGCGGATCCTTTTTTACTTCTTCTTCGTGTTCGCAGTAGTCGCAGACTAACTTCCCTGAAGTAGGATTGAAAGTCATGGGACCGCCGCAATTGGGACATTTTTTATCGGTTTTGTCTACCGTCTTGGCTTCCGCTAATTGTACTTCGTTGTCATCGTAATCTGCCATAATAGTTTTCCCCAAAAAAAATATTCTCGCTAGTTCGTCTAGGTAATTATCGAAACCTGCTTATTCGGCCGTACTGTTGAGAGGCGCAGTCGTTTTTAAGTTAAAAATGAACGTATAAAATGACAATAGTGGGATAATCTACTCAAGGGAGAAAAGGCTCTATTGGCAAAGTTAAAGCCTGTCAATTATTATTTTTTGAAGTCGGAAAGCGAATATCGGTAAAAATGGAAAAACATAGAGCCAACTGGTCACAATTTACTGAGCTTGTTGACAATATGGGTAATATGTCTGGTATTAAACAAAAGAGTGAGGAAGCAGTAGATAGACTTCGTCAAGCTGACGAAGAAGCTCGCCGTTTGGCTGTAGATGTAAGTAATTCGTATATAGTACAAGCTCCGGCAGGATCTGGTAAAACCAGCCTTTTAACGCAGCGCTTTTTGAAATTGCTCGGTGTTGTGGATAAACCGGAAGATATTTTGGCCATTACATTTACCAATAAAGCGGTTGGTGAAATGAGAGAGCGTATTTTGGCTTGTCTTCACGAAGCTGCTGCCTATGAGTGTCCTCAGGATGTGCAGTATAAGAGGGAAAATTGGCTTCTGGCTGCGGCTGCTCTAAAACGCGATAAACAGAAAAATTGGCACTTATTAGATAATCCTGCTCGCTTACGTATTCGTACTATCGACTCTTTTTGTAATTATATAGCTCAAAATTTACCGATTTCTAGTGGTATGGGATACAGTTTGGAAACTGATTCCGATAGTTTTAAATATTATAGTCAAGCGGCCGTAAAAACAGTTAATAAGTTGCTGCATAATGAAGAGGGGCAATATACTGGTTTAGCCCTTGAACTTCAGGAAATTTTAGCCGATTACGATAATAACCAGAGCAAGTTGGAAGAAGCTTTGGCTCAAATGTTGGAACAGCGCGGCGATTTTGTAAAAATTTTCGATGCGGTAGTTGCTGAAACGGGTGGCAATTACGCAGAACTGTATACAGAATCGTTTACAAAGACGTTCGACAGTCAGGAACTTTACGGAGAAAATAAGCTGCGCGAAAAGATAGAGGCAAATTATCGTAAATGGCGCGATAAGGTTATTGTCGATTTGGAAACAACAGCCAGAAAAATCGATGCGGAATTTTGTGAAGTGGTTAAGAGGGCAGCTCAGGCACTTATTTTGGAACGCAATTTTGGTTGTGAAGACAAGATAAAACAGGCTGATAAAGAGAGACAAGCATTGGTTTATGCTTTGGCCAGATTGGCTGACAGTAAATTATTTGCTGAAAAAGACGAGCCGGAAGCTTGGGAAAAATGGCAATGGTTAAGTGTAGCTTTGCTTAACAACGATGGAGAAAGTTTCCGCAAGCAAATCAGTAGGGTTTCTTTAATTTATAATGACGCTAAAGAACAGCTATTTGGCATACAAGTTGCCAATAAAAAGGAACCCTATTATCAGGACTGGATCAATTGTTATGCTAAAGAAGGCAGTTTACTTAGAGAATGTGCTGATTGTGCCCAAACTTCCGAATTTATAGAACTTCTGCAATTGGCTCGTGAATTTGGCCCTGATAGATATACGGACGATCAATGGCAAAAAATAGCCAAAGTTTTACATATTCTAGCTTTTGCCATTGACAATTTATATCAAGTTTTTGCTCAGGAAATGAAGTGCGATTATGCGGAAATAAGTAGAGCTGCTTTGCAAGCTAGTGATCCTTATAATCCCAACGGTATAGATAAATTTAGTATCGAGAATCCTATCAAACACATTTTGGTAGATGAATATCAAGATACTTCTTGGGAACAATATAAACTTTTAACCAATCTGACTTGCAACTGGCACGAATCGGATGAGGAAAACAGAACAATTTTTTGTGTAGGCGATCCGATGCAATCTATTTACCGTTTTCGCGGTGCCGATGTAAGTGTATATACTTATACTAAAGGAGCTGGTTTGCGTGGTAGCGATGAAGAGATAGTATCTTTGCGCTCTTGTACTTTACATCAAAATTTCCGCTCTGCTTTTAATTTGATCGACGAATTGGGAAATTGTATTTTTAAAAATATCTTTCCCGAGTCAAGCTGCAGTGCTAAGGGGACTGTAAAATTTTCTCCTTCCATAGCTCCGTCAGACAAAGAAGCCAGCCAGCGCCCTATTACAGTTGAGCCTATAGTTGCTTTTAGTGAAGCTCACAGAGATAGGTTGAAAGCTCAAGGTCTATTTTTTGACGATAATTACGATCCTTCTGTGTATGAAGCTGCTCTTGTTGTGGCGCAAATAAAAAAGTTACGCCAGCAAGAACCGGATACTTCTTGTGCTGTGCTTTTGGAACAAAAAAATCTGGGCGGTCATATTTTACAAGCTCTGCAAAAAGAAAATATTCCTGTCAGCCAAAAAGATATTCTCAAGTTGCAGGAAGCTGAGCCTGTACCGCTTTTAATGGCTATAACAAAAATTTTCCTTGATCCTCTGGATCGCACTTCTTGGATTATGCTTTTGCGTTCCCCATTAGTAGGGTTAACTTGGCAAGATATCTGTTTAATTGCTGAGCGCTATATTATTAAGGATAGAGGGAAAATTCGCTATTCCTGTCCCGGAGATTTTTGGTCAGCTCTGCGCAAATTTATAAAAAATGAGCAAACTGAATCTGATTTACTCAAGCGCTGTCGTTTTCTGTATTCTGTTTTTAATTTAGCTTTCAGAGAGCGACGCAGTTTAACTTTAGCCCGTTTGGTGGAATGTTTGTGGCGTAGCTTAGGTGGCCCGGCCTACTATCGAGAAACAGAATTAAAAGTTGCCCAGCAGTATCTAGATTTTCTCAATAAATATAATGAAAGTAATTTCTGGCCTACATCTGATTCTTTAGATGATGATTTAAACAATTTGTATGCTGATACAGTTACTGAACTTGGTAATCCGGTACAATTTTTGACTATTCACGGAGCTAAAGGCTTAGAGTTTGATTATGTATTTATTCCCGGTTTGGGCAAAAAGAGAAAACGAAATCATAACGATAGTATGTTGGAACATATATCTGTAGTTTATGACGGGGAAGATACTGGCAGCGGTTTGGGCGAGAATATCTTGCTTAGCTACGGTCGAGAAAATACTTCTATCGGAAAGACTATTAAAAAATTAGCCGACACCTTCGATGATAAAGAGAAAGTACGCCTTTTCTATGTGGCTGCTACTAGAGCTAAAAAACGCCTCTTCATTTATACTTACATAAAGTTTTGTTTTAATAAAGGAATTATTGACAGATGCTGTGCTTTAAATGGCGGCAAGATTTTAAATGGTCAACTTTTAAATTCACTTTACCGATTTTTTCCCGAACAATTGATAAAGTCTAAGGAAGGGTCGATAGGAACATCATTTGTTCAAGCTTATTTGGATAAGTGTCAAAAAATACTGGAAATTGACGAGCAAAATGATAGTACAGATAACAAGATTCCTCGTTTAAAAACTATTTGGCCTCAAAAATGCGGTATAGCAGCTTATTTGCCGCAAAACAAACAAGAACAAGTCGGTGGAGAAGGTTATGAATCTTATGTACAAGTCGTTCCTGAGCAAAATGGTTGTAATGGTTTTGCTAAGCCAATAGAAAAATTTGTACGTAAAGTATCTGATCATTCTATAAAAGCACAACTGGGTACTATTATTCATTATGCTTTTGAACAATTGGCTCAATATTCGCAAATCAAATCTGGAAATTGGGATACTGAAGCGATAGTGGCAGCTTTTAAGCCAGTAATTGATAAAATGTGTGCGGAAGAATTTACGAATCGTCAGCATCAGGATCTGGCTGAGAGGGCTTACTTAGCCATACGTTGGTTACTTAATTCAAAAAAAGGGCGCTGGATTTTACAGCACAGAGCTCAAGCCGGTTGCGAGTTAGCTTTTTATGCTCACAGACAGCTTATAAGCGGAACTGGTCTCAATAATGACAGTTTGGAAACTTGCTTTGAGGTTGAAAAGCGCATTTTGGATAGGTGTTTTATTGAGGGCGATACTTTTTGGATTATCGACTATAAAACCAGTTGTTTGCAAAATGGAGAAACACCGGCTGATTTTTATAAGCGCAAGACAGATACTTACAAAGAGCAGTTAATTGCTTATAAAAATATTGTCGCCAATTGTTTTCCTCAGTATAAAGACAAAATCCGTACCGCCCTTTATTTCCCGTTGGCTCTGGAAGGAGAAGCATTTTGTGAAATTACTGCCGATTAAGAAGAAAATTCCTCTTCACTATCAGTGTTGTCGTCAATTCCGCCTACATGGCACAGTTGCTTAAATTGGCAATTGTCGCATAGCGTTTTGTTTGTGGTGCGTTGACAACTGCCTTCCAAATATTGGGTTGCCAAGGCTTGGAAGCGTTCTTGGCAATGAGTTCTAAAATCTCCCCAAGGTTCCAAATTATCTCCTGTTCCGCGTGAATTGCTATTGGCGGCAATAGCTCCTTGTAAATTGGTTTTAATAGCTTCGTTAGTGAAGTTGGCTTTGCCGACAAAAGTATCTTTTTTCAGTTTGGCAAATAATATGCCCTGATAGATGTCATTGCCCGAAGCAAAAGCATAGAGGGGCAACTGATAGTCTCTTGGTTGTTTGTTGGCCGAAAAATCATCCTGGGGATCCCAAGCTTTGACAATTGCATTATAGGCGTTGCCGGTTTTATAGTCGATAATAATTTGTCCGAGAGCTTGTTGTTTGTCCTGTAATTGGTCAATGCGGTCGACAGTACCGGAGCAAACTAATGAGGAACAGGGTAAGTTTTGCTTGGAAGCAATTGGAATGGCTAAAGTGATTGGCTGCTCTAAGGCAATAACGCTGAAATCACGACGCACATTTGGATTTAGTTCATACTTTAACCACTCTAATAAGATATTTGTAGCTGTTTTTTCTTCGTTATTCAAAACATATTGGCTTAAAGTTTTGTATTCTTCAGTATGTAATACTTGATGTACCAAAGTTTTTATTTTAGCTTCAAGTAAGCTGAAATCAATTTCAGCGAAATCGGCGTTTTTGTCTTCACTTGGGGCTAAAATTGATTCTAAAACTTGACTGCGACTGGAAGTGGCTTGACTGTCGGGCACATTTTTATACTCATCCCAAAATTTTTGCAAACACTTATGCAATAGATTACCGCGATCTAAACTGGTATCAAAACCGTTTTTAATTCTTTCTTCTCCGGAAGAACAACCTAAACGATGGCAGAGCAAAGCCTGGAGAGGACAATTGGCCATGGAACTGATTACTCTTACACCGCCCTGGAAAGATAGAGTGCCATTTTTTTCCAATTTGTTAGGACGGGCCGGTGTAGGAGCTATTTCTTCTATAGTTTCGCAAATAGTTGCTGCCTGTTCAGTTGGTAAAGGCTGTAATCCGTAAGTATTAAGCGGATTAGGTATTATTGTAGTTGTTAAAGCTGAAGTGGGCATTGCGGCTTCTTCTGTAATAGGTTTAGCGGATTTTTTTAATTCAGCGTAACTACCTTTTAAAGTACATTTTAACGACGGTTCTTTCCACAGAGGGCTGACTTCGGCAGTTACAGTGCTGTCGTTTTTATCGATATTGTTGGCAAAAGAGAGAATAATTCTGTCGGCACAATATCTTAAGTTTTGTAAAGAATCCAAGGCAGCTTTTAGGCAAAGGGAGGCACTACCCTGAGGCCAGCCCAATTCAGCCAGTAGAGGCTGAGGGATAAAACCTTGATATTTTACCGGGGTGGGAAAAGCTTCGGAGTTGAATCCTAAAAGGATTAGCTCTGTAAAATGGCGGCGTAAGGCTTTGCGTAAATTGAGCACCTTAAAGCGGGGGGCTTCTGTAGTACAACCGGCTGCAGGTAATTTGACATTGCGTAAACCCAAGCGCAAATAACGTCTAATATCCTGAAAAGTTAAAGCTTCAATTGTATAATAATTGGAAATGGTGCAAAATGAACGCAATCGCGACAAGTAAGTGAGCAAAACTAATTTGGCATGTGACTGTTGAGGGCATGAAAACCATACCTTCAGTAAAGTTCGGCAGTAATCGATCCAAGCGGGTAAAGTATATTTTTGAGCGCCGAAGTGAATATTATGTTCGGGCCAATTTAATAGAACATTTTCCGTTTTTGTTTTTAAAGAAGACGATTTTTTGTTTCGGGCAATTGTTTGGCGATATCTTTCCTTTAGATTTTTAAAGCTTTGGCGCAATTCATTACCTTGCTGGGGGGTAAATTGAGCTGTTAAAGCTGCCAAATTGGCCAAACGTGTGCATTTGCTTTGTTGGGCCAAATCGTAGAGATCTCGTAAACTATACTCACTGCGGTGATCTTGGCGAATTCTTGCATATAAGTGGCAGCGCTGAGAAAATTCAGCTTGAGCGCCGTAAAGAAAACTGTTCTGTACTAAACTTAAAATTTGTAGGCGATTAAGTTTTTGTCCGGCTAATTGGATAACTGCGTTAAGATCGCCACCTAAAGGAGTCTGCATCAAGTTCAAACCACTACTAGCTTCATAAGAGCGTTTGTTGTCGCCTTTTATGAAAAGAATTTGCGGATTTATATATTTATCTAACAGACGATAAGTCGCTTCATTATGCTGGGGAATAATTAGGGCAGCACTGTAACTGGGATCAGCTAATTTGGGCTTAATATAATTGACGGCTTGAGCCAGCTCTTGCTCGAAATTTTCAAACGGGGTAATAACTTTATCGCTTCCTTGACTAGCTATTAAAGTTAATTCCGGAGCAGGAGTATTTTTGTAAATAGGGGTTTCTATGTGAAAACCCAAATCTACCAAGGCTTGTTGCCAGCTGGTTAATTGAGGGTAAGTATATTCAATAAAGTTGGCAAAAACTAGCTTTTGGTTTTGGGGTAATGCTTCTCGGGGGAGTAATTTCATAAAGTAAATAAGCGCATTATGCAGCAGTAAACCGCTTAAAGCTGAGTGCTCTTCCATATAACGGCAATAATTCTCAGCTATTTCAATAAAGGCTTTATGATCTTCGTTAATAGCATATAGTTCGCGATCACTGTTTTGGATATGGTTAATAAAATCCTCGGAAATAGAAGACCATCCGATGTCGGTGTTGACTGATTGTACCGGAAACTTCTCTATATAAGGGGGCAATTTAGGCGTACAGTTATACTGACAAAGTAAACGCCAGCACTTGGCGATAGCTGAAGCTGTGCCCTCGACATTTAAAAGTTTATAATTATGTTTTTCATTCCATTCATGAACCAGCTTACCAAAGACAAGTCGTTCGCTGAGGGGATTTAAAAGTTTAGGTAAATCGCAGCCTAGAAAGATTTGATGTAAATGGAGTCGATTCCAAAGCTCCTGACTCCAAACAGAGATAGTTTTAATATTGGGACTGAGCCAAGCTTGTCGTCCTTTATCCAAATGATATTGGTTGAGTTGTTTGATAAAAAAATCTAAGTATTGATTGTCTTGTACAATAATAATGGCTGTAGGATCGCTCTCAGTTAAGTTTATAAAATCTGTGATGGTTTGATAAGTTTTATTCATAGATAAAGCGTTTTAGACGAAAGTGGACAATCCCCTATCCTATTTTTGTCAAGTTAAGTTTGCCTTAGAGGATATAGCATAAAGCGGGAAAAAAAGAACGCCATGAATAGGGAAAACAGCATTATTGCTAATAATAACGAAGGTGGTCGCGGTAACGATAGGGTGCTGCAGGCCGATCTTTTTGTCGGTGAAGACAATACTGAAGAACGCTTGAGTGGAGTGGCGTACACTGTAGCTGGAGCGCTTGAAGTACCTGCTGAAATAAAAGCTGATTTAGAAGCCGCTCTGGATTATTTGGGGCGTTTTGTTGCCCATTGCATCGAAGAAAAACGCGAAGGCCGAGACGGCCTTGATGAAAATGAACTTAAGGCCTTGGAAACAGTTCTTTCTTTACTTACTAAATTTAAGGAAGAGCCTGACAATGCTCGTGCTTTTAAGCCTACTTCTCTGTTGCGCAATTTGAGTGTCTTAATAAATAAATACAATGACGCCTATTACAATCAAGACGACAACCGTGTCGATGATCATCTTTATGATGTTCTGAAGCGTTGCTTGCTTTATTTTGAGGAACATTTTCCTAAGTCGATTAGTCCCGATTCGCCAAGTTCGCAAATCGGCGGTCAGGCTTCGGATCGCTTTCCTAAAGTAGAACATAAAGAGCAAATGCTCTCTTTAAATAATGCTCTCAACATTGAAGAATTGAGAGAATTTGACAAAAAAATTCGTGAGTCGGTTGGGGAAGGGGAGCTTTCTTATGTAACTGAGTTAAAAATTGACGGTTTGTCTATGAGTTTAATTTACGAAAATCGTCAGCTAGTTTTAGGAGCTACGCGTGGCAATGGTAGTGTAGGTGAAGATGTTACCGAAAATGTGAGACAAATTGAAGATATTCCGCAAGAATTACCTGATTTTTGTCCTGCTGATCGTTTTGAAGTGCGTGGCGAAGTATATATGCGCCGCTCTGTATTTATGGATATCAACGCTCAGTTACCGGAAGATAAGCAAAAGGCCAACCCGCGCAATTTGGCCTCCGGATCGTTGCGTCAGCTTGATCCTACAATTGTGAAAGAACGCCGTTTGAGCTTTTTTGCCTACACTTTAATCAATCCGCCTGCTGAAGTTAATTCACAAAGTCAGGCATTAGCTTATTTACATAAAGCAGGTTTTAAGGTTTGCCGCAGTTTGCAACCCAATTTAGAAGGCGACCCTATTGCTCACCATCATAATATCGATGAAGTTATCCAATTTTGTTTAGATTGGGGGGGCAATACTCAAGAGTTAATCGACTTCGATATTGATGGTATTGTCGTTAAAGTTGATGATTTTGCTTGGCAAAAAAAGATCGGTCGTGAAGCTACCGCTCCTAAGTGGGCTATAGCTTATAAGTTCCCTCCACGCGAAGTTGAAACCGTAGTGGAAGATATTATCTACCAAGTAGGCCGAACTGGCGCTCTCACTCCTGTGGTTGTTGTTAAGCCTGTGCGTTTAGAAGGTTCTACTGTAAGTCGAGCTTCTTTGCATAATATCAGTTACGTGCGCCGTTTGCGCATAGGTGATACGGTTGCTATTTACAAAGCAGCAGCTATTATCCCGCAAATTAGCAAAGTGTTGCATGGTCAGGGGCTCAGACTTGTTGATAAATGTCCCAGTTGCGGTGCTAAATTAGACGTCAGCGAAATTACTGTATTAAACGATTATAATAATGTCAAAGAATTGTGCTGTCCAAATGTGCGATGTCCTGAGAGAGTTATTGGTAACTTGGAATATTTTTGCTCGCGTAAAGCTATGAATATTGACGGTTTAGGTCGCAAAATTATTGAAAATTTGGTGCGCGAGCATCAACTTCGTCTGGCTGGAGAATTATATTCACTTACTGAAGATGTTTTAGCTTCGGCTTGTGGCAGCAAAGTCAATGCCAAAAAGATCAAAAAGCAAATCGAAGAGAGTTGCCAACAGCCTTTGGCTAATTTGCTTTGCGCTCTTGGCATAGAAGGTATTGGCGACAGATTCGCTATCGCTTTAGCTGGCCACTTCAAATCTTTGGATAAACTTATTGAAGCAGCTCAGGCTGGGCCGGATAGTTTGCAAGGTGTGCCTGGATTGGGGCCTATTGTTAAAAATTCCTTGGTTGAATATTTCAGCCAAAAGGATAATTTGGCCAATATTGAACTGCTGCGTCAAGCTGGAGTCAACTTTTTGGATACGGCTTCTGAGGGTAAAGCCCAAACTCTTAAGGGCTTAACTATGGTTATTACCGGAACCTTAGACGGATTTAGCCGCGACGGGGCCGACGCTTTATTGCGCAGTCATGGTGCCAAGGTAACTAGCAGCGTCAGCAAAAATACCGATTATTTGGTAGAAGGTACTAAGCCCGGCGCTGCTAAATTGGCAGCAGCTGCCAAGCATAAGGTGACTATTATCAACCAAAAGCAATTGATGATTTTAATCGATAAGGGAAGCTTGGAAGGCGAAAACGCTTAGGCCGCAAACAGTCGAAAGTCAATTTTAGTTTTTTACATAAACTATCAGGAAAGAGGTTAAATATGCATAACGTAATTAACGTTACTGACAATATTTATTGGATGGGCGCCAACGATAGGCGCATTAGCCTTTTTGAAAATCATTTTCCTTTGCAATTCGGTGTTTCTTACAACTCTTATTTCATTGACGATGAAGAGACTGCCGTTATGGATACGGCCGATGAAGCCGTTTTAACTCGTTATTTCGAGAATTTGGAATATGCTTTGCATGGGCGTAAACTTAATTATTTAATCGTCCAGCATATGGAGCCTGACCACTGCGCTGGTATTGCTGCTGTCGCTACCAAGTATCCTGAAGTTAAAATTGTAGTTAATGCCAAGACTTTAACTTTCTTAAAGCAATTTTTCCCCGAAGCTAAAAATTGGCCTGATCGCTTTGTGGTTGTTGGCAATGGCGAAACTTTGCAAGTAGGTAAAACTTCCTTGACTTTTGTCTTCGCCCCTATGGTCCATTGGCCAGAAGTTATGGTTACTTATGATGCCACTCACAAAGTGCTCTTCTCCGCTGACGCTTTTGGCAGTTTCGGTGCTTTAAATGGCAACATTTTTAACGATCATGCCGACATGCGAGCCAACATTAGCGAGTATCGCCGTTATTATACAAATATTGTTGGTAAGTACGGTATGCAGGCGGCCAGACTTTTGAAAGCGGCTTCCGGCTTGGACTTTAAAATTATTTGTCCGCTGCATGGTTTAATTTTACGTGATGATTTCGCTTATATTGTTGATAAATATACTAAGTGGGCCACTTATACTCCCGAAGATAAGGCTGTTATGATTGCTTTCGGTTCTATGTATCACCATACCGAAAATGCTGCGGAAATTTTAGGTGCGGAATTGGACAAGTTGGGAATCAATAATATCAGTATTTATGATGTTTCCAATGTAGACTGTGCCTATTTGGTAGCCGAAAGCTTCCGTTGCAGTCATTTAGTATTTGCAGCGCCTACTTATATGAATGATCTTTATCCGCAAATGACTCATTTGCTGCACAGTTTACAAGCTCACGGTCTCAAGAATAGGGATGTGGCTTTAATAGGTAACGGCTCTTGGGCTCCACAGTCTGTGAAAATTATGAATTGCTACCTTGAAAAAATGAACGATATGCGCTTACTTGGCTCCGTAGAGTTCGCTTCTGCTTTGGATGAACACGATGTTGAAGAGCTCAAGCAATTAGCAGCCAATATCGCCGACTCTTTTAAAGCTTAAAATCTAACTTGGAAATACAGGGCTTCGTTTCTTAAGGGAAACGGAGCCCTTTATCTCTTAGCACAATACTTTGGCCAAGCCGCCTTCGGCTGTTTCCTTATACTTGGAGGACATTTCTTTGGCGGTCAGATTCATAGCTTCTATGCAACTATCCAGATCGACCATGTGACTGCTGGCAGCTTCGTCTAGGGCTATGCTGCTAGCTGTCCAAGCTTTGATAATACCGAAGCCATTGCGCTCTATACAGGGAATTTGCACATATCCGCCTACAGGATCGCAAGTTAAGCCTAAATGCTGTTCTAGTGCCGATTCGGCTGCGTTTTCGATTATTTCTGCTTTGCCGCCGCGGTAGTTTACCAACAGAGCTGCTGTCATAGCAGAAGCTACGCCTACTTCTGCTTGGCACCCACCCTCGGCACCGGAAATAGTGGCATTTCTCTTGCATAAAAAGCCAATGGCAGCAGCCACGATAAGACTTTCGCAAACGCGACGCAAGTCGTGAGCATTGCGATTAAGTAAAACCTGAACAGCGCCGGCCATAACGCCCGCTGAACCTGCCGTTGGAGCGGTGCAAATTACGTGGCCGCGGGCATTTTCTTCACTGACGGCAATTGCTACGGCGGCTACGGCTGTAATGGCCATCTCTGCGGAAAATTCCAGGCGACTTTTAAATTTATCCAACAAGCGGCGGGCTTTGCTTTGCAAGCCCAAAGGGCCAGGAAGTTTGCCAGTTTTATGCATACCGCTCATGGCCGAGCGTTGCATAACTTGTACAACCTTAGCGACAAATTCCATAACTTCGCGTTCACTTTTGCCGGTTAGGGTCATTTCGTTAGCCAGCAGAACATCAAATAAGGAGCGCTCTTCGTTGACATAGCTTTTTAATTCCTTAAATGTTGTGTAAGGATAGGGGGGAAGGGGTTTCTCTTCCAGTTTATGCCCCTTCCATTCAATAAAACCGCCGCCTACTGAATAATATTCTCTTTCCAATAAAATTTGGCCGTTGGAATCGTACAATTTTATTTGCATAGTGTTGGGGTGATAAAAATTGCCTACGGTCGCTCCGTAAATAATATCATCAACAGCTAAAAGGGTATGAAAAGGGCCTAAATTCAGCTCGTATTTATTTTGGCGATTTTCGGCTAATTCGTCTAAAAAATCGGGATCACAGTTCTCAGGTTGCTTACCTAGAACACCGGCTAAAACGGCTCTGTCAGTGCCATGTCCTTTTCCGGTAGCGCTTAGACTGCCCAGTAAAATAACGTCTAATTTAGCTGCTTTTTGTAATACTTCTTCAGCTTGATTGGCCATTAGTCGATAGAAATTGTAGCCTGCCAACATAGGGCCCATAGTATGCGAACTGGAAGGGCCGGGGCCGAATTTATAAAGCTCTTCCAAAGTCGTTAAAATCGGTGCGTCTGACATGTGTAACTTCCTTCTAGCCAAGCTTGAGCTCAGGCATAAAAAAACAGCGTCTTGCGATAGACGTTGCCGTTCGTTCCCGTATAAAAATTTGCTGATAGCTACTGCAAAAAAAAATAGCTTCCTGCCTGCCATTTTTTGCTTGCTGTTATTTGTGCTTTTCAGCTAATAAAATAATATGTTGCGCTTTTTTGTTTATGCATGTTGATGTAGGCGCAATTTTTTACGTAAGCAACGCTAATAGGGTAGGCCCGCCGTTAGCTATTTTATGTTAGCTGCAGTTATGGCCATATCGACGCTCCGGTTTGATTGGCCGGGCGGAGCCGTCCAAGAC